>WGLV01000038.1 GCA_016125385.1 bacterium
AAAGGTCCGAAGATCCGCCAGACCCTTCTTGCCCTGCACCATCGTGATCGCCGCCGTCAGCGTCGTCTTGCCGTGGTCAACGTGACCGATCGTCCCTACGTTCACGTGCGGTTTCGTCCGCTCAAACTTCTGCCTGGCCATATTCCTTTACCTCCAAGGCTCAGAGATCTCCCAAGCAACAGCCCGACGCGGGGGCCTGGGGGCCTCGGTCTTTACGCACACAATTGCGGTCTCAACGGCGTTGGTTCCGCATCGCGGTTCGCCGTTTGCGAGGCCGCTGCTTATCGATTCGTATGGTGGTTTATCCAACCGGTTCGTTCTCGGGGAACCAGTTAAAAACCCATACCCGCGACGAGATGATCCTGGACCGGCTTGGGAGCCTCTTCGTAGTGGGACAGTTGCATCGTGTAGGTTGCACGTCCCTGGGAAAGTGAACGAAGACTCGTCGCATACCCGAACATTTCTGAGAGGGGAACCTCACCTCGAATCACCTGCGAGCCGCCGCGTTGTTCAATGCCTGACGTTCGGCCCCGCCGTGAATTCAGGTTCCCGAGAATGTCGCCCATACACTCATCCGGGGAGACAATCTCAATTTCCATCACCGGCTCTAACAACACCGGCCCCGCCTGACTGACCGCCTCGCGAAACGCAATCGACGACGCGATCGTAAAAGATAACTCCGAAGAATCCGTCGGATGGAAGGATCCTCCGATCAGGCGCACTCCGATATCCACCATCGGATAGCCAATAAGGATACCGCTTTGTTGATTCTCTTTCAACCCCTGTTCAATCGCTGTCAGGAATTCTTTTGGAATATTTTCTTCCGATGCTTCATTTTTAAATTCGAAGCCAGCGTTCCGTTCCAGAGGGTAAACTTCAAGCACTACATGCGCGTACATCGACTTGCCGGATTGTACGCGTTCGTATTTTTCTTCCGCGCGGCCCGTCCTGGTAATCGCCTCCCGGTATGAGACCTGAGGCTTTCCAACGTTTGCCTTTACGCCATACTCGCGAAGAATTCGGTCAATGATAATCTCAAGATGCAATTCGCCCATTCCCGAAAGAATGGTCTGACCGGTTTCCTCGTCCTGTTTCACATGGAAGGTAGGGTCTTCCTCCGCCATCTGCTTCAGGGCGAAATCGAGTTTGTCCTGATCGGCGACGGTTTTCGGCTCGACCGCCACCGCGATAACCGGATCGGGGTACTTGAGCGGTTCAAGCAGAACAGGATGATTCAGGTCGCAGAGCGTATCCCCGGTCGTCGTAAAATTCAACCCCGGCGCGCAGGCGATATCGCCCACACTGACAGAGGTTATCTCTTCGCGCTTGTTGGCGTGCATCCGCAGCAGACGGCCAATTTTTTCTTTTTTCTTTTTGCCGGTGTTCAGTACGGCTTTTCCGGTCTGAAGATGGCCGGAGTAGACGCGAAAATACGTCATCCGGCCATGAGGATCGGCGACAATCTTAAATGCCAGCGCGGCGAACGGCGCATCGTGCTTCGGCTCTCGGATTTCTTCTTTTTCCGTTTCGGGGTGATGACCAACCACCGGAGGAACATCGAGAGGTGATGGAAGAAAATCGACAACCGCGTCAAGCATGAGCTGAACGCCTTTATTTCTCAGCGCCGATCCGCACAAAACAGGAATTACTTCACTCTGAAGTGTGGCTTTGCGAACCGCGGCCTTCAGTTGATTCTCGTCGATACTCTCCCCTTCCAGAAACCGTGAGAGAATTTCGTCGTCGTAATCCGCTACAGTCTCGATCATCACTTGCCGTGCGGCTTCAGCGGTTTCCTTCAGATCATCGGGAATCTCTGTATCGAGAAATGTCGTCCCGTAATCCGTCGTTCCCTCCTCCCACACCCGGGCCTTCATCTGAATCAGATCGACGACGCCCTTGAAGGAGGATTCCGCGCCGATTGGAATCTGAACAGGCAGCGGCCTGGCGTTCAGCCGATTACGGATCTGATCGACGACGCGGTCGAATTCCGCGCCGATACGATCCATCTTATTAATGAATGCAATACGGGGGATACGATACCGGTCGGCCTGCCGCCAGACGGTTTCCGACTGTGGCTCAACCCCGCCGACAGCGCAAAACACGACGACCGCGCCGTCAAGTACGCGCAATGAGCGCTCGACTTCGATGGTGAAATCGACATGGCCCGGGGTATCGATCAGGTTAATAGTGTGGTTGTTCCAGACGCAATACGTCGCGGCGGAGGTGATTGTGATTCCCCGCTCTTTTTCCTGTTCCATCCAGTCCATTTCGGCGGCGCCTTCATGGACTTCGCCAATCTTGTGGGTCCGGCCGGTGTAATACAGAACGCGCTCTGTCGTAGTCGTCTTTCCCGCGTCAATATGCGCGGCGATCCCGATATTCCGTATGATGGACAGGTCCGACTTTTTCGCGTTCACGTTTTTACGTTATCCAGTATTTGAAATCAGAACCCACCGGTTGGCGGCGCGTCAAAAACAACGGGGCGATTCAATGGAACCGCCGAGCCTCCTGTTGGAGCCCGGCGGTGAGTTTCAATCGAATGTGCGAAAAAGAAAGGCTACCAGCGATAATGCGCGAAGGCTTTGTTGGCTTCGGCCATGCGGTGAGTATCCTGCTTTTTCTTGATCGCGTTGCCCTGGTTATTGGCGGCGTCGAGCAATTCGGCGGCCAGCTTGGCCTTCATGCTGCGCTCGCCGCGATCACGCGCGGCGCCCACTAACCAGCGGATCGCCAACGCCTGCTGGCGCGCCTGACGGACTTCAACCGGAACCTGGTAGGTCGCGCCGCCCACTCGGCGGGAGCGAACTTCAAGCGCGGGTTTTACATTATCGACGGCTGAGTTAAACAGCTCGATCGGATCTTTCTGTGCTTTTTCCTTGATCTCATCCAAGGCATCATAAAAAATCTGTTCAGCCACGGCGCGTTTGCCAGCGAGCATAACGCCGTTGATGAATTTGCTCACCAATACGCTGTTGTACACCGGATCGGGAGCGACTTTACGTTGATCTGCACGGTTCTTACGAGACATGTTCTCAGATTCTCCTGCCTGACGAAATCATTATTTACGATGTTTTGGGCTTCTTGGAGCCGTACTTGGAACGTCCGCGGCGGCGGGATTCGACGCCAATGGTTTCAAGTACGCCGCGGATTACGTGATAGCGAACGGAAGGCAGATCCTTCACGCGGCCTCCGCGAATCAGCACGATTGAGTGCTCCTGAAGATTGTGGCCCTCGCCGGGAATGTACGCGTTCACTTCAATTCCATTCACCAGACGGACGCGGGCGACTTTACGAAGAGCCGAGTTGGGCTTTTTGGGGCTCATGGTCCACACGCGAGTGCAAACGCCGCGCTTCTGCGGGCAGTTCTGCATCGCGGGGGCTTTTGACTTCTTCGCTTTGGTTTTGCGCCCTTTTTTAATAAGCTGGTTAATCGTAGGCATGTTTGACCCTTTTATCAAAATTCGCCGCGCCGGCACACCGCGATTCGCGATTCCGAGGCGTAAATCGTTTTACGAACCAAGACCCCCGCAGTGAATTTACACCTTGGGGCACAAGTGAAAAAGAATAAGAGCGTTGAGGCTCTTCGTCAAGCCTCGTTCACGCCTTTCCAGACAAAACCCCAAAATATGGGGCCGTCATGGACAGTATATATATAGGTCTGCCTTTCCATTCACTCCAAACCGGAGTGCATCAACGTCTGTCAGACCTTCAGTTCGACGTGGTCGCGAGCTAGAAGCTGGTTGTAGTATTTCTCGTGATGAATCCAGCCCGACCCCGCCGGAATCAGGTGACCCATGATGACGTTTTCTTTCAAGCCCAGCAGGTGATCGACCTTGCTGCTGATCGCGGCCTGAGTCAACACGCGGGTTGTTTCCTGGAACGACGCCGCCGAAATGAACGATTCGGTGTTCAGCGAAGCCTTGGTAATACCCAGCAACCTTGGCTTGAACTGGGCGGGCTTACCACCCTGCGCCATGACTCGCTCGTTTTCCTGATTAACCTGGAAGCGATCGACGTCCTCATCCAGCAGGAAGCTGGTATCGCCCGAATCAGTGATGGTCACCTTGCGAAACTGCTGGCGAATGATGACCTCAATGTGCTTGTCGTTGATGCCGACGCCCTGCAGACGATAGACTTCCTGAACTTCGTTGATGAGATACTGCTGCGCAGCGCGCTCACCCATGACCTCCAGATATTCGTGGGGGTCGATCGAGCCGTCGACCAGCTTGTCGCCGGTTGAAACCCAGTCGCCGTCGCGAACGATGACGTGCTTACCGGCGTCCATTTCATGGGCGCTGAGCACTTCGCCATCCTTATCGGTAATGAGGATGAGGCGGGTACCGCGTTTGCGTTTCTTGCCCAGCAGTTCCTCGATCTCCTCAGTGATTTCATCGGGCTTGGGAAGTTTCACCCAGCCGTCAACCTTGGTGATGATCGCCAGATCGCGCTGTTTGGGACGCCGAGCCTCAAAGATTTCTTCAACGCGAGGCAGACCACCGGTCACGTCGCGCGATTTGAAGGTCTCTTTCGGAATTTTGGCGAGAATGTCGCCAGCCTTGATGTCGTCGCCGTCATTAACGACGATGTGCGCACCGGATGGCAGCGAGTGATATTCAGGGTCCTTGCCGCGTTTTTTAATGATGACCGAGGGGTGTTTGTCTTCCCGGTGTTCCATGACGATCATCTGCGAGGTCGCGCCGCCCTCGGGACGCTGCCGGCGCATGGTGACGCCTTCAATAATCTGTTCGAAGTGAGCCGTACCGTCCATCGATGCGATTTCCGCTTTGAAGTACGGGTCCCACTTGGCGATGATGTTCAGTTCGTCTTTCTTACCTGAGAGGCGGGTAAAAGTCATGCCACGGCGCTGAACGCCGTCGCCGTCGGGAACCTGAATGGTGGCGCCAAGCGGAATGCCGCCTTCCAGCTGACGGAACTGATCCGCCAACTGTTCGGTATGCGCCATGATCATGCCGCTCAATACGTCCGCGCCGTCCTCCACCGTGATGATGGAGCCAGGCGGAAGCGTATATTCATCAATGATCTCTTCGTTGCGGTCCACGATGCAGATGCGCGGAGGCTTGCCGCTGGTGTAGTCGCTGATGATCGATTTCAGGTTGTTGGTGATCGGGTCGAGCACACGGCGGATCGTAACGCCTTCAACGATGTCGGCGTAACGCACTTTCCCTTCCGTTCTCGCGATGGTCGGCGTGACATGATAAGCGAGCGTCTGACCGGCTTTAACCGAATCGCCTTCCTTCACCAGAAGACGATGCCCCGGCTGGAGGTGATAAACCTCGGACGAACCGCTCTTGGCGACTTCAAGTTGCGCGTCGAAAAGGCCGCGAGGAACGATCTGCTCGTCACCGTCCTTTTCGAGATCTTTCGTCTTGAAGTTGTTGAACGAAACCTTACCGTCGTTCATCGCCACCACCGGAACCTGAAGCGGGTTCCAGTCCGCGATAGCGTCTCCCGGCGGAACGCGGTCACCGTCGTTGACGTAGACCACCGCGCCGACCGGCAGCTCGGGATAACGCGCGATTTCCTTACCGCGAGTATTGGTCAGCAGAATGGCGCCGCCGCCCCGAGTCACGATCTTTTTCTTACCCGATTCGACGAATTCCAGTTTTTCAAACTTGGCGATGGGCTCGCTTCGGCTGAGGCCTTCAGGACAAATCGCGCCCGAACGCAGCAGGATCGGGCGGCCGATGTTGTTGACCGCGATCAGCTGGTTGTCACGGTTTGAAACCAGGCGCAGGTTAAGATATTTCACCACACCCGATTCACCGTCGCGCAGACCGCCCATGCCGTCGTCGTTACGGCGGATTCGCAGTTCGGATTCTTCCAGAATACGGCTGGTGGTACCGCCGATGTGGAAGGTACGCAGGGTCAGCTGCGTACCCGGCTCGCCGATCGACTGGGCGGCGACGATGCCCACCGCCTCGCCGATTCGCACCAGATTACGGCGCGACAGATCGCGCCCGTAACATTTGGCGCAAACCCCGCGCGGCGATTCACACGCGACCACCGAGCGGATATACACCGTTTCAATACCGCAACGGCCAATCATGGCGGCGGCTTCTTCATCGATCTCGTCGCCGCGTGCCACGATGACCTTGCTGGTCAGCGGGTTGATAATGTCTTCGGCGGCGGTGCGGCCCAACACGCGGTCTTCCAGCGACTCCATCACCTGATCGCCTTCTTTAATCGTCGAAACTTCCAGCCCGGCGAGGGTGCCGCAGTCAGGCTCGGTGATGATGACGTCCTGAGCCACGTCGATCAGGCGGCGCGTCAGGTAACCGGCTTCAGCCGTCTTCAGCGCGGTATCGGCCAAACCTTTGCGCGCGCCGTGCGTGGAGATGAAGTACTCCAGCACGGTGAGACCTTCCTTGAAGTTCGATTCGATAGGCGATTCGATGATTTCACCGATACCGCCGGTGAGTTTTTTCATCGGTTTCGACATCAGGCCGCGCATACCCGCCAGCTGGCGGATCTGCTGTTTCGAACCACGAGCGCCCGAGTCGGCCATGATGTAAATCGGATTGAAGCCCTGGTTGTCTTCACGGAGTTCGATCATCATCTCCTCCGCGACTTTTTCCGTGGTTTCGATCCAACGGTCGATCACCTTGTTATAGCGCTCGATGTCAGTGATCGCGCCTTTTTCAAACTGGTCCAGAATGACCTGAACCTCTTTGCGCGCGGCTTCAAGTAACGGCTGCTTTTTGCTGGGGACGATCATGTCCGACAAGCCGATGGAGATGCCGCCCACCTTCGCGTAGTAATAACCAAGCCCCTTCAGGTCGTCGAGCAGCTTGGCGGCGCGCTCTTTGCCACAGGTTTTGTAGCAATCCAGAACCAGGGCGCCCAGCGTCTTCTTGGTCATGATCTTGTTATTGAATCGCAGTTCGTCAGGCAGGATGTCATTAAAGATGATGCGGCCCGGCGTCGTACGGAGACGGATACCCTTGATGCGGACCTCAATCTCATCCTGCAGATCGATGACTTTATTATCGAAAGCGATCATCGCCTCGCGTTCATCGGTGAAACGGCGCGGCTCGGTATCGCGAATCGCATTTCTGACTTTGGTCAGGAAGTAGCACCCCAGAACGATGTCCTGGCTGGGCGAGGCGATCGGCATCCCGTTGGCCGGTCCCAGAATATTGTGCATCGCCAGCATATTGCGCTTGCACTCATCCTGCGCTTCTTGCGAGAGAGGAACGTGAACCGCCATCTGGTCGCCGTCGAAGTCGGCGTTGAACGCCGTACAGGTCAGCGGGTGAAGGCGAATGGCCTTACCTTCGACCAGCTTCGGCTGAAACGCCTGCATACCCATGCGGTGCAGGGTCGGCGCGCGGTTGAGAATGACCGGGTGGTCTTTGATCACCTCTTCCAGAACGTCGAACACTTCCGGATCGCCGCGCTCGATCTTCCGCTTGGCGCTGCGGATAGTGGTGACTTCATCCAGTTCTTCCAACCGGCGGATGATGAACGGCTCGAACAACTCAAGCGCCATCTGCTTGGGCAGACCGCACTCGTTGTATTTCAGGTCAGGACCGCACACGATAACCGAACGCCCCGAGTAATCGACGCGCTTGCCCAGCAGGTTCTGACGAAACCGGCCCTGCTTGCCTTTCAGCATGTCGCTGAGCGACTTGAGCGGGCGATTGTTGGAGCCTTTTACCGGACGGCCGCGCCGGCCGTTGTCCATCAGGGCGTCCACCGCTTCTTGCAGCATGCGCTTTTCATTGCGGATAATGACTTCCGGCGCGCGCACTTCTTTCAGCCGGCGCAGACGGTTGTTCCGGTTGATCACGCGCCGGTACAAGTCGTTTAAATCCGACGTCGCGAATCGGCCGCCGTCCAACGGAACCAGCGGGCGCAGGTCGGGAGGAATCACCGGCAACACTTCCATGATCATCCATTCGGGACGGTTGGTGCTGTTGCGGAAATCCTCGATGACTTTCAAACGCTTGATGCAGCGCTTGACCTTCTGCTTGGATTTGCCTTCACGGATGACCTTGCGCATCTCATCCGCCTTCGATTCCAGTTCGAAGTTCTGAAGGATTTCCTTGATGGCCTCGGCGCCCATGCCGACGCGAAAATCGGGGCCGTATTCTTCACGCAACCGGGCGAACTCGCGTTCACTGATCACGTCCATGTAACCGAGATCGGTCGAACCCGGATCGAGGACGATGTACTCCTCGTAGTAGAGAACGCGTTCCAGCGTCTTGATGGAAAGATCGAGCAGCAGAGCCAGCAGACTGGGGACGCCTTTTGAGAACCAGATATGCGCGACCGGCATTTCAAGCTCAATGTGACCGAGCCGGGTCCGGCGTACGCGCGACTGAGTGACCTCAACGCCGCAGCGATCACAGACCACGCCTCGATGTTTAATACCCTTGAATTTGCCGCAAGAGCACTCGTAATCGCGGGTCGGTCCAAAAATACGCTCGCAGAACAAACCATCGTTTTTCGGCTTGTAGGTTTTATAGTCGATGGTTTCCGGGTTTTTTACTTCCCCGTACGACCAACTGCGAATCTGGTCGGGCGACGCCAGACTGACGCGAATCGAGCGGACGCGGTTAATATCGCGAATCTCATCCTCGCGGCGTTTTGATGCGGGCGTTTGCAACGATTTCCACATGAGAGGCTGCTCCTCAATTGGTTTCCGTTTCGATCGTTCCGGTCCGGTCAAGCCGGCTTATCTGGTTTCGGCTAGTTCAGGCTTTCCAGACTTCCGGCTCCGGGTTTCCTCGCCGGAATCGTCCGGCTCGTCGCCGGCTTCGCTTTCGTCTTCGATCAGTTCGATGCCGAGCGCCAGGCTCTGCAGTTCCTTGATCAGGACGTAGAACGACTCGGGAATTCCCGGCGCCCGGGCGTTTTTGCCCTTGACGATGGCTTCATAAATCCGGTTGCGTCCGACGATATCGTCCGACTTCACCGTCAACAGTTCCTGAAGAGTATGGGCCGAGCCGTAGGCTTCCAGCGCCCACACTTCCATCTCGCCCAGACGCTGACCGCCGAACTGCGCCTTACCGCCCAGCGGCTGCTGAGTGACCAGCGAGTACGGCCCGATCGAGCGAGCGTGAATCTTGTCGTCGACCAGGTGGTTCAGCTTGAGCATGTAGATCATGCCGACCGTTGTTTTTTCTTTGAACGGTTCGCCGGTGCGGCCGTCATACACCGTCGTCTTGCCGCTTTCAGGCAGCCCCGCTTTTTTCAACAGTTCGTATACGTCTTCTTCGAGCGCGCCGTCGAATACCGGGGTGGCGATATGAAAGCCCAGTTTGTCGATCGCCCAGCCCAGGTGGGTTTCAAAGATCTGCCCCACGTTCATACGGGAGGGCACGCCCAGCGGGTTCAGCGTGATATCGACAGGCGTACCGTCTTCCAGATACGGCATGTCTTCCATCGGGACGATTCGCGAGACGACGCCCTTGTTACCGTGGCGGCCCGCCATCTTGTCGCCGATCGAGAGGCGCTTCTTTTTCGCGATGTACACCTTCACCATCTTCAACACGCCGGGAGGCAGGTTGTCGCCGGTTTTGATGTACTCGACCTGCTTTTCGTATTCCTGCTGAGCCTCTTCAATATCGCGCTGGAACTGCATGCGCAACCGGTCGAGTATCGGATCTTCCGTGATGCTCAAATCGCGAATATCGACGTCGCCCAGCTTGTTGAGATCGTTTTTCGTGATCTTCTTGCCTTTGGAGAACAGCACTTCACCCGTCATCGGATTGATAACGTCGTTCTCCAGTTCGCGGCCGATCAACGCCCGCTGCGCACGTTCGATCCAGTCCTGTTCGAGGTCCTGGGTGCGCGTGTCGCGTTCAGCCAGAAGGCGCTTGATCGCGCGTTCGTCTTCGGCGCGGCTGCGGCCTCCACGCATCTTGCGTGAAAACACCTTGACGTCGACGACGATGCCTTCCGTACCCGGAGGCGCTTTCAGAGAGATGTCTTTGACGTCTTCCGCGCGCTTTCCGAAGATGGCTCTGAGCAGCTTCTCAACGTTGGAGGTCTGCACTTTGCCTTTTGGAGAAATCTTGCCGACCAGAATGTCGCCAGGCCGGACCGGCGCGCCGATGCGGATCACGCCGTTCTCGTCGAGATTGCGCAGCGCGTCTTCACCCACGTTGGGAATATCACGAGTGATTTCTTCTTCGCCCAGTTTGGTGTCGCGGGCTTCGACCTTGAATTCTTCAATGTGAACGCTGGTAAAAACGTCTTCCTTGATCAGGCGTTCGCTGACGACGATGGCGTCTTCAAAGTTCGCGCCCTCCCACGACATGAACGCGACCAGCACGTTCTTGCCCAGCGCCAGCTCACCCTTATCGGTGGCGGGGCCGTCGGCGATAACCCAGCCCGCGTCGACGTGCATGCCGGTTCGGACGATGGGTTTCTGGTTCACGCAGGTGTTCTGGTTCGAACGAACGAATTTCTGCAGGCGGTATTCATCGAAATCGCGTTCGCTTTCCTGCTCGTCGGGTTTGATACGAATGCGCTCGGCGGAAACGTATTCCACCGTTCCGGAGCGTTTGGCGACGACGACGACGCCCGAGTCTTTGGCGGCGCGATACTCAACGCCGGTACCGACCAGCGGCGCCGAAGTCCGCAACAGCGGAACGGCCTGGCGCTGCATGTTCGATCCCATCAGCGCGCGGTTGGCGTCGTCGTGTTCGAGAAATGGAATCAATGCGGACGAGATCGACACCAGCTGCAGCGGCGACACGTCCATGTAATTGACTTGCTCCGGGCCGACCCGGGGGAAGTTGCCGCGATAACGCGTCAAAACCTGATCGCGAAGAAAGCGCCCGCGGCCGTCGATGGGCGCGTTCGCCTGCGCGATGATGCTGTTGTCTTCATCATCGGCGGTCAGGTAATCGATATCTTTGGAGACATTGCCGTTTTTCACCTTGCGGTACGGCGTTTCGATAAAGCCGAATTCGTTGACCCGCGCGAAAGTCGAAAGGCTGGAGATCAAACCGATGTTCGGGCCTTCCGGCGTCTCGATCGGGCAAACGCGGCCATAGTGCGTGTGGTGAACGTCGCGCACCTCAAAGCCGGCGCGCTCACGATTCAAGCCGCCAGGCCCCAGCGCCGACAGGCGGCGTTTGTGAGTCAATTCGGAAAGCGGATTGACCTGATCGAGGAACTGCGACAACTGGCTGCGGCCGAAGAAGTCACCAATCGCCGAAGTGATCGGCTTGGCGTTGATCAGGTTGCGGGGCATCACGTTTTCCATGTCGAGAATGCCCATTTTTTCGCGGATGGTTCGCTCCATGCGAGCCAGACCAACCCGGATCTGGTTCTCCAGCAGTTCGCCGATGGTGCGCACGCGGCGGTTGCCCAGGTGGTCGATATCGTCCGATGAGGCCTCGCCGCGATTGAGAATCAGCAGATACTTCATCACGCCCACCACGTCTTCCGGCATCAGCGTGACGTTTTCGATCGGCACGTTGATGCCGAGTTTTTTGTTCATGCGGTAGCGGCCGACGCGCGACAGATCGTAGCGCCGGTCTTTGGTAAACAGGTTTTCAAACAGCGTCAGCGCGTTTTTCGCGGCTGGCGGCTCGCCAGGACGCAAGGTCTGATAAATTTCGCCCAGCGCGGTCTCGCGGTCGGAAGTGTTATCTTTCAGAAGCGTGTTACGAACGATGGCGAAGTCGCGCGCGTCGCTCTCGACCAGCCAGATTGAGGCCGCGTTCAGTTCAACCAGTTTGTCGAAGATGGCGTCCGAGATCTCGGTCCCCGCTTCGATGACGGTGGCGTTGGTTTCCGCATCGACGAAATCGCGCGCGATTACACGGCCCACGATGGCGCCGCGATTCCGCGCGTTCACCTTGATCTCTTTCTGTTCGATGAACAGGTTGAGAATGTCTTCGTCGGTTTCAAATCCAAAAGCCCGCAGCAACACGGTGGCGGGCAACTTGCGGCGGCGGTCGATGATGACCGACAGCACGTCGTTCAGATCGTTTTCAAACTCAAGCCAGGCGCCCCGGTTGGGAATGATGCTGGCCTGAATCATCCGCTGACCGCTGTGGTGCGAATCGACGTTGAACGTCGCGCCCGGTGAGCGGTGCAACTGGCTGACCACTACGCGCTCGGCTCCGTTGATGACGAAGGTTCCCCGTTCGGTCATCAGGGGAATCTCGCCGAGATAGATTTCCTCTTCGCGAATGTCGACGATCTGAGGCTCCGCGTCCTTATCTTCCGCCTGCTTGACCACCAGCCGCACCTTGATGCGCAGCGGGGCGGCGAAGGTCATGCCGCGATCGATGCACTCCATCACGGAATACTTGGGACGCCCCAAGGTGTAATTGACGAACTCAAGCGTCGAGCCGTCTCGGCCCTTGACGGGAAAGATCGACATGAACGCCTGCTGCAAGCCGACTTCCTCACGGCGATCGGGCAGCTCGTCTTCCTGCAGGAAAAAGTTATAGGAGTTTTGCTGAGTCTCGATCAAATCCGGAATGTCAATGACGGATTGGATCTTGGCGAAACTTCTTCGTTCGCGCCACGGACACTCAGTGAATGGCTTTGTCATCAGCGTCTCCTCAGATCGAAACAGTCTGTTCTATATGCAAAGTTGTTGATTTCTCTATTGTTAATATGCTTCCAACCACGCGAACCGGGCAAACACGCACAAGCGGAACGCCGCCCGGACACCCTCTCGGCCCCGCGTCGCCTACCTGAAAATAACCGGCGCCACACCGGCCTCGATTCGGCCTAACCAACTGGTAATACGAATTTTACGGAGGGATGCGCCTTCGTGTGGGACACGACTAAACATAGACGACCCTGCTGTGGAGACAGGGCAATCCCCTACCTGAACGAAAATGTTCCGTGATATCATCGCGCGCTTTGTTTGGAGAGTGTTTCTTGATACACGAAGTCCGGTTTCTTAAGAAAATGGCTCAAAGAGTAGATATTAAGTCATGCTATCGAACCCGTCAAGGGCGATTTAACTTTTTTTCAACAATTCCCCCGGCGCCGATGGAATCCAGCCGCCGGGGCATTAGTGTACCCGCTATCTTCAATTCGTGAAGCGCTATTGAATTCATCAGGCGATCGGGGTTTGATGGTCTTTCCTGCAACGTACCAATTCGATTCTGGAGAATGAACGTGATTGAAGCAGTTATATTCGATATGGACGGCGTTCTGATCGACTCGGAAGAGTTTATACGTAAAGCCTCAGTCGAGTTATACCGTCAAAAAGGCTACACGGTCACAGAAGATGATTTCATTCCGTTCACCGGAATGGGTGAAAACCGTTTCATTGGAGGCGTCGCTGAAAAATACGGCATCCAGCTTGATGATATCGAGATCGAAAAAAAGCGCGTTTACGCGATCTATGATGATCTGGTCCGGGGCAAACTGCCTCCCCTCGATGGAACGCTCGAATTCATTCAGAAATGCCGGGATCGGGGGCTGAAACTGGCCGTCGCCACCAGCGCCGACATCCCCAAGGTGGTCATCAACCTGCGTGAAATCGGCCTTACCACCGAAACATTCGACGCCTGCGTAACTGGTAACGACGTCACCCACAAAAAACCGGATCCCGAGATTTTTTTGACCGCCTCCGCCGGAATCGGCGTCGCGCCCGAGCATTGTCTGGTGGTGGAAGACGCCGTTTCCGGCGTTGAAGCCGCCAAAGCGAGCGGCGCGAGATGCCTTGCGGTTACCACCAGTTTCCCAGCCGAGCGTCTGGCGAAAGCCGATTGGATCGCCGCCAACCTCGCTCATGCGCCGGATGATGTCCTGAACTGGTAATACGAGCAATCGCTCATTAATTTTCTAAAGAAACGGGGAGAGGCCAATCAAAGCCCCTCCCCGTGCTATGCAGTTCAAATCGCTTGAGTTAGAGATTAACGGCTTCCGGTTCTTCCGGATCGTCCATCTGCTGTTTCAAGCGTTCGGCTAGCACTTTGCGGACACGGTCAGCCAGATCGTTGGGAACAAGCGATTCGAGGCGATGGCGAAACCCCAGGTCCGCCTCGTGATAATCGACTCGTTCTCCCGAACGGCCGGTATCCAGCTCTTCGAGTTGTTTCTTGATGTCTTTCATCATCGCCCTGTAAATAACAATAAATAGTTCTTCACTTATTCGTTATCGGCGATGAAATTCTCATCTTTACTCTTCGTCCGAAATCTCCATTTTATTTTCGGCGACAATCTTCTGCATTACGTCGCTCGGCACCGGCTCGTAATGGGAGGGTTCCATCTCAAACGTTCCGCGCCCCTGGGTAATCGAGCGCAAATCGATGGCGTAGGTGAACATTTCCGCCAGCGGGACCTGTGCGTGAATGATCTGTTTACCCTCGCCGGGGTCCATCCCCTGAACCCGGCCGCGCCTCGAGTTGAGATCGCCCATGACGTCGCCCATGTAATCTTCAGGAATCGTGACGTTAACCGACATGATCGGTTCCAGAATGATTGGCTTGCATTTCTCTGACGCCACTTTTCGCACGCACATCGACGAGGCGATCTTAAACGCCATTTCCGACGAATCGACGTCATGATATTTTCCATCGAACACCTCGACCGAAATATCCACCACAGGATACCCCGCCGCGATGCCGCGGGTGCGGGCGTCATCGATGCCCTTCTCAACCGCCGGTACGAATTTCGTCGGGATGGCGCCGCCGAAGATGCTGTTGATGAATTCGTAATCCTTGCCGCGTTCCAGCGGACGCAAGCGGAGATGCACTTCGGCGAATTGCCCCCTTCCGCCGGATTGCTTCTTGTGGCGATACATGCCTTCGCCCTGCGCGCTGATGGTCTCACGGTAGGCGACGCGCGGTGTGGCCAGTTCGACGCTGACCTTGGTCTGCTGCTTTACCCGCTCCATGATCAGGTCGATCTGCATCTGGCCAGCGGCTGAGATCACGTATTCCTTGGTTTCAAAGTTCCGTTCGAAATGCAGGGTTGGATCGCCGGAAATCAACTTCGGTATCAGCCCGTTCACCTTATCTTCATCGTTCTTGTCGGCGATCCGGAGCGCCATGTAAACCTGCGGCTGGGGATAATGCGTGGCTTCGATCAACACGTCGCCGGCTTCGGTTGAGACGGTGTCGTTGGTCTCAAACGCGTCCACCTTGGTCACGGCGATGATGTCGCCCGTCGAAGCAGACTGAATGGAAGTGTGCTTCTTTCCATTCACCAGCACCATGTTGCCAACGCGGACCTTGCCGCCCTTGGTGCGGTTGTGCCATTCGCTTTCGCTCTTGAACACGCCGCTTTCAACGCGGATAAATGAAATCTTGCCGACGAACGGGTCGATCAGGCTTTTGAAAACGAAGCCAATCCCCGGTCCGTCTTCCGTCACCGGCGCGTCGAACGTCTCGTCCGACCCCTTCTTAACCGCTTTAAACGTTTTCCGATCCAGCGGCGTGGGAATGTAATTCACCAGACCGTCCAACAGCGATTCGATCCCGACGCAGTGATACGCGTCAGTCACCAGAATGGGAACAGTGGAACCGGTCAGCGCGCAGTCATGCAGCCCGTGGCGGATTTCATCGAATTCGATCTTCTCATCATTGAAATAACGCTCCATCAAAGCCTCGTCGGTTTCAACCGCGGCTTCGATGGTCTTCTGCCGGTATTCCTCGACCCAGTCATGAATGTCGCCAGGGATGTCTTCTTCTTTTGCGACGCCGCCCTTGTCATTTGAAATCTGGACCTTGTCGGTGATCAGATCGATGATTCCCTTGAACTCGCCCGCCGCCCCAAGCGGAAGACGCACAGGACAGACCTTCGCGCCCAGCCCTTCCAGCTGATCGAGACATTTCTGGAAATCGGCGTGTTCGCAATCCATACGATTGACGACCGCCAGCCGGGGTATCCCCATCTCCATGATGTATTCCCAGATTTTTTCGGTCTCGACCTCAATACCCGATTGCGCGTTGATCACCAGCAGCGCTCCATCCGCCGCGTGCAGCGCGCCCTTGATATCGCCCACGAAATCCGAATAACCGGGGGTATCGATGAATTGAAGGTCACAGCCTTTAAAATCACATTCAAACACCTTGGAGGACAGGGTGTGCTTTTTGGATTTTTCGTCGTCGAGATAATCGGCGAAGGTATTTCCATCATTGATGCGGCCTAATCGGTCGATCACGCCGGTATGGTACAGAATCGCTTCGATCAGGGAGGTTTTGCCGCAGCCGTGGTGTCCCACAACGGCGATATTTCTTTTCTGGTTGACCGCAACTTGACTCATAAACGTATTTCCTCCTGTTTTGCTGTTTCCAAAGTTGAAGCGAGGGTACGCCCCTCCCCTTTGGCGATATGAAGAAAATGATGATTCGTATCCGGTTTCCCTTTTTGATCTATATTGAAAACATTCTTCGCCCGCGAGACTCTCACCATGGATATCGGTTTTAATTTCTCGCGAATCAATTCAAGCAATAGCCTAACATTAGAGTATGGTTAAGAGAAAGTGACGCGGCCGGTAATTTACAAACCAAAATTATCAACGATCCGATTCAATGCCCTTTTCATTAACGATCGCCGTCATTCCCTCTTCAACAAGGACTTCTCTTACCCATTCCGGAGCGCCGTTAGCGGTTCGAATCGTCATGCGGTACCTCCCAGGGGGACATGGAATCGTAAATTCCGGCCCAGTGAGGCACGCCTCATTCGTCCAGTCGATATCTCGAAATGCTTTTCCCAGGTTGGGGTCGCGCGTACTTCCCAGCCCTTCCAGGCGTACGATCAACGGCTCGCCTTGAGGTTCGTCCAGCGCACACTGAATATACGAAGGTTCATCCCACACCACGTTCATGATGTACTCATCGTATTTCACCACTGCGGTATCGCGCTCTTGCGGCCGTCCAGGCGCATACGCCTTGATATCGAAGGCGCCATTGGGCATGGGCAGCATGACATAACCGTCAGCGTCGGGATACGCGTTCAACCATTGGCCATCAACTTGTATCCGAATGGTGGCGCCGTCCACCGGTTTGCTGTTTCCATCCAGCGCTTCTCCCGTCATCCCTCCCACTTCTTCAGGCCGTAATACCCGGTTCACAATTCCGAAAGCGTATGCGGGTGAATCGCCTGGAGCCAGAAACCGGGCGAACGAAACCGTCGCCTCCGGTTCTATGCTCACGCGTTCTCCAGGGACCGGAGCCCCGGGTTGAGCGATCCAGGCATAGGCGTATCCCGTTCGCATCGCGGGATCGACCGAGTCAACAATATGAACATCGCGCAACACTTTGGGATCGGTCACGCCGGCGACGATTTCTCCTGTCGGGATCGAAGCAGGTTGGACCCCCCGGTTCTCAACCGAGGTTGTGATTAACACGCCGCGCCATCGCGGCCGCAATTCGTACCGATACATGATGCGCAGATCGTTGCTGTGCGAGTTGACGATGACGCGCGCCACGCCGCCGTTCGGGTCGATTTCCACTCCAATCGTCTCAACCGTCACGTCCAGCATCAGCGGAGCGAAAAGAACCAGTTCATCATGCCGCGACCGGCTCATCGCGAGATCGATAATACAACCAGCATGAGGCTGCCCTTCCCCTGCGATCACCAGAGCGATATCCCCATTGCGGAGCGCCCAATCGCCGGTTGACCACTCGGCGGCTAAGCCTTGTGGAGCGTCTTCCCATTCGCTCGAACGAATCGCAAAAGCGGTGGCGGATTCCACCGCGAACACGGGGAATTCCGTCATCGTGATGATAGAATACGCAATGATGAGCGCTGAAATTGAATACGTGAAGAAAAAATGGAATAACGGAAGAGAACGCCGAACCACGCTCTGTACCGATAACGCCGGATCCTGTTTATAGATTGATTTCACGATTCTGATAATCATCATAATCGGGCAGCACCCTGGCGTATTCCTGATGCATGAGCGGCGAAGAGAACATGAAGTCAGCCGACGCCCGGTTGCACGCAACCGGAATATTCCACACCGCCGCGAGCCGCAGCAGCGCCTTCACATCGGGGTCGTGAGGCTGCGATTCCAGTGGATCCCAGAAGAAAATTAGAAAATCGATTTCGCATTCGGTAATCAGCGCGCCGATCTGCAGGTCGCCTCCGAGCGGACCGCTCTTGAAGCGGGTAACGTTGAGGCCAAGGTTTTCTTGCAGAAGCCGGCCCGTGGTCCCTGTGGCGAACAGACGGTTTTCAATCAGATGCTCCTTGTTCAATTCCGCCCATTCAAGCAGGTCGTCTTTTTTATTATCGTGAGCGATTAGCGCAATCCGTTTTTTGGCGCCAATCACGATGGTCTTCTCACTCATACTCGCCCTTTCTTTTCGCGGATTGCTCCAGATCGGTCTTCTTTTATTGTTGCCCCTGATTGATCCATACGTCGAGACGCGGCGTCTCCCAAGTGTAGGGTTTGTTGAGAATATCGAGGTCGCCGTCTCCATCCAGATCGGCCAGCCGGGCTTCATGCCACCCGTGTCCTTTGATCAGTTCGGTTTTGTTGAATTCGCCCTTGCCGTCGCCATATAAAATAAACGCGGTGGCGTTGGGGTTATCGGGTTCGGGTTTGTTGCTCCACTTGGCCATTTCCGCCATGAAGATATCGAGGTGACCGTCGCCATCGACGTCGCCCAGTTGCAGGCTGTGACCGTGAATCACATCGCGTCCGATCAGGTCGCGCGCCTGCCATGATTCCGTCTTCATGGGATCGCCCTTGCATTCATACAGTTTAACCGGACCGGAACCGTCGCCCGGCGAGATTACGATTTCCGGGCATCCTCCCTCGATTAGATCGCCGCCAAAAATCAATCCGCCCGGCGAACCGAGATAAACCGCCTTGAACTTCCCGTCTCCCTCGTACTTGAACCAGTAGCTGACGCCAAGAATGTCCTGAATCCCGTCTCCATCGACGTCGCAAGCCGACATGCCTTCAGCGTAAGGCAGTTTTTCGCTTTCAGCCCCTGAAAAAACTTCGGTCAACAGCCATGATTTCGCTTCGCGCGGGTTTTCAGGAATCTCGGCGAGGAACAGTTTTTTCGCCTGCTGGTTCCAGAACGCCAGTTGCATGCCGCCATTGCCGAGGAAGTCGCCGAACGCCTGATCGTGATGTTGATGGGCCCCGCCCTGTTTGATGATTCGCCGCTTCCACGAAATGTCTGGATTGAAATCAGGTGAGGGGTTTTCCCACCACCACAACTGATCGCTCTGCCAGTCGCCGCCAAAGACCACATCAAGATCGCCGTCGCCATCAATGTCATACGCCGCCCCGCCCGCTTCAACGGTCAGGTATTCGTTTTCAATAACAATCCGCTTCCAGCCGTCGTCCACTCGCCTGAACCAGACCAGAGCGGGCGCCACCTGGCGGCAACTGATGATGAAATCATTGACGCCATCGCCGTCAAAATCCCCGATTAACGCTCCGGTCTGTTGCGTCGATTTTCCGGGGACCGGCAGATCGCCGTTTTTGCTGGTCAGGTGTTTCCATTTCACCGGCGCGGAGGCGGCGTCTATACAACATGTAAAGCATAGAACAATCGCAAGCGTTGCTGATGAAACGAACGAAATGAAGGTGCGTTTTCGATTATTCATGAGGAGCCATCCCCTAAATCAAATATGATTTACACCGCTGCAACCATTGTAGGCATATCGCGCGCGGACGATAAAGGCGGGCGCCGAATGAGAAGCCCGTCCAGTGAATCATCCAGACGGGCTTCGTTACTCGCTTAAGAGACATTCAATTTCAAATTACGCGGTCGCCTCCGCGCTGAGGTCAAGTTTGATCACCACATCGTCGCGAATCAGATCGTCCGCCTTGCCGGGATACTTGATCTCGAAATCAAAGCGCTTGATAGCGAACTCTGCCCGCAGATAAAACGATCCCGCCTTCTTTTCGATCATGGCGGGAAAAGAAATTGTTTTGGTTACTCCGTGCAGAGTCAGGTCGCCGGTGACGGTGAATTCTTCTCCTGATTGTTGGATGGAGGAAACAGTAAAGACCGCTTCGGGGAAAGCCGCCACGTCGAAGAAATCCGCCGTCTGCAGATGCCCGGTCAACCGATCCGTATCAGTCCAGACCGATTTCATATCGATGACCACTGAGCCTTCCGCCGTACTCACGTCATCCCCATCCACGTTAAAACCGCCCTTAAAGGTCTTGAAACCACCGTTGTGGCTGCCCGTGACCTTCGAACCGACGAAACCGATGCTCGAACCTTCAACAAACTGGTAGGCGTAATCACTCGATGCCGCCGGCGCGCTCTCTTTCGCCGCCATCACCGTCGCCTTAGGGACGCCGTCCGCCGGATTCGAACACGACATAAATCCCGCCAGACAAACCGTCAATCCAAACAATCCCAACCGTTCCAGAATTTTCATATTGTTCCCTCGCGTGATTGATATCGTAAAAACCAATTGATTTTACGCTCTCATTCAGTTGGCAAGTGATAATCGCGCCAGAGCCACCGCAGCGATTCAGGCAGAATGGCTCCCCCGTGATTCCCGTTATGCGCTCCCTGTCCATAAACGAATTTCACATCATATCCGCGATACATCAGCGCGGCGTACATCGACTTGTTGCCCAGCGGCCAGTTGCCGTGTTCATTGTCAAGATCGTTTTCTCCATCCTGCATGAAGATGCGAATCGGGAGTTTTTCAGGATACTTTCGGATGATGCCGGGATACGCATCGCCGCCGCGAATATTGGTGAAACTCCCCACGTGAGTCAGAACCTTGCGAAACTGATCGGGCCGTTGCCACGCCACTGTAAACGCACAGATTCCCCCGCTGCTGATGCCGCAGATCGCATGACCGTCTGGATCGTCTGTGATTTTGTATTGTTTCTTCACCTCGGGCAGAATCTCGGTTAAGAGAAATTTCGCATAATCGCCGCTCAGTGTGTCATATTCAAAGCTGCGGTTTTCCGGTGCGGGTTCCCAGCCCGGCTTGGGCGGCAGTTCCGCTTTTTTGTGGCCCGGATCGATGAAGACGCCGATTGTAACCGGCATCGCTCCCTGCTGTATCAGGTTGTCGAACACCACCGGGACTCGAAAGTCGCCGTTTTCCCGGATATACGCGTGTCCATCCTGGAATACCATCAGCGCGGCGGATTTGGTCCCGTCGTACTGCGCGGGGACGTACACGTAATAACGCCGAATGGTTCCCGGAAACACCTGGCTGTCTTTCCAGACGTGCTCCGTAACCGCGCCTTTCGGTACGCCGTCATGCGCGAACGAATCGGGCCCCAATGGATATCTCAATTCGACTCTCGGCTCCTGTGAAAATGCGCTCTGCATGATCAGCGCCACCGCGATCAGACACAGCGCGGCTCTCCTGATATATACGGATAAATCAAATCCGGATTTCATCGGTAATCCTCCCTTGGGGTTGAAAATCAATTGGATCATCAAATCTGATATGTACAGGAATCTGATCGAGCTGCATCGGGCAAGATGGAGTAAAGGCAAAAACAATAATAATCACAAGAATAGTCAACTTTATAATTGCGATTGTTCCAATTTCATAAGAAATAAATACGCTGCCGGTTTTCCCACATCAGCGAACCATCATCCTTGAAATTGTTGAAATCGCATGGATACACTATATTTATAGAATTGACCGGGTTATACAGGCTCAACGCATCAGTCGCACCGTTGGCCGTCCTCGACCTGATCGATGATGGATTATCGGCATAGAGTGGAGGAGCGATTGTCTCGAAAGCGCCTGAACGAAGGGAAGTTGTAACGAGGACGCCCCGGCATGTCTGATGATTTCAGCGTGAAAAAACTTGGCGTTCAGGCGTACTGGAAGTGGCTCTCGCTCACTCTCATCTCAACAGCGCTGTCAGCCGCTGGTCTGATTGGAACGATATCGAACCCTGATCGCCGCCCGCTGATTTTTGTGGCATCGGCGTCATGGATCATCGTTTTGATCGTATCCGCGTTATCTCGCGATTTCCTGATCCGGATGGACCCGAGGCGGTTCCGATTCGCGGGCTGGGAACAAGATGGGCGATTTTACGACAATGTGGGCATCGCCGCATTTCACTGGCTGCTCTTGCACACATTTCTCGGTTGGTTGAGTCCAACGCTTAAATTGAGTTCCAGCCGATCCGGAGTCGAACGCCTCTTGCGAGAGATGAATTTCGCCGAGGGCGTGCATCTGATAGCCGGATTGATCACGCTTGGTCTCGCCGGGGGGAGCCTTGGCTCCGGGCATGAAATCGCCGGGTTGTATTTTTTTATCTCGGCGATCGTATTACATGCCTATCCGCTGATGCTCCAGCGATGGAATCGGGGCCGCATCGCGCGGATGCTCCACAGGATCGATTCGCAGAGTGAAACAGTGCGATCCTGTTGAGAATATATGACTGAATTGATGACCGTATTTTGTGACCCACGGTAATTTTGAGTCAGGGGAGATTCAATGCCTTGTAAACCTGTTTTGACGTACATCATTGGGTTATTCGCATTCACAATCATTGTTTCATTATCCGTCCGCGCGGACGTCGTAATCAACGAAATTCATTACGACCCCGATCTCAGCACGGAATGGGTTGAGTTCATTGAACTGTTCAATGATTCGGACGCCGCCGTCGACCTTTCCGGCTGGCGCATCGCCAACGCCGTCGACTTCACTTTTCCGCCGGGAATGTCCATTGCCGCCCACGGATTTCGGGTCGTCGCACAAGACCTTTCCGCCGTAAGGAACAAGTACGCCGTTCCAACGTCCGTCATGGCGGGGCCGTTTCAGGGCCGTCTCGCCAATGAAGGCGACAAGGTCGAATTGCATGACGCCCAGGGCAAGACGATAGACGAAGTCGATTACCAGCTCGGTTTTCCCTGGCCCACCACTGGCGACCCCATCCCGGCTAATTCATCTGGAACCAGCCACTCCATTCAGTTGGTAAACCCATCGTTCGACAACGATCTGGGCGGTTCATGGCGATCCGCGGCGCCCACGCCGGGCAAAGAAAATTCCGTCTTCGCGAACAATATCGCGCCGCAAATCCGTCAGGTCGAGCATTCTCCCAAACAGCCCAAATCAAACCAGCCGGTAACCGTCACCGCCAAAATCACCGACCCCGACGGCGTCGCTTCCGTCAATTTGCTGTATCAGATCGTCGATCCAGGCCACTATATCAAGCTCAGTGACGCGGAATATCAAAGCACGTGGCAAACCGTCGCCATGCACGATGATGGTTCCAATGGAGACCTCATCGCGGGCGATTTTACTTACACCGTGATTCTGCCGCCCGAGTTACAGGTGCACCGCCGCTTGATGCGCTATCTCATCACCGCATCGGATACACACGGTGAAACGGTCAAGGTTCCTTATGATGACGACCCCCAACCGAACTTCGCCTATTTTATTTATGACGGCGTTCCAGATTGGACCGGATCGGCCCGCCCCGGCCGTGAGCCGGAAGTGACTTACAGCGGCGATATGCTCAGTTCGGTTCCGGTTTATCAGTTGATCTCCAGCAAGGATGAAGTCGAGCGCTGCACATGGATCGAACACCGCTCAGACAACGAATATCACTACATGGGGACCCTCGTGTATGACGGCGTGGTTTACGATCATGTCTGGTTCCGCGCTCGCGGCGGCGTCTGGCGCTATTCGATGGGCAAGAACATGTGGAAGTTCAACATGAATCGCGGCCATTACTTTCAGGCGAAAGACGACTACGGCCGCCCTTACGCCACCAAATGGAACAAGGTCAACCTCGGCGCCAACATCCAGCAGGCCGATTACCTCCATCGCGGCGAGCAGGGCATGTTTGAATCGGTGGGCTT
The DNA here is from genome assembly GCA_016125385.1 of bacterium. Classification (GTDB taxonomy): domain Bacteria; phylum Hinthialibacterota; class Hinthialibacteria; order Hinthialibacterales; family Hinthialibacteraceae; genus WGLV01. Next base: position 23,727 of record WGLV01000038.1, read on the forward strand.
CCGTTTGTTCAATATGGCGGGCATGGAAGCCTCAAACACCAACTTCGTCCATTTCCGCATCATTGATGAAGAAAGCGAAGTTGGAACCAATAACGCGGCTCACCCGCCCATGACCGATCGCGGAACTCAGTATGACGGCGATTTCTGGGGTCTGTACCTCGCGGTTGAACAAGTCGACGGCCGCTTTCTCGATGAACACGGCCTGCCGGACGGCAACCTCTACAAGATGGAGAACGGTTGGGGAGAGATTCGTAATCAGTCTCCTTATGGCGTCACCGATTCATCCGACCTGCGCTCTTTCTTGTCAGGATATTCGCAGCGTCCATCCACACAATTCTGGAGAGACCAGACAAACCTCGATCGCTACTATAACTATCGATCCATCGTTGAAAGCATTCATCAATACGACATCGCCAATGGCAAGAATTACTACTATTATCTGAACCCTGAAACCAACAAATGGTTCCAGATTCCCTGGGACCTTGATCTGACCTGGGCCGACAATATGTACGGCCAGGGAGACGACCCATTCAAGCAGGCGGGCATCCTCAATAACAATTCCATCGATCGCGATTACCAGAACCGCATGCGCGAGATTCGCGACCTGCTTTACAATCCAGACCAGACCAACCAGTTGATTTACGAATACGCCCGTTTCATCTATAACCCTCATGGCGAGTCGTTCGTCGACGCCGACCGCGCCATGTGGGACTACCACTGGGTTATGGGAAATCAGGCCGCCAGCCGGGGGTATAACAATCCATCCAAATCCGGTCAGGGACGCTTCTATCAGATCGCCCCGACCCGCGACTTCCCCGGAATGCTGCAGATCATGAAAGATTACGTTCTCTCGCGCGGCGACTGGATCGACCGGCGTATCCTGGATAACGATATCAACGTTCCTGAAACGCCCGTCATTCTGTCGAAAAGCGATGATTTCAGCGTGAACAATCTGGTTTTTGAGACCAGTGAATTCAGCCCCACCGCGTCAAACAGCTCGTTCGCGGCGATGAAATGGCGCATCGCCGAAGTCGAGCCTTTTTCTAAACCGTGGGATCCCGCCGACTCGGGTCCGCCGGGTTTCAATCTGTTGATTTCCGATAACGATCGCTGGAAGTACTTCAAAGGGACTCAGGAGCCGTCCGAACCGCGCACCGCATGGCGCGAACGCGATTTTAACGACTCCAGCTGGCAGGCGGGCCCCGCCCCCATCGGTTATGGCGAAACCGTGATCCGCACCAATCTGGATGACATGCGCGGCGGATACACGACTTTTTATATGAGGAAGACGTTTACCGTCGATGACCTCAATAAAATAGGTCCGGTAACCGCATACATGCTGTACGACGATGGGTTCAACATGTGGATCAACGGCGTCCTCGTCGCCCAATCCAACGTCGATTCAGATGACTTGCCCTATGACGCGGTCGCCGAGCATCGCGAAAACACGAATTATGTTGAGGTTCCCCTTCCCGATCCCAGCGGCTATCTCGTCGAAGGAACCAACATCATCGCCATTCAGGTCGTCAATCAATATCTCAGCCAGAGTTCGGATTGCTTCATGGACCTCGCCCTGGTGGCGCCGGATAAAGAGGAAGAACCCGAGCCCGGCGCCGACCCGTTCGAAGAAATTCTCAAACGCAAGGATCCACTGAAGTACGAAATCGATCCGGTTTGGGAATCGGAAGAACTGACTTCGTTCCAGAAACAGATCGCCATCCCAGCTGACAAGGTCGCGGCGGGCCATACCTATCGAGTCCGCGTCAAAATGAAGGACGACAATGGCGTGTGGAGCCATTGGTCGCTGCCGGTTCAATTCACCGCACAAGCGGCGGACACCGAACTCGCCGCCCTGCAAAACCTGCGCGTGACCGAACTCATGTACAACCCGCCCGGCGGGACGGATTACGAATATCTTGAACTGCACAACACCAGCCAGACCGAAACGATCGATCTCAGCGGCTTTGCCATGACCGATGGCGTATCATTCGTCTTCCCACCCGGCTCAACCATTGAGCCGGATCAATACGTTTTACTCACTCACGCCGCATCGGACATCGACCGCGCCGCGTTCAGACTGTATTACCAGTTAGATAACGCCATACCAATCTATGGCCCCATCACGGGCAAGTTTGACAACGGGGGCGAGCAACTCACCCTGCAAACCGCCACGCTGGGCCGGACCGTCGTCTCTTTTGAATACGGGGATGGTCGCGGATGGCCTCTCGCCGCCGATGGCTCGGGTCATACCCTGGTCCCGCTCGGCTCCTCCATCATAGACGAACCGGACGGCTCTCTCGATTACGGGCGCAACTGGCGAACGAGCGCTTATATTGGCGGCTCTCCCGGCCATGCCGATCCCAATCCCTTACAAAGCCTGATCCTGAATGAGATCGCGGCGAACACCTCGGATGACGATGACTGGGTTGAGATACTGAATCCGTCGCCTGACGCCATTCACCTCGGCGGTTGGTATCTCAGCGACGACAAGGGGCAGCCTGATAGATGGCCGCTGCCCGCTCTGGATCTGAAACCGGGCGAATCGATCGTCTTCGACGCCAGCACAGGCTTCAACGTAAATGGAGAAGGATTTGCGTTCGGCCAGAACGGTGAGGACGCCCTGCTATCTTATCTGCCTGGCGGCGGTCATGATCGCGTCGCTGACGCCGTCAGTTTCAAAGCGCAGGATCTTGACGAAACGTGGAGCCGCGCCGCGGGCCCGGGTGAATTCTGGGGCGCCGCGCCTCCCACGAAAAACCGTCCCAACGCGGACGCGCTGGTTTCAATCTCGATTGACGAGCTGATGTATCACCCCCTGGATAACGGGGACGCCGCCGATTCCACGTCGCTTGAATACATTGAACTGGTCAATTCAACTAGTTTCCCCCTCGCGCTTTCGACGCCGCTCGGCCCGTGGCGCATTGATGGAGGCGTCGAGTTCATCTTCCCGCCCGGCGTTACGTTGCCTGCGGGCGGACGGCTGCTGGTGGTGGGCTTTGATCCCAGCGATTCCGCGCGGCGTCATGCCTTTCTCGACGCGTACCAGTTGAATGACCAGACCGTAACGCTCGAAGGACCCTTCACCGGTTCTCTCTCCAATCGTGGAGAACGGGTCGCGGTCGAAAAACTGCTTGGCGTCGATCCTGCGGACGGCTCGCTTGCCTGGTCGATCGTCGATGAGGCGATTTACTTCGACCGCGCGCCCTGGCCGGCGGAAGCGGACGGCACAGGCATGGCCCTGCAACGCGTATCGACGCGCATCTCGGCGAACGATCCGCTTAACTGGCGGGCCGACGCCCCAACGCCGGGTGAACGCAATTCAAATACTCCCGTGTCGAACTGGATGGTGTACTGATGAGTTCGCCTGACAAACATAAGGCGTCTTTTCTGATTCACGCCGCTTGATTCCAGCCCTCTTTATACCGCATGATTCTACCCATCCCGCCTGGCGGGGTGGGTAGATTCATTTTTTGTTGAAATATGTCATCGGGATGTAACAAATATGTATTTGAGCCGCCTGACTTTGATTGCGATTTTATCCTCGGCCGCCCTGCATGGCTGGGCTCAGCCTGACGACTGGCTTGATCAAGCGCGAGTCATCACCCTTCGCGACGCGCTGGTAATCTGCATTGAGCAGAATCTGAATATTCGAGCGGAAGCCCTTGAGCCCGTCATCCAGCGGCAGGACGTCGAGATTCTCGACGCCGACTTCGATCCGGCTCTATTTGGCTCGCTCTATGCAAATGAAGACAATACGCCGTCGTCCTCTTCACTGACGGCGGGCGGTTTTAACCAATCCGAAAGACAGGGAGCGCGAGCCGGGGTCCGGCAAACGTTCGAGACCGGGCTCGAAGCCGATCTCTCGTTCGATACCCTCCGGTCTCAAAACAACTCTCGTGTACAGGGTCTCAGCCCGCAATACCAGAGTTATCTCACTCTGAACCTGACCCAGCCAATCCTGAAAGGATTTGGAGCCAATATAAACACAACCCAACTCCGAATCGCCCGCAACGACGTGCAGGCCGCCATCTTCGCCTATCAGGACCGCATCCGCCAGATCGCCTACCAGGTCGAGCGATCTTACTATCAGCTTTCGGAAGCGATTGAGGTCTATCACCAGCGAATCGAATCCAAGAAACTTGCTCAGATACTCATTGACGGAAACCGCCAAAAATTCGACGCCGGCCTTGTACCCATCAGCGAAGTTCAGCAAGCCGAATCGGCGGCCGCCGCCCGTGACGAACAGATCGTCCTCGCTCGTCAAAACGTTGAAATCGCCTCCAATCGATTGAACGACCTGCTTGAGTTCCGCAACCAGAACCGCCAGGCGGCGCCCATGCTCGCCTCAGAGCCGCTACAGGTCACGCCCTATCAACCAATGGAGTTCGATGAGTGCATGAGCGCCGCGCTCGAACAACGCCCTGATTGGCAAGAACAGCAACTCAATTTTCAGAACTGGGACATCCGCCTCGAATATTCACGCAATCAGCTGTACCCCAGCCTTGATCTTGAATCGACTCTGACGCTCAACGGTCTTTCCGGAGTTCTGCGAGGCGCCAGCATCTTTGATGAAAACGGCGACCAGCTGCGCAATCCACACGCGGGCGGGTATTTCGATTCATACGGCAATATGGTTGAAGGCGAGGGGTATACGTGGTACGTCGGTCTCCGCGTCGAATTTCCACTCGGCAATCGCGCCGCCCGCGCCCGGCTTCGCATGTCGGAGGAGCAGAAAAAGCAGGCATTGCTTGAATTACAGCGTATGCAGGGATCCATCGAAACGGAAATCAAAAACGGCCAGGTCAATCAGAGCCGCAGTTGGGAACGAATTCTCGCCGCTGAACGTTTCGTTCATCTCGCCCAAACCACGCTCGATCAGGAAATGCAGAAACTGCAGGAAGGCGCCACCGACGCTTTCCATGTACTCGATCTTCAAGACGACCTGGTCGACGCCCGCCTGCGGTTGATCTCGGCCCGGGCGGATTTTTTATTGGGCGAGGCGGAACTTTTCAACGCGATGGGCGCGACTATGAAACGACTGAATATATACACTGGCGTTGAACGCGGATTGTTTTCAGGCCTGATCTCATCGGAGTAAACAAGCGTGACGAAGTCATCGATTGCCTTGATAGGTATGATCGCCGCCGCGATGATCGCCCAGGGATGCGGTCAGAAAGCCGCCACCGAGGCCGCCAAGGCGCCCGCCGTCATCCCCGTTCTGGTTCAGCCCGCGCGTGAGCAGCGCGTCGAGTATACCTATGACCAGGTAGGCGCTCTTAAAGCTTTTCAGGAAGTCGTTATCAAGGCGGAAACCGCCGGCGCCATCACGGAGATCAATTTCAAAGAAGGCCAGCCCGTTTCCAAAGACGATGTGCTCGTTAAACTCGAAGACGATAAAATCCAGGCGCAAATCAGGAATAACGACGCCTCGCTTCAGCAACTCGAAGTTCGTCTCGCCAATCGCAAAAAAGAACGGGAACGCAACGAACCCCTTGTCAAATCGAAACTCGTCTCTCCCCAGCAGTTCGACGACATCGTCGCCGACATCAATGAACTCGAAGCCATGATCGCTCAGGCGAAAGCGGCCCGGTCGCTCAATCAGGAACGCCTCGCCGATACGCTTATCCGCGCGCCCTTCGACGCCACCGCCGGCGCCCGTTCCATCTCCATCGGCGACTTCGTCGAAGTTGGTGATCCGGTGGTGACGCTGGTCGCCCTTGATCCTCTTGAAATCCAGTTCCAGGCGCTTGAACGCGAACTGCCCCGAATCTCCATCGGTCAGGACGTATCGCTCAATGTCGACGCTTATCCCGACCGCACGTTTCACGGGACCGTCTATTTCATCTCCCCCCGGGTCGACGACCAGACGCGCACCGCCGAAATCAAGGCGCGCATCGACAACGGCGATCGTTTACTGAAACCCGGTATGTTCGCCCGCGTCTCACTCATCACCGAGGTGCATGAACGCGCCGTCGTGGTTCCCACCGAGAGCATCATCCGCACCGAGGATGAATACTTTCTCTATTACGTGGAAAACGGCGCGCCGCACAAACTCGTCGTCCAGATTGGGAAACGTACTCCCGACTGGTCTGAAGTCATCACTGATCCCCCCGTGCTTCATGAAGGAGTTCCCATCATCGTGGAAGGAAAATACGCGGTGAAAGAGGGCGCCGAGATTCAGATACTCGACGCGCCCGCCGCCGTTGAATCCACCGAACCCGCGATTCAGGAGTAAGGGGGCATGTTTCTACCCACGTTTTCGATTCACCGGCCCGTCGCCGCCACCATGCTGGTGGCGGTCTTCGTCGTATTCGGCGTAATCGGTCTCGGCCGCCTCGGCGTCTCCCTTTTCCCCAATGTCGATTACCCCATCGTCAGCGTCAGAACCGACTGGGAACACGCGCGGCCCGAAGAAGTCGACAACGACGTCACCGACGCGTTGGAAGACGCGGTCAGCGGCGTCAGCGGAATCAAACACATCACCTCCCAGAGTTCCGAAGGCCGTTCAACCATCACCATCGAATTCGAACTCGATAAAGACATCGACGTAGCCGCTCAGGAGGTTCGAGACAAGGTTTCGTCCGAACTCGACGAGCTTCCGCGTGAGGCGGAACTGCCAACCATCGAGAAACAGGACGCGAACGCTCAATCCATTCTGATGCTCGCTATCACCGGGCAGTACGCCGTGGAAGACCTGACCCGCATCGCGCAGGATCACGTCCGCCCCATGATTCAGAAAATCGCAGGCGTGGGCGAGGTTCCCTTACGCGGAGACCGCCGCATGGAAGTTCACATCCGCCTGTATCGTGAAAAACTCGCGGCGTATGGTATCGGCGTCAATCAGGTCATCGACGCGGTCCGCGCTCAGCACGTGCAGGTCCCCGGCGGCAAGGTTGAAACCAGCGCGCAGGAATTCAGCATCCGCACGCTGGCTGAATTCCCCACGCCCGAAGCCTTTAACTCGCTCATCGTCGCGAACTGGAAAGGCGCTCCCATCCGCATCCGCGATATTGGCTACTCGATAGGAGCGCGCGAAGAAGACCGCGGCGCCTCGAAAATTTCGACCGATGGCGTGACCAGCAAAACCGTCTCACTGGGCGTGAATCCACGAACCGGCGCCAACGAAGTCGCCATCGCCAACAAGGTCAAAGCCCTCCTGCCCGACATCCGCCGTTCGCTGCCCGAAGGCGTATCCATTCAGATTTCCGTCGACCGTACTCACTTCATTGAACAATCCATCCGCGAAGTGGAAGATCACCTCATCATCGGCGGAATCTGCGCCGCGCTGGTCATCTTTTTCTTTCTGCAGAATTTCCGCACCACGCTGATCAGCGCCATCTCCATCCCCGTCTCCATTCTCGCCACCTTCGCCTGCATGTACGCCCTTGGCTTTACCATGAATAACATGACCATGCTGGGGCTGGTGGTCGCGGTGGGCATCGTCATCGACGACTCGATCGTCATGGTTGAAAATATCTTTCGCCATCGCCGCGAACTAAAAAAAACCGCCATGCAGGCGGCGCTCGACGGCTCATCCGAAATCGCCTTCGCGGTGGTGGCCGCCACGATGGTATTGGCCGGCGTTTTTCTGCCGGTGGCCTTTATGGGCAGCATGACCGGCCGCTTCTTTTACCAGTTCGCCATCACTGTGGCGTTTTCCGTGGCGATCTCGATGCTGGTCGCGTTGACGCTGGCGCCGATGTTGTGCTCGCGGATGCTGCGACTGCAGGGGCATACCTCCGTCATCTTCATGCCGTTTGAATGGTTTATGGCGTTCTCCGTTCGGGTTTATCGAATACTGCTTCGATTCTGCCTGCGCTATCGGTTCATTGTCATTCTTCTCGCCGCCGCCGCGATGGGAGGCGGCTGGATGATGTACGAACGCATCGGCAAGGAATTTATCACCGCGGAAGATCAGAGCCGCTTTCTCATCCGCGTCGTGGCGCCGCTTTCGTACTCACCAGAGAAGACCGAAACCGTCATGGATCGGATTCGTTCGATTTTGAACTCGATCCCCGAAGTACAGATCTTTTACTCTTTCGTGGGCGCGGGCGGATCAAACAAAGGGTTTGCTTACGTCACGCTGGTTCCCAAAAGCCAGCGCGAGCGAAGCCAGTTTGACATCCAGTCTCTCGTACGCCAGAAACTCAAATCGCTGCCCGACGTGCGCGCCTCGGTCACCGATCTCTCTCCGCTGGGCGGCCGCTCGCGCAATGAAGACATTCAACTCGCGATTCAAGGCCCAAGCATTGAGGAGATCGACAAGTATTCAGAAATACTGATGGACCGTATTTCGGAAACGCCCGGCTATATCGGCGTGACTCGTGATCTGGAAATCGGCAAGCCGGAGGTCCGCGTGCTGATCGATCGTGACAAGGCGGCCGACGCGGGCGTTGAAGTCAGCGAAGTGGCTCGCGCGGTCGGCGCGCTGATGGGCGGCGCCATCGTGGGCGAGTATAAAGAAGGCGGCAAGAGTTATGACATCCGCGTTCGGCTCGACGAACAGGAACGCCTGATTCCGGAAGATATTGAGCGAATCTATTTGAAAAACTCAAAAGGCGAACTGGTTGACGCCGCGGGCATCGTGCGCCTGGAAGAAGGCGTCGGCCCCAGCGTCATTACCCGTCTCGACCGCCAGCGTTCGGCGACCATATACGCCAATCTGGAAGGCAAGGTACTCGGCGACGCATTGGAAGAAGTACGTGCGATGGCCAACGAAGTATTACCGGAAGGGTACAACATCAAGTTCGGCGGCCGCGCCGAGTCATATACCGAAACGGGTGATTACGTCGTTCTGGCTTTTGTGTTATCGATTATCCTGACCTACATGATTCTCGCGGCGCAGTTCGAAAGTTTCGTGTATCCGTTCTCGATCATGATGGGTCTGCCCCTGTCGTTTGTCGGCGCATTCGGCTTGTTACTCGCGCTGGGCAACACGCTCAACCTGTTTTCAATGATAGGAATGATTCTGCTGGTCGGTCTCGCCACCAAAAACGGCATTCTGCTGGTTGAATACGCCAACCAGCTTCGCGATAAAGGCCTGTCGATCAATGAAGCGCTGATCGAATCGGGCGCGACCCGTCTGCGCCCCATCCTGATGACGGCGGTCTCCACCATCGCGGGCGTAATTCCCGTCGTGATCGGTCTCGGCGAAGGTAGCGAGAGCCGCCAGCCGATGGGCGTGGCGATCTCCGGCGGTATGATTTCTTCCACCTTCCTCACCCTGCTGGTCGTTCCTGTGGTATATTCGTATCTCGATCAATTCACGCGTTGGCGTTTTCTCCAGTTTCTGAAACGCGGCGTGTTCGTGGATGACTGATCCACGCCGTTTCAATCCGATTTCTATCAATATCTCATCGTGGGAGGCGATCATGCGTTTCTATTTCCGCGCGATTTCAAGCATTCTGGCCGCGTCGTTCCTGCTGTTGTCTTCAGCCGCGTTCGCCGATCGGGCGGTCAGCGATTTCAATCTTGACTGGCGTTTCACCCAGGGAGAACAACCCGGCGGCGTCACTGGACTCACGTTTGATGATTCTCAATGGGATCCGGTTAATCTGCCTCACGATTGGGCCATCGCCGGACCGTTCAATCCAGATGAAAACGGCTACGCAGGCAAGCTGCCCTGGCGCGGAGTCGGCTGGTACCGCAAGATTTTCCAACTCAGCGCCGGCGACGCGGGACGCCGCGTGTATTTTGATTTCGATGGCGTGATGGCTTTTCCCAAAGTGTATATCAACGGAAGCCTGGCGGGCGAATGGGATTACGGATACATGTCATTCCGCGTCGACGCGACCCCATACGTAAAGTTCGGAGAGGAAAATGTCATCGCGGTGATGGCCGACACGCGCCAGCACGGCACGCGCTGGTATCCAGGCGCGGGAATCTACCGCAAGGTGGTGATGAGCGTGTGCGACCCCGTGCATATCGCGCACTGGGGCGTCTTCATATCCACGCCGGAAGTCAGCGATGAAAGCGCTGTGGTCCGTATTCGCGTTTCCATCGAAAACCATGAAAGCGATGACGCGCCGATCGAAGTAAACGCTCAACTGATCGATCCAGGTGGACGCGGCGTGGTGGACGGCGCCGTTGTTGAGTCCATCCCCTCGCACGGGGCTCACGACAGCCTTCAGTTCCTTACCGTCGAACGCCCTCTGCGCTGGGACATCGACGCCCCCAATCTATATCGGGCCCTCGTCACTCTCAAACGCGATGGAAAGACGATCGATTCCAAAATGGTCTCATTTGGAATCCGGTCATACGAATTTACCGCGGACGACGGTTTTCACCTGAACGGCCGACGCGTCCAGTTGTACGGGGTAAATCTCCATCACGACCAAGGGCCGCTCGGCGCCGCGTTTTATCCTCGCGCCATGCGCCGCCAGTTAGAGATTATGCGCGACATGGGGTGCAACGCGCTGCGTACCAGCCACAATCCACCCGCGCCCGAAGTGCTCGAGATTTGCGATGAACTGGGCATCGTGGTATGGAACGAGAGTTTCGATAAATGGAACTCCACCGCCGATCGCCTCAATGGCGTCCCGCTGGAAGAGCATGGCGAAAAACAGATTCGCAACTTCGTCATGCGCGACCGCAACCACCCCAGCGTCGTACTCTGGTCAATCGGCAACGAAATTGGCAACCAACCTTATGATAAAGAAGGCAAGTCGCCCGAACGAGTCCGTTATATGAGTGATTTCGTCCGCAAGTACGATCCCACCCGTCCAGTCGGCATGGGCTGCTTTATTCCCAGCACCGCCGACGAACCCATCCTCGACGCGCTCGACCTCACCGGATGGAACTACGCCCGGCGCTATGCCAATTACCGCGATCATTATCCGAACAAGCCCATTCTGTACAGCGAATCGGCTTCGGCGTTAAGCACGCGCGGCTTTTACGAACTGCCGTTGGCTACTGAAAAAACAGACTACTCCGCTCAACATCAAGTCGATTCGTATGACCGCAACGCGGCGCCGTGGTCCGACATTCCCGACCGCGAATTCAAACTGATGGAAGACGACGACTTCGTCGCTGGCGAATTCGTCTGGACCGGATTCGACTATCTGGGCGAGCCGACGCCCTTCCCTCAAGAGGCGCGCAGTTCGTACTTTGGCATCGTCGATCTCTGCGGCATCCCCAAAGACCGGTTCTATCTCTACCGCTCATACTGGCGGCCTGACGCCCTTACCGTTCACATTCTCCCGCATTGGAACTGGAACGATCGCATCGGCCAACCCGTACCCGTTTACGTCTATACCAACGGTGACTCGGCGGAACTGTTTTTGAACGGGAAATCTCTGGGGATGAAAACAAAAGCGAAGACCCTCACGGCGCCTGAAACGATGACGCAAAATCAGCCCGCCAGCGCCAGCACCGAGGAACTGGACAAGGGCAATAGCGCTTCACTCGCCGTGGATGGCGATCCAGACACGCGCTGGTGCGCGTCGAACGCCAACCCCGATCAATGGTGGCAGGTCGATCTCGGCGCCGTAAAACCGGTCCGTTTTATCGAAATTGAATTTCAGCAGGATGCACAAAATTACCAGTACCACGTCGACGCCTCCACAGACGGTCAGTCATGGGAGACGCTCGTCGTCAAGAACGGCAATGAGCGGAAAGCGTCGCGTGTTGCGTATAACGTAGACGCGCGGGCGCGCTATCTCCGGGTACAATTTACTCGGCTGCGGCGTAACGCCTGGGCGAGCATCGTTGAATTCACCGCGCGGGATCGAGAAGCGGAATCTTCCTATTATCTTCCCATGAACAAATACCGCCTTCGCTGGAATGACGTCGTCTATCAACCCGGCGAATTGAAGGCGGTCGCTTACAGCAACGGCGTCCAGATCGGCGAGGCGGTCATGCGCACGGCGGGCGAACCCGCATCCCTGCACCTCACGCCCGACCGGGCGAGACTCAACGCCGATGGTTACGATCTGTCTTACATTCTCGTCGAAGCGCTCGACGACAAGGGTACGCTCTGTCCGCTGGCGGATAACAAGGTCGAGTTTACGCTCGACGGCCCCGGCGAAATCGCGGGCGTGGGCAACGGAAATCCGCTTTCACTGGAACCGTTTCAGGCGAATTACCGCAAGTTGTTTTATGGGAAGGCGATGTTGATCGTACGGACCAAGCCGTCCGAAACAGGAGCGATTCGCATTACGGCGAAGTCGGAAGGACTGCGTGACGCCTCTGTTCGCCTGACGGCGGAATAATCGAGGCGAATTCTTTATTTCAATGTCGAGCGGGCGCCGTCATAGGGTTTATCCGGCGTCCGCGTGACTTTTTCCATCTCTCTGGCTTTCAATTCCAGTGAAATGTTTTTCACGTCCCCATTCACGGTGATTGCAAGCGACGCGGGATCGCAGCGCTCATGCCAAGCCTCTAACCGATAGGCTCCGGCGGGAACGCTTTCAAATGCGAACGAGCCATCAGCCGCAACGGCGGTGTATAACGGAGTATCGACGACCAGAATCAGACCGTGCATATTGGGATGAATGTCACAGAAGATGTGGAATAAGCCGGTTTTGTCGAATGTCTGTTCTTTATAATACCCGCGCGGATAACGCCCCAGGTTGAATTTGGGTTCGTGGCTGAAAATGTTATGAAACCACGGGTCTGCGTTACCGAAGAGCACTTTTCCACCCTTGTGGACCGCCGTTACGTGGGGAACGAATTCCTTGTCTTTCTGATTCATCCATACCGGGCCGGGCTTCAATGCCGCCAACGCCTTGCGCGCCGCGTCATCCGCAGGCAGGAGATAAACGTAAACGTCCTTCACGTCTGAGGCTTTTTCAAAGCCAAGCAGGGTCTTCTCCAGGAAAGAAACCGTCCCTTGGACCTGATATCCACCGAACGTCTCCTGCGCCGCCGCGCTCAGCGCGAAAAATACGCACCATGCCATTGTCACTTTTGCAACCAAACGCATGTCCCCAGCCTTTTTAACCCGTTCGTGATAGTCGACAGATAGTTATTGTATCGTGGATCGCATGCAAATACCAATTGATCGCTCGAATGGACGCGCATTCAATCACCGCTTTTTACACTGGAAATCCACCAATGATTTTCATAAGATTGCTGTACTGAATTGTTCGAATACTGAAACCTCATTTTGTAGAGAGTGGATGAAAACACGCGCCCTGCTACTTCTTGTTCTGCTGTTGATTCAGCCGTCCGTTTTCGCTCAGGACGAGCGCGCCGCTGATTTTGAACGCCGGTTGCGGGCGCTGGAGCAACGTCTTGGCATGCCGTCGTCAGCAGGCGGCGCTCAGAACATGGATGCGATGATGAAGCGTCTCGAAGCGCTCGAGCAAGCCGTCTATGGAAGCGCAGCCGAAGGCGCCGCTCCAACCTCGGACGATGCGGAGATTCCCCCGCCTCCACCCGAAGCAGGCGGCGATCTCGAATGGCATGAATGGACCAGCGACAAAGACGCCGTTTCGCCCGTGGGCGACGGTTTTTCTCTCCCTAAACCCACGGATTACCTGAGCGCGTATGGCGGCGGCCTCCAGTTCTCAGGCTACGCGTGGGTGAGTTACGTTTTCGACGACAAGCGCGACATCAACACCTTCCGGTCCAATTCAATCGAACTCGATATCACCAAAGACCTTACCGACTGGGCCGTATTTGGAACCGATCTCGATTTTTTTAACGAAGGCCTCGACCCGGTTCTGGCTCCGTTTCGCCATTCCCGCTATTCCTACGGCGCGGGCGGGGGCTACGGCGGCGCGGCGCTGGGCGGAGACGACGACGACGACTTCGTGCTCGAACAATTGTTCGTCCGCATGCGCGCGACGGATTCGGTCGAAGTTACGCTGGGCAAGTTCAATGTCCCCACCGGACTCGAACCCCGCGATGGCAACAGCCGCTATTCCATCATCCCCAGTTTGCTGTTCCCGCTCTGGCCGCGCGATCTGACCGGCGTCATGGTTACCTACAAACCGACCAGCGATCTCACTATCAGTCCTTACGTATTCAACGGATGGGATCTCGACGAAAACAACAACAATTCATTCATCGGCGCGCTCTATACCTCTTACCAGATCACTGAACCGTTGCGCGTCGCGTCAACGGTCGCCTATGGTCCGCCTTTCGCCAATAACAATACCGATGACGCTTTATTGTTCGACGCTGAGTTGCGCTACACCCCGATCCCCGGTCTCTGGACGGGGATTGAGTTCATGTATGGAAACGTACAAACCGAACATTTCACCGGATACAAGACATTGGGTGAAATCGACTACTACGGAGTCCTCGGCCTCGCTCATTACGATTTTAACAAATTTTTCGGCTTGACCGCTCAAGGCAGCTGGGTTGATGATGTGGACGGTTTTCTGTGGGGCAAACCCGCCGATCGGTATGAACTCTCGCTGATTCCAACCTTTTATCTCACCGACGGCTTTGAAATCCGGCTGCAATATCAGCATGTTGAATCGAGTGAACCGCTGCAATTCGATTTGAAACCTGTATACAAGTCCCGGACGTCAAACAGCGACGATATCTTCGGCGCCGCCGCGTACTGGTGGTTCTGATCAACCCGGCCGATTATCGCCGGTTATACCACCGCCAGCGAAATCAGCCAGCCAAGCATCCCCGCCGCGCATCCCTGAATCGCGCTGCCCAGCGACTGCCAGCGGTATCCTTCCGCGACGCTCATGTTGGAGAATTGAGTCACTACCCAGAAGTAACTGTCGTTGGCGTGAGAACAGACCATCGATCCCGCGCCGATCATGACGACGGTTAACGCGGTCTGCGCGGGAGACGCCAATTCAAGCGCCTCCATCAACGGACTTATCAACGTGGCCGTCGTAATAATCGCCACCGTGGATGAACCTTGCGCGGTTTTGAGCGCCGCCGCCAGTATAAATGGCAACAGTACGCCCAGCCGCCAGTGTGACAATGGACCGCCGATAGCGTCCGCCATTCCAGACGCTTGCAGCACCTTGCCGAACGCGCCACCCGCGCATGTGATTAATATAATCACCGCCGCCGCGTTCAGCGCCGTACTCATGACTCCAGATTCAGAGTCGCCGACGCGTGACCATACCCGGCCGGCGAGGGAATATGCAACCGCCACGCCAAGCAGTATGGCGACGACTGGCGACCCCAGAAAACGGATCGCCTTCGTCACTCCCTCCCCGCCGAACGGCGACCAGGGAGAAGCGGCCAACGATCCCATCAGGATCAACACCAGGGGAATCGCGATCGGCGCGAACGCCGCGATCGCGGGCGGTGCGTCATGAAGTGCGGCGTTCCATTTTTCATCGCTCAGGTCTTCCACTTCAACGCCATCCCGCTTCCGTCCCAGCGTCCGGGCGAATAACCATCCCGTCAACATCGCGGCCGCGCTGATCGGGAATCCGAACAGCAACACCAGCCCGAGATCGGCGTGAAGAATCTCCGCCGCGGCGATAGGGCCTGGAGTGGGCGGAACCATGGTATGCGATGCATACAGCCCCAGACTCAACGCCATCGCCGCGGAAGGCAGCGTCACCGTCGCGCGCTTCGCAACCGCCTTCATCAGCGGAGAAAGAATAACAAAGCCCGAATCGCAAAATACCGGAATCGAAACCACATAGCCGATCAGAGACATCGCCAGCGGCGCGCGTTCCGTTCCAACTCGCCGCAAAACCGCGTCCGCCAACGCGAGCGCTCCTCCCGAGCGTTCGAGAATCACTCCAATGATCGTACCCGCCACGATCACAACGCCGATGCCGCCCGCTACCGAACCGAAACCCTGATTCACAGCGTCGACGACTTTCAGCGGATCCATACCGGATATCAGCCCGAATCCGAACGCCGCCGCCAGCAACGCCAGGAAAGGATGGACGCGCCAGCGCGCGGTTGAAACGACGATACCCGCGACGGTGAGGCATAAAAGAATGACCACAAACATATTGAATACTCCCTGCCTGATATCAAATCATATTCATACATCATCCTCGCTGATTTATTCACGAAGGTCTATGCGGCGAACGGGATTGGATTCAGCGGGGCACAGCAAAAAACGCCCGGACAAAGCGTCCGGGCGTTCGTGAACTGCAACAGCTTTTGAATTGATATAAAGAGAATTCAATTCAGATGAATTTATGAATTCAATTTCATTTTTTATTACTCGGGTTGACGAGGCCGAAGGCCGAGGAACCCCACTCCCCAAAAGGGCCAGGGTGGGTGGGCGAAAATGAATTCATGGTTTACTGCAATAGAATTCCCACAGAAAAATCCGAACATAGTTTTGAACCAATCCAACTACGTTTCTCACATGAAAGCGAGGACGATAAACTGCGCGCAGAGAATGCGCAACAGCATGGTCAGCGGATACACCGTCGCGTAAGAGGTCGCCGCGGCGTCTCCCGGCGCCAGCGCGTTGGCGAAAGCCAGCGCCGGCGGATCGGTCATGCTGCCGGCCAGCATACCGCATACGCTGAGATAATTCACATTGAAGAGCGCTTTGGCGATAAAACCCACCAGCATTAGCGGGACGATGGTAATCAGCGCGCCATAGCCCATCCAGTACAGGCCGTCGCCATCCATCAGCGTCGGGATGAATTTTTCGCCCGCGCTCAGTCCCACACACGCCAGAAACAGCACGATGCCCACTTCACGCAGCATCAGGTTGGCGCTTTTCGGCATATACCACACCAGCGGTCCGACGCGGCCGATAATGCTCAACGCCATCGCGGCCAATAGCGGTCCACCCGCCAAGCCGAGGGTAAATGGCGCCGGCATACCCGGAACCGGGATCGGAATCGAGCCCAACAACACGCCCAGCGCAATCCCCAGAAAAATCGGGATCATGTTCGGATGATTCAGTTCCGCTTCCGAATCGCCCAGCGACCGCGCCGCGTCCGCCAGTGTTTCACTCTTTCCGACCAGCATCAGCGAGTCGCCGTATTTCAAGCGCGTTTCCGCCGACGGTACGAATTCCAGATCGAAACGGCGGATGCGCGTTACCGCCACGCCGAAGCGCTCTTCGAGATTAAGCGAGCTCAGCCTGCGGTTCACCAGATTCGCGTCAGAGACCAGAGCGCGCCGCGTGGTGATCGAACGGTCGATATCCTTGAAATCCACATTGCTGGGCGCGCCCACCACGCGATGGATCGCTTCCACGGCGTTTTTGGGCGCCACCAGGTAGATCACGTCATTCGGCGCCAATAAAGAATTGCCGTTGCCCACCGTCACCATGCCTTCATGCATCATTCGCGATACCACGACCGGTGTATTCAGCGCTGAAGCCATCGCCTTCACCGGGCGGTGAAACAAGGATGGATTCTCAACGCGAACGCTGATCGGCGTCGGTTCGCTGCTTGCGGCGGCTCGTCCCGAATGCAATGCTTCCGCCTCATGTTCTGGTGAAATGTTGAACGCACGCCGGATCGCGATCATCGTGATCAGAATTCCGATGATGCCGAACGGATACGCCACCGCGTATCCCACGCCCGGCAGCTTCACCAGTTCTTCCGAGGTTCCGGGCAAACTGCGCAACGCCTGTGTGGCCGCGCCGAGTGAAGGCGTGTTGGTGGTCGCTCCCGAAAACAGCCCAGCCGCGACGGGAATCTCCAACCCCGTGATTTTCGCAATGGAGATCGCGATCGCCATTCCCATGAGAACGATGGTTCCCGCTAACAGGTTTAGCCGTAAACCATCTTTGCGTAACGACGGTAGAATGTTGGGGCCGACCTGAACGCCGATGGTATAGATGAACAGGATCAAACCGAATTCCTGCGCGAAATGACGAATCTCCGGGTTGATTCGCATATGGAAATGAGAAAAGAAGATGCCCGCGAATAACACGCCGGCGATGCCCAGCGAAATTCCCTTGATCCTGATGCGCCCCAGCGCGACGCCCACTGCGGTGACCATGCTGAGAACCATAACGGCCTGAGCGATCGAGTTGCCTGAGAAGAGTTCAGAAAACCAGTTCATGATGATTAACCTGCTTTCAATCAGAAAAGAAACGATGATGAACGACAATTGAACGGGTTTAAATCACTTGGACTCAACAGCCCTGAGTGTACCGGGTGAATGGTTTCGAGGATCGGGAAGGGGCGGTCAGGCGGGTAACTGCGCAGACGGCGGACATGATGTTATTTAACCTCGCGATGAAGTAATATGTTACGTCTCATGAAATACGCAAACGCCGCGCCAATCAAAACAGAGATACGCAAGTTGGGACTTTTATTATAGTTATATTTTTATCCAGCAATCAGCTCTGTTCGTCATCCCAATTTGGAATCTCATAATTGGAATTGACGAAGAAGAATGGAATAGTGTATACAAGTTTCATACAGATACAATATAATGATTATTATCATGTTACTAATAATCAAAGAGAGACTTGGAATGTCGAAGAAAACGTGATGCATTCCGCCCTGTTGATATGACGGAGCGAGGGACTTTGATCCACAGAACCATCCCGATGGTTAAACAATTCGCCCGGATTGCTGGATTATGCCGGATATCGATCGAAGTTGTGTCAGTTGTGTCATTGGATCAGGTGCAGAACCGATCTGCCGAATTGACTGAAGCCTTATGACCGGAACCAGTTCTCGACTCCATACTGAATTCAACAATTGGCGCCGTTTTCATCGAGTGAAATTTTGCTGGAGCGCTGAATCCGATACAATAAATGCGGCAAGATGGAAATCCAACGAATCCGGAGAATCATGCCCCAACATACTCTGCCCGATCCCGATCAGTGGGTCGACCAGTTTGGCGACTTGCTGTACCGCTATGCGATTCACCACCTGCGGCGTTCCGACGCGGCGGAGGACGCCGTTCAGGAGACCTTCATCGCCGCACTGCGCGCCCGCGATTCGTTTCAGGGCCGCTCCTCTCCCCAGACATGGCTGGTGGGTATTCTCAAGAAAAAGATCTTCGACGCGATGCGCAAACAATACCGCGAGCGTCCCGTTTCTGAACCGGTCGATGGCCTGCATGAAGCCTTTTCCGAGAACGCCTTCTTCAAATGGGGACACTGGGTCAATCCTCCCTCAGCGTGGAATTCACCCGAAAAAGCGCTGGAAGACGATGAGTTCTGGGTGACGCTCAACCAGTGCATGGAGGGCCTGACGCCGTCAATGAGCGAGGCCTTCTCATTGCGTACGCTGGAAGATTGCCCTACGGAAGATATTTGTAATATTCTCAATATCAGCCCGACTAACCTTGGCGTATTACTCCATCGCGCTCGGTTAAGGCTGAGGCAGTGTCTTGAAAACAACTGGTTTCAGCGAGGCGAAAGGTAAAGGCATGTTCTCCTGCAAAAAAGCGTCTCACCTCATCTCTGCTTCGCTCGACCGCGGCCTCACCGCCGGAGAGCGCTTTTCGCTTCGCTTTCATCTGGCGATCTGCGGAATGTGCCGCAACTTCCGCAAACATGTCTACTTTCTTCACGATATGAAAGATCAGTGGCCCACAGCAGCCGATTCGCTTCACTCCGATGAAAGCCTCACCGATGAAGCGCGTGAACGAATCCAGAACGAAATTAACCGCACCGATCATTGATCCGGTACGAGATAGCGCACTCGCAAGACGTAATGCTTGAGGCCGCAAGGCCTCCTTTTTTTGCCCGGGGAAAGAGGTGAAAATGTCTAGCCCCGTTTTTTTGATCCAGTTGAAGTGAGAGTTTTTGCGTTGTTCTTATGCTTGTGAATCCTGTGAGGAAACGAGCGCGCT
>WGLV01000051.1 GCA_016125385.1 bacterium
ACCTTGGCCTTGCTGACCTTGGCCTTGCTGACCTTGGCCTTGCTGACCTTGGCCTTGCTGACCTTGGCCTTGCTGACCTTGGCCTTGCTGACCTTGGCCTTGCTGACCTTCTTCACCGGGTTGAGGATTCATGGCGATGGGACCGTTTTCGCCGGGTTGGGTGATGCGGCGCAATTCAGCAAGAGCATTGCGGAGACCTTCGAGGTCATTCTGCACCATGCTTTGCGCGACCTCGCCAAGACGATCGGCGGCGGCGTCCATCTTTTGAGCGACGCGGTTTTCCTGCTCGATGGCTTTATCCCACACGCCCATTCTCACCAGCGGGACGCGTTCTTCCTGGCGCATGTCTTCGACGATGGCCTGCTGACTGGTCTCTCGCAGCCAGTCGCCCAGTTTGCGCGAGGTCAGCTCCTGACTCTGCGAGGAACGTTCGGCGAGTTCGCCCGCTTCGTTCATCATGTCGACGAAATCGTCAGCCAGCTGGTCTTTCTGTTCGATCAGATCGCGTTTTTCGTCATCGCTGGTTTCATCGAGACCGAGGCCCGGTTTATCTTGCCCGGCCTGGATGGTTTCGAGACGATCGACGATTCCATCCTGACGCTGGCGCAGCTCGTTCAGACGGTTTTGCAGATCGGTCATGCGCTGGGCCACCGCCTGACGCGAGAGCTGACGAAGCCCTTCTTCCATCCGGTCGAGCGAATCGACCGCCTGTGAGCCCGACGAACGCGCCTCCTGAAGCTGTTCACGCTGGAGGTTTTCGAGGCCCTGATTCATCGACTCGCGCGTTTCCTGCAAACGCTGGAGAGCCTCGCGGGTGGAGGGATCGCGCATATCGCCGCTGGCGATCGAGCGTTCGGCCTGATCGAGGCGTTCGAGATTGCGTTGTTCTTCTTCCTGAAGACGTTCGAGGCGACGCTTCAGTTCTTCGAGATCGCGGCCGCTGGCCATTTCGGAAATCAGTTTGGAAATTTCTTCATTGATATTCTTCTGGCGCTGGGCGAGTTCTTTAATGCGGTCGAGCGTTTCGTTCGCCTGTTGCATCCGCTGACCGGTCTGACTTTGTTCTTCATAAAAATTGCGGCGCTGATTGAGCTCAAGCGCATCGATCTCGGGACGCTCTCCCTGACTCTGACCGCCGCCTCCTCCACCGCCGCCGCCCGCGCTCGCCAGCCGCTGCTGAACTTCGGCCTGATCGGGCTTCATGCGGATCATTAACTGATACGCCTTCTGGGCGCTGGACAACGCCTCTGAAAGCGGCGGGTTGGGATCGTCGAATCCTGCGGAGCCGACCGATTCGCTCGCCCCGCGCATGGCGTCGATCAACTGTTTGAGCAGCAGAGAATCGCCTCCGCCCATGCCCTCGCTCTCACCCTCGCGCACCTTATCGAGCAACTGGTTTTGCGCTTCGGCGATGGCGCCGCGTTTTTCATTAAATTCGCTTTCTTCAATGCGCGCGGCTTGAGAGCGCAGGTTCCAGATGGCGATGACGATTTCTTTCTGCTGGGCGTCGTTCTGGTTTTGATTCTGACCGGCGCCCTGCTGTTGCTGTTGTTGCCCGGCGTTGGTCATCGCCTCGCGGTAATCCATCTTGTAGGGGCGGATTTCAAGAAAATACGGGTCGCCCATCGTCTGGAATTCATCGCGGCCGGGTTTGTAGTCTTCGACGTACACCGTCCAGGTGACGAGATCGCCGGGTTGCAGATCGAGGTCTTCAAGCATGAGAAGGCGTTCAGCGCTTGATTCGAGACCGAGGGGTGAATCGCCCGCCAAAGACAAGCGCACCGGTTCGCGGCCCGCCACCTCATAGCGCAAGCCGTAATCCTTCAGACCGAAATCGTCGCGGACGCTCAGGTTGAAGGGGATTTCTTCGATATTCGTGACTTCATAATCGCGGTCGGGAAACTTGACGGTGATTTCAGGAGGATTATCGGGCTGAACCTGAATGTCGAACTCAGGATTGAATTCGCTGACGTTTCCATCGTCATCCCGCAACTCGATGTGATAGCGCCCGTTGGTTTCGAGCGTAAGCGAGGCGCGCCAGACGCGATCGCCCGACGGAGCCATTGCGATTCGCGCGTCATCGTTCATCACCATTTCAGCCTGGGCAAGTTGTTTGTTGACATGCGCGCCAATGACGACCTCCACGCCTTCCACACTGGAAATGGGGCCGCTGTTGGGCATGGTTTTGTCATCCATGTGAAGATAATCGGGGTAGTGATAGGTGACATCGACGGATTCGAGTTCAGGCGGGAGCCATGCGGTGATGGTGAATACCTCCGACTGGAGGCGGCCGGCGGAGACCTGATATTGCAGGGTTTCGCGCACGTTGGAGAAGGTGTAATGAAAAACGCCTTCCGCCTGGCTGGGCTGCATGGTTTCGCTTTGCCATTCCTCGCCGGGGCGGCGCCACTGGATCACGGCCGGCTGGCCGAGATCGCCCGTCTTGCAGACGATCACCTGGCGATCGCCGATACGGACGCGGGCGTCGCCCGGCTCAACGTTCAGCCCGGAGAGCGGCGTCATGGCAACGGACGCGGGCCGCACCGGAGCGGCGGGAATCCATAACGGGTAAAAACACAGCAGCAACAGAATCGACGCCAGCGCGAGGCCGCCGTTGACCAGCACGAACTTCACGAACTGATCGGAATCGAACAGATCGACGAAGGAGATGGGCCTGATCTTGAGGCTGGCGTCTTCAAAGAAGCGTTCGACGATCCAACTGGAAGCGCCTTCGACCTTGCCCTGCTGAAAGGAGACCGCGCTGATGATGCGGTTTTCCAGATCGGGGTAGCGGTCTTCGATGAACAGAGCGATCTCTTCGGATGAAACGGAGCGGTGCGCACGGAAGCCCAGAAAATACGCCGCGGCGGCGATCTCGATCAGGACGAAGCCGGCGATCACCCAGCCATTGCCCACGCCCGCGGAATGCGCGGCCTTGAGCGCCAGGGTAAACGCCGCCAGACAGGCGAAACTGAAAAGGCCGAATTGAAACCAGCACTTGAGTATCTGGAGACATTGGAACTGGTTGACCACCAGGCCGATCTTGTTACGCAATTCATCCGGCATGCGAATCGGTTGTGACATGGTTCAACTTCCTTCCTCGGCGAGTCGTTTGCGCCGTTCAAGGCGCGACACCCATGCGGCGTAGATGGATTCAGCCGCCAGCGCCAGCACGAACAGCGGCACCATCCACCATCCATACTCAACTCGTACCGTATCGGCGCCGCCCTCGCGAATGGCGGCGGAGAGCTCGCGCCGGTTGTATTTTTTGATCAGTTCGCCCGAACCGAGCTGAAGCAGAAATTCGGCGTCGGGCACGGAGGCGAAGCGCAGTTCATCCGGGTGTGGATTCACGGCGAATCGAACCGATTCACCGGATTGAGACGCGCTCGTCCACGTCATCACGCCGGGCCGGCCGGCGGACGGCGGGTCCGCACGAAACGCAGCGGGCGAAAACTCGGCGGGTTCGGGAGCGCCGGGGAGTTCAACGGTCCATTCGCCCCCGGCGGGAACCATTGCGGGCCATTCAATGGGCTCGCCCACCCAGCTTTCACGGGCTTCCGGCTCAGGACCGGCGAGGGCGTTCAGCGTTTCAAGAAGAATCGATACGAACTTGGGTCCACGCGGCAGGTTGGTTACGCTCAGATCGGGCGTGAAGGTCCAGAGAATCATGGCGCCGGCGCCGCGCTTCATTTCGAGCATGGCGGGGCCTCCCTCGAAACGCGCGAACACGCGCACGGCGTCTGAACCGCCGTCTGGATTCACCAGGTAATAGTTATTCACGTGAATGGATGAAAAATCGTTAAAGCGGGCGCCGCTGAGCGGAGCAAAGATCGGGTGATTGAAATCGATCCAATCGAAACGTCCGAAGCGATCGGCGCGCGTCTCGGAATAACGCGGTTCGCCTGGAGTACATTCCATTCCGGCGAGCCAATCGCGCACGGGTTGAGACAGCGGCGCGTTGGGGTCGAGGCACGCCAGCAGTTTTCCGCCGCGATCGAGATACGCGGTCAACGCGGCGGCGTTATCGGCGGTCAGCGCGTTCAGCGATGAGATGCAGGTTACGCCGGGCGATTCGTTTTCCAATCCACCTGTTAAATTCACTGCATCAATACGCTCGACCTTCAAATCGCCCGCGCCCTCCGCCGCTTTTTCAATGAACCACGAACCCGGCCAGCGAACCCGATCGGCTCCGGATTCGGAAACAAGCCGCATCAATCGTTGACGTACGGGGTTCCAGACGACGAAGCGGCGGTTATCGGCGTCCAGCGCGTCCTGGCTGAGTTCGAGCCGCGCCTGGTGAGGGCGGGCGGGATCGATATCGACCGTGAAAGACGCTTTCATCGAATCGCCGGGCGGAACGGCGACGGGCTGCGTTTCCGTTTGCGCGCCATCCATGTACAGAGCGAGTTCGCCGGAGGTTTCGACCGGCGAGTCATTGCGAACCTGCGCCAATACGCGGAAGCGTCCGGCGGGTTCCTTGCGTAACACGGCGTCAGACAATGTCAGGTTGAGCGCGTCATTCGATTCGACACGGACAAGATCGAGCTCAAGACGAGAGGAGAGTTTCCAGTCGTCATCGGCGGGCGGCATGCCCGTTTTCTGAAAATCGGAGATGAAGTGGACCGTCAGTTTGGGGCCGGACTCGGCGCCGGAATCATTCACGCTGGAGAGAAGCATCTCCTGCGCCTGACGCAACGCGGGCTCGTATACGCCTCGGCTGTATCCGGATTGGGAGCCTTGCAGGGCGAGGCGAATACGGCGGCGGTTTTCCTGAACGGATTCGCCTTCAAGCGTGACGGGCTGACGCGGGAGGCGATCGGGGCAGACCCAGACCAGCCCGGCGCGTTCGGATGAGCCGAGATCATTCAGAATCGCTTCAGCGCGGGCGCGAGCGGCGTCGAACGCGCCTCCCTTGCCCATGCTGAGCGAGTTATCGATCACGATGACGTGAAGGCCGCCCGCGCCGGCCATCGCGGATTCGGCCAGGAAGGTCATATACGGCCGCGCGAAGGCCAGGGCGAGAATCAGCAGGATGAGCATGCGCAAGAGCATCAGAAGAATATGCTGAATCGAGCGGCGCTCAATCACCTGCTTTTTAACGTTGGGCACAAACATCAGGCTTCCAAACGGCACGCGCAAACGCTCAGGCCGGCGGATCTGGTGGATCAGCCAGGGCAGCGAGAGCAGCGACGCCCCCGCGAGCAGCCACGGCGCAAGGAAAAAGGATCCCATCAGCCCGCCCCCCGTCTCGCCATAGGGCGCTTTGCGCTGGCCGCGGACAGCGTCAGGGCGCGCTGGTTGAGGAAGTGATGCAACGCTCGATCCAGCGGCTCATTGGTGACGAATTCTTCGTAATCGGCCTGAACCGAAGCGCAGGCGGCGCGCAGCGCGTCGAAATGGGCGCGGCGGTTTTGAAGATACTGATCGCGTACATCGGCGGGGGTGACGAACTGTTCGCGGCTGGATTCAAGATCGACCAGCGAGATGGATTTGTCGAATGTGAAATCGCGCTCGGCGGGGTCGGCGACCTGTAATACCATCACGTCAAAGCGGCGGGCGCGCAAACGTCGCAGGGCGGAGATCAGATCGTCAAGCGGAGACAACAGGTCGGATATCACCACCACCATGCCGCGCGGCGGCACGGTTTCACAGGCGTGTTGAATCGCGCGGGGGAGATTGGTCTCGCCGGCGGGCTGAAGGTTGGCGAGCTCAACCAGAACTCGGCGCAAGTAACGCGGCGTGTTTCGCGGCGGCATATAGAGGTGGACGTCGTTTTGAAACGCGCTGAGGCCCACCGCGTCGTTCTGATGAACCAGCAGGTAGGCGAGACAGGCGGCGAGGATGCGCGCGTACTCAAACTTGCTCATTCCACGCGACGCGTACAACATCGAAGCGCTGCAATCGAGCAGAAGAAGGCAGCGCAGGTTGGTCTCTTCATAAAACTGTTTGGTGTGAAGGCGGTCGGTTCGGGCGTAGAGGTTCCAATCGACGAAACGCAAGTCGTCGCCCTGCACGTAAGGCCGGTATTGAGCGAACTCGATCGCTGAACCGAAGTGAGGGCTGCGGTGGAGCCCCGCGAGAAAACCTTCGACCACAATGCGCGCCAGCAGCTGGAGGTCGGCGACCCCGGCGAGCTCTTCTGGATTGAGAAAATGCAGATCGTTCGGCATGGCGCTCTTTTCGCTGCTGGCGCCGCTTTCCGCAAGCGGCTCGTGGTTACAGATTCGACTTGGGCCGGGGCGTGGTTTCGATCAGGCGCTTGATGATGTCTTCGACGGTGACGCGGTCGGCCTCGGCGCGGAAACTGGTGAGGATGCGGTGACGCAACACCGGCGCGGCCACGGCGTGAAGATCGGCGATGGAGACGTGAAAACGGCCCTGTAACAAGGCGCGCGCCTTCGCCGCGAGAATCAGGTTCTGCGAGCCGCGCGTGCCCGCGCCCCACCCCACCCAATCGCGGATGAAATCAGGCGCGCCGGCGCGATTGGGGCGGCTGGATTGAACCAGTTGGACGGCATAGCGCGCGATGGGCTCGGCCACCGGCACCATGCGCACCAGCCGGGCGAAGCGCAGCATATCGTCGCCGTCAAAGACGGGCGTCAGTTCGGCGTCTTCCACCGACGTGGTTTTGGAGACGACTTCGAGTTCTTCGTCTTCGCCGAGGTAGTCGATCCAGATATTGAACATGAAGCGATCGAGCTGGGCTTCGGGCAGTGGATACGTGCCCTCCAGCTCGATGGGGTTTTGCGTCGCGAAGACGTAAAAGGGCCGGTCGAGACGGCGTTCTTCACCGGCGACGGTGACCTGACGCTCTTCCATCGCCTCCAGCAGAGCCGCCTGGGTTTTGGGTGGAGTGCGATTGATCTCGTCGGCGAGCAGGATGTTGGTGAACACGGGGCCGGAGATAAAGCGCATTTCGCGATGACCGGCGCCGCGATCTTCATCAATGATCTCGGTGCCGATGATGTCGGAGGGCATCAGATCCGGCGTGAACTGAACTCGTTTGAACTTGAGTTTAAGGATTCGCGCGATGGAGCGAATCAAACGCGTCTTGGCCAGCCCCGGAGCGCCGGTCAGCAGGCAGTGTCCACCGGTGAACAGCACGATGAGCAGCTGTTCGATGACGTCGTTCTGGCCAACGATGGCGCGGCGGATTTCGCCCATCAGTTTTTCACGCCCATCCTGAAGGCGTTCCAACGCTTCCTGTTCAAAGGTCTTGTCGGTGGCTTGCAATGGCTTTCCTCGATTCGATTGAGTTTAACGAGACGGCTTCACCGGCATCGATCAGACTCCGTCCGTTCACCATCAATGAGTCATGGCGTAGACGACGATGTTGATGCCCATCGGATACGCTTTCCGCTTTGAAAATTGCTCAAAATATTGGGGATTGACGGCTTCTTCCTCCCAGCCGTCGCCCAGATCGTTGTTATGAGAGATCACCACCATCAGCCGGCCCTCATGATCGAAGACGCCGCGGATATGCGGCACGGCGCTGTCGGCGCCACGCTCGGAGGTATCGCCGCCCGAGCCGGCCCAGTACCCGATGCCGGGAATCTGTTCGACTTTTTTGATGTCGAACACAATATGGAAGATTTCATGCTCAATGGGCAGATCGATGATGGGGTATTCATCGCGAGGGAGGACCTTATTGAATTCGTAAGCGAAGTTGTCCCACTCGCGCGATCCCCAGAAGTCGTCGACCAGCATGAATCCGCCGCGCAGCAGGTACGAACGCAGGCGTTCGGCTTCTTCATCGGTAAAGAACAGGCTTCCCGGTTCAACCATGTAGATGAATGGATAATTGAAGAGGTCGTCTTCCATCGGGCTGACGACGGCGTGTTTGATGTTTCCGTTTTCATCACGATTGACGCGGATATTGGTGAGTTCAGAGAGGCGCTGGGAAAAATTAAGGTCCGACTCGGGGAAATCGGTCATGCAGGAACCGCCTCGGCCCCGGCGGCCATACCCGCCCCACTGGCTGTTGTATTGAAGACGGCAGAAGGTGAAACACTCACTGGGAAAGATGTCACGTTGGGGAATTTCATAGCGCTCGCGGCGGCCCCATCCGCCGTAGAACTGAGCGGACGCCGGTTCCGGCGCCAACGCCAGCAAAGCAAGCAAGGCGGCGAACGCCAGAACGACCGGGGAGCCTAAACCGTACGCGCGGATCATTCGGGTTCTCCCTCCCGCTCGGCGAGGATGGCGAGCAGGGTCTGCTGGGCCTGGCGATGATGAGGAAACTCTTCAAGCAGGCGAATCACCTCGCGATGGGCGGCCTCGGTTCGACCGGCGGCGCGTTCGAGATCGATGCGCTCCAACTGATAATCAAGGCGATGGGGCGGGTCGAGCGCGATCAGGCGGGCGGCGTCCTGAATGGCGTTTTCATAACGTCCCAGTTCACGGTTGGCCTTGTACAGGCGCTTTCGGACCGACAGGTTGAAGGGGTCGATCTCCAGTGCGAGCGACGCGGCGCTCGCGGCGCCTTGCCAATCGCCTTCCGATTCATAATACGTCAGCAACTGGACGCGCGCCTTGAAATCGGTGGAGTCGTGTTCAGTTTCCTGAATCAGCGCGTCTTTGAGTTTTTCGACCTCGCCGGTTTTTCCATACAGGCGTATCAACACTTTCAACGGCGCGTTTTCACCGGTGTAATCGGGAAACAGTTCGTGGGCGCGCCGCAGTTCTTTTTCGGCTTCAGCCCAGTTTTCATCATTGAAGTATTTCAGGCCTTCACGCAGGGCGTTGGTAAAAGGCGAGTCTTCGTCGATCCAGAGTTTCATCTCGGGCTCTTCGGGTTTGACGGCGTCGAGCACGGTTTCGACGAGGCCTTTTTCTTCTTCAATCACGGGCAGGTTGTCATAGGGCGCCAGGCGGACGCGCAATGCTTCAGCGAACGCATCGTCGACCTCTTCCAGCGAGGCTCCACTGGCGGCGGTCAGCGCCTCGACGGTATCCGCGCCGCCGCCGATCTGGTCCAGCGATTTGTTGAGCGCATCCATACCGTATGAATCGACATAAAACCGGACGAACTCTGAAGCGAAAAGATAACCGAGCATGATGTGCATGCCGGTTTTGGGTTGAACGAAATATGACTCAAGGTCTTCGAGACCGGGGAGGTCCTCTTTCTGAATCAGCGACTGATAGCGAAGATCGAGTTTCTGTCCCCATGCGGGCGAGCGACGGGTTTCTTCATAGACGGAGATTCCTTCGGAAAGCCAGCGCGGCATACGGTTATTGGTTTTCTGCAGCGTAATCACGTGAACGAATTCATGCCACAACACGGAGGGCCAGTTCATGGAGTAAGGCTCGCGGGCGGAGGGAGAATCCATCGTAACGAGATGTCCGAAGCAGATACCCAGAAAACCAACGTTGCCGGGCAGGCCCACAGACCGCACCATGAAATCGTCATGGTTATCGAAGACCTGAACGTGGATGGGCGTTTGAAGCTGGATATCGTAGCGTTTCTGATACTGTTCGAATTCTTCATCGAGCAGCGCAAAGATTTCATCCGAGAGGATAGGAGCTTCTTTTTTGGGGATCTGAAGAATGAACGGGCCGCGCGCGATCTGATCGAAGCCGTCGATGGAGTCAAGCATCTGAAGCAGATTGTAAGACTGGACGTTGTAGGGGTCTTCCTTAAACGCCTGCTCCAGTTGTTCTTTGCCGGGTTCATCCTGACCGAGGCGCAGCAGATCGAGCGCATACTGGGCGCGCGCGTCTTCGTCTTCGGGGTCAATCTCCAACGCGCGGCGCTGCATGGCGGCGCCTTCAGAAAACCGGTAGTGCCGGGAGGCGATGCGTCCGGGAACGTGGAAGACTTCGGCGCAATGGGGATTTAACTCCAGAACCTTGTCCTGCACGGCGCGCATGGCGCCGAGGTCGTCGTCGAGAAAACACGCCGCCGCCTTCAGCGACAGGACGCGCAATTGATTGGGATTGACCTTCAACGCTCGATCAATGATCTCCATCGCGTCATCCACCGCGCCGATGTCGAGCGCTTTTTCGATCTGGATGATCCAGGCGCGCATGTTGTCTGGATCGGCTTCATCAAGGCGTTTCATCACCTCGCCGAGGCGGTGGTCATCGGCCTTCCAGTAACATTCCGCGAGGCCCGCGAGCGCATCCGGGTCGTTCTCATCGAGTTCAAGGGCCTGATTGTAGTATTTTTCAGCGAGGTCATACGAATCGTAGCGCATCGCCAGATCGCCGGCGGCGATAAAACCGCCGATGAAATTGGGGCGGTTTTCCATTACGCTGGTATACAGCGTCGACAGGAGTTGTTTGGGATTTTCGCCGCGCAGTTCGGCGATGCGGCCCAGGGCGATCAGGTTTTCTTCGCGGGTATGGTAAAACTTGTATTCGCGCTGATTGAACATGGCGCGGTCGAGCGCGGACTTGTAATCGTCCATGCGGCCGCGGTCGCGATACATTTGAGCGAGTTTCAGCATAAAGTACGGCTCAAAGAATTCCTGAGTCACGACCTCCAGATCGCTAATGGCCGCGTCGACTTCACCGATACGGTATAATATGTCCGCACGGTCGGCGAGCCAGACGATGTAACGATATGCGCGGGTTTCAGCCAGTTCGGGGCGGGAATCGATCTGGCGCTGGATTTCATCGAGCGCCTCGCGGTATTTGCCTTCGTGGGAGAGGGTCAGGTAATCGGCGCCACTCAGCCCCTGCGCCGTGACAAACGGGCCCCCCTGTGTAAAGAGGCACAGGCAGAGTACGAGCGTAAGTGTGAATCGGGATACAATGGAACCCGTGAGGCGTTTCTCGTTCAGCGAATATCTTCCCATCGTGACCTGGAATCCCAAATCAAAAATCGAACATCTTTCATTACAACGAGTTATGCAACGAAACCGCCAGGTTCCCCATTTTTTCAACACAAAACAGATCAATCATATCGTTAGTCAGAGGCGATCGGTAAAAAGTTCATTCCAATTCAGTTTTTTACCGAGGTGTTTTCACGGGACGGAGACGGAACAGAAGCCCTGACATTTTGGCAAGCGGACAATGGTGACATGGACTTGGTTTTGCTCTTACGCATATTATTGTCGAAATTCACGGATTGAACAGGGATTTTTTGCGATTCAACAATCTCGCACGGTGGAGTATATGAATACGATTCGATGGGGGATCATGGGGACGGCGAACATCGCGCTGGAGGCGGTGATTCCCGCCACGCAACGCGCGGCGGGCTGCGCCGTGACGGCGGTGGCTTCACGTTCGCTGGAGAAGGCTCAGGCGGCCGCGCGGCGCTATTCGATCGCGAAAGCGTACGGGTCGTATCAGGACCTGCTGGATGACGGCGGAATCGACGCGGTGTATATTCCCCTGCCCAATCATCTGCATGTACCCTGGTCGATCAAGGCGATCGAAGCGGGCAAGCACGTGCTGTGCGAAAAACCGATCGCGCCGACTGCGGCGGAGGGGCTGGAGCTTGTCAATGCGGCGCGGGCGCACCCTGAGTTGAAGGTGATGGAAGCCTTCATGTACCGCCACCATCCGCAATGGCGCGCGGCCCGTGAACTCGCCGGCAATGGAACGATCGGCGAAGTGAAAGCGATTCAATCGGTCTTCACTTTTTACGACGACGCCCCGGGCACGATCGTCAATTCGGCGGAATGCGGCGGAGGCGCTCTGCGCGACATCGGTTGTTACTGCATCTCGCTGTCGCGGTTTCTGTTCGGCGCCGAACCATCGCGGGTCTGCGCGCTGGTTGAATACGATCCGCGTTTTCAGGTCGACCGGTTGAGTTCGGGGCTGATGGAGTTTGAACGCGGAGCCTCATCGTTCGTCTGTTCGACGCAACTCGCGGACTATCAACGCGTTCAGGTTTATGGAACCGCAGGCCGGCTGGAGATTGAGATTCCATTCAACCCGCCGATCGACCGGTCCTGCCGGTTATGGCTGCAACGAGGGGAAACGGTGGAGGAAATTTTGTTCGATCGCTGCGATCATTATACTATACAGGCGGAGTTGTTCGCCGAGGCGATTCAAGGCGACGGCCCGGTTCCCACTCCGATTGAAGACGCCGTCGCCAACATGATGATTATTGAAGCGATCTGGACGAGCGGCCGCGAGAGCCGCTGGGTATCGATATGAACGTTAACGAACTGACGGCGTCAAGCGCGGACGATCTCGCCCCTGAAACCACGGCGGCGATTCAACACGCCAGCCCGCGCTACACGGCGAACGAAGAACTGGCCAACGTCATCACGCATGCGATCGGCGCCGCGCTGAGCGTGGCGGGGCTGTGCGTACTGGTAACAATGTCGGCGCTGCACGGCGACGTATGGCGAGTGGTCAGTTTCAGCGTATACGGAACGTCGTCAACGCTGTTGTACCTGTTTTCAACGCTCTACCATGCGTTCAGTTCTCCGAGAATCAAGCGAGCGATGCGGGTTTGCGATCATATTTCGATCTATCTGCTGATCGCGGGAACCTATACGCCCTTCACACTGGTGAGCCTGACCGGCGCGTGGGGGTGGTCGCTGTTCGGCGTCATCTGGGGTCTGGCGCTGATCGGTGGAACGATGAAAATTTTCACCACCGGACGCTGGCGGCTGGCGTCAACGCTGATCTATATCGGGATGGGCTGGGTGGTTCTGGTGGCGATGAAGCCGTTGACAGAAGCGTTGCCGCTGGGAGGCCTGCTCTGGCTGACGGCGGGCGGCCTGGCCTACACGGCGGGCGTGGCGTTTTACTCGTGGCGTTCGCTGCCGTATCATCACGCCATCTGGCATTGTTTCGTACTGGCGGGCGGCATATGTCATTTCATGGCGATTTATCTGTATGTACTGCCGATGAATTGAACCTCTCCCACCCGGACCAATCTCATTGAAGGCTTTCGTTCATGAAAAAACCAGAGATCCGTATCGGAGTGATTGGACACGGCTTCATGGGCAAGATGCACGCCCACGCCTGCCGGTCGCTGAATTTCTATTACGACGATCCGCCCGCGGCTGTCACGCTGGCAGGCGTCGCGACGCATAGTGAACACAGCCTTCAGCGGGCGATGGATGAATGGGGCTACGCGTTCGGGACGCTCGACTACCGGGAACTGTGCGCGCGCAAAGACATCGACGTCATTCATTGCTGCGCGCCAAACCATCTGCATAAAGACATTCTGATTCACGCGCTGGAGCACGGCAAACACGTCTACATGGACAAACCGCTGTGCCTCAACCTCGACGAAGCCCGAGACATGGCGGCCGCCGGCGCGGCGCGGCCGGATTCGATCGTGCGGATGGCGTTTCAATACCGCTTCGTCCCCGCCCTGCTGCGCGCGAAACAACTGATCGAGGCCGGCGCCCTGGGGCGTCTCTATTCAGCGCGGGCGGCGTATCTGCACGCGGGATACATCGACCCCAGGCGCCCGTTCAGCTGGCGGCTGGACGCCGAGAAAAGCGGCTTGGGCGGCGCGCTGTTCGACCTGGGCGCGCACGTCATCGACCTGACCCGCCACCTGCTGGGCGAGTTTGAAGAAGTCATGCACCTGGGCGAGGTCACCATCGCCGAACGGCCCGAAGCGGCGGGATCGGAGGTCATGAAGCCGGTGGAGGTCGACGACGTTTCGTTAATGCTGTTCAGGCTGCGCGGCGGCGGCGTGGGAACGCTGGAGTCATCGCGCATGGCGACCGGGGCGCAGGATGAATTGCGTTTTGAGGCGCATGGCGAACACGGCGGTTTGCGATTCAACCTGATGCAGCCCAACTTTCTGGAATATTACGACGCGCGGGCGGCGGGCGGCGATTTCGGCGGCGAGCGCGGATTTCAACAAATTGAAAGCGTGGCGCGGTATCCCAAGCCATCGTCGCTGCCCGGTCCGAAAAACACCATCGGATGGGAGCGTTTTCACGTTCATGCGATTTATGATTTTTTATCGCATCTCGTGAAAGGCGCCGCGTCAGCGCCCACCCTGACAGACGGCGTCAAAACGCAGTGTATTCTGCACGCCGCGCTGGAATCGGGGCGGACGAGGCAGTGGACGAAGGTTCCCGAGATTGCATGAACTCGTTGATCAATTTCGCATACGCAGGGGGGAGTTTAATCATGACAAAAACATCGGCCAGCCTGACCGCGCGCGGCAATCGGCGCGGTTTTCTGAAAACCGGAAGCATGGCGGCGGCGTTAAGCGCGGTTTCATTGACGCCGCGGCCGGTCGACTCGGCGCCGAAAGCGATTCATATCGGCGTGGCGGGCGGCGGGTTCGGATGCAGCTTTCAGTGGCATGAGCATCCAGACTGCGTGGTGGAAGCGGTAAGCGACCTGCGGCCCGAACGCCGCGAGCGGCTGATGAAGACCTATTCGTGCAGCAAGGCGTATCACTCGCTGGAAGAGATGGTCAAAGACCCGGCGGTCGACGCGGTGGCGATCTTTACCGGCGCGCCCGATCACGTCAGACACGTGGAACTGGCGATGAAGCACGGCAAGCACGTCATCAGCGCCGTGCCCGCCTGCGTGGGAAGCCTCGACGAAGCGGAACGCCTGCTGGACGTGGTAAAGACCACCGGATTAATCTACATGATGGCGGAGACGAGCTACTACCAGCAGAAAACGATCACGGCGCGAAAAATGTTTCAAGAAGGACGATTCGGCGATCTGTTTTACTGCGAATCGGAATATCAGCATCCCGGACTGGAAGTATTGTTTTTCGAAAACGGCGAACGGACCTGGCGGCACGGGTATCCGCCGATGAATTACCCCACGCACTGCACCGCGCACATGGTCAGCG
Organism: bacterium; assembly: GCA_016125385.1. Taxonomy (GTDB): domain Bacteria; phylum Hinthialibacterota; class Hinthialibacteria; order Hinthialibacterales; family Hinthialibacteraceae; genus WGLV01. The sequence goes on from WGLV01000051.1 coordinate 14,744, forward strand.
TCACAGGGGAACGGTTGACCGAAGTGGTCTGTCATGGATGGGGCGACGACGATCCGATTCTTCAAGACAATGCGTACAACAATCCATTCTGGAACGAATCGGCGATGTTCCGTACCGGGAAAGGCCATGCGTTTCGCGTCAACGTCTGGTGGAAGGGCGCGCACCGGGGCTGCGAACGGGCGCAGTGGATCGGGGACCGGATGAGTTTTTACGATGCGCACCCCAACGGCATGGGGCCGGTCATCATCCGCACCGGCGGGCAGGTGGAAAAAGACGACGCGGGCTTCGAGCGCGCGCTGCCCGAATATGAGACGATTGAGATTCCGCAGTGGTGGAAGACGGACATGCTGCCCGAGCCGCTACGGCACGACAGCGGACACGAAGGTTCACATCCGTTCATCACGCATGAGTTCATTGATGCGTTGTCGCACGACCGCCTTCCCACAGTGAACGTGTATGAAGCGCTGGCGTATACCGTGCCGGGGATCGTCGCTCATCAGTCGGCGTTACGAAAAGGCGAGTGGATGAAGATTCCTCAATATTCCTAGCGCCGAAGGTTTGATCAGCATGGTTCAGTATTGGCCGTCGAACTCGACCAGCTGGCCTTTGTGTTCGATCAGAATTCGAGAGACCTTGATCCCGAGACTTTGAATTTGCGTGACAATGTCGCGCGCGCGCCATTGAGGCGGGATGATGACGACGTCTACCGGATTTTCAAGCAGGGCTTCAGGCGGCAGGATCTGCTGCCCCATGCCGGGAACAAACGTGCCGATTTTGTCGGGATCTGAGTCCACCACGATGGGGAAGCGCTCCGCATCGACTACGTATCGGTTGATGAAGGCGGCGGATCGGCCCGTTCCTCCCCAGATGGCGACGCGCACGCCGGAGGCGTAGAGTTCTTCCATCTGGACGCCGATGGCGAGTTCGCTTTCATGCGCCGCCTGCTCGAAATTCGAGGCGATGCGAGCGTTTTGAAGCTGGTTGGCCGCATCGCCCAGACGCAAAAATCCGTAGATCACTTCTCCGCCATACCCCACGCCCACGTCTTCAGCGAGTACGCCGCTGCGAGAGAGCATACGGCTGAACGAACGGCTGGTGAAAAGCGAGTTTCGCTCGTAATAAAAATCGACCGTGCGGCGGCTGGTGAGCGCTCGATCGATGCAAGGGACCTCAAAATACGCAATCAGGTTCATTCCAAGACAGGTCGCGCTGAATTGAAGCCCCTGCAGAAACGCGAGTGGATTGGCCATGTGTTCGAGCACGTGGCGGCTGATAATCAGGTCGGGCATTATCTCGCCGAGATGGACGTCAGGCTGAAACAAGGTGATGAGAAGCTCGACTTTGTTGTTATTTTGAGCGACTCCGTTGGGATCGAAACCAATATAGCGTCCTTCAGGGCGCAGCCGGGCGAGATCGTTCAAGAAGCCTCCGTCTCCGTAACCGATTTCAACGACGGTGGGCTGCTCGGGTAGCATCTGTATAATGCGATTCTGCATCTTCCGGCAGAATTCCAACCAGTTTTCACCCTGGTTGAGGGTTAGATCGGGCATCTCGGAATAAGGGATATTTTCATAATTGAAATCCGCGTTGAATACGTGGGTACACTCGACGCAACTGACGAAATTGAGCGGCAGGCGCTTCATTAACAGCGCTTCCTTGCCGCTGTGGGGCCAGCCCAGAGTGGCGAGCGGTTTTTCGCCTCCCGTGAAAAACGGCGATGCAACGTGATGCCCACAGGCGGGACATTCCGCGATCACCGGCTGAAGACGAACCGGTGAACGCGCCGGCCGGTCTGATTTGGGGCGAATGGTGGAATGCATACGAATATCTCCTGGAACAGACGGGCGGTTCCCTCTAAGTAAAATGACTTGCAATGTAACTTATCGACGGATTTTTCAGGACTTGAAGCGTTATTTCCAGAATGGGTCTAAAGACGGAGCTCCATTATTTGATTTTCATCTCATCCGAATGCATGATTCAAGCGGGTTGGTTTATCAAACTTTTTAAAACTTTTTTCATCCGGATCGCGGTTTTCAAAAAAACGGTTACAATTCACATGCTCAGTACGCCACGACGACCTATCGCGGTCTCTTTCCCCGCCCGCTCGGCCGTCAAAGAGATTTATTTAAATTGAGCTCAATAAAAACCGGCGGCGATCTCAAACCACGCGATCATCGCCCCAACCCATGCGAACGGATTTCTGGCAATCTTCACTGATTCATTTCCTCCCAGTCCACGGAAACGCCCAGCCAATCCGATGCGCCGAATTCACCCTTTTTTGGAGATTGAATGAACAAGCAGATTGAATCCTTGCGGGATTTTCGTGAACTTGAGTTAACCGACCCGGTATTGCGCGCGTTAAAAGACGTCGGCTATGAGTCACCGACGCCCATCCAGGCGGAAACGATTCCTCCCATGCTGGCGGGCCGCGACGTGTTGGGTCAGGCGCAAACCGGAACGGGAAAGACCGCCGCGTTCGCGCTGCCGCTGCTGTGCCGGCTTGATCTGAAAGCGGCGCAGCCTCAGGTTCTGGTACTGGCGCCGACGCGCGAACTGGCGATCCAGGTGGCGGAGGCGTTTCAGACCTACGCTTCGCATTTAAAGGGCTTTCACGTCATGCCAATCTACGGCGGGCAGGATTACGGCGTGCAACTGCGGCAGTTGAAACGCGGCGTACAGGTGGTGGTGGGGACGCCCGGCCGGGTGATGGACCATATGCGGCGCGGCTCGCTCACGCTCGACGGGCTGCAATGCCTGGTGCTGGATGAAGCGGATGAGATGCTGAGGATGGGCTTCATCGACGATGTGGAGTGGATTCTGGAACAGACGCCGGAAGCGCGCCAGATCGCCTTGTTTTCAGCCACGATGTCGGCGCCGATCAGGCGGATCGCCCAGCGTTATCTGAAAGACCCCGTTGAAGTGACGATCAAAATGCAAACCGCCGCCGCCGACACGGTGCGCCAGCGGTACTGGATGGTGAGCGGTCTGCACAAGCTGGACGCGCTGACCCGCATTCTGGAAGGCGAGAGCATCGACGGCGCCATCGTATTCGTCCGCACCAAAACATCAACCATGGAACTGGCGGAAAAACTGGAAGCGCGTGGATACGCCTGCGCGCCGCTCAACGGCGACATCGCGCAGAGCAGCCGTGAGCGCACGGTGGAACGGTTCCGCACCGGCAAACTGGATATTCTGGTGGCGACCGACGTGGCGGCGCGAGGCCTCGACGTCGACCGGGTGAGCCACGTCTTCAATTACGACATTCCGCATGATACGGAATCATACATTCACCGGATTGGCCGCACCGGACGCGCGGGACGCAGCGGCGAAGCGGTTTTATTTGTGGCGCCGCGTGAAAAACGCATGCTGAGGGCGATCGAAGTCGCGACCAAACAGCGCATCGAATTGATGTCGCTGCCCAGCACGGAAACGATTAACGACAAACGCATCGCGGCGTTTAAAGAACGGATCGCCACCACACTCGCCGTGGAAGAAATGGGCGTGTATTACCAGCTGGTGGAGGAATTCAGGCAGGAGTATAACGTGCCCGCGATCGAAATCGCGGCGGCGCTGGCGCGCATGGTTCAGGGCGACCAGCCGCTGCTGCTCGCGAACAAACCCTTGCCTCCCGCGCCGGAAGAAGAGGACCGGCGGGCGACGCGGCGCGACTCAGGCAAACGACGTAAGAGCGCGCCAGAGGTGGAATACGGGATGGAACGTTTTCGCATCGACGCGGGGACGGTTCATGGCGTGAAACCAGGCAATATCGTCGGCGCTATCGCCAATGAAGCGGGCATCGACGGGCGTTTTATCGGGCGGATTCAGATTTACGACGATTACAGTACGGTCGATCTGCCCTCCGACATGCCGAAGGCGGTTCTGCAACGGCTGCGAAAGACGCGAGTGGCGGGGCGGCCGCTCAGCCTGACGAAGTTTAATGAAAAACCGAATGCTGAATCCGCAGCCAAACCGGCCAAGCGGGACGGGAAAGGCAAGACGCACAAAAAGAACGCCCGCGCCGCGCAAAAAACAAAACGCTAAACATTGGCGCGCCTTACGCCATCGCGCGCCGGGAACCCAGATGAGGGCAATCGGGATCGGCGGCGTTGAGGGTGTCTTCGTATAACCGGACGTATTCGCGCGTGATGGCGTTCATTTCAAAGCAATCGAGCACGCGCTGGCGGCCCGCCTTGCCGAATTTTTCCATCTGAACGGGACAACGCAGTATGTGGATGGCGTTTTCAGCGAGTTTCTGAATGTCGCCGACGGGCGACAACAAACCGGTGACGCCATCCACCACCACTTCCGGCACGCCGCCCACTTCAGCCGCCACCACGGGGACCTCAGTCGCCATCGCTTCTGCGATGGTCATGCCGAACGTTTCGCTTTCAGACGTCGAGAGCAGCAGATCGGCGTCGCGCAACACCTCCGCGACATCCAACTGGGGTCCGGCGAACTCGACCCGGCCCTTTAACCCCAGACGCTCGACCATCTGCTCGGCCTGCATTCGATCGGGGCCGTCACCCACCATGATCAGTTTTGAATACACCACGCTCTGGATGAGATCAAACGCCTTGATGGCGTCGAGCACGCGCTTGACCGGCCGGAAGTTGCTGATGTGCATGATGTGACGCTCACAGCGTTTGGGTTTGACCTCGGGCGGGGTAAAAATTTCAGTATTGATCGGGTTATAGATCACCTTAACGTCGCCGTCGATCTCAAACTGTTCGGTGGTCGTCTTTTTCAGATAATGACTGACGGTGGTGACGGCGTTGCTCCAGTTGAGGCTGTATTCCACCACGGGTTTGTATTGAGGCATCTGGCCGACCAGCTCGGAATCGGTGCCGTGCAGGGTTGTGATCACCTTGAGCCGCTTGCTTTCTTTCGCGCAGATCATCTGCTTGGCCAGCAGCGCGGAGGTGGAGTGAGGCACGGCGTAATGGACGTGCAGTATATCGAGCGGCGCACGCTTGTTCGCTTCGTAAATGCTCGAAGCCAGCGCCAGGGTATACGGCGGGAATCGGAACAATGGGTAAAAGGGTACGTCGACGTGATGGAAGTGAAACGCCTCGGCCGCGTTTTCCAAACGGCGTGGTACGTCGTAGCTGAAGAAATGGATTTCATGGCCGGCGCGGGCCAGCGATTTGCCCAGTTCGGTGGCGACGATGCCGCTGCCGCCGATAGAGGGATAACAGACGATTCCGATTCTCACGATCGATGCTCCTTCGCGCTTTGCCGCAGCGCCTGGACGGAGAGTTCCACGCAATGAATGAAATGATCGAGCAGGCCCGTCATCTCGGAGATGATGCCGTCGTATTTATCGTACATGCATTGAAGAAAAGAACGGGGGGCGCCGTCTTTGGGTTTGGTATGCCGCTGGCGGCGAAAGTAAATGTACTGCACCGCCGTATCGAGCCCCGCGTTCAATAATGGATCGCCCACCATCTCGATCCACTTGCGGTCGAAATCGCTCCACTCGCTCTCGACCAGCGCGGGTTCGAGTTCGCTTTTTTTGAGCAACTCAGCCCAGCGGCGTAAATCAGCCGCCAGATCGTCACAACGGCTCCGGGCGAGACGCAGAGCGTCAATAACCTCCTGTTGCCGGGCCAGCACCGTTTCCAGACAGGGGGATGGTTTCGTCGCCCGGAACGCGTTCCACTTTTGCGCTACGCCCGGCTCGCCGAGCCGAGTCTCCAGCGCCTGACGCAGGGGCATCTGGAGCGCCCCTTCAAAGCGAGCGCCGCCCTCGGTCGCGTCAATGACGACCGCTTCGGTTCTGGCGATGTGTTTTTCAAGCGCGAGGATGTATTGCTGAAACGGCGCGGTGGTGGGCACGGGCTCGCCATCATACCCCGGTACGAGCAGCATCTTGCCCGTTTCTTCCGGCGCCTTGCCCTCTTTGCCGCCGATGCGAACCTCGCCGTCTTCTTTCATGGGCGCGACGGTTCGCGAAACCGCCGCCAGCGCGGCGTGGGTGGTTCCCCCTCGTTTGGGGAAAGCGAAGTCAAAGCCGGCGAGCACGATCGGCGAACAGCCCATCATCTCGGCGAGATTGAAGGCGAGGTGGCCCACGTTCATCTCGCGCGGGCAAACTCCGTACGTCTCCGTCGCGTCCATGACGTGATCGAGCAGCTCCGAATCGCCGTCAAACAGGGGGAGAAGCCAGGGATGGTAAAGGAATTTATGGGTGATCTGGTGATTGACTTCGGGGTGAAAGGCAAGGAAGGCCTCGCCCAGCGAATCGATCTTTTCGAAATGGCTGAAGTTGAGCGGCGTAGGGTCGCCGGTGACGACGGCGAAAGGCTCAATGCCGAGCCGCTTGAACGTGGCCTGGGCGGTATCGACGATGATCAGCACGGCGCGATCATTGAGCGCGTGCAACTCACGCACGTTTTTATCGAGCGACGGCCCCGCCGCGCACACCACCGCAGGGACGCCCCGAAACAGGCCCTCAAGCGGCTTGAGCGCGTACCCCCGGAACATGGCGGGCAGGTTCATGTAAATGTTGAACTGGTTACGCCCCTGGCTCTCGAAGGTGGTCCGCAGGTTGATTTCATCAAAGGCAAGCGCATCAAGAATCTTACGGCGCGCCTCATCGTAATACGAACCATAGACGCGCATCGAAGGATCATGCGGCGTAATTTTGCAGTTGTGCAGGATGATGTCGGTGCGCTTTTCGCCGATCAACTCCGGGATCTCAGCCGGTTCGGCGCCGACGATGAACTGAACGCCTTCACGCGCGATCAGCGGACGCAGATCGAGCGCGCTCATCGCCAGGCGAAAAATGCGGGGGTCGCGTTCAATAACGATCAGAAAGCGGATATCGGCGTCGCGCGCTTTGAGCAGCGCCAACACGTGATAGCCCACCCCCACGCCGAGTACGATCACATTGGTCGGATGGTTGATCTGAACGGTATCGGCCCAGCGCTGGGCCTCGCGCCAGGGGTCGTATGCGCTGCATAACGCGATAGGCGAGCCGCCGCCGGGCGGGGTCAGCCTAACCGCCGGAACGTTGGTTCTGGACGCGACGACCTCGACGGGCAATGAACTCAGCGACGTTTCGCGAATGCGTTGAGCCAGTTCGGGATCGCGGCGTTCAAGCGCGGCGGCGTTTACATCAAAGTACGTCTGCGTCACGGGAAAGTTCCTTCAAAGGCGAATCGCGCGATCAACGGGCTTTTACTCCGGGCACGAATTCAGATTCATCCGGATTGATCTTCGGATCCTTGCTGCCTTCGAGCACGCCGGTGATGTTTTCAGAGCGGCTGCCCTGTAAAAGAATAATCTCAACCCGGCGATTCAAGGCTTTATTTTCGGGGGTATCGTTGGGAAAGCGAGGCCTTTGCTCGCCGCACGACATGAAGCTCATCCGCTCCTGATCGATTCCACATTCATCCCGCAAAAACAGCATCGTCGAATAGGCGCGCGCCTCGGCCAACCGCCAGTTGTCGGGATACGGCGAGCCGGGCGGAGGCGGAGTGTCGTCGGTGTGGCCTTCAATGCGCAAACGCAGGTTGGGAAAATCGGACAGGATTTCCTGAGCGAGAGTGGTCAGCATGCGCTTGCCATCGTCAGAGAGTTTGACGCTGTCGCGATCGAACAGGACGCGTCCGGTCAACGTGAAGCGGATGCCTTCTTTCACGCCTTCGACGACGACCTCCTTGGAGGGTTCGTCGGCGACGAGTTTGCTGCGGGCGCGTTCGGCGATCGCCTCTTTGGCGCGCTGGAGATCGCGCTGACGCTGAACGGGCTCAACCTGTTGAGGATTCAACGAAGCAGGCGGCGTGAACGACGTGTTGTACATTCCAGGAATGCGCCCCAGCGCGCCCTGAATCGAGCCGATCGCCTGAATGAACTTGGTTTTTTCAATAGTCGACATGGAAAACAAAAGCACGAAGAAGCACAACAACAGCGACATCATGTCGCTGAAGGTGCACATCCATTCCGGAGCCCCTTTTTTAGGTTCTTCGGCTTTCCTACCGGCCATCGGATTCCTCTTTTTCCTGAAGGAGTTCCGGAGATATCAGCGGGGTGCGTGGGTTGCGGGTCGAATCATCGTCAAACGCGGTTCCGAAACCCTGATCGGTTTGAACCAGCGTGATCTCAACCCGGCGATTGAGTTTGCGGCCAATGGCGGTATCAGGCTGCACGTCGGGCAGCGGCTTGAACTCACCGTACGATTCGTATGAAAAACGCCGTTTATCAACTCGGCCAAAGGTACTGCCGTACTGGATGAGAAACTCCATGGCGGTGTAGGCGCGATTGGCGGCGAGACGCCAGTTATAATCGGGGGCGTCGCTTCGGCGAGTGTCATCGGTATGGCCATCCACTTTCACCGGGTTGTTTGGGAACTGGTTGATCTCATTCGAAATGAACTGAAGCGCCCGGATGCCTTCCGCCGTGAGTTCGGCGCTGCCTTTTTCAAACGACATATCGCCGGAGAGACGAAAGGTGATTCCCTGCTCCGTGCCGGTGACCTGGATCATGTGATCGAGATTTTTCGACTTGACCTTGTGGTCTTCTTCGCGGGTGATTTCTTCTTTTCCGTAAAAATCCTTGCGTTGCTGTTGGGCGGGGCGCGACATCAGTTCGCGGGTATGTTTGTCGGGGATGGTCTCGACCACGAAAGGCGCGGGCAAACCTCCAAACGCGCCGCGCAGGGCGCCCGCGGCCATAATCAGTTTTTTCTTTTCAATGCTGGACATGGAAAAGAGCAGCACGAAGAAGCACAGCAGCAGCGACATCATGTCGCTGAAGGTACACATCCACTCGGGCGCCCCTTTTTTTGGTTCTTCCTGTTGAGGCATGGCCAGCTCCCATCAGTTTGAAGTCAAAAACCGTATTTAAGTTATACCCGCCAGGCGCATCCGGCGCCAAGAAAAGCCCCCTCTCACGGCGGACGGACGCTCAGTCTTCACGCGGCGGCCGCATACTGGGCGCGAGGAAGGCGAGCAGTTTCTGTTCGAGAATACGCGGGTTATCGCCCGCCTGAATCGACATCACGCCTTCAATCGCGACCTCTTTCAGCAGGATTTCTTCGGCGGTGCGGACTTTCAACTTGCCGGAAACCGGGATACAGAAACAGTTAGCGATCAATGCTCCGTACATGGTCGTCAGCAGCGCCAGCGCCATGGAAGGCCCGATGGCGTTGGGATCGGACAGGTTTTTCAGCATCTGCACCAGCCCCATCAGCGTACCGATCATACCCATGGCGGGGGCGATGGACGCCATAAAGTCAAGGACTTCACGGCCGCCCTTGTGGCGGTCTTCAATAAACGCGAGTTCAGTCTGGAGAATGTCTTTAATCAGCTCAGGCTCGACGCCGTCAACCGCGAGGCGCAGTCCGGTGGCGACGAACTCATCCTCGATTTCGTCCATGGAGCCTTCAAGCGCCAGGATGCCTTCGCGGCGAGCGCGTTCGGCGAAACTGACCAGCGTACTGACCATGTCGAGTGGAGAGACCGGTTTGTTGAAAAACGCGTTTTTCAACACGCCTCCCAATCCCAATACCGCGGGGATGGGATAGTTAACCAGCGTCAACGCGAAGGTGCCGCCGATAACCGTGAGCGCGGAAGGGATATCGATAAACGCGCCCGGCGCGCCGCCGGCGATAATGGAGGCCATAATCAGCCCCCACGCCAACACTATTCCCACAACCGTAGACAAATCCATCGTTTCCGCTCCTTGCCGTCACGCGCCGAACCGATTGAGCTCACTCACCCCTGAACGCCGCGCAAAATCTCCTGTTGATATTCAACACATTTATCACGGATTTCCCGCATCGATTCCTTCACGAGATATTTCCGTCCCGTCGCCATGGTAATGACGGTATCGGGGGTTTCTTCAAGCAGTTCGATCAACTCGGGATTGATTGTGACGCGGACGCCGTTCAGTTTGGTTAACTCGATCAAGGCGTTGCTCCGTATCGGGACGCCCGGCAAAACCTGTTCAATGGCTTTCCGGCCGACCGGTTTATAAAACTCTTTTTCAAGATCGGCTCTGATTTGAGCGATGCGTTGTGGATCGATCGAACCGAGATTCATTCTTGTATCGCCGTTCAGGAATCATTCATCCAATTGTATCGGGCCGGATGAAATCCAATGGAATTTGCGCTATATCTTACACCGAAAGTAATATTATCGGATGAAAAAATCGAGAGTGAAGCGCCGAAGGGCGGTTCAGGGTCATTCAACGGCTTCCATCGTGCGCTTATCCTTCCCCGGCGGGTCGATCCGCGCCTACAATACCACTCCATGAAACAAGATTCTCTGATTAAATCCACCACATTGTTCAGCCTGGCCACGCTGATCAGCCGCATTCTCGGTCTGGTGCGCGACGCGTGCGTGGCCAATTACGTCCCGGCGGTCTGGCAGGCGATCTTCTGGGTCGGCTTCCGGATACCGAGCACGTTCCGGCAGTTGTTCGCGGAAGGGGCGCTTTCGGCGGCGTTTATTCCGCTGTTGACGCGCGTTCGCGAACGGGAGGGCGAAGACAAGGCGCGCGAGGTCAGCTTCGCCGTGTTCAACCTGCTGGCGCTGGTGGTGACCAGCGTGGTGATCATCGCCATCATCACCGCGCCGTGGTTCGTACCCATGTTTCTCGATTTTCCCGAAGATCACGCCCCGAGAGCGGACGGCGCCGCGATACATCAACCCGCTCCCGATACTCACTCCGTGGAATGGAAAGAGGCGCAGGCGGTTCACGCCACGCGCATCATGTTTCCATTTTTACTGTTCATCGCTTTTTCAGCCTGGTCGATGGGGATTCTCAACACATACCGGATCTTTTTCGTACCCGCGCTGGCGTCGGCGTTTTTTAATCTGAGCGTGATCGGCGGATGCATCCTGGCGATGAGGTATTCAAACGAACAGACGCTGATCTGGTATCTGGGACTGGCGGTGATTCTGGGCGGCTGTCTGCAGTACGCCGTACAGATTCCCGCGTGTTTTCAGCATGGGTATTTTCCGCCGCGAGCCGTATCGCCGTTTCATCCGGCGGTGATGGAATTCATGCGCAAGCTGGCGCCGAGCGTATTCGGGCTGGCGATCTATCAGCTCAACGCGCTGATCACGCAGACGTACTTCGCCTCCAAATACGGCGCGTCGGGCATCTCAATGATTACGTACGCGCACCGGCTCATCCAGTTTCCGCTCGGGATGGTGGGCGTCGCGCTGGCGAGCGCGTCGTTTCCCCGCATCGCACAGTACCTCGAGCAGGACAAACGGGCGCAGGCGGCCAAGACGCTGTCGGACGTGTTGAAATACCTCATGCTGCTGATGATTCCCGCCGCGGCGGGCCTGTACATCATGGGGCACGACATCATCGGGGCGATCTTTAACCGGGGCGAGTTCCGTCACAGCGACTGGCTTGAGCCGACCTACCAGATTACTTCCGCCTATTGTCTGGGACTGTTTTTTTACGCGGGTTTCGGCGTGATGGTGAGAACGCACCAGGCGCATCACGATTTTCGCACGCCCGTCATCTGTGGAGGAATCGGCGTCGCGGCGAACATCGCGTTGTGCGCGATTTTTTCGACGTTCATGCCGTTATGGTCAATGGCGCTGGCTTCGGCGCTGGCGAGCATGCTGAACGTTATAATGCTGTTCGTTCTGATTCTGAAGCGGATGCCCGATCTGAAAGTCAGCCCGCTGGTGTTTTTCGGCTGCAAGGTCGTGCTGGCTTCGGCGGGGATGGCGGCGGTGTGCTGGCTCACGGAAAGCCATCTGCCCATCGCGGATGGCCGGTTCAGAATGTACGTGCTGCGCACCATTCTGGGCGTCTCAATCGGGATGGTCAGTTTCGCCGGGCTGGGATGGATTCTCTGCCGTAAAGAATTGCTTGAACTGGTGAGGCGCAAAAAGCCGGCGGGCAGCGGCGCGGCTCCTCGCGTTTAACAGTTCGGTTGGTTCTGAAGTTATAAGGATCAGAACTCAAATCGCCTCCGTTTTTATCGCCCCAATCGCTTCTTATTTCATAAAAAGCCCCGCTCGCAATGATTCTCGAGCGGGGCGATGCGTGCAATCATCCTATCAGTCACAGACCGCTTTTATCACCGTTTGCGCGGGCCGATTTCGCTCATATCGATCGGCTTGAAGCCCAGTTTAAGCGCGGGCGACTCGGGCGCGAGCGTAAAATCGCCGTTTTCCGGATCGGCGAACAGGGGATCGGCGATGACGGAGTGTTCATCCTGCCCTTTGGCGCGCCATTCATCCCAGGTCCATTGAGAGAATTTGAAATCGGATTGATCCGGATTCCAATACACGTTGTTGTCAAACTTGTACTTATTTTCCTTCCAGTTCGAACCCAACAGAACGCCCTGCTTCCAGTACACGATGTTGTTTTCGAAATAGAATGAAAGATGTTCCTCGTTGCGGGTTCGCTGAAGCTGTTGTTCGGTGTTCAGCGCGAAAATGTTGTTCCGGATGATATTTTCTTTGCCGTAGTGTTGATGAAATCCGGCGGTCTTGCAGTGATGAATAACGTTGTTCTCCCACACCGTGCCAGTGCTGCCCTCATCGGTGTAGAGGCCCCATCCACCGTAATCATAAGAAACCACATGGTGAAAATGGTTGTTACGAACCACCGTACCGGGCTGGTAGCCGAGCGTGTACACACCGCCCATATCGCTTAATACGCCGCGTCCGATGTTATAGGCGTGGTTATACGCGATCAGATTGTCATGGCAATTGGTGGGGTTATACCCCCATGACCAGCCCACGGAAAACGCGGTGTAGTAGGTATCGTACACCAGGTTATGAATCGCCTGATTGTGGGCGCTGAGGCCGATCCAGACGCCGACCGCGGCGGGATAGAGAACGCCGATATCATGAATGTCATTGTCGGAGACGACGTTGTATTCTGTACGGCTGGCTTCATCTTCGCGGTTGGCGGTCTCGCCGATTTTAACGCCGCCCGCGCCAAGCCCAGCCATGAGGTTGTACGAAATCGTGTTGTTTTTGCAACCACGAGAGAATTCGACGGCGTAGTTCCCCAGATTGACGAAACGGCATCCATCCACCAGACAATAGCTGGCCCCGATCGCGGAAAACGCGGCGGGAACCTGATAAGCCGCCTGCAATTCGGGGTAGCCCTCGTCGAGTTGATACGCGCGGGTATGGCTGAATGTCAGGTTTTTAAATTGAAGATGCTCGACGAAAGCGCCGTTTTGGGGATCGCCCTCAATCACGATAAGGCGTTCGATCGCCGGCGCGATCAATTCAAGTTCGCCGACGGTTTCACCCGATTCGGGCAGGTATTTCAATTCACGCGTTTTGGAATCGAAAAACCACTCCCCCGGCGCGTCGAGACACTCCGGCGCGTTTTCGATCCAGTAGCGGTTGTCTTTTTTACCGCTCCAGCTCGATTGAGAAACCGCCTTGCTGACAGTCGCGAGATGCTTTTCGGCATCGATGGCCGTTATGGGCATGCGAAAGCCCGCCCATTTGGACAGCGCATTGATTTCAACGTCGCCGCGCTCGGCCCACGCGGGCAGGATGTCGCCTTCTTTGTAGGGGAAATACGCCGGATCGGCGAGCGTCAGAGAGCCATCGAAATGATAATACCCTTCGTCAGGCGTACGCGCACGCGTCCGGCGCTCGCCATTGACGAACAGCTGGTAAAACGCCCGGCCTCCATTGATTGATTCGGGGATCGCCGCAACGCCCGCGCCGGACGACTCGCTCAACTTCGGCAGACGGACGCCGCCGCTGATGACAGCGGTCTCATCCCGGTAAGCGGAATAGGTAACGGGCGCGGCCTCCACGCCGGAATCTTGCGGCCCAAAAGTCAGCGGCTCGGTAAGGAAGTATGTCCCCTCGCGAAGGAACACCGTCACGGGCTGTTTCAGCCCATTCGACTGTTTCCATTCACGCACCGCGTCGCGCGCGCGGCTCAGGGTGGCGAAAGGCGCCTGAATGGAACCATCGCCGCCGTCATCGCCCGCGGGGGATACGAAAAACAGCCGATCGCCAACCGCCGGTTGGGCGGAGACGGAATTCGAGAAAAGAAAACCGATCGTGGAACAGACAATCAGGACGTGAAGAATTCGTTTCATGATGAAGACCTCTATTTTCGGTTTGTTGGATTCGTCTTTGCCACTATACTGAAATAACTATCATTCAGAGTCGAGGAGTCCATGACACGATCGTTCAAACCGAAGTATCCAAGGATGGTTTGTTACGAGTGATTTCTCCTGACATTCAACCCGGAGCCAAGTTATCCATTACTACGTTTGAACCTGAGGTCAGCAATATTCGAGACTCATGGTGGGATGAATTGAAGGCCGTATTCGAGGAAGCGGACCGGATGGATTTTCCCCGGCGCACTCATTATGAAATCATGCGCGAACTCCGGGAAAACAAAGGATAATCACCTTGAAGATGGCCTGCATCGACGCTCTCGTTTTTAACAAACTTTAAATCTTACAACTCGAACAGCGGATCTTGCGATTCGGGCTGGAGGCATTCGGGCGAGTCGAGGCGGGCGTTATTGACCCGCCGGCCGACGGGCGTGACGGTCAGCCAGTCATCCGGCGCGGGCGCCAGCAATGATTTCAGATTTTCCTGATCGGATTGCGCGGGGTCGAGCCAGGCATCGATATTTTGACGGGTGAGAATCGCCGGCATGCGGTCATGCAGTTTTTGTACGTCCCGATTCGCTTGCGTGGTGATCAGCGTACATGATTCAACAACGATTTCATCAGGGCCAGTCCATATTTCCCACAAGCCCGCGAACGCCAGCGGTTCGCCGCTGGCCGCCTGAAGATAATACGGCTGTTTCACGGCGCCTTCTTTTTTCCATTCATAGAATCCGCTGGCGGGGATGACGCACCGGCGTTTTCGGGCGGCGCCGCGAAAGGCGGGCTTTTCGAAAAGAGTTTCACAGCGCGCGTTGATCGTTCTGGCGCCGATGGATAAATCCTTCGCCCAGGCGGGAATCAATCCCCACCGGAATTGAACCCATTCAGGCCGCCCGTGGTCAGGGTTGACCCGCAACGCGATTATCTGCTGAGTGGGGGCGATGTTGTATCGCGGCGGCGCGTCGAACGGTTCACCGACTCCAAAGAACCCCATGATGTCATTGGGAGCGATCAGCGTGAAACGGCAACACATTCAAACCTCTTTTCCGAGCCGGGCCCCTTGAAACAACCTTGCATTTGTTGAACGGCGGCGCATACGGTACAATGGAACTTACCGTATTGAATCTCCACAGGAGGCGAACTGGAATGGTACTCAAAGAATCCACCATGCTCCCTATCGGGACGCTGATGCCCGATTTTTCATTGCAGGACACCGATGGGACCCCCGTTTCGGCGGGCGACTTTCTCGACGCGCCGGTGATCGTCATCGCGTTTATCTGCAACCATTGTCCTTATGTCAAGCACGTGCGGCATGAATTCAAGCAACTGGCGGAAGACTATCAGAAGAAAGGCGTCGCGTTCATCGCGATCAACTCCAACAACATCGAGACGCATCCAGACGACAGCCCGGAGATGATGGCGGAAGAAAAAAAAGCGATTGGGTATACCTTCCCCTACCTGTTCGATGAAACTCAGGAAGTCGCCAAGGCGTTTCGCGCGGCCTGTACTCCGGACTTTTTTGTGTTCGACCGCGAGCAGAAGTTATTCTACCGCGGCCAGATGGACGACAGCCGGCCCAACAGCGGCAAGCCCGCCACCGGCGCCGAACTGCGTGCGGCGATCGAAGCGGCGCTGGCGGGAAACAAACCACCGGAAACTCAGAAACCAAGCGCGGGCTGCAACATCAAGTGGAAACCCGGCGCCGAACCGGATTATTTCTAATTCCCTATCAAAATCTAACATCCGAGTTGAATACTTATCCGTTTCCAGAAACGCCGCCTTTCTCGCGGCGTTTCGCATTACCAAAAGGAGAATGATTCATGCAGATTCAAACCTACCGATTCGCGGTCCTCATTCTGGCGCTGTGCGGCGTGATGACGGGTGCACAAGCGCAAGAAAATCTGATGACGCGCGCGCATTCGCACAACGATTACACCCGGCCGCACCCACTGACCGATGCGCTCGACAATCAGTTTTACAGCGTCGAGGCTGACATCTACCTTGTTGATGGCAAGATCGTGGTCACGCATAACCTGCCGGACTGGGAAGCAACGCTGAAAGAGAATTATCTCGATCCACTGCAGAAGCGAGTCGACGAAAAGGGATCGGTCTACGGCGATGGGCTGCCTTTTTTGCTCTGGGTCGACGTCAAACGCGGCGGGGCGGATTTAAAACAGGCGCTGACTGAGTTACTCGACGGGTATTCCATGCTTTCGGTCTACAGCGATGCGGAGGTCAAACCGGGCCCGGTCACGTTGATATTAACCGGTGACGACGCTTTCAAACGCGATTACGTCACCCTTCCCGTCCGCAAGGCATGCCGCGACAGCAACGATTATTCACCGGACGATCCCAAAGCCGATCATGGATGGACATGGTACGCGGTCAGTTGGGGGAAGTTATTCAACTGGAAGGGATCGGGGCCTTTTCCTGAAGCGGAACGGGCGAAGTTAAAAGATGTGGTCGCCGACATGCACGCCAAGGGCCGCAAGATTCGTTTTTACTCCACGCCGGAGACGCCGGTTTACTGGCAGGCGGCGCTGGACGCGGGCGTCGATCTGATCAATACCGATCTGCTCAAAGACGTTCACGACTTTCTGACGTCGAAGGAAACATCCGGGGCCGATGGATACAAGGCGTATCAGAAGTAATACGCGTCCGCCGGAGAAGATGTGACGGATTCATCGTGGTGAAAAATCACGGTTTCTCAATGCGGCGATACGATTGATCCAGAACATAATGGAGATGCAATCAAAAGAGCCCCGGGGCGAAATGTTCTTCGCCCCGGGGTTTTGTTGCGGTTTGACAACGGCTGGAGCCGCGTCAGTTCTTTTTGCCTTTGCCTTTGTCTTCTTTCTGGTCCTTCAAGAGTTCCTGATACGCTTTTGCGTACTCATCAAACGCTTTGGAAAGTTCGTTTTTCTGAGCGTGTTCATCGCCCTTGGATAGCGACTCGAGCGATTTTGAGACGTCGAAGCCCAGCGCATCATACTGACCCATCCGTTCAACCAGCACCGCGCGAACGTCTTCAAGCTGTCCTCCCTGGCTTGCAGGTAAAAGCAGTAACACCGTAGGCGAACCGGAAGCGAGGCATTTTTCGATCTCGGGTTTGCTATGAAGATCACGGAGATAGAGAAGCGAATCGACCGCGTTCTTGATATCCATCGACAGCCCCAGAATTACGGACGCCTTGTTGTGTATCTCATTCGCGGCGTCCTGCAGCGTATCGAGGCGCACGCCGAGGTCTTTTTTGGCGTCCTGCAATGCGGTCTTGTTGTCAAGAAGCCCTGCATTCAATCGGCTTTCGGTCTCACTCACACTGGAGAGGACATCGCCGGCGGATTTTTGAATTTCGAGCAGGTTATTGAGCGTCGCTTTGGAGAGTTTATCTTTTGCGTCGTGCAACCCATCCAAGGTCTCTTCAGTGGATTCGCGGAGCAGATCGTTGGTCTCAGAAGTTTTACTCTGGTTGTCCTGACTGGCGCCGAGGATCGATGCGGCGTTGGATTGAACCGCTTCAAGCAGGGTATCCTGAGACTCACTCTGTTTCTCAAGCAACGCCTGTTTGGTTTCTTCGGTTTTCCGGGTGGTTTCGGTCTGTTTCTGTTCGATTTGTTCCTGTTTCTGTTTCAGCTCTTCCTTGGATTTCAGCTGTTCTTCGATGACTTTTTGTTTGGCTTCCTGGCGTTCCTGGCTTGCTTGTGTCTGTTTATCCTGAATTTCTTTTTGTTTCGACTTCAGTTCTTCTTTGGATTTCTGTTGTTCTTCAATGATTTTTTGTTTGGCTTCTTCCTGCTTTTGCTTCAATTCTTCTTTGGTTTTCTGCTGTTCTGCGATGACTTTTTGTTTTGTTTCTTCCTGCTTTTGATTCAGTTCTTCTTTGGTTTTCAGCTGTTGTTCAATGACTTCCTGAGTTTTTTCATCGAGTTTCTGTTTGACCTCATCATTTTTAATTTTTATGATTTTGGCGTCATCAATGAGTGAACTCAATGCGGCGTCCACTTCAGCAAAATTCGCTTCATTGGCCTGGCTGGCTTCATGAATTACCGTCAGGTTCGCTTGAATCGCCCGCAGAATGGCGTCGTGGGACGATCCGTCCTGAACCGCCGCGAGAATCTGATTCGACAGATCAATGGCGGTCTGTTGATTCTTGTTAAGCTGAGACTGTCCCGCAATGAGTTTCTGGTGAGCGGCGTCCGTGGATTGGGAATGAACCGCGAGTTGCTTGGAAAGGCTCAAATCGAGCTGATTCAACGCGTCGAACGCGGACGAGATCAGCGAGCCGTTTTTCTGTACCGCGATCAAAACCGGTTTCAGGTCAACGCCTTTTTGCGTCAGCGTGAGAATCTGGTTCGCGAGGTCGAGAAGCTGACCGTGTTCAGCACTGGAGACCGCTGAATATTTGGATAGCGCTTTGTTTAATTGAGAGAAATCAAGCGCCGTATTTTTTGAAAAGACGGTCAGCAACTTTTGTTGCGCATCCATTTCAGCGAGGACTTCGTCGATTCTCTGCGCATCCTGTCCACTGGCGGCGTCAATCAAGGCCGCGTTCGCCTGAATCGCGGCGAGAAGATCGGCGTGTCCGTCTCCATTCGTGGTCAGTTCAGAAAGTATCCGGTCAGAAACCGCCAGGTTATTATCAATCCCTTTTCTGGCGCTCAACAAGCCCGTATCCAATTGAGTGAACCAGTCTCCAGCGGTTGTTATATGTTGTTTGAGCAGCGTCTCGTTTGCGTTGACCTCATCAATCACGTCCTGGTTGGTGGGATCGGGATCGGGGGGCGAGCCAACCGTTACCGTCACGGTCGCCAGGTTGGAATTATCCTGCAGATCACTCGCGTAATACTGGAACGTATCCGTACCCGTGAAACCAGGATTCGGCGTGTAAACCACAGAGGCTTTACCAGCCGCGGCCTGACCATTGGCGGGGCGGGTTACCTTACCCAGATACAAACGGTCGCCGTCCGCATCAGAATCGTTGGCAAGTACATCGATATTCACAGACAGATCGGGATCAGTGACGGCGAAATCATTTTCAGCCACAGGGGCGGTATTCGATCTGGTAACCTGAATGAATACCTGGGCGTCAGCATTCGTAGTTCCATTGGAAATCGTATAGTAAAACGAATCTGTTCCCGTGAATCCCGCGGCAGGCGTATAGATCAGGGCGTATCTTTCAACTTTGCTTTTGGTGAGGGTTCCATTCTTCGGCAGCCCAAACTTAAGCAGATAGATCAGACCACCATCCTGATCGTAATCATTTGACAGAGGGCTGATCGACACCGCCGTATCCATTTCCGTCGTGACAACGTCATCTTTGGCGACAGGATCGGCATAAGCGGACGCCGCACCGATCATAACGAGCCCCATAACCAGACATCGAGCGGCTGATTGCCAACACGTTCCATGATTCAAGCGCAGAAAAGTGAACATAACAGGTTCTCCTTCGTTGTAGTTCATCGCAACGAATTCACACAAGGCAGAGGGATGGTGTGAGGAGTACAAAAGAGGGAAATTCTAAAAGCCCAACGCGAAAACGAAACCATGATAAAGATTAGATATTTTATAAACTTAGCAAAATATTTATCGAAAATCCAGAGTTTATTTCATTTTTTTGAATCTTTTTATTACTAAATACTTTTCCAAGTCACATGGAACATTCTTCAATCCAATCGATGAAATTCATGATCGGAAACCGATTCAGGTAAACTCAATTTGGTCAGATTGAATTCACATCGCTCGTTCAAGCACAGCTATTCATTGCTTTCCTGTTTTGGCATAATCGGCTTTGGTGTACCTCACCCGGGCCGAGGCGGCTGGCGCGTCTCCTCCCGCATCTTGACGATCCGGCCGATGGGCGGATCCAGTACGGCATCCTGACAGCGGAGGCGATGGTCTCGTGAATCTGAACGCGGCGGATATCTCGGTCTTTCTCGGTTTTTTTGCTCTCGTCATCGGTTTCAGCCTGTACAAAAGCCGCAAAGAAAGCGACAGCGAAGACTATTTTCTCGCCGGGCGGGGCCTGTCATGGTGGCTGATCGGCGTCTCCATCGTCGCGGCGAATCTTTCAACCGAGCAGTTCGTCGGCATGGCGGGGCAAAGCGCGGGCAGCATCGGACTGGCGGTGAGCGGGTGGCAACTGGTGGGCGCGGCGGGCATCGTCATTATCGCGTTCACTTTCTTACCCCGCTTTTTGCGCAGCGGCATCTATACCATGCCCGAATACCTCGAATACCGCTATAACCCCGCCGCGCGCGGCATCATGGCGTTTTATACGATGATCGTGTACGTCACGGTCACCATCACCGCGGTGATTTACTCGGGCGGGTTGACGCTTTCGACGATTTTCGGCCTCGATCTGACGCTTTCAGTCTGGATCATCGGGCTGATCGCGGCGCTGTACACCACGTGGGGCGGCCTGATGGCGGTGGCCTGGGCCGACCTGTTCATGGGCTCGGCGCTGCTGATCGGCGGCGCAGCGACTTTTGGGCTGGGGCTGCACGCGGTGGGTGGATGGACGACGTTCGTTCAGGCCAACTCGGACAGGCTGCACATGGTTTTGCCCGCGAGTCACCCTGACCTTCCCTGGACAGGCGTGGTGATGGGGATGTGGATTCCCACGCTGTATTACTGCGGACTCAACCAGTTTATCGTGCAACGCACCCTCGCCGCCAAAAGCCTCAAACAGGGGCAATTGGGCATCGTTTTCGCCGCCGGATTGTGGCTGCTGGTTCCGTTCGTGGTCGTGATGCCGGGCATCATGGCGCAACAATTATACCGAGCCCAACTCAGCACCACCGATCAAGCCTACCCCATGCTGATCCGCAGCCTGATTCCCCAAGGCGTGCGTGGATTCATGTTCGCGGCCATCGCGGGCGCGGTGATCAGCTCGCTGGCGTCGATGTTGAACTCGGCCGCGACCATTTTCACCATGGACCTGTTCAAGCGCCATCTTCATCCGAGCGCTTCGCAAACCACGCTGGTGACGATCGGACGGATCATGACGCTGATATTCGTGGCGGTGGGATGCTGGCTGGCGCCGTGGCTGGCGCTGCCGCAATTCAAGGGCGTGTTCAACTTCATACAGGAGTTTCAGGGATACATCTCTCCCGGCATTCTGGCGGCGTTCGTGTTCGGTTTCGCCGTCCCCAAGGCGCCGCCGATGGCGGGCGTGGCCGCCCTGCTGGTGAGCGCGCCGTTGTACGGATTGTTGCAATGGCGGATGAACGAAGTGCATTATCTCATCCGCATGTTCATCACCTTCGCTTCCGTCATTGCGCTGATGGGGGCGATCACCGCGTGGCGTCCGCTGGCCGAGCCGCGCGTGATGCCCGAGCAGAAGGATTTCGACATGGAATCAGGCGGACTGGCGAAATGGCTGGGCGCGGTCGTTATCGGACTTGTCGTGGCGTTTTTTGTTGTGTTCTGGTGAAAACGGCTTGAAATCATATCATCACCTCCTCACAATTTCATGCTTGTCTTTCATCGAATAAATTTTGACAACTTTCTCCCTGCACCTCCCCCAAACTCAGGGGGAGGTGAGAAAATCCATTCATCTTTTTAATGGGAAAAACAATTACGCGATCAGTTGAGGGACGAGGTTGCCAAAGACGTCGGTAAGGCGGAAGTCGCGGCCCTGGAAACGATAGGTCAGTTTGGTGTGCTCGATGCCCATCAGGTGAAGGATGGTTGCGTGCAGGTCGTGGACGTGGACGGGGTCTTTGGTGACGTAGTAGCCCAGGTCGTCGGTTTCGCCCAGCGTGATCCCCGGCTTCACCCCGCCGCCCGCCATCCACATGGTGAAGGCGTGAGGGTGATGATCGCGGCCAAGGTAGGTGGAACCGTTGCGGGCCTCGTTCATCGGCGTGCGGCCGAACTCGCCGCCCCAGACCACCAGTGTATCCTCCAGCATTCCGCGCCGTTTGAGGTCTTTCACCAGCGCGGCGACGGGGCGGTCGGTCTCTTCGCAGCGTTTGGGCAGCGCGTGAAGCAGGTCGTCGCCCTCGCCGGTTCCGTGGGAGTCCCAACCCCAGTGATGCAGCTGAACCATGCGCACGCCGCGTTCGAGCAGGCGGCGCGCCAGCAGGCAGTTGTTGGCGAACGACGCCTTGCCGGGCTGAGTTCCGTACATTTCGTGAATCGATTGCGGCTCCTGAGAGACATCCATCAGGTCGGGAACGCTGCTCTGCATGCGGTAGGCCATTTCGAATTGGCCGATGCGGGTGAGGATTTCCGGATCGCCGCACTCTTGAAGCGACATGCGGTTGAGATCATTGATGGCGGCGATGGATTCCTCACGCACGTTATGCGGTACGCCGTCTGGATTGGAGACGAACAACACCGGGTCGCCCTGCGAGCGGAACTCGACGCCCTGGTAGATGGTGGGCAGAAAGCCGCTGCTCCAGCAGGATTTTCCACCGTCGGGCTGTTTGACCGAGGTTAACACCACATAGGCGGGCAGATCGCGATTCATTGAGCCGAGACCGTAAGAGAGCCAGGCGCCCATGCTGGGGCGGCCCGGCTGAAACCAGCCGTTCAGCATGAAAAGCTGCGCGGGCGCGTGATTGAACTGGTCGGTGTGCATCGAGCGGATGATGGCGACGTCGTCGACGATTTCAGACAGATGTGGCATGAGCTCAGAAACCACCGAACCCGACTGGCCATGTTGAGCGAACTGGTAAGGCGTACCCAGCAGTTTGGGCGTTCCACGAATGAAAGCGAACTGTTCGCCCTTCAAATACTCTTCGGGGCATTCCTTGCCGTTGTACTTCGTCAGAGTGGGCTTGGGGTCGAACAGGTCAAGCTGAGAGGGCGCCCCCGCCATGTGCAGGAAAACGATGCGCTTGGCCTTCGCGGGAAACATCGGCGGTTTGAGCGCGAGAGGATCGTCAACCGGAGCGGCGAAGACCGATTCATTGAGCAACGCGGTCAACGCCAGCGAGCCCAGCCCCATGCCGCTCTGTCTGAGAAAATAGCGGCGGGTGGTTTCTTCGACTTCCGGGATTCTTTCGGGATGAATCGGGTTACGCTCGTTCATTGTTTTTTCCTGTATGTCTATTTTGGGCTCGTCATAAAGGGCGGATTCATTTTTCTCAGCCGCTCTATCCCAATTTATAGTTCGACCTCTTCGCATTCGGTTTATCGACCACCGATCTTTTTTTAATACGATTCCTTCGACAGTCGACGCCTTTTTTCTTGCTCCCGCGTCCTTGGGCAAAACTTTTCCCGCTCAAGAGACGATCCGCTAAAAGTCTCATTCACCTGTTAAAGTTTCACCCGGCGGGCTCGGATGGCTCCCTCTTCGTTTAATCGATTTCCGCGAGCAGAACCGGCGCCATTTTTTCCCCACTCCATAATTTGACGGCCTCGTTCGACCGGCGGTTTTCATATTTTGTTCAGTGTTTCGTCGAGGTTGAGCATCACGTTGGCGACCATCGTGAGCGCCGCCAGTTCAGGCGAAGCGGTTTCGTTATCCGAGAGCGCGAGCACTTTCGCGGCGGCGGAGGAGTCGCCCTGGTACTGCTTGAGCATGGCCTGGTAAAACTCACGCAGGCGGTTGAGTTCAGCCTCGCGCGGCGGCCGGATCAGACAGAGTTCGAATCCATGTTCGATCCGCACGGCGGGGTCGTCGCCCGCCTCATCCGCCATCCGGCGCGCCAAAGCCCGCGCGGCTTCGAAAAAGGCGGGGTCGTTGAGCGTCACCAGCGCCTGCAGCGGCGTGTTGGTGCGGATGCGGCGCGTGCAGGTCTGTTCGCGGCTGGGGGCATCAAAGGCGATAAACGCGGGATAGGGCGCGGTGCGCTGCCAGTGGGTGTACAAGCCGCGGCGGTATTGATCGCCGCCATCGCTCATTTGCCAATGGCGATCGCTGTACGGCATCTGCCAGATGCCGGGCGGCTGGTAGGGAAACACGCTGGGGCCGCCGATGCGGTCGACCAGTAATCCCGATACCGCCAGCGCCTGATCGCGGATGAACTCCGCGCCGAGGCGGAAACGCGGGCCACGCGCAAGCAGGCGGTTCTCGGGGTCTTTTTCGATCATATCGGGCGTGGCGTCAGAGGACTGGCGATACGCCGAGGAGGTGACAATGTCGTATAACAGCGCCTTCAGGCTCCATCCCTGCTGCATGAAACGCACCGCGAGCCAGTCGAGTAAATCCTGATTGACGGGCCGCTCGCCTCGCGTGCCGAAGTCTTCGGTGGTGCGAACCAGCCCCACGCCGAAAATCTGTTCCCAGATTCGGTTGACGTAGACGCGGGCGGTGAGCGGGTTGCGCTCGCTGACCAACCAGCGAGCGAGGCCCAGGCGATTGCGTGGCGCGTCGGGAGGCATGGGAGGCAACACGGCGGGCGTGCCGGGGAAGACCTGCTCGCCCGGGCTGTGATAACTGCCCTTCTGGAAAATATGCGTTTCGCGCGGTTCGTCGAGTTCACGCATGACCATGGTGGAGGCGATATGCGCGGGCCAGCGCTTTTGCAGCTCGGCGAGTTCGTCGCGTTGCGGTTGCAGCGCGGGCGCGGCGGACAGCCACCAGGATTCGAGACGAGCCTGATCTTTCGGATCGCGGTTTTCGCGTTTCTGTTCAACGATCGGCTTCAGATCGCCGGGCGGTTTGATGTCGCCGGGTTCGCCTTCCCACCGGCGCAACGACTCGGCCAGTTCGGGCGTCATGGTTGAAAGCAGCGTCTTCAACTCATCGATGCGCGGGCCGATCTCCCGCATGATTTTTTTCTGTTCGACGGTGGGCAGCTCAACGCGAGGACCATCGGCCTGGGCCTCAAAACTCTGAATCTGGCGAATCTCGGGCGCGTGATTGTTAAAGAAGGCGTAGAACTGGTAATAGTCTTTCTGAGTGAAGGGGTCGTACTTGTGATTATGACATTGCGCACAGGCCAGCGTGGTCCCCAACCAGACGGTGGCGGTAGTGTTGGTGCGGTCAAGAACGGCCTGAACGCGATATTCCTCCTGCACGACGCCGCCTTCTTCATTGATCATGGTGTTGCGATTAAACCCGGTGGCGACGATCTGTTCGGTATTGGCTCCGGGCATGAGATCGCCGGCGAGTTGTTCGACGGTGAAGCGGTCGAAGGGCTTATCTTCATTGAATGAATTGATGACGTAATCGCGCCAGGGCCAGATCTCTCGTTCACGGTCTTTTTCAAAACCATGCGAATCGGCGTACCGGGCGAGGTCGAGCCAATGAACGGCCCAGCGCTCACCAAAATGAGGCGAAGCCATCAGGCGATTGACGAGTTTTTCATACGCGTGAGGATCGTCGTCCTCCACGAAGGATTTGACCTCCTCCAGCGTGGGAGGCAGACCGGTCAGATCGAGATAGAGCCGTCGAGCCAGCGTCTCGCGGGCTGCTTCAGGAGAATGTTTCAGGCCGGCGTCGTCCAACCCCTTCAGAATGAAGCGGTCGATGGGATTGCGCACCCAGGCGGCTTCCGACACCAACGGCGGCAATGGCAGAACGGGACGCTGATAGGCCCAGTGACGGGCGACGGCGGCGTGGGTCTCGCCCACGCCATCCGGCCATTTCGCGCCGTCCTCGATCCATCGGCGGATACGCGCGATCTGTTCGGGCGGGAGAGGGTCGCCATCCATCGGCATGCGCGGCCCCGCGTCATCATCGGAGATCCGCTTGACCAGCAGGCTGCCATCCGCGTCGCCGGGCTTGAGGGCGGGGCCGGAAAGGCCGCCCTTCATCACCGAGGCGCGGGAATCGAGGCGCAACATGCCCTGTTGATGCTTCGCGCCGTGACACTTCAGGCATGACGTTTGAAAAATGGGGAACACCTGACTGGCGAAGTCGACCGCGTCATCGGGCGCGGATTGGGGCGCGGCGTCTGGTTTGGAAGTTGGTTCCGCCGCAGTTTGAATCTCCGGAGGTGGTTCTGGCAGCGGCGCCCCCGCGGCGATCCATTCACGAATGGCGGCGATGTCTTCATCCGAGAGTTTCGGCATCGACATCGGCATATGAGGCGCTTCCTGATGTTCGACCAGTTTCAACAACAGGCTCTCGTCCGGCTTGCCGGGTTCGATGGCCGGGCCGCGCTTGCCGCCCTGGGTAAGCGAATTGAGGCGGGTAAGATTCAATCCGCCGCCCGGATCATCGCCTTTATGACAGAAAACGCAGTGCTGTTCGAAAACCACTTGAGCCGCCGCGGCGCCGGATGACGCGCAGACGGAAGGAACGTTGGAACCGATCGAAAGAAGAATCCAGGCAGGAATAAGACAAAGCGTTGAGAGCCGCATAGGAAAAAACCCATTTCCGCGAGACAGGATCAGATCACAATCAGATTATTTAACAGACATTATCAAATTAGGAGACTTTGATGTCAACGGAACAGATTTCGCGGATTCAATCAATTCGAACAATTGGGTAATTTCGCAAGTGATTTTAGTTCTCTGCAGCGCTGGGATGTGGAACAGGAAGTCATTCAATCGACAAACAACAATTTACAAAACAGCATGAAAGAAACAAATAAGATGAAAAAACATTGCATCTTTCGGGGAAACTTGTTACTATAGCAAGCGAATCACTATTCCTCTATTGCATTCGGGTTGATCGGAAGTTTTGTTTGATTTTGGGCGATGAGAGCCAGATCAACCCGAGCGAACCTGTATAATCCTCCCCTGTACGATCCCGTTCGCTCACCCAATGTCACGCGCTGGCTATGCGTATGACTCTTCTATCTTTCCGCCCGCCTTCAAACAAAACACCCGAAATCGAACAAAAACAACCATCATTGATTGACGTTTTTTAACGGAAAAGTATCATTTAATTATAATTTATGGAGAATTCATCATGAGCGTTGCTCTTCGAACCAAGGGAGCCAAACGGCACGTGCGATGCGCGGTCTGTGGAATTGGATTCGCGGCTGAATACGATGAACTGCTGAAGGCGTACCCTGTTTTTCACCTGAATGAAGATGGCAAGGAGCGATGCGAGGATTATTTTTTCTCCTCCCTGCTGCGCGTGTATCGGTTCATTCACAACAAGGAAGTCAGCGTCACCATGTCGGCCCTTTTGAATGATTTGAAATGGATCGAACCCATTCAGATGCGCAAAGAACTGATTTCGTGGTGTTTAAGCGTAGGGTATCTGAACGTGGACAATTTTAACCGGTTCCTGGTCCCCCCTTCCATTGCAACGACTTGCGAAGAGATTTTCGCATCCGATAATCTGGATGATCCCACGGCATGGCAGGCGGCGGTCGAAATGCTGATGGCCGCTCTGCGCTGTCTCAATCAGTCGCTCGTGCCCGCGCCCAAAGGGAAATTGCTTGATTTTCCCGGAGGCGGGCAGGCCGACACCCCCAAAGAGCAACCCAAAGAGGAAATTCAGGCTTCCATCGCCGAGCGAAGCGCCATCCGAGGCATGGTGAACCGCCGATTGAATGACCGGCGGTAATTCGATTGAATCACGGGCGAATCTAGTTTACAGTAACCGTATTCGGTTCATGCGTTTTCGATCCGATCCGCCTTGAGCGTCGCGGATGATTCTCCTGCATTGTATTGATTGACCTTTAATCACTGATTCTTTCATTCATTTCGCTGCGGCGGCTCATGGAACTTTACCCACGGGGAGATCAGTCCATGAGATGGTTTTGTTCCTTCTTTCTCATTATCAGCTTATTTGTTCCCGGAGCTCCGGCTCAGGATTTCAACCGCACGCCCCTGCTCTTTCCACCCCCCAACAACATGCCCGCGCTGGGATTGCTGGAGCGCGAGCTCGCGCCGTGGAACTCAGAGATTCCCCAACGCCTTGAGCGCTCCTCCCTCACTGCCCCCGAACCCCGGAGCATTGTGCAGGAGCGGCGCCGCGAAGACCCACCCGCTCGCGAACGCACCAGGGTCACCGACGACGAAACGGGCGATCGTGCCGTGCGAGCTCGGGGACCGGAACGCGGCGCCGAAGCAGGGCTGGATTCCATCCAACAAGGTTTGAGCGCCATACAAAGCGACGTAAGGCGCGGCGGACGCGCGATCAGCGCACGGCTGGATGCGCTCGGTCAATTGCAGGATGGGATAAATGAACTGCATGAGATCATGGCGCGCATTGAAGCATCGCTTGATGATCAGCGGCAACGCGCCCGCGAAACAATAGAAGACCGGCGGCGGGAGCTGGAAGCACAGGAACGCGGTTTCGCGGAGCAGGCGCGGGATCTCGAGAACCAGCGGCGAACGCTGCAAGAGGAGGCCTCGAACCGGGAGCGGGAGCTGCAAAACAACGCCCGCGAAATCGAAGAACAACAGAGAGCGCTCGGCCAGCAGAGAGAAGAAATAGAACGCCAGCAACAGGAAGTTCGAGACCACATGCGGGAGCTGAACGATCAGCAACGCATGGTCGATCAGCGAATGAACGAGCTCGATCGGCGTGAAGATGAGCTGCGGCGGCGACAAGAAGAAGTCAATTCCCGGATGCGAGACGATCGGGGCCCAGACCATCAAATGACGCCCGGCAAACCGGGTCCGTCAACAGAACACGCCCCCCAGCCAGACAAACACGGAGGCGGAGGGAATCCACTGGCTGGAATCATCGCAATCGTGTTATTCGTGATCTGGATATGGGCTCTGCAGGATTGTCTGCGGCGCGGACCGGGCGGTTTCCCCAGCGGGAGCAAGTATGACAAACCAGTGTGGATTTTTGTGATCGTATTCACCCTGTTTATCGGCGCGCTTCTTTACCTCTTCTGTCTTTTCGGTCAGCCACGAGAAGGTAAAACCGCGTAACTCATGACGTTACAAGGCAAAGCGATATTAACCCATGCTGTTACAACACAAAGGCGAAGGTTCATCAACCTTCGCCTTGTTTTTGTCCCAACCAGCTTCCGCGTGAAATCATTTCGCCGTTAAAGGCTCTTCACGCAGGATGACGCCCACGATCTCGCAGTCCTTTCCAGTGACATAATATTTGTCATTCAGTTTGACGATCAATCGTTGACCGTCGTATGGCCACAAGGTGTACAGTTTGTCGCCCAATGCAAATGTTTTCGGCTGCTTCATCATGGTGCGCTCTCCTTGAGAGGAATTCGGTTTTGTTAGAGAGCGAGAAGCGTGCCAATTGGCGGGAAAATCGGGACTTCTCTCATAAGCAGGAGAAGGCTCCACGTGTTTTGCGGCTTTTCCTGTGTAATCATGCTTTTTTTATGCAACTAAACGCATCGAACGGACAGAAAAAACATTTTCTTGAAACATATCAATACATATTCAGCACAAAAAACCCATAATAATTATAGAATATATCTTTTTTTAACTTTGCGAGAAAAGAAAAAAAAGTTGCAAAATGACTTTCAAAATTGAAAAAGCAACTTGTTTATTTACATATAAAAACGAACAACGGTTTGAGGTGGAATATTCCCAATTTTCTCAGGCCCGAATTTGCGGAGACGAGATATCTCGAACTAAACAAAACCAGATGGTTTCTTACTTGTTCGCGGCGGCCCAGACGACCGCTCCGTTCACCGAGTTTCCCGTCCGGGAGAGGAAGCGTTCATACGACCAGTATTCAATCGTAAAGCCCGCCTCAAGAATGAGATCGACCAGCTCACGCTCAGCGTAATGATGAGCCTGATACAGGATTTCATTTGAAACGGGATCGCAGGCGTAGAATGAGCCCATCTTTCCGGTTTCGCGCTCGCCCTGATGATAACGCTCGTAGTAGACGGGATGATGCCAGGTCTGCATGAAAACCGCCATGTAGAGCCCGTTCCGTAAAACGCGGCGCGCCTCTTTCAGCGCGGAGATGCGATCGTGGGGCGTGGTCAGCGTGGTCATGAACGCCTGCATGATGCCACACTCGAATGAGTCGTCTTCAAAACCGGTGTTCAGCGCGTCGCGCATTTCAAACCGGCAGCGCTCTTTCTGATCGGCGGAACGCGATTCCAAACTGGCGTTGGCGCGATGGATGCCGTCTTCGTTGACATCGATCCCCACGATGGGACCGTACCCCTTGGCGAGCAGGTCGAGCGCCACTACGCCCTCACCGCAGCCGATATCGAGCAATGAACAGCCCGGCTGGACCTTCTCGTACAGGATGGGGTAGGGTTGAAGCGTGGAAGGGATGGTGTCGCCCGGGTATCGAGCCCAGTCAAGATAGGTATGTTTCGATGTTGAAGACGCCATTCGGGTTTCCTTTTCCGCCGGGCACAACCACGGTTCAGGGTCGATGCATCATTACGCGCAATGGATTGAATCAGCCGCGCATTGAACCATACGCTTCATACAACGCATGGAAGCGCGGAGGCGTTATACATTGAACCCTGTTTTCTCCAAAAGAGAAAGTGGAAAACGCCTGAAAGCCCGGCGATCGGCAGCTAGACACATGCAAAGCGCCGGTACCATAATCAGGCCTGTTCTCAAGTTGTCCATGGATATGGAGAAAGGGTGAGGATTCCGTCATGAGAAAACAACTACATCGTTCCATTATTATTTCTTTGTTGTCCGCATTATTCACCATCTCGATCAGTTCATGGTCTCAGCCCATTGTGCAATTGCCTGATGGCGTTGAAGCCGTATGGGATATCAATCAGGCCTATCGTCTTTCAACTCCGTTACGTGAGAAGGTCTGTATCAACGGTCTCTGGTTATGGCGGCCTGCCAGCTCCGAAGCGGAGGATCAGCCATCAGGTGATTGGGGATATATCAAAGTACCCGCCCCCTGGCCGGGGAAGGCGGGAAACTATATGTGGAGAGAGACTCAAACAGCCTATCCACACCCCAAGTGGGAAGACGAGAATCTGGGTGCGGTTAACCGATGCTGGTACCAGCGGGAAATCAGCATCCCCGCGGACTGGGCTGGCCGGAAAATTTCTTTATGCGTCGAGTATTTGAATTCGTATGCGACCGTGTATATCGATGGCGATCAACTGAGTGACATTCGTTTTCCTGGAGGCGAGGTTGATATTACAGGCGCATGCACGCCTGGAAAAAAGCATGTTATCACCCTGCTTGTTGTTGCGATGCCTCTCAAAGCGATTGTGCAGTCATTTCAAGACACGAATAATGCAAAACAGGTTGAGGGAGATGTTCCACTCAGAGGATTGTGCGGGGATGTCTATCTCGTTTCCAGCCCGAAAGCGAATGATATTCAAGACGTAAAAATTGAAACGTCGGTTCGGAAAAATGAAATCCGTCTGGATATCGCGTTGCGAGACGCTCAACTTCATAAGGATTTTTATATCAGAGCCACAATTTTTGATAACAATCAAATCGTCGAGGAATTTCAAAGCGAACTTCTTTCAACCGATCGACTCAACAACAAGCGTTTATCAGTCAGCCATTCGTGGAAACCTGAAAAGATTTGGGATATCGACTCTCCCCAAAACATGTATCAAATCAGTATTTCTCTGGTTGATGAAAACGGCGAGGAGGTGGATCGGTATTTTCCGATCCGGTTTGGATTTCGCGAGTTCTGGATCGAGGGGAGAGATTTTGTACTGAATGGATCACGCATCTTCTGTTTCGCCGTTCCATTCGATAACGCCCAGGTTTCTGCCGCCGCGGCGACATATCATGGCGCACTGGAATCCATGCGGCGCTTGAAATCGTTCGGCGTCAACGCCGTATATACACACAACTATGGATGCGAACCGGGCGTCCATCTCGGGTTCGCTGATATTCTGAAAGCCGCCGATGACGCCGGGATGCTCGTCTTTTTCTCCCAACCTCATTTTTCCGCATACGAATGGGATGATCCGAATGCGGATTCAACCAATGGATACGCTCAACATGCGGAATTTTATGTCCGCCAGGCGCAAAATCACCCTTCCGTCGTGATGTATTCAATGAGTCATAACGCCACCGGTTACAGCGAAGACATGAATCCAGACTGGATGGATGGCAAGCATGAAAAACGAGACGACTGGGCGAACCGGAATGTAAAAAAGGCTTTGCGGGCGGAGGCGATCGTAAAACAATTCGACCAGACGCGAATCATATATCACCATGCCGGCGGCAATTTAGGGCCAATGCATACCAGCAATTTTTATCTGGACTTTGCTCCGATCCAGGAGCGTTCCGATTGGTTTGAACATTGGTCAACCGATGGCATCAAACCCCTGTTCCTCTGTGAATATGGGGCGCCGTGGGGGATCAACTGGACTTTGTATCGAGGCTGGTATCAGGGGAAGCGGGATTTTGGCGGCGCCCAGGTTCCCTGGCAATTTTGTATGGCGGAATGGAATGCACAATTTTTGGGAGATACGGCGTATCAATTAAACGAACGCGACAAAGAGAATCTTCGTTTTGAAGACCGCCAAGCGCGCGAAGGAAAGCTCTGGCATCGGTGGGATTATCCCAGCCCTGTCATTGGGTCATACGCGCCCGAAAATGACAACCAGGCGCATGTCTGGTCGATGTATATCAAAGACAACTGGAGAGCCTTCAGAACGTGGGGGCTGTCGGGATTCAACGCGTGGAACTATGGGAAGTTCTGGGAACTGAGCCCGAATGCCGAGAAAAAAAGAAAAGACCTTGCAGTAGACTGGAAGCATTTGCAAACGCCGGGATTCAGCCCCGATTTTATCGATCAACAATACGAACGGATCGATACCGCTTATGAATTCACCGATTGGATTCCAACCGACGCCGGCAAAGCCCTGATTGATAACAATCAACCCCTGCTGGCCTATATCGCCGGGAGCGCAAATCATTTTACCAGCAAAAACCACAATTTCATGCCGG
This sequence comes from bacterium, assembly GCA_016125385.1. Lineage (GTDB taxonomy): Bacteria > Hinthialibacterota > Hinthialibacteria > Hinthialibacterales > Hinthialibacteraceae > WGLV01. The sequence goes on from WGLV01000051.1 coordinate 47,511, forward strand.
GGCAGCGCATCGATAAACAGATCGTACTCATCAATAATTCACGGCGAACCAGACGCGCGGACATTACATGGTCGCTTCAACTTCCCGAACCAATAACCAACAACAGAACAATCGATATCAAAACCGGTGAGATCGTCAAAATTCCTGTTTCATTTGACATTCCACGATCCGCCGAACCGGGCGCGTATCCTGTCAATATGTCCGCCCGATTCGATTCGGGGCCAATCCAGAAGGATCAATTCGTGATCCATGTTTTACGCGACAAGGCGAGCGATCCGTTCGACGCAAGAATCGCTTTGTATGATCCCACGGGAGAAACCAAACAGGGTCTGGACTCTCTCGGGATTTCATTCCAGACGGTGAACAGCGACACGGATCTTGAAGATTTCGATCTGTTGATCATTGGCAAAAACGCTTTGACGTTGACCGATCCCGCTCCAGATATCAGCCGCGTTCGAGACGGGATGAAAGTCATTGTATTTGAACAAAGCTCCAGCGTGTTAGAAAAACGCCTGGGCTTGCGCGTGCAGGAATATGGGCTCAGAAGAGTTTTTACCCGAATCAAAGATCATCCAGCGTTATTCAATATAAAAGACGAGCATCTGCATGACTGGAATGGAGAAGCCACGATTCTTCCGCCCCGTTTAGAATACGAAACCCGCCCTATGTATGGACCGATCGTTCAATGGTGTGGGATCGACGTACCCCGGCCCTGGCGTTGCGGCTGTTGGGGAAACGTGGCTTCCGTTTTGATTGAAAAACCACAGACAGGCGATTTCATTCCTATTCTGGATGGCGGATTCAATTTGCAGTATTCACCGTTAATGGAATACCGTGAAGGGAAAGGGTTGATCCTGTTTTGTCAGCTGGATGTTACAGGACGAACGGAACATGAACCCGCAACCGGCATATTGATTTCAAACATACTTACCTATGTTTCACACTACAAAGCGCCATCGCAAAAAAATGCGATCTATTCAGGAGAATCGGCCGGGTTGGATTATTTGAACAAAGCAGGTTTTCAAATTTCACTCTACACGGGGCAAGACCTCGAACCCGACGATGTATTGATTGTCGGGCCAAGTGGATTGGAAGCGATAGTGGATCATGCGGCGAAAATCAGGGGATGGCTTGATAATGGAGGGCAAGTACTGACAATTGGAGTTACCAGTTTAAAGGATGGTTTTCTGTCAAACATCTCTATGAAGAAAACTGAGTATTTCAACAGTTTTTTTGAGCCATTTTCATATGATTCGCCTTTTGCTGGAATCGGCCCATCCGACGTTTTAATTCGATCTCCACGGCAAATCCCGTTAATCATGGATGGAGCAATAATTGCTGCAAACGGCATACTCGCCGCGACTGAGAAAGACCAGATCATCCTGACGCAACTGGTTCCCTGGGATTTTGACTACCAAAAAGTATTTCACTGGAAGATGACGTACCGGCGCGCCAGTTATATGTTGACCCGTCTATTGGGGAATATGGGAGTACGGGCCGGTACACCTCTGATTCAGCGATTTTCCATGCCAGTGGTATCGAGTCAAAAGGAAGATACAAGTTCAGCAAGATGGTTAAGCGGCTTCTACGTGGATCGGCCGGAGGAGATGGATGATCCTTACCGGTTCTTCCGATGGTGAGTAATGAATGAGCCCCGTCGGGGCTTTACCGCCGGTAACAGCGACCGGTCGATTCGTTGATCGGTCAATCTTCAGCCGCAGCCTGTGATGTAACAATTGGAACATAGCCATACTCCAACCCTTTTGGGGGAGTAACAATCAAAGCGGGATCCAGTGAGACTAAATGCGTATCCCGGCCGGGAGGCGGCAAATAATCACGGTCGATGGGCCAAGTTTTATGAATTTTCTCAACCAAAGCCTGTAATTTTGATTTCTTATCCCGGCTCCAGTCATACTGCTGAAATGAGGGTTGGTCGATAAAGCGATACCAGTAATACGTAACTCTGGATCCATCCAGTAAATCGACTTCATACGGTCCGGCCGCGGGCCCCGGATTCGTCCATGCTCCTGTATTTGGCGATGTATATTTTTCACCCGGCGGCGCCAGTTCAAACTCCATCGATCGCAGGCGTTCAGGAACTTCATCACTGGAAACAGCAACACGCTTGTCACCAATCTGCTTATAGTATTGAGGGAAAACGCCTCTCGGGCTAATCCGATTATCAATCCATTGCAGGCCCCAAAGCCCCGCTTCATGGACGCTGGTATCAAAGACGTTTTCGACTCCCGCAATTTGAAGCCCGGCCTGATCATAACGAGTCGTGCGGGTTGTCAACGCCGACTCCCATATCCCGTCTTCACGAAACTTACCGGAGCAGACAGGACCTCCATCGCGCCACGCTTTAAAATCATGGTAAAGGGCATCTTTCGAATAATAGATCACATCCTGCACTAATAACGTTCTCCCCTGTTGGTCGACGGGAAATTGCAGTTTGGGTATTTTTGAATAAACGTCTCCATGTTCATCGACGGCGTCAAATCGGGGAACCGTATTGATTTCCATCGCACCGCCGCCCATGATTCCAGGGCGCGCGTCAAGCCCCCGCCCGTAAATGAACGGATAATCAAACAATTTCCCGATTTTGCTCCATGTTTCAGGAATGTAGTAAGCAATCGGTCCTTTGAAATTGGACGTATTGATAAAACAGGTCCAATTCTGGTCACCTGTGGGCGGTTCGCCTTCAACCGGATCAGTAAAAGGCAATGCCATATAAGCGTAACCGAAAAACTCCCCATTCGGTTGGCCTTGAAACGGCAGCGCATCGGGCGGGATCAGCAGGCGGTTGCTGAGTTGGGCGATCCCCAGCCGGTTGTCAGGCAGGGCATTGTTGTCATAAAAAAAAGACCATCCGGGAGAACCGATTTCATAGTCATAACATTGGGGAGTTGCGTTCATACTGAATTTGGGCGGTCCATAACGAAAATGGTTTCCAGCCCAATAACCGAGGCCGCCTTCCAGAGTTTGAAAGACGCTGCTCCACGTCGGCCCGCGAGCCGGCCAGTTATCACGGGCCAGCGTGCCCACCGGCGCGAGCGGTTTGTCTTTGTTATCAGAGTTATCGGGCATGATCCACGTTCCAGCCAGACCAATCTGAAAATGGGCGACCGGTTGGTCTATCAGCGGCCAGACCGCGGAATAAAAACCCATGCCGGCATTATATTCAGAGCGTTCAGGAGGACGCGTCGCGCTATATCCGATATAGCCATGCAAGCCGCTGGAATGAGCGGTGATCTTTACCTCGCCTGAGCCAGAAGGGCGATCAACCGGTATTTCCTGGCAATAAACCGCACAGGTAAATGCGATCAAACCCAGATACAATAACAACGGCTTTTTCATCGGATCGCCTCGAGCATCGTAATCCAACCTAGATGCTTGCTATTGGTTATACTCTTCGAAGAAATCCATGCGTCCGCCTGTAACCCGGCGCAAACCGCCTTCAAATTGATCGGGACGTTCAAATTCGGGCCAATTCGCCAGAATTTTATCCGCGTACGCTTTCATCCGTTGCACCACATCAGGATGTTCACTGCTTACATCTCGAGTTTCCGCCGGATCCCGATCAAGGTTAAAGAGAATCATCGGCTTCGGATCGACGCCCGCGGTCTTACCCGGGTATTCACTGGGCCGCGCCTGTTCGAATTGCGCCACCAGAGTAACGCCATCGGGCCCCCGGGGATCAATCCAGTCATCGCCCCGGTTTGGGATCCCCCCCGGGCTATGAAGATGCAGCTTCCATGGGCCGCTTCTCACCATCGCCAGATTCACGCCTTTTAGAGCAAAAAGGTATTCATGAGGAGCACCGGTGTTTTCTCCCGTTAAAAGCGGCATGATATCAACACCGTCAATTTCACGGTCATGGGGGAGTTTAACGCCCGCGAGTTTCAGAATCGTAGGAAATACGTCGATCGTACCAGCGGGCGCATCCTGAACGCTTCCCGCTGGAATCTTGCCCGGCCAGCGTCCGATAAATGGAACTCGTAAACCTCCATCCCAGGTTAACGCTTTCATCCCGCGCAAACCGCCCGTGTCGCCTCCATACCAGGGGCCGTTATCAGAAAGGAACAGAATCATCGTGTCGTCATCGATCCCCAGCGATTTGACTTTTTCAAGAATCCGATCGACGGACCAATCCAGTTCACGAATCACATCGGCATAAAGATCGTCTGGCGTTTCGGGCGTATAAAATTCTTCCGACGCGGCCAATGGCTTATGAGGCATCGCATGAGGAAGATATAGAAAAAACGGATCGCCGGCGTCATGACTGCGCTGAATGAAATCGAGGGCGCGTTCGGTGTATCGTCTGGTCAGGGTGGGTTGATAGACGGGATACTCATACACCGATTCGTTTTCAACCAGCTGCACCGGGCGCATATCATTTGAGTAAAGAATCCCAAAATATTCGTCGAATCCCTGATTCGTCGGCAGAAACCGGCGCCGGTGGCCCAAGTGCCACTTACCGATGCAGCAGGTGGCGTAGCCCGCCGGCTTGAGCGCTTCGGCGATGGTGATTTCAGATTCAGGCAATCCGATATTATTCACGCCCGCGTCCGGGCAGGGATTGTGGACGACGCCGTTTCTGAATGGATAGCGCCCCGTAAGCAGCGAAGCGCGGGAGGGCGCGCAATACGGCACGGGGACATACACTTGAGTCAACTTGACGCCTTCGGAAGCCAGGCGATTCAAGGCGGGAGTGTGGTATCCAATTTTCGAATTACCGAATCCTTCTATATCGCCGTAGCCCAGATCGTCCGCCAGGATAATGATGAAATTCGGCCGTTTCGCGTTTTGGCTGTAAGCGTTTCCGTTGGAAAACGCCGCCGCGGCAAGGCCCGCGCCCAGTGTACGGATAAAATCGCGGCGATTGTTGGCGTGAAGGTTCATAAGAATATCATCCTATCCAGTTGTATTCGATTTCAGTCAATGTCATCAACGTACCACATCCGCGGGCCTGTTTCAAAGTTTACGCATTCAGATTGATCCCCGCCGAGCGTGCGTACAAACGCCGGAAGCCCGCTGGAAAGCAGGATTTGTGTAAGTGACGTTTTTCAGGGACTTTTGAGAGGAATCAGAAGTGAGTGAGCTGGGGCTCGAACCCAGGACCCTCTGCTTAAAAGGCAGATGCTCTGCCGACTGAGCTACTCACTCACGTTTCGATCATTTTTTGCAGCAGTTGAGTAGTATAACCTGAATCGCGGCAGGGTGTAGGGTCATGGTTGATTTTCAGACCGAAAAATACGTTACCGCTTGATGAATCTGGCGTTAGCCCAATCCGCATGGTCGCTGTTCGGGCCGTCGCCGCCGTCTTTGGCGATCAGGTGAAGTTCTTCCACGTCCGAGACGTCAACCACAATGCGGCGAGGCGCGTCCGCCGCACGAATCACCGGGCTTTCAAACAGGATCACGCCATCTCCCACCAACTGGAACTGAACGCTGGCGGGAAGGTCGTCCTTGATCTCATCGTCGACGCCGATGATGCTGACGAAATGCGTATACCCGGGCGGGACCAGCACCTTCAGTTCCGTTTCGGCATGGACTCCATAGCCTTTTTCATACCACTTTTCACCGATGATCAGGCTGTTTCCATCCACGGACGCGTTGCGTTGGGGATTGGCCCAGTAATAACGCACGACCTCTACCTTGAGGTCGGATAAATACACCGGACGCGGCGGCAGCAACGCCGAAACGCCCACAATCGCCAGTACGCCAAGTATGGCGAGAATCCAACGGAGAGCCCCCATCGTTCACAACGCCTCACGCGGCGCATCCCTTTCGTCAGGATCGATTCGTCCGCCGCAATAATGAGTCACAAGCGCGATGCGTTCAAGCGCGGCGGCCAGCGGCGGCGAAGGCCCATTCTTTGGGATGATCGAACATGGCGCTTCCATTGGAACGCCAAAGTTGGCGCGAATAAGAATGGCGGAGCGTATTTGCCGGGCGGTGGGGATGAGAGCGGCCTGCTTTTGAAAACGCGCGGCAGCGTGGTATGATCGCGGAATCCGGTTGGAGAGGATCAAAGGCATGAGCGACTCCGTCAAAACGCGCGGGTACGTGGCCCGCCGCAAACAAGATGTTGAACCCACCGCCTGCCCCTGCGGCGAGGCGTATCGCATCATCACCCGGCGAGACTCTCTTACGGCGGGTTTTCATATCACCCACATTCAGGATTCAAAACGCCATTTTCATAAAAAGACCACGGAAATCTATCACATCCTCGAAGGCTCGGGCGTATTGGAAATCGGAGACGACCGGCTTGAACTGGAACCAGGCCTGACGATTTTGATCGAACCGGGAACGCCTCATCGGGGATACGGCGATTTCAAGACCATCGTGGTCCCCGTCCCCGCGTTCGATCCGGAAGACGAATACCTCTGCGAAGACGATGGAGCCATTGACTCTTGAGTGAAGACGGTCAGGAAGTCTTTTTTTCGCGAGGCGTGATTTATCACCGGTCGTGCGAAGACCTCGCCGGGCAGCCGCCGGACGAAGTCGCGCTGACCGTCACCAGCCCGCCCTACTGGAACGCGATCGACTACGCCCGGCACGATAGCGATCCGGGGGCGTGGTACCGCACGCGCGAAGGCGGCCCGTATTGCGATTATCTGGACGAGATGGAGCAGCTGTTCGGCCTGGTGAAAGACGTAACCAGGCCGGGCGGATTCTGCGCCATCGTAATCGGCACGGTGTTGTTCGAGAGCCGTCATTACCCTGTGCCGCACGATCTGACCGCGCGGCTGCAAGCCTCAGGATGGGAGTTTCATCAGGACATCGTGTGGAACAAGGTCACCGGCGGCGTGAAGCGGGCGCGGGTGGTCATCAAACATCCCTACCCCGGTTATTACTACCCCAACATCATGACCGAATCGATTCTGATTTTCCGCAAACCGGGCGGCGAGGCGATCTACCGGGGGCGCGGCGCGGAAGAGTTGAAAAAAAATCGCCTGACCATCGACGACGTGTTCAAGCGCGACGTCGCCAATAACGTGTGGCACATCGCGCCGATACCCCCGAAGCAGGCGATTCATCCATGCGCGTTTCCAGAAGAGATTCCCTACCGCCTGATTCAGCTGTATTCGTACAAAAACGACCTGGTGCTCGATCCATTCATGGGCATCGGTTCAACGCCGAAAGTCGCCTCGGCGCTGGAGCGGCGCTTCATCGGCTATGAGATTCTGGAGAGCTATTTCCAGATCGCGCGGCGGCGCATCGAAGAGCCGCTGTACATCCGCAAGCGCCAGCTGATCGCGCGCTTCGGTCAGGATGGAGATTTTCAATAACGATTGAGATATAAAAGGTTTTCCATTCGTTTCACTTATAGCTAATTAGCCAAGTTGTTTTGTATCCCCTCGCAAAAAAGACCGATACTTGAAAAACCGGTTTTCATTTCGTTCGCGTAAACGTACAATATGAAAAAGAGGTTGCCGTCAAGAGCGGGGTTGGGCCGCTTTCAACCTCAACGCCGCGAGCGAATCCGCATCCTGCTGATCTTCACCGTCCTTTTTTTCCTCCACCCGCGGCGGTACGTCAATCGGGTTCAACTGTTGATTACGCGTCAGGGGGCGTCAGCCCGGCGACTGGAAGGAGGAACCGCATGAAAGACCAACTCAACGTAACCGTCGACCATACCACCATCCGAGGCTGGATCGAGGATCGTGGCGGTCTGCCCGCGGCCGTCAAGAAGGGGGATGACATGTACGACGTGGGCGTTCTGAAAGTTCATTATCCCGGCGAGCGCGCCGGCGATATCGAGTACATCACCTGGGACGAGTTTTTTGAAAAATTTGAATTCAAGAATCTCGCCTTCGCCTACCGGGATTCGACCCGGGGTGACGAGGACAGCCGGTATTGCGAATTCGTGCCGCGCAAGACGCGAGAAGCCGGCGCGATCGCGGAGCGCGAGTTTACGATGCATGAAATCGAATGGGCGCCGTGAGGGCGGATCTGATTCGGCATCAAATCAAACAAGGGGCGAGATGGTTATCTCGCCCTTTTTATTTATACAGATCAAATGAAATTCAACGACTCAAGTTTTGAATTGGTAAACGGATTCCGCGCCGGATATACTCCCCATTGTTGACCTTATTAATCAACGGATCCATGAACATGGATCGATAAGAAAGAACACTTCCATTCATCGAGGACCCAATGGGGCAAGCACAACCCGAAATCCAATGGAGCAAAGATTTGGAATTTGGCATCCCCGTCATTGACCGGGACCACAGGATGCTGATCGAAATCATGAATGATTTCATTACATGCGCCAAAACGGGAAGCGGTTCCGTACAAATTCATCGCACCCTGAGCAGCCTCAAAGATTACACTAAAATGCATTTTGACCACGAAGAGACTTTATTAAAAGAGATTGGCTACGAAGACATAGAAGAACATCAATACGCTCATAAAAAATTTAAACAAAACATCAAAACCATCGAATGCGAGTTCATTCATAATTCTAGAGAAGATCAATCGATTTCAAAAATTCGCTTTCTGCTGTACACCTGGTACACGAATCATATCAATAATACGGACCGGAATTATGTAGCGCTGTTCAAAAAACACAAGTCGGAATTTGCGGCTCTTGGCCCCTATAAAATCTGGGACAACAGCATGAGAATCGGAATTCCAGAAATTGACCGCGAACACAAAGCTTTAGTAGAAATTCTTGAGGATTTAGCAAATTCCCTTTCCCAATTAAAACATTCCTCAAGCAATGTAACAACAAGGACATTTTATTTTTTGCAAAACTATACAAAACTTCATTTCGCGCATGAGGAAAATTTTCTGGAAGAGCGCAAATATCAGGACTTGCATGAGCACAAATTAAAACACAATGAATTCATCAATAATATCGTTTCATTAAAAAGCAAAGCGATTTATGATCCAAAATCGAGTGATATTGCAAAAGCGGTTGAGTCGCACTTGGTCAGGTGGCTGCTCGAACATATCTGCGATGAGGACCAGAAATTTTCCACATTACGCTAAATTGCGTTATATCCCGCCATCTTATCAAGTGTTTGAAATCAAATCATCAACGGACATCGCCAGTGGAGCCATTCGAGGGCTTCTGGCGGTCGAAGAAGTTGACGCTGTGGCTGAATTGCTTACAGATGAGATCGGGGGGGATTTCTTTAATAAAGCGCGAGGGGGTTCGTTTTTTGCGGCGGCCGAACTGCATGCGTTCTTCGACGAGGCTGAGGGTAAGGTGTTTCTGAGCGCGGGTGATGCCGACATAACACAGGCGGCGCTCTTCATCGACCTCGGAACCGTCGCGCACCGAACGCGCGTGCGGCAACAGGTCTTCTTCCATGCCGCATAAAAACACGTAGGGAAATTCGAGCCCCTTGGCGCTGTGCAGCGTGACCAGCATGACCGCGTTTTCGATGTTTTTCTTCTTGCCCTTATCGTTGTAGGCGTCGTCGTCGAGCGCGATGGAATCGAGAAAGCCGGAGAGCGTGGCGCCGGATGACTGTTCCTGATACGCGGCGGCGGCGGAAGCCAGTTCTTCAACGGTTTCGGTCTTCATCTGGAGGGTCATGGCGTCGTCAATGGTGCGTTGCAGCTCCTCGCGGTAACCGCTGCGCTCGATCGCGGCGCGGACGACGTCGGCGGGAGGGTGGGTCCGGCTGAAATCGCGCAACTCGTCGATCAGCGAGACGAACTGGGCGATGCCGTCGCGCGATGATTTGGTCAGGTTGTCATTGCCGAGATTACCGCGCAGGGCGTCGAAAACGCTCTCGCCCAGCTGATGCGCTTCATCGGTGATGCGTACGATGGTCTGATCGCCGACGCCCCGGCGAGGGTAATTGATGATTCGAAGCAGGTTGAGATCATCGCCGGGGTTTACCACCGCGCGCAGATAGGCGACGAGGTCTTTGACTTCCTTGCGCTCGAAATATTCGTACCCCCCCACCAGATTATAGGGAATCTTCGCGATGCGCAGCGCGCTCTCGATGGCGCGCGACTGTACGTTGCTGCGGTAGAGCACGGCGAAGGCGCGCCACGGCGCCTTGGTGCGTTCCTGAATGGTTTGAAGCCGCCAGGCGATGGTTTTGGCCTCGTCGGCTTCATCTTTGGCGAGAAACGCGTCGATAAGGCGGCCCTTGCCGCGTTCGGTCCAGAGGCGCTTGGGCTGACGTTTGGCGTTGTTTTTGATGACGTGATAGGCCGCGTCGAGAATCGTCTGGGTGGAGCGGTAATTCTGTTCGAGTTTCACCACCGTGGCGCCGTGGAAATCGCGCTCGAACTGGAGGATGTTACGCACCTCGGCGCCGCGCCATCCGTAGATGCTCTGGTCGTCGTCGCCCACCACGCAGAGGCGTTTTCCATCGCCCGCCAGCAATTTGAGCATGCGGTATTGTGACGCGTTGGTGTCCTGATATTCATCGACCAGCAGGTGACGGAAGCGATGGCGGTATTCTTTGAGAATCTCTTTATTTTGAGCGAGCAAATGAATGGGCAAAACGATCAGGTCGTCAAAATCGACCGCCTGACAGGCCCGCAGCTGACGTTGATATTGCTCGTACAGATCGCCGAAGACGAGGTCGTACTTGTCGCCGAACAGGGGCAACTCGCCGCCGGCGGCGGCCTGCTGGCATTTGGCGCGGCTGATGTGAGACAGAATGATGCCCGCGTCGAATTTCTCGCGCTTCTGCGGATGTTCGCGCAGCAGGGTGCGCAACAACGACATCTGGTCGCCTTCGTTATAGATGGTGAAGTCAGGGCGCAGCCCCGCCTCGCGGGCGTGAGCGCGCAGAATACGCAGCCCCAGCGAGTGGAACGTGCTGAGGGTGACGCTCTTCGCCTGAGCGCCGATCAGCGCGGCGGCGCGCTCGCGCATCTCGTTGGCGGCTTTGTTGGTAAAGGTCACGGCGAGAATCTGCTCGGGCCGCGCCTCGTGGGTGTGGATCAAATGAGCGATGCGATAGGTGATGACGCGAGTCTTGCCGCTGCCGGCGCCCGCCAGAATGAGCAACGGCCCGCCGGTATGAGTCACGGCGGCCCGCTGTTGCGGATTTAACGTTTCAAGACCTTTCATATTCCCTCAACCCGGATCCGGGGATGACGCGTATTGAATCACACGATAGAAGCGATTGATTCGGCGGTGAATTTTCGCGAGCGCTCAAACAACAAGCCGACGGCCAACGATCATATCGCAGGCGGAGACTGGGGCAAGTCTTGGGGGTTGTACGATCCGTTCGCACTCGTTGGCCGCTGAAGTTGGAGGGAATGAGACAATTTCACCTTTTTTCGTCTGAATCAGGATGCACAGGAATAAAAGGATGAACGAGATAAAAAACAGCCGATGTGAAAATAGTGACGAATTGAATAACGAAAACACGAAATAAAAAATGACACGAAGATCGGCGAATCTCCGACTTGAAAGGCTGAGCTATAAGCATCCGCCCCTGAGGGGCGAACGGCGGAGCCTGAGGTGAGTTGCATCCGCCTGAATCAAGATGCACCGGATGAAAAGGATGAACGAGATAAAAAACAGCCGATGTGAAAATAGTGACGAATTGAATCACGAAAACACGAAATAAAAAATGACACGAAGAACGGCGAATCTCCGACTTGAAAGGCTGAGCTATAAGCATCCGCCCCTGAGGGGCGAACGGCGGAGCCTGAGGTGAGTTGCATCCGCCTGAATCAAGATCGACAGGATAAAAAGGATGAACCAGATTTGGACAGGAAAGGCTTTCGCACGTTCGCGAGGGTATTCATATTGCGATGGCTTGACGGCGGAGGCGGGTTATGAGACATCTTTGGGAAATCCGCGTTGAGGACACGGCATCATGAGCAATCAACCAGGTGAGCCCTCCCATCCGCCGCGCGAATCGCTCGGCGTATTCGATGTACTCTGCATCATTCTCGGAATCATCATCGGCAGCGCGATCTACAAGACGCCGCAACAGATCGCCGCGTTCACCGGCTCGGCGAGTCTGATTCTGCTGGTCTGGGCGCTGGGCGGCGTGATCTCGCTGGTGGGCGCCTTGTGTTACGCGGAACTCGCCTCCACCTACCCGCGAGAGCGAGGCGAATATTTTTACCTGAGGCACGCCTACGGCCCGTGGGCGGGTTTTCTGTTCGCCTGGGCGCGTCTGGCGGTGATCCATACCGGTAATATCGCCATCATGTCGTCGATCGCGGCGGAATACGCGGCGCAATTCATACGATTCGCGGGATGCGAAACCATGTACGCGCTGGCGGCGGTGGCGGGGTTCACCGCGATCAACCTGCTGGGGCTTAAACAGAGCCGGCTGACGCAGAATCTGTTGACCACGCTGAAAGTGATCGGTCTGACGGCGATCGTTCTGGCCGCGTTCACGCTGCCGATGGCGCCAATCGAACCCGCCGCGCCGCAACCGTTCAGTTGGGGCGGTTTTTACCTCGCGCTGATCTTCGTTCAGTTTTCATTCGGCGGCTGGAGCGACAGCGCCTTCATCACGGCGGAAATGCGCGACCCGGGGCGCAACGTCATCCGCGCGCTAGCGGTTGGCGTCGCGCTGGTAACGGCGATTTACCTGGGCGTGAACGCAGCGCTGTTGTGGGGGCTGGGCGTGGACGGGATGGCGGGATCGGACGCGGTGGCCGCCGACCTGATGGGCCGCGCGTTCGGCGAGACGGGCCGCCGGGCGGTTAGCGCACTGGTGATCGTTTCAGCCCTGGGCGCGGTAAACGGTATGACGCTGACCGGCGGACGCCTGTTTCAGGCGCTGGGACGCGATCACCGCGTCTTCAGTGCGTTGAGGCATGAGTGGACAGACCGGAGCACACCCTACGCGGCGCTGATCGCGCAAGGCGTCATCGCGGGGGCGCTCACGCTGAGCGGACGCTTTGAGGACCTGGTGAGTTATACCATGGCGGCGTTCTGGGTGTTTATGATTCTGGTGGGAATCAGCCTGTTCATTTCACGGGCGAAAGACCCGGACCGGCCACGGCCCTACCGAACGCACGGGTATCCGTTTACGCCGATCGCGTTTATCGCGTCATCATGCCTTTTCCTGTACAGCTCGCTGACGTACGCGGGTTTGTACTCAGGCGTCGGCTTCGGCATCGTGCTGTCTGGTCTGGCGTTATATGCGGCTGAAAAAAGCATGCGGAGCTGAAGCATCCATGCGGATAATGCGAATTCATCACGCTTTCTTGCCAAAGACCAGCATGGAGTTTCCACATACCGGGGTTTCTGAATCGAACGCCAGCCCCGCCGCTTCGAACCATGCTACGATCTCGCCGCACGTATAGCAGTCGCCGCCCTGAGTGTTGACCAGCATATTGATCGTAAACAGGGCAGAACGCAGCGGCGCGGTGCGGCTTTCGTCAATAGCAAAATCTTTCACGCAGACGCGTCCGCCTATATTCAACGCTCGCGCGCAGCGGGCGATGATGGCGGCGTTCTGTTCGGCGGAAAACATATGGACGAAGTTGGAAAGGAAGATGAGATCGTAGCCAGAGCCGAACTCGTCGTTGAGCGCATCGCCCGGCTGAGTAGACACACGGTCTTCCAACCCCGCCGCCGCGATATTGCGGCGCGCGACCTCCAGCGTACCCGGCGAATCGAACACCACCGCGTGCAGCGAAGGCTCACGGCGGGCGAAGGCGATGGCGTACACACCGGGGCCGCCGCCCACGTCGATCATGCGGCGAACGCCGGCGAGGCCGATCTTTTCGGCGACTTCTTCGGCGCTCATCCGGCCGATGTCGGCCATCGCTTTGGCGAAGGCTTCTTCGTCGCGGTTGGCGCCCGAGCCCGGTTCGCCGTCAAGAACAGAGCCGCCGCGCACCGCCGCGTCCGCCAGGCTGGCCCAGCGATCGTACAGCATGGCGCCGTGCATCACGAGAGCGAGCCGGCTGTCAGGCGCGTCTTCCAGCAACGTCCGCAGAGCGATATCACTATTGCGATACGAGCCGCCGTCTTTTTCGAGCAGATCCAGCGCGGTCAGCGCATCGCACAGCGCACGGATTCCACGCGGGCTGGCGTTCAATCGTTTCGCCAGTTCATCGCTGGAAAGCGTTTCACCGCCAAGGGCCTGAAACACGCCCAGCCGGGCGCCCGCAAAGAGCGGGGCCGACATCTGGAAACCCATCGAGAGTTCATCAATTCGTTGCAGAGCCTGGTTCATCGTTCACCTTATCCATCATGACTTTGCCCGCGTCGACGGCGGCGCCCACGCCTTCTTTCGTCTTTTCGACGCTGCTCTGGGCGCGCTGGTAAATCTCGTTCATGCGGCGCGCCAGATCGGGCGCGTCGAGTACATTCAGGTTTTTAACCGCATCGCTGAAACTGTCTTTCATCTTGCTCAGGACTTCGCCGGACGAGTGAAAGTAGTTGGTGGCGATTTCGTCGGAGGGGTGATTTTTCGCCGCTTCCATCATGCGGCGCTGGCGTTCTTCCGGCGTAAAATCGGGAGAGTCGTCGAGCGCGTAGAAGCGGGTCCGGATATCGGCGGCGAGTTTGGCGGCGTCTTCATTGAGCCCCGGCTGATTGGCGTCGACGCGCTGTTGCAGTTCGAGCAGCGGCGCGAGAATCTCCTCGACCAGCACGGGTTGATCGGGGTTCTGCTTTTTCTGAAAATAGACGCCCGTCCCAAAAAGTCCGACGATCAGTAATATCAATAACAATTGCAGTTTTCGTTTCATACCGGTTTCTGTTTCAATCCATTATTATTCGAGTTATTTTTGACGATCCGTTCGGAAACCTATCAAGAATACAGATCGCTTTTTCAGCACGAATTCATCATTTTACCCGCATTCGGCAATTCTTCTGGAAGCCGCGATCCGATTCCATCCATCGGGACAGGATATCACAATCCATCAACAAATACGGGGAAGCTGTTCGCCGGAGAGGCGGTCGAGCACGCGCTCGACGCCCAGAACACCCCGCAGAACCACCGGCGCGGCGGCGGACATCTCCACCCGGCCCACTCGCGCCGCGCCTCGCGCCTGTTCACACGCCCGCAAAACATCCAGCGCACGATCGGCGTCTTTTTCCGCGATGAAGGCGGCGAAGCGCCCTTCGTTGGCCATATACAACGGATCGAAGCCCATCAGCTCGCAAGCGCCCATGACTTCATCGCGAACCGGGATGCAATCTTCATCAAGCCGCACTGTGACGCGCGCGTCCTCGGCGATCTCATTCATCGCGGATACCAACCCGCCGCGAGTCAGATCGCGCAGGCAGTGTACCTCGACGCCCGCCTCGAACAGCGCCGCGACCGCTTCGTGAACCGGGGCCGAATCGCTCTCGATCGGGGTTGAAAATTCAAGCCCCTCTCGCACGGAGAGAATCGCGGCGCCGTGACGCCCCAGATCTCCGTTGACGATCACCGCGTCGCCGGGGCGCACCTCGCCGGGCGCGATCGTGAGGCCGTGTTCGATGACTCCGAGCCCCGCGGTGTTGATGAAGACGCCGTCGCCCTTGCCCTTGTCGACCACTTTGGTGTCGCCCGTTACGATCGAGACGCCGCAGCGGCGAGCCGCCTCGCTCATCGACTCAACCACGCGGCGCAGGACGCTCATCTCAAGACCTTCTTCGAGAATGTACCCCGCGCTGAGCGCAAACGGACGCGCGCCGCTCATGGCGAGATCGTTCACCGTGCCATGCACCGCCATTGAGCCGATGTCGCCTCCGGGAAAAAACAACGGCCGCACCACATAGGAATCGGTCGTAAACGCGATGCGCGTAGCGGGCAGATTGAACACCGCGCTGTCGTGACGCTGGTTAAGCGTGGGGTTATCGAAGGCGGGCCGAAAGATCGAATCAATCAGGCGCGCCATCAGCGTTCCACCGCCGCCGTGCGCCAGCACCACGCGGTCATATTCATTTTTCGGGATGGGACAGGAGAAATCATTCATGGTCGTCACCGTCCGGCATGTTCCAGGCGTCGATAGCGATAATAGGCCGCGCAGGCGCCCTCGGACGAAACCATCGGCGCGCCCAGCGGATGTTCGGGCGTGCAGCTTTTCGCGAACGCGGAGCATTGATGCGGCTCGCGCGCGCCCTGCAGAATCAGGCCGCTGATGCACTCGTCGGGTTCGGCGGATGACGCGTGATCGACCGCGCCGAACTTCGTCTCGGCATTATATTCGGCGTATTCGTCACGCAAGCGGAATCCACTCGCGGGAATCAGACCCAATCCACGCCAAAATTGATCGGACGGCTCAAACACGTCGGAGAGAATGCGCAGGGCGGCGGGGTTTCCTCCACGGCGGACGACCCGCGCGTAGGCGTTTTCGACTTCGGCGCGGCCTTCTTCCAACTGTTTGACGCACTGGTAAACGCCCTGCAGTACATCGACCGGCTCGAAACCCGTAACCACGATGGGGACATGGAATCGATCCGCGATGGGCGGGTATTCCTCAGTCCCCATCACCGCACAGACATGCCCCGCCGCCAGAAAGCCCTGCACGCGGCAATCGGGCGAAGCGAGCAGCGCCTCCATCGCGGGCGGTACGCGCATGTGCGAAACCAGCATGGAAAAATTTGGCAGTTTTTCACGCCGCGCCTGATACGCCGCCATCGCGTTGGCGGGCGCGGTGGTTTCAAAACCGATGGCGAAAAAGATCACCTCGCGAGAAGGATTTTCGCGCGCGATCTTTACCGCGTCGAGCGGAGAGTAGACCACGCGCACATCGCCGCCGTTCGCTTTTACGGAAAACAGGTCGGTATGGGTTCCCGGCACGCGCAACATGTCGCCGAAGGAACAGAAAATCACCTCGGGACGGGCGGCGATTTCATGCGCCTTGTCGAGAACGGACGCGGGGGTAACGCACACCGGACACCCCGGCCCGTGGATCAGCGTAATCTCATCGGGCAGCAGCCGGTCGAGACCGTATTTAAGGATTGCGTGGGTCTGGCCGCCGCAGATCTCCATGACGGCGTGAGGCCGAGTGACTATGCGGCGGATGGCGGCGAGCAGGGTTTGGGCCGCGTCCGGATCGCGGAATTGTTTGAGGTGATTCATCGGATGCCATCCAGAGAATCGTTAAGCGCCCTTGGGTAAAACTTTTTCCGCTCAAGAGACGCTCCGCCCAAAGTCTCATTCGCTTGCACAAGTTTCACCCGGCGGACTTTTTCCATGACCGGTTTTCCAAGCAATCGCATCGTCATACGCCATTGGCGGCGTCTTCGAGTTCGCCGAGCGCTTTCAGGTCTTCGAAAACCTGGCGGGCTTCGTCCTCATCAATGACATTGAGGGCGAAGCCGGCGTGAACGATCACGTAATCGCCCATTTTCGCGTCAGGAACATACGCCAGTGAGATTTGCTTCACAGCGCCCTGAAAATCGACCTCGCCGGTGCGATACACCGGGTCGGCGTTTTGAATCGATACGATCTTACCGGGGATGCCGAGACACATGCTGAATACTCCCGCGCGCGGCGAGGGCCAATTGGCCATACGCCACGCCTCCGTCGTTGGATGGCGCGCGCCGCGCCAAGCGAGGGGTAAAGCCCTCATCACGCAGGCGACCGGCGCTGGTTTCACACAGATAAGCGTTTTGAAAACAACCGCCGGTCAACGCCACGTTGGCGATTCCGACCCGGCGCGCGGCGGCGGCGATCGCTTCACATAATGTATTATGGAAGCGCGCGGCGATTTGGGCTACCGACATGCCGCGCCGGACGTCGTCCATCAGCGCATCGAACATCGGCGCCCAGTCGAGGGTCCACGCCTCGCGCATGGGCGAGCCGGAGATCGGCGAGCCATCGGTGAGGCGCTTCGGTTCAGCGCCGGCGGGACGGAATTCGATGGGATAGTGTGACGAATCGGAGAGAGAACCGATCGACCATTCGAGTTCCATCGCGGCCTGCCCTTCAAACGAAAGGCGCTGGCGTAATCCGATCAGCGCTGCGGCGGCGTCGAAGAGGCGCCCCGCGCTGGAGGTCATCGGCGAATTGAGGCCGCGCGCCAGCATGGAGAGCAACGCCTTGCTCTCGCCGGGCGTAAAGGCGGAGCGCACGGCGGGGGTGGCGCGGTCAAAGGCGGATTCGCCCGCCATCTCGAACAGCAGGCCGAGCGCGGCGCGGCGCGGTTCGCGGACAGCGCGCTCGCCTCCCGGCAGGGGGAAAGGTCTCATCCACCCCACACGGGTAAATCCCTCCCAATCACAGATCAGAAATTCCCCTCCCCAGACGGTTCCATCCGGGCTGTAACCGCTGCCGTCCCAAGAAACCGCCAATACAGGCTCGTCGAGTTCATGTTCGGCCATACAGGCGGCGGCGTGAGCGTAATGGTGTTGAACGCGCATTAAGGTCAAACCAGCCGATTCGGCGTATCGCGCGCTCCAGTAATCCGGATGGAGATCACACACGGCGGCTTTGGGTTCGGCCTCGAGCATCGCGGGCAAGGCGCGGGCGATCTCCTGAAACGAGGCGCGGGCGGCGGGCGTTTCCAGGTCGCCGACATGTTGACTGAGAAAGGCGCCGTCGGACCGGCCAACCGCGATGGTGTTTTTGAGATGCGCGCCGAACGCGATCACACTCGGCTCGCCGCCACTCAACGGCAATGGCAGCGGTGCGTATCCGCGCGCGCGGCGCAATACGCGGGGTTCGCCATCGATCACGCGCACGACCGAGTCGTCGACGTATCGCCGGATCGGGCGGTCATGCACGAGAAACACATCGGCGATTCCACGAAGGCGCTGAAGAGCCTCCCGTTCGCCGATACAGATGGGTTCATCCGTGAGGTTGCCGCTGGTGGCGACCAGCGGGGCGTTCAGTTCACGTAACAGGACATGGTGAAGCGGCGTGTAGGGCAACATCACGCCCAGCCGGGGATTGCGCGGCGCGATGGAAGGAGCGAGTTCGGAGCCATCCCGCTTGTGCAGCAGGACAATGGGCGACTCGGGAGAGAACAGCAACGATTCTTCAAGACTGGACGTCTCGCACCAACGCCGGACGGCGGCGAGGTCCGGCGCCATAACCGCCAGCGGTTTTTCTTCACGGCGTTTACGCAGGCGCAGAGTCATCACGGCGTCTTCATCGCGCGCGTCGACCAGCAGATGGAATCCGCCCAGCCCCTTCAATGCAACAATCCCGCCCGCGCGAAGACGTTCCACGGCCCGCAATACGGCTTCGTGACGTTCGGCGATTACGGCGCCGTCCGCGTTCCAGAGCGACGCATGCGGACCGCACTGAGGGCAGGCGTTGGGTTGAGCGTGAAAACGGCGGTCCGCGGGGGTGGCGTATTCAGCCGCGCAGGCCTCGCACATGGTGAAGCCACGCATGGCGGTGTTGACGCGATCATACGGCAAGGCGTCGATAATGGTGAAACGCGGGCCGCAATGGGTGCAGTTAATGAATGGGTAGAGGTAGCGGCGGTTGGCGGGGTCAAACATCTCGCGCAGGCATTCGCCGCAGACCGCGATATCCGGCGAGATCAGAGCCGTCTTGCCGCCGCGCGTCTCGCTTGAAACGATGCGGAAGCCTTCGCCGCTTTGAGGCGGAATTTCTTCATGAATGAGTTCATCAATGCGGGAGAGCGGCGGGGCCTGCTCACGCAACCGGCGCAGGAACGTGTCGAGCCGGGCCGATTCGCCCTCCACCTCGATAGCAACTCCCTCGGGGCCGTTTTTTACCCAGCCGCTGAGGCCTTCACCGCAGGCAAGGCGGTAAACGTGCGGGCGAAAACCGATTCCCTGAACCAGACCTTTTACCAGGATGCGAAGCCGATGATGAGCCATATTACGTATTGTCGCCGCCCTGATGCAGTTTGTACATAGGCGCCGGGGATTGAACAGTTGCTGTTTAAATAGCAGACATAATTAAATCAGAAAGCCTATTTTTCCACCTGATTGTATTATTTATAAAATCCACTCTCATTTATGATCAGGCCCTGATGGCGGACTATTTTCTCTAATCATAAAATTCAAAGCATGTTACGTAATAATATGAAATAAAACCTGATGTGAGTGAACGGACTTTTTTCAACTTGGCGCCACGGTTGCAGTTAGATAGAAATGTCACTTGCGTGACGCAACGCGAAGGCGACCTTCGCACTTTCCTCCCCAGCCCGGTGTCCCCATTCACATCGGGCCTTTTTTTGTCTTCCCGCAAATTCAACCGAATCAATTAGATAAAAAACCAGTCCTCCATTTTGCTAGATGGAATTCGATAAAATCCGATTCATTGTGTCAATTTCAAACGCCTCTGTTGAATTTGGGACGGGAGGCTGTTTCGTCTTGAAACGCCGGGGGTGGAACCACCAATGACACCAGATTCGCAAATAATATGTAACCATAATAAATAGAACAACTTTCGCTATCTAATATTATCCAAACACTAATTGGCATGAAGCGTGCATATAAAGAAAGACAAGAGTTAACCTAGACGCACAAACAGGCACTCTTCGTAATTCCTCCCCAAGCCCGATGTTTCCCCTTTTACATCGGGCCTTTTTTTTGCCTGCCAGCCGACAGGGGGCGAGTATCCGGGTTGTACGAGTTCAGCGTTCCCCTTGGTCACTGATTACCTCTGATTTCGTTACCTGCTTCCTATCAACAAATCAAATCCGCATTCCGGTTAATGACACAATAGTCGCCGTACAGAAAAACCGGGGCTGAGTTACCCCAGCCCCGGTTCACTTTGGACTATTACGAGAAAGCCGATCACGCCATTCCGTCGAGGACTCCACGGATGTAACCGATCGACTCGCTCATGCCGGGGAACGGCGCGTCGGCGTCCTTTTCGTACTCCAGCGCCACCAATCCCTGATAATTGATCTTTTTCAGCGTTTTCAACACGCCGGGAATGTCGATACATCCCCGCCCTACTTCGAGCGGAGATCCCTTCGCGGTCGGCTGAGTCTCATCCTTCAGATCGAGGTCGTAGAGACGATCCTGAACCTGTTCGAGGATCTCCGCCACATTTTCGCCGATGCGGACGGTGTGGCCGATGTCGACGCAGCACCCGATTCGTTCATCGAGCTGTTTCGCTAGTTTGTAGGCGTCGAGCGCGGAGGGATAGCGCTTGTCGTTGGGGCCATGATTGTGAATAGCGACCTTGATGTCGTATGCTTTCGCCATGCGGCTGAACGCTGGCAGCGCATCCTCATCGGGCGCGGCGGTGATGACTTCCATCCCGGCGGCTTTAGCGTATTCAAACAGGTTTTTGATCTTGGTTTCGTCGTTGCCCATATAGACGACGCCACAGCCGGTCAGCGTCATTCCACGCTGGCGGATCAGTTCCGCCGCGCGGCTGACCTCATCCAGCGGAGTATCGAGCGGGAGGTGGAAATCTTGCTTGAACTTGATGTACTTCAGCCCGAGCCGTTCGGTCATCTCCAGCGCCTCGCGGCGGGAGAACTTGCGCACGGTGTACGACGCCATACCGACTTTGAGGCCATGAAAATAATCGGCCGGCGCGGGAGTAGAAAGAAAACTCTCCGCCCTGACGCTGGGCGCCATTAATGTTCCGGCGCCCGCCGCCGCGGCGGCGAGAAATCGTCTGCGATCGATTACGGATGTTGCGGTCATTGGATGCAAACCTCCATGATTCAGTTACGTTAGGCTTCCAAGGTGACTTCGGTTGCGTCGGCGTTAAGATAGGCGCGGCGATGGTTGTGCCACGCCACGTTGGCGAGATGAGGGCCGCACACGGCGCGATGGCCCACTTCGACGGGCGCGTTCGGTTCTTTGCGCGTTTTGAGGCATTCAAGGAAATTCTGAACGTGCGGTTCGGTTGGAAGCGGCCCGCTGAATTCCCAATCGGGTTTACGGTAGGGCGGGGGCGGATTTTCGCCTCCCTTATCGGCGTAAAAGCGGCTGCCGTTGCCGTCAAGCACCAGCGTGCCCTGATCGCCGAGGAAGGTGATCGTCCAGCCGTCCATGTAACGGTTAGTGTAACTGAGCGACCAGGTGGCGTTGAATTTTTCGTACTCGAACATGGCGGTGAAGACGTCAGGCGTCTCGGCACCGGTCATTTTGTAGACGCGGCCGAAACATTCCGCCGCGCGCGGCGTT
Source organism: bacterium (assembly GCA_016125385.1). GTDB lineage: Bacteria > Hinthialibacterota > Hinthialibacteria > Hinthialibacterales > Hinthialibacteraceae > WGLV01. The sequence continues at coordinate 69,484 of WGLV01000051.1, forward strand.
CCCGAATCCATGAACCACTGGATAACGTCCATCAGGTGAGTTCCCTGATCGCAGCAGTGACCGCCTGAGTAATCCCAGAAGACGCGCCAGTACCGGAAGCGGTTGATATCGAACGGCACGACCGGAGACGGCGCGCAGAACGCGTCCCAATCGAGTTTTCCATCCAACGGCGGGAAATTCAGCGGGCTGGACACGTTCCAGTTCCACTTGGCTTTCACCAGCGTGACCTGGCCCAGTTTGGGCACGACCTTGAGCGCCTCGTGAACGGCGGGCGAGCTGCGGCGCTGCATGCCGATCTGAACGATGCGATCAGTGGCGCGTACTCCATTGACCATCTTGACGCCTTCTTCGATGGAGTGAGACATGGGTTTTTCGCAATAGGCGTCTTTACCCGCGTTGACCGTGGCGATCAGCTGGGTCCCATGCTGATGTTCGGGGGTGGCGATGACGACCGCGTCGATGTCTTTATTATCGAGCAGGGCGCGGTAGTCGCTGTACTCTTTGGCGCCGGCGCCGGCGATCTCTTTTCCACGCGCCAGGTTTTCGCTGTAGGCGTCGCAGACCGCGATGAACTGGCTGTTGTTGTTCAGAAAATCCCTCATCAAACCCCGGCCGCGTCCGCCAGGGCCGATGATGCCCAGATTGACGCGTTCGTTGGCGCCGAGAACCTTTGGCGGCGCGATCGTGGCCAGCGTGGATGCCACAGCGGCCCGATTCAGAAATGTACGGCGGTTCAGCTCTTTTTTTTCCTGCATGGTTATGGTCTCCCCTTGTTCCAGCGGCGTTTTACATCCCGGGGCGTCCAAGCGGATCAGCGCCTTTTTACGCCGCACGGTCAACACACTGTTATAAATGAAAAGCCCCCCGTTTGTCGAGCGCAGGCAGCGCCTGAGGCGAGGATTCGGGTTGTACGGATAAAACGGCCACGTTGAGCCCGACGCGAGCGAGATGGAGTATGGTTTCAGGAATTTTGGGGAAACGGAGTTTAAATGCAACTACGAAAGGCTGGGCGCCCCCCCACACACTGGCTAAATGGACAACCAACGGCCACAGGCAGCGCCTGAGGCGAGTATTGGGATTATACGGATAAAACGGCCTCGTTGGGCCTGACGCGAGCGAGATGGAGTATGGTTTCAGGAATTTTGGGGAAATACAGCAAGCCGGGCGCAATCAATGAACGCGACAGCGATTACACCCGGCTTTTTTATTCACAGCGATGAATCCATTGAAGACTCGCCAGCCCGTCATATCAGTGACGCAGCGCCGTACTACAGCGAGACCTGATACAGCCCCCCGAACTTGGATTTGAGATAGTTCAGATACGGTTCAGGTGAAAGCGGCTTGCCCGTAATGGACTGAATCAGTTCAGGAGCGGTCATGCGGCGGCCGACGCGATGAACGTGCTCGCGCAGCCAGTTCAACAGCGGGCTGAAATCGCCTCTCTCAACGCCGGTCCAGAGCAAGGGGACGTCTTTCTCGATCCGTTCGAACATCTGCGCGGCGTAGAGATTGCCCAGTGCATACGTGGGGAAATAGCCCATCGAGCCATGCGACCAGTGAATATCCTGCAGGCAGCCCATCGCGTCGCCGGGAACGTCGAGACCGAGATACTGTTTAACTTTGGCGTTCCAGGCCTCGGGGACATCTTTTACCGCAAGTCGGTTTTCAATGAGATCGATCTCGATCTCGAATCGCAAAACGATGTGAAGGTTGTACGTGCATTCATCCGCTTCGACGCGGATCAGCGACGGCTGAACGCGGTTCACGGCGCGGTATACGTCTTCGGGAGACACATCCTGCATCTGCAGCGGGAAGGCTTCGCGCAGTTTGGGGGTGTAGTGTTCCCAGAAAGCGCGGCCGCGGCCGATCATGTTTTCCCACATGCGCGATTGCGATTCGTGTACCCCGAGTGAAATCGCTTCGCCCAGCGTGGTGCGTTCATCTTCTTCGCGCAGGCCCTGTTCATACATGGCGTGGCCGGTTTCGTGCATGGCGCCGGTCAGACCCATGAATAATTCATCTTTCGAGAGGCGGGTGGTGATGCGCACGTCGCGAATTCCGAAGCCGGTGGAAAAGGGATGCACCGAGCGATCCATGCGGCCCGCTTCGAGATCGTACCCGAAATCGGCGGCGACCTGCAGCGCAAAATCCCACTGGGTTTGCTCATCCCATTCCTGATCGAGCCAGGCGGTCTCGGGCTGATGCGGCGAGTTGGTCACCGCGTCGACGATTCGGCTCTGTTCTTTCGCCAGCGTGGCGAATACCGGCTTCAGCGAATCGACGCGCATGCCGCGCTCGTAATCTTCAAGCAGGGCGTTGTAGGGAGAACCTTCATAGCCCATGTAATCCGCGCGGCGGCGCAGCAGATCGACGATGGTTTGCAGATGAGGCTGAAAGGCGGCGAAGTCGGAGTCTTTGCGCGCCTTGACCCAGGCCTCGAAAGCGCGGCTCTGGGCGAGGCTGAACTCGCGCACGAACTCGTCAGGCAATTTGACCGCGCGGCGGTAATCGTGAAGCGTCTCGCTTACCAGTTTGGCGTCGTCGCCCTTCAGACCGGCGGCGGCGAGGTCTTCAAGCAACGCCCCCAGTTCGGGATCGGTGGCGCGGGCGTGAGAGATTGATGAAAGGGTGGCGAGCTGAAGCGCCCGGCCCGACGCGCCCTTGGGCGGCATGTAGACTTCCTGATCCCAATGCAGGACGGACAGAGCGTTGTTGATATCGCTGATCTCGCCCAGACGGGCGCGAAGGGTTTGTAACTGGTTCTGACGATCGGTTTGACTCACGCGACTCCTCCATAAAACGAACCGGGTTTCTCTGACGTTCCATGCTTATCATGCTAGTACGAGCAGGCCATCCGCAAAGGGCGGCCAGCGCGGCCAGCCACCGGGACGGGTATTTGGGTTGCAGGCATCCAGCGGCCTCGTTGGGCCTGAGGCGTGAATGTTGGAAATTGGGTGAACATTATTTTATCTGCATCAGGCAGCGCCAGGGTATTGCGCAGTGCAGGAGGAAAGTATTGCGGCGTTACCACCACAGAATATTTACGTTAACTAAAAGACGTGGTACTATAGGCGCGATATTTAGTGAACGCCGGTTCAACCGTGAGATATTGCAAACGCTCATCCTGCTCCTGATATGAATAAACGACGACGAATGACTCCCAGGAAGATGATCGCCACGCTGGCGCTGTTGATGACGGTGGTCATCGGCAGTTCGGTGCTGGTCATGCTGGCCTCGGGCGACCGGTATAACGCACAAAAAAGCGGGCAGTCGTTTTTCGTGATGAAAAACGACGAAGAAACCATGCGCGCGATGGCGGAACGATACGACGCACTGTTCACCGAACCGGTAGATGCAATCGAAAGCAACGAAGACGAGCTCAAACCCGCCGAAGTCGATTTCGACGAATTCAGACAACGAATCGAAGCCAGCAACGAAGCCATCGATGGTTTTGAGATCGAGGCGATCATGCGGGTGACATACGACCGGGATTCACAGCAGCATCGCGCCCGGCGTTTTCCGTTCGCATATCAGGAAATGCGGTTCGCATACGTGAAGCCGTATTACGTCGTCAGGCAAAAGGTCGAGTATGAAGGCATGACGGAACCGGCATGGCGCGTCACGCTGTATTTCGACCATAAACGGATTCTGATCTCACCCAACATCGTGATGGAAAACGCTCAGCCTCGCTATGTTCGGAACTATCACATTAATAACAGTACTTGGCAGATACAATTGAACGAGCCTGGCATTCTCATGTTTGGGCGCGGGATTGGGTTGTGGTGGCAAGAATTTGAAAAGAGGAATTCGAAATTTCAAAATCTGAAATTCATTTGGTCTCCTTCCTGCCGGTTCTACCGCGATGATGCACACCCAAATCTTACAATTTACGATGACCTGAATTCAAACGGCGGCGTAATAACCGATTCTATAGACTCACCATTCTACGCAGAGCCTACCTCTCGTTACTGGCTTAATGCCGACAAAGGGTATACGTGGTCTCGCTTTTCAAAGACAATTCATTACCCTCAAGGCGTTTATTTTGGTCCTCGCGGCGAGACGCCCTCGACGCAGTTAATCCCTGGTGGAGAACCTAACGAACAATATCGCGCGGAGGCGTTCGATTACCGCGAAACCGATGGCGTCTGGCTGCCGTGGCGGCTGCGTATCACTCAACCGGCGGAAACACAAGACTACGCCCTCACCGCCGCACGGCGCATCGGCGACGCGCAAGCGTATAAGCAGGAAATTGAAAACCTGTTGAAGCCCGGACCGGATGATACGGTCACCGACATGACACTGATTCAGCCAGGCGCGAGAATCGCCCAATAAACCCGCTCACGAGGATCAAGAGAGACAATCAACATGAGAATGAAAAACAGCCGGCTGCTGACTCCGATCCTGACGTTTCCGTTTCTGGTTATGGCGATTTACGCCGGCGCGTCGATCGCCAATTATTATCTGGCGGACGGCGCAAACTCGCGCGGTCAGAACGCCGCTCAAGTTTTCGTCGTCAAGAACAGCGTGGATGACATGTTTGAGAGAGCGCGGCGGCTCGATCCGCTGTTCACCGAACCGCCGGCGTGGGAAATACGCGACGACGAACTGGAAGATTCCAATATCGGGCAGCCGGAAGTCAGTGAGGCGTTGGATTTGTGCAACGAAGCCATCGATGGTTTTGAAGCGGACGTCGTCATGAGAAAGACATACCCGCAACGCCGTGAGCTCCCCTTTTCGTACAGCGAATACACCGTGGCCGCCGCGTCACCCTATACCGTGATTAAAAAGAAAATCGAGTTTTCAGGTCTTCCGGAGGAATACACTCGAACAACGATTACTCGAGATGACAGCCGGATAACCATCATGCCGCGGATCAAGATGGTAAATGGCGAGGCACGAGCGATTTTCAATTACATACGAGACGACAATGCAGGGAACTACATCACGCCTGAATGCTCCTTGTTCGGATTCGGCCGAGGTTTCAGGCTGAGTTGGTTCTCTCGTTCCGTCCCCTATTTCCAAAATGGCCCTGCTCCCGGTTCACTGTTACCGATTCATTTCAAGACGGTGAAATCCAATCCAAATCTGCTGGTCGTCGAGGGGCATCAAAGCGGCTGGGATTTCGCCATCCATCTTGCCCCGCTTATTTCATTCCATTCTTATGATGTCACATGGATGGACTCACGCATCTGGATCGACCGGAGCAAAGGAAACGTCTGGGTGAGACAGACGAAAAACTCTCAAGAGCTTCATCATTATTCACCGCCTCCAAACGTGGCAACGCCATCGGCGACCGATTCGGCGGAAATCCATTTGCAGTATGCGCGAGCGTTGAGTAATTGGATCAAATCGGGATCAGCGGAAAAAATAATCGATCAAACCGCCGACGAGATTTACATGGCGGAAGCGTTCGACTGGCGTCAGACCGGCGGCGTGTGGTTCCCCTGGCGCGTGCGCATCACGCAATTTGGTGAGATGTGCGACTACGCCATTACCGCCGTACGCCGCATCAGCGACGTGAAAGCATACAGGAACGAACTTCGCGCGAGCATGACGCCGCGCCCTGAAGACACGCTGATCGTCAAGCCCACATGGAAACGAATAGACCTTGCAACCATACCGACCGCGCCGCCGCGAGCGGAGACGCCTTATTGAGACACGACGGAATTCCTTTACCCCCGCGCGGGGGTTCGTTAAAATAGCAATCTCCCATAACCCGAGTGCGTTCTGGTTCGGCGCGTCATCTATCTTATGGGGAATGGAATTTTTTTATTTCGTTGATTCGCCCGCCGGCGAACTGTTTTTCACACTCGCATCGCATGACGCGGCATCGAGCCGCACATCGCTTATCCATTGGCGACGGCGCGCCCAGCGCCGATTTATCGAATTGAGGAGAGGAAAATCATGTCAGTGAACGTGGAAAAACTTTGCCGCGAAGCGCTGGACAAAAACCAGGGCGTGCTGCGTCTGGCGCCCTGCTGGGTTCCGCGCTCGTTTCTGCATCCCGGCCGCCGCATCAAGCTGCATCCCAACGACCTGTACGCCTTCGGCGCGCATCGCGGGGGCATCGACGAACGCTGGTTCGCCTCGACCACTGAAGCGGCCAACGACGGGCGCGTGTGGGACGAAGGTCTGAGCTACGTGGTGTACAACGACGAGAAGTTTCTGCTGCGAGACGCAGTGGGCGAACTGGGCGCCGACCTGATCGGCGCGGATATCTGGAACAAGTACGAACGCTGGCCGGTGTATTCAAAATTTTTCGACAATATGGGGCCGATTCCTCACCACATGCACCAGCGCGACGACCAGGTGAAAGACCTCGGCCTGCAGGGCAAGCCCGAAGCGTATTATTTTCCCCCGCAGAACAACTACGTCGGCAACAACTTTCCTTACACCTTCATGGGTCTCGAACCCGGCACCACCAAGTCGGACGTGCGCCGCTGTCTGGAGCGCTGGAACGAAGGCGACAACGGCATCCTCAACCATTCGAAAGCCTATCGCCTTCAGCCCGGCACCGGCTGGCTGATCGATCCGACGATTCTGCACGCGCCGGGCTCGCTCTGCACCTATGAACCGCAGTGGGGCAGCGATGTGTTCGGCATGTACCAATCGATCGTCGAAGGCCGCTACGTGCCGTGGGACCTGCTGGTGAAAGACATGCCCAAAGAGAAGCATCAGGACCTCGACTTCATCGTCGATCAGCTCGATTGGGACAAGAACACCGATCCGCACTTCCGCGAGAATCACTATCTGGAGCCTATCCCCGTGGCCGATACCGCCAGCGAGGGCTATATGGACCGCTGGATCGTCTACGGCCGCGTCGATGGCGAACAGCGTTTTTCAGCGAAAGAACTGACAGTCGAGCCGGGCGCGAAATGCACCATCAAAGACAAGGGCGCCTACGGGTTGATTCTCACGCAGGGCTTTGGCCGTATCAATGGCCTGCCGCTCGATTGTCCGGCGCTGATCCGCTTTGGCCAGTTGACCGAAGACGAAGTGTTCGTCAGCGAGACGGCGGCGAAAGCGGGTGTGACGTTTGAAAACCTGTCGGACAAGGATCCGCTGGTGGCGTTGCGGTATTTCGGGCCGGAAGTGAACCCCGATGCGCCCAAGGTGGGCGACTATCGCAAGTATCAGAACTAAGCATTCAATCCGAATCTTTCGATACAACGAAAGCGGGGGCGTCACGTCCCCGCTTTTTTTGATTCCATCAAAGTATTCAACTATATATGTCAGAGTTGACCAGATAAATAATATTTATAAAAAAACCTCTTCCATCCAAAGCGCACCTCATGTATAATAATATCGATCAAGCAATTGAATTTTATTCAACGGCACGAGCAAATCGTGACGAAATTGGTAAACCTTTGTGGGAGGATGTTATCATGTGGAAACCAGTATTCACACTGGGGATAGCAGTATTGTTTTCCGTCGCCGCCGCCGCGCAGGAACCGGTAGGAGAATACACGAACCATATTGACATCGGAGAGCCTAATATCCCGGGTACAGCTTCTTTTGCGGACGGCAAATACACGATTGAAGGCGGAGGCGCCACAATCGGCCGACAGAGTTTCGTCGACCAGTTCCATTTTGTTTACAAAGAGCTTTCGGGCAGTTTTTCCATCGTCACCGATCCTGTTTTCATCGAGTTGAATGGCGAAGGTGGTCCGATGATACGTCAGGACCTCGATCCGGATTCGGCCCACGTTTCCTGGTTACGAACCGGCCCCACCTTGCCCAGCGGCGGCAACACCAACGCAGCCGATGGTTCGGTGTTTCCTCATTTCCGTTCACTGAAGGGCGGCGGAACCATCGTTGACGGCGACCCGGAACCAGGTGGATTCACTGATAACAACGTAGGTCCGATCCGTCTCGACCGCATCGGCAACTCGTTTTACTTTTACACGATGAACACCGCCGGCGGCTGGGTGCTGGTTCAGGACGAAATTGTGCCCATGGCGGAAAAGGTTTTCGCGGGGATCGCCCTGACCGCCAACAACGCCGATGGTTTGGCATTGGTCGAATTTGAGAGCAACGAAATTAATCTGTTACCGCTGTGGGTAGGGCGCTCGATTCCTGTGGATGGCTGGCAGAGCGGCGCCACATTCACCGTCACCGTAACGGCAAAGGCGCGCAGTTCAGTCAATGCGAGCGTAACCGAAAAAGCGCCTCGTCTTGCAACGATTTCCAACGTAAAAGTCAGCACTGGAACCGTGAGTTCCAATCCCTCAAAGGGTACGATCAACTGGTCGCTGCCCAATTTCTCCAGTGAAGCCACATTGACCTATGACATCACGCTGCCCAACCGAAAATCTGGTTCATGGCAGGGTGTATTCAATGACGGCGTAAACCCTCAAAGTTGGATCGGGGGAGACGCGGTTTTGCCGAAAAAGCCGGTATTTAAAACTGATCCTGCTCCGGTTCAAATCAGTTCGAACAAGCCGACGATTATCCAGATTGAAGATATGATGCATCGGCCTGACAATCCAAACAATCGTCCGGGCCTCGCCCTGATGTTGAATCCGGAAGTGGAAAGCGGAATCGTCGCGGTCAACGTCACGGGTTCGGTGGGCGACTGGATTCAGATTCCGGTTGTAATTCCTGCCGGCTACGGCGAGACGTACATGTTCGGCCGGGTGCGCGGCGAAGACGGCAACAGCGACTCGTTCTTCATCGACCTGGGTTATGAACCGATCAGCGACAACCTGACGATCTGGGATTCCGGCGGCGGGAAATCATTCCATTACGATTGGGTTCTGAACCGCATTCCTGAAGATCCTCGTCCATTCTCTCCGGATGCCGGAGAGCAATTGCTGTATATTTCTCCTCGCGAAGACAGCGCCAGCATCGACTGGATCGCCATCACCAACGACCCGAGCTTCCGTACCGCCGCGCTGGATGAACTGACTGGTGAAATCATCGATCCATTCGCGGGTATCGTAGACAATCTCGGCATCTTCGACGCACGCGGCGACGTCGCGGAAGCGGGGAACGCCAACCTGGGCGCGGCAGGCAAGTCGGGCTATGACCCCAGCACGGGTGTATACAAACTGGTGGGCAGCGGCAACGACATCTGGAACGCGGCCGATAACTTCCACTTCATGTACAAGGAAGTGAGCGGCGACGTGAGCATTGAAGCGACGGTTTATCTCGATCCATTCAGCGGCGACGGTACCTGGTCAAAAGCGGGCGTGATGGTCCGTAACGACCTGACGCCAGGGTCAACCAACGCGTTAGGGCTGATCCGTACACAGGGCCGCGACTTTGGACGGCAATGGCGCCCTGTGGCTGATGGCTCCAGTTCATCCGTATCGACGTTGGTTTCAGGCTCGCTGGCCAGCCGGATCGGCCTGCAACGAGTGGGGAACAAAGTCACTTATTACTACTATGACAACTTTACCGGTCAACGCGTTGACGATTATGTACAGGATGGGATCGAGTTTACCGATCCGGTCTACGTCGGCCTCGCGGTCACGGCGCACCAAGTCAATCAGTTGGCGATCGGTGAGTTCAGCGACGTGAAGATTACTGTCAACGGCGCGCCGGTCGGCGTCGGCGACTGGCAGTTGTATTGAGTTACGCGTCATACACATGGAACACGGGGCGAGCGGAGCGATCCGCTCGCCCTTTCTTTAATAACAGTAAAAAAACAAGATTAATATACTTATAAAAAACCCTCTTCCCTTCTCGATTCAATTCGTGTAACAATATCGCACTTTCATGAGGTTCTACTATCCGCACCGGGAAATTCCGGGCGGATCATTTTTTACCTTTGATGGGAGGATTTATCATGTGGAAACCAGTTTTAACACTGGGTATGGTTGTATTGTTATCCGTCGCCGTCACCGCACAGGAACCCGTAGGTGACTTCACCGATCACATCGACATCGGAGAACCCTCGGTCCCCGGTTCCGCGGATTACGCCGACGGGACCTACACGCTTGAAGGCGGCGGAGCCACGATCGGACGCCGGAGTTTCGTCGATCAGTTTCATTACGCCTACAAGCAGATCTCCGGCAGTTTCTCGATCGTCACCGACCCCGTGTTCATCGACGTGAACGGCGAGGCCGGCCCGATGATTCGAGAGGACCTGGACCCGGATTCGGTTCACGTATCATGGCTGCGCATGGGTCCGACCGTACTCGGCAGCAACACCAACGCGGCCGATGGATCGATGTTCCCGCATTTCCGTTCGGTCAAAGGCAGCGTGACCATCGTGGACGGCGACCCCGAGCCGGGTGGATTCACCGATAACAACGTGGGTCCGGTCCGTCTCGACCGCATCGGCAACTCGTTTTATTTCTACACCATGAACAACGCCGGAGACTGGGTGCTGGTTCAGGATGAAATCGTGCCCATGCCTGAAAACGTCTACGTCGGTCTGGCGCTGACCGCGAACTCGGCGAACGCGCTGGGCTGGGTCGAGTTTGAAAGCAACGAACTGAACCTGCTGCCGCTGTGGGTGGGCCGTTCGGTTCCGATCGACGATTGGCAGAGCGGCGCGACCATCACCGTCACCGTGACGGCCAAGGCGCGCAGCGCGGTGAATGGAACCGTGACGGAAAAGGTTCCGCGTCTGTCGACCCTGGCGAACGTGAAGGTGAGCGCGGGAACGGTTAAATCGGACGCCGCCAAGGGCACGATCAACTGGACGCTGCCCGCGAACTTCTCCAGCGAAGCCACCCTGACTTATGACATCACGCTGCCCAACCGCAAATCGGGCTCGTGGCAGGGCTTCTTCAATGATGGTGTGAATCGGCAGAGCTGGATCGGCGGCGACTCGGTGTTGCCCAAGCATCCGGCGTTTCCCACCAGCGCGCCCACGGTTCAACTCGATTCGAGCAAGCCGGTCATCGTTCAGATTGAAGACATGGTTCCGCGCGCCGATAACCCGCCCGGATTCGGCGTGATGGCGTATCCCGAAGTGGAAAGCGGAATCGTAGTGGGTACTCACACCGGAACCGTCGGTCAATGGCTCGAGATTCCCGTCAACGTACCCGCCGGATACGGCACGGTGTACATGTTCGGCCGAGTGCGCGGCGAAGACGGAAACAGCGACTCGTTCCATCTCGATTTTGGCGTGGAGCCCGCGGGTGACAATACTTCGTATTGGGCATCGGGCGGCGGTAAATCGATGCACTACGACTGGGTAAGAAACAATGTTCCCGAAGACCCGCGTCCATTCGCGGTCGAGGCGGGAGTACACACGCTCTACATCGGGCCGCGTGAAGACGGCGCCAGCATCGACTGGGTCGCCTTCACCAACGACCCGGCGTTCAAGACCGCCGCGCTGGACGAGCTGACCGGCGAGGTCATAAATCCCTTCGCGGGCATCACCAGCAATCTCGGCATCTTCGACGGCCGCCTCGACGTCGCCGAAGAAGGCGGAGCCAACCTGGGCGCGGCCGGCGATTCAGGCTATAACCCCGATACGGGCGTGTACAAGGTGGTGGGCAGCGGAAACGACATCTGGAACGCGGCCGATAACTTCCACTTCATGTACAAGGAACTGAGCGGCGATGTCTCGATTGAAGTCACCGTCGACCTCGACCCGTTCAGCGGCGACGGGACATGGTCGAAAGCCGGTCCGATGATCCGCAACGACCTGACGCCGGGCTCCGCCAACGCGTTCGGCTTGATCCGTACGCAGGGCCGCGACTTCGGGCGGCAGTGGCGCACCTCCGCCGACGTGGCGAGCGAATCGGATCCGAATCCGCTTCCTGGTTCTCTGACCAACCGAATCGGCCTGCAGCGCGCGGGAGGCACGGTGACGTATTATTATTACGACAGCAACACCGGCCAGCGCGTTGACGACATCGTTCGGGAAGGCATCGAATACACCGATCCGGTATACGTCGGTCTCGCGGTGACGGCTCACACGGTCAACCAGCTGGCGATCGGCCAGTTCAGCGACGTGACGATCCTTGTCAACGGCGCGCCGGTCGGCGTCGGCGACTGGCAGTTGTATTGAGTTACGCGTCATACCCATGAAAAACGGGGCGAGCGGAGCGATCCGCCCGCCCTTTTTCATGTCCGGCTGAAAATCACGCCTGCTTCCGTTTCATTCCGGCGCGGTTACAATAAAAACTCTTCAACCTGCCATGCCTGCTTGTGACGTAGATTTCCGGAACGGAGAAATTCGATGTCCGACGTACTGCACCCCCCGTTGACGCAAGACCTTCACGTGGTCAACGTGACGCCGCTCGATTCGCCCGCGTCGCTGAAAAAAGAGCTTCCACTTGAAGCCGTGAACGCGGAATTCGTGGATGAATCGCGCAAGACGCTGAAAAAAATACTACTGAAAAAAGATCCGCGCATGATGTTGATCGTGGGCCCCTGCTCGATCCACGACGAAGAAGGCGCGCTCGACTACGCGAAACGGCTGAAGGCGTTAAGCGATGAAGTGAGCGACAAGTTCGTGATTCTGATGCGCGTGTATTTTGAAAAACCCCGCACCACCACCGGCTGGAAGGGTCTCATCAGCGATCCGCACATGAACGGAACCTCCGACCTGGCGTTCGGGCTGAAAAAAGCGCGCGAAATTCTGACCCGCGTAACGGAACTGGGGTTGCCGGCCGCCACTGAATTTCTCGATCCGATCATTCCTCAATACATCTCGGACCTGATCGCGTGGGCCGCGATCGGGGCGCGTACCACCGAATCGCAAACGCACCGCGAAATGGCGAGCGGTCTTTCGATGCCGGTTGGCTATAAAAACAATACCGACGGCAACCTCGAAGTCGCCTTTAACGCGATGAAATCAGCGCGCGCTCCGCACAGTTTCGTCGGCATCGATCAGGAAGGGCGCACCGCCATCATCAATACCAGCGGCAACGTGTGGGGTCATATCATCCTGCGCGGCGGCGGCGGGCGAGGCAACTACGATCCGGAAAGCGTCAAACAGGCGCTGGACGGATTGCGCGCGGCCAAACTGCCCGAGCTGATCATGGTCGATTGCAGCCACGCCAATTCAGGTAAAAAAATAGAAAATCAGGAAGTCGTCTGGAAGGACGGCATCCGCCAGCGGCGGGAAGGAAACGACGCCATCGTCGGGCTGATGCTGGAGAGCAACATCCATGAAGGCAACCAGCCGATTCCAGACGATCTCTCACAATTAAAGTACGGCGTTTCAGTAACCGACGCCTGCATTAACTGGCAAACCACGGAGGAGCTGATCCGCTGGGCGCATCAGCAGTTCTCGTAACCGGTCTCGAGTCCAGATCAATTTCGTCATTAAAAAAGCCCCTTTGACAGGGGCTTTTGTTTTACAGGGAAGAACGCGTCTGTCACGAAACGCGGCGGGGCGGAAGGATCATGCCGCCTCCGAGAATTTCATCACCACGAGAAACCACCAGCGCCTGACCGGGCGCGACTCCGAACTGCGGTTCGTCGAATTCCAGCGTGAAAAGAGAGCCGTCCACGTTCGTCACCACCGCTTCGGCGGGAACGTGACGCGAGCGGATTTGACCCAGCACGCGATCGCCCGCCACCGGGGGATGAATCCATCGCGCGGATGTCGCGGTAACGGAGCGCTCGCCCAGTTCTTCCTTCGTACCGACCACGACGGCATTGTTGCGGGCGTCGAGCTCAAGCACGTACCACGGCCCGCCCGACAGTCCCAGCCCGCGGCGCTGGCCCACCGTGTATCCAGTCAATCCCTGATGAACGCCGAGTTCATTGCCCCGCCGGTCGACGATGGGCCCGGGGCGGCTCTCGACGCGGCCCGCAAGAAACTCGGTATACGAACGGCCGAGCGTAAAACAGATTTCCTGGCTCTCCTCTTTGTCGGCCGTGGCGAGTCCCACGGTCCGCGCCTGCTCACGCACTTCGGGCTTGGTGAGCCCGCCTAACGGGAACAGGATGTTTTTAAGCAGGTCTTTGCGGACGCCGTAAAGGTAGTAACTCTGATCCTTCTCGCGATACGCAGCGCGCATGAGATGAGGCTCGCCGTCTTCATCCACAAAAACGCGGGCGTAATGACCGGTGGCGACGCGATCGCATCCCCACTGGCGGGCGAGTTCAAAGGCCTCTTCAAAGCGGACGAAGCTGTTGCAGCGTACGCAGGGGTTGGGCGTCAGCCCTGCTTCGTAACTCCGGATGAATGGAACGATGACCTTCTGGTTGAACTCGGGCGCGGTGTTGACCGTGTAATGTTCAACACCCAGCGAAGCCGCGATGCGCCGGGCGTCGCGCACGTCGCCGAACGAACAACACCCCCCGCTCATCTCGCGGGTCGGCTCGGCGTCGAGCTGTTTCATGGTGGCGCCAACCACCTGAAAACCCTGCTCGATCAGCATGGCGCCGGCGACGCTGCTGTCGACGCCGCCGCTCATTAACAGTAAGACGTTCTCTGACATCGTTTGTCTTATTTCCCATCGATTGAATGAAACGCCATTCATTATACCCGACGATCGGCGAGAGGCGGCTAGGGTCAGCCGAAAAAGCATGATATCGTTGACAAGACGCGGAAACCGCGTACTCATTCCATAATCTGGAGGAGGATGAGATGAAGATTTCATTGAGAACCGCCGCGTTGGCGGGATTCGCCCTGATGATGACCAGCGCCAGTTTCATCCAGTTCGCTCACGCCGCCGATTCGGATATGCCCATCGTCTATCAGGAAGATTTCGAAGATGGCTCCGCCGACGGCTGGGAACCGACCGACCCCGCCGCGTGGAAAGTGATCGACGAAAACGGCAACAAAGTCTACAGCCAGTTCCAGGCCAGCAAGTATGAACCGCCGGTGCGGTCGCCGTTTAACATTTCGTGGATTAAAGACCTGTGGGTATCGGATTGCGTAATCGACGTGTGGATGAAATCGACCGCCCGCGAATACGGCCATCGCGACATGTGCGTCTTCTTTAACGCGCAAGACGCAACGCACTTTTATTACACCCACATCGCCCCCGCTCCGCCCGACGATCAGCACGCCAATAAAATCATGATCGTCAACGGCGAACCACGCCTGAACATCTGCACGAAAACCAACCCCGGCATCCATTGGGAAGACGATACGTATTATCACGTGCGCGTGGTGAGAGACACCAAATCGGGGACGATCAAAGTCTATTGGAACGACATGGACAACACCATTCAGGAAGCCAAAGATACGACCTTCACCTTCGGACGCATCGGCTTCGGGACTTTCGACGATACCGGCTGCATCGACAACATTACGATTCGCGGGATCAAGGAAAATCCTTCCAGCACAAAATAACGCGAGCCGGCGCGAGCCGTCTCCCCAAATCACAAAAACAGCATTACCATGATGAAAAAAGGCGGGCTTCGGCCCGCCTCGTTCATGTATTGGCGATCAGGCCGCCGTTTGAATCGTTGGAGATGAACAACGCTTCTTTTCCATGATTTTCACGGATTGAATCCTGGTTCAGAATTATCCTATTTTTGATACCCGCTTTAACAGGAAGATTGAATGACGGACAACGAAATCCAGAACCCGCAGACCGAACCGGAAGCAACGCCCGCCGAAGAAGCGGAGGCTACGAACGCCATTGCGGCGGAAGCGGTTGAGACGCCATCCGACAGCGGCGGCGAACCGGGCGAACCTCGGAAGAAGCGCCGCCGATGGATGGCCTACCGTTTTGATGAAGCAAAGCCGCCGATGGCGAAATTCGATCTGGAACCGGTAACCGATATTCCGATCCGGCTGGCGGTGGAAGAAGGCGCGATCCGCAACAAGCGCGACCTCACCGTGTATAAAACCACTGAGGACTGGCAGGAATTCGCCAAGGGTACGGTCATCATCGCGCAGGAAGAAATCGAAACCGGGCAACCGTTCGCGGTGTTCATCGGAGACGGGCGAAAAATCGCCGCGCTGGAGCGCAAACGCGCCGCGCAGGAAACCGAATCCACACAGGAAACGGCGTCCACCGACCCCGCTCAAACCCCAAAAGCGGTAGAGGCCGCCGTGCACAAGGAACGTGGGATTCGTTCTACTCCCGCATCGACTATGCGGGAACTGCGCAAACGCCGTTTACGCGCGAAACGGCGAGCGTTGGGAATCGACCGGGAAAAGCAGAATCAGCCGATGTCGCGCAAACGTCTTGAGTCGATTCATCGCCTTCAGCGCGAGGCCGAGCGGCAACATGCACGAGCGCGGAACAGGAAAAAGAAACGCGGTTAGCGGACGGTTCGAACCGCCGCGAGTCAGTGGATCAGAACCAGATCGAGCAGGGTAAAACAGAAAAGGCCGATACTGATGGCGCCGTTCACGTTGAAGAAGGCGATGTTGATTCGGCCCACGTCATCCGGCCTGACGTAAAAGTGTTCAAACACAATCAGGGCGGCGAAACACGCAGCCCCGGCGTTATATACCCATCCCAATCCAGCGCTCGCGCCAAAGGCGAAAATAAACGCGATGCTGCCCGCGTGCAATAAAAACGCCGCACGCAGGGCGCCAAGCCTTCCCAACGCCACCACCAGCGAATGAAGACCCATCTTGCGGTCGAACTCTTCATCCAACAGCGCGTAGATCACGTCGAAGCCCGCCACCCATAACAGCACGCCCGCCGCCAGAATGAGCGGCGGCGCGTCGAAACGCCCGCGAACCGCGATCCAGGCGCCGATCGGCGCCACGCCCAGCGCCAGGCCGAGCACAAGATGACACAAGGCGCTGAACCGCTTGAAAAACGAGTATCCACAAACGATCAATAACGCGGCCGGCGCCAGCGCGAACGCGAGCGGATTGAGACGCCACGCGCCATAGAAAAACGCGGCCACGCTGACGAGAAAAAGCCCCATCGCTTCCATCCTCGATACTTTCCCAGCGGGAATGTGGCGATCACGGGTGCGGGGGTTTTGCGCATCAATGCGTGCGTCGACAAGGCGGTTAAAGGTCATCGCGCTGGTACGGGCGCCCACCATGCAGAGAAGAATCCATCCCGCCACGTCAAGCGGCAAGGCGCCGCCCGCCGCGGTGAATGCGCTCATGAAGGCGAAGGGCAAAGCGAAAACGGTGTGAGAAAACCGGACCAGCCCCAGATAATTTTTCAGCCGTTCGAAAGCGGACATGGGGGGTCAGGACATCCGTTTCTGAGCCGCGACGGGCGTCAACTCGCCCCAGCCGCCGCCGATCAGGGTTTTGGCTTCAACGCCGACGTGTTGCAATACGCGCTGAACGATGAAATCGACCATATCGCTTACGCTTTGGGGACGGTGATAGAACCCCGGGCTGGCGGGCAGGATGATCGCTCCCACCTGCGACAGGGTCAGCATGTTCTGCAACTGGATCGTGCTGTAGGGGGTCTCTCTCGGAACCAGAATCAGCGGACGGCGCTCTTTCAGCGCCACGTCGCCCATGCGGCCGATCAGATTTTCGGAGGTCCCCGACGCGAGGCGGCCCATCGTACCCATGCTGCATGGTGCGATAATGACGGCGCGCAGATCGTATGAGCCGGAAGCGGGGGCGGCGCCGACATGGCTGAAGTGGTGATAGACGATCCACTCATATCGATTTTCGCCGAGGCCTTCGATCCGGCCGCTTTCGATGTCGATTTCGACGCCCTGTTCAAGCCGGGCGACCTGTACGGCGTTCGGCGAGATCGTCAGGTGAACGGTTATTTGACGCGCGGTCAGTTCTTCGAGCACGCGCAGGCCGATGATCACCCCACTGGCGCCGGTAATGGCAAGCCCGATTTTATCAGTCTGATTCATCGTTTTCTCAAATCGTCATCGAAATCGTTGATGATGAGATCGCAAACATCAGGAAGTATTCCATCCCGGGCGATCCGTGTGGACTTATTTTATCCCGTTCAAAGAATTTTTCTCTTGCCGGAACCTGTATTCAAGCTAAAAAATCATCCGCAATGAGAGACAATTGCACGTGAAAGACTGATTTTTCACATGATCGGCCATTCTGCTTGATATGAGATATAAAGATTGTATTTTTTACTCCGATAATGAAACAGGGTACGCATACCTCTCGATCAGGAGAGGACAGGCGTATGTTTTTATTATGGATGGCGGCCCTGAAGTAACACCTGGTGATGAAATCGGAGCCGCAATGAGGTTGGGAATCCGAAAAACGCCTTGAAAACGCATGGATTCCCCGGCGAGTTGGGTTTACAATAATTTATGAGAATCCATGTGATCTGATTGCAGTTACGCAATATTCGATCTAGAGAAGGCGTTTATGAGCGAGTTTGAAGAAGGGGAACGTCAGTTCTATTTGTTTTGCGTTCAGGCGGCGGCGCTGATCAGCCTGTTTATCGCCGCGATGAGCGTTCTCGACGCTCTCATCGGCCTGATGTCGTTCTGGGCGTTCGTCGCGGATCGGCTGGATCCGGCGAAAAACCCGGAATGGCATGAAGCGCTGGCACGGCGGAATGAATCGCCCGCATTCTTCATTCTGTTGAACGTGTACAACGTCATTCTCTGGAATCTGGTGATCGTATGCGCGATATGGCTGATGAGGGGCTACGGCTGGACATTACGCTGGCTGAGACGCCTTTTGGAAATCGACATGATGGTCACGATGATTAACCTGTTAGGCCCCTGGGCGCTCTATCTGACGTTCGGCTCCCAGAAGCCTCTTCCGATCTTCGAGCCGGGCTGGTACATCACGTTTAACGCGTTGCAGATCGGAGCCATTATCATCTTGTCTTATCCGGCGATTAACAAAGCCGTGAATGAACCCGCCTGTCACGAAGCGGGATAACCCGGAGAACTTCGGCGAAACGAGGCCTGACCTCGGCGGATTGAGGGACGTGAAATACCGGCAGAACCACTTCGAGGTGAAATCATGCAGACGGCCGTACTGCAATTCGTACTGAACCATTGCTTCACGCCCGAGTCGCTTCGCGCGTTGATGTCATCGGCCGAGCCGGATGATACCATTTACGCCGCCGCCGCGGACTGCGTCCTGAACGAGGATGAAGACGGCCTCGCCATCGTCGACGCGCTGGATCGCCAGTCGCTGAAACAGAGGCGCAAGGTCCGCTCGATGCCGGCGAAAGAGCTGCGCGGAGGCGTCGCGTTCGAGTTTCTCGAACCGGGAAAGACGCTTGGCTTGATCGTGTGGGCGCTGATGCGCGACGACCGTCTTGTCGCTCACAGTCTGGCCACGGATATCGCCAAACAATTCGCCGATGATACGCCCGCCGAGTCACCTAAAGCCTCCACGAAAAAACGAGAGCCTGAAATCGAAGACGATTCGGGGATTGATGACATTCTTTCCGACGTAACCCCAATTGAAATTGAAGATCATTCCCATGAATCCGAAGCGGCTCCTTCACGGCCGGCGAAGCAATCGCGATCCGAGCAGGACGTGATCTCCGAAGAAGAGATCAGCCGTGAAGTCGACTCGCTGATCGAGTCGCTGAGGGATGGGGTCGAGTTAGATGACGATTTTATCGACAATTCAAGCGGCGGTATGTTGAGTGATGAAATCGACGAGACCGGCGTGCTGGGCGACGACGTCGTCTTCGACTACGACGATGAAGATGAGATCGCCGAAGAGGATTATTCATCGGATGACGATGAACAAGCCGAGCCCGGTTTCATGGATATTCCCTTCCCTGAAGACGATGAGGAAGACGCCACCGTTAAAACGCTGGAAGACGTCGATTCGCTGATCGCCTCGTTCGATCAGTATGGAGTGGAAGAGGAAGAAGAACCGGACGAAGCGCGCGAGTGGGAATCGAAGACGACGCCCGCCGCACCGGCTCAAGCCTCCGCGGCGCCAGCGCCCGACCGCGTCACGCTGGGCGGCGTGCCGATCCCCATGGCCGCTCTGCAAAAAGCCTGCGAGCGCGTGTTTAACGAACCGGTCGAATTAATCGTGGACGACGCCCTGACCCGCGACGATAAAATCGTTGTGGTGGGCCGGGCCTGCGGCGTACGCGTTCTCTATGGCCCGAGCTGCGCGATTCAGCCGCCTGACGATTCATACGTACCCAGCGACGCGCCGATCGTGGTATCGCCCGGCAGCGTCAAGAAAGCTCTTTCGGCGATCTATGGCGAGCCGGTCGAGATCGTGCCGGAGGCCTCGTTGCTGTCCAACGGCGTCATCGTATTCGCCGGGCAGAACACCGGCATCGCGATCTACGAACACCCACGGCTGACCGTTCCGCTTGACGATGCGCCGGGCGGCCCGGCTCCGGTGGCGACGCGCGACGCGAAGGCCTTAAGCGATCGCATTTCTCAGTTGGAGGAACGAATCGCCGCGATGGAAGCCTCGGGGGCCGCGTTCGCCGCCGCCGAGCCGGAAGTGGAAGAAGAAATCGAAGATATGATCTCCCCTGAACCCGAGCCGGAGCCTGAACCCGAGCCCGAACCGGAAGAAGAGGCGATCTATGAAGTGGTAGAAGAAGAACCCGGGGAAGACGTTGAAGAAACCATCGCCGAAGAACCGATCTCGATGGATGACATCGAACCGGAAGAACTGTCTCCCGTCGCGGATGACATCAACGAAGAAGAACTGTTAGCCGCGATCTCGGACCAGGAAGAAGAAGGCGAGGTCGATCTGGAACTGCCCGACTTCGACGAGGAAGAATCGGATGACGGCGGGTCAGCCGCGATTGAAGAGGAAGTGACCGAGGAAGAATCCGGAGACGACGCGCTCGATCTGGACGAACTGCAAGGCCTTCTCGATACCGTCCCCGAAACGACCGAAGACGAAGAACCCCTGGGTTTGACCGAAGAAGAAACAATCGAAGAAGCAGCGGTTGAAGACGAAAGCGGTGAAGAAGAGCTCGATCTGGGAGACCTCGACCTAGGCGAGCTCGACCTCGGTGAATTCGACCTGGGCGAGGATGAAGGCGGGCTCGATCTGGAACTCGGCGAAGAGGAAGAGGACGACGGCGGCGATATTGGAGACGCACTCGATCTCGACGTGTTGAGCGAACTCGACGGCGGCGAAGAAGAAGACGCGGGAACGAAGATTCTCAACGGCGAGCGCATCTTGCTGCTGGGCGGCGAGGCGTCGCATGAGTCCGCCTATCAGAATCTGGTGCAGGGGCTTGGCGGCGATCCGGAATGGCATCAGACGCTCAATGGCATGAGCGAAGAAGAGATCGCCGACCTGGTCGAGCAATCGGACCTGATATTAACGCTGACCGCCGACGCGCTGTCGGACCCCGGTATTTTGCAGGCTTCCAACTACGCCAAAGAAAACAACAAGCGTGTTTTCGAGCACCACTCGGCCAACCCCAACAGCGTGAAGAAAAAACTCGAGAAGCTGGTCAACGAAGGCAAAATCTGATTGCGTGGAATCCCCCAAAACACAACTCGGCGGGGAGCGGAGGAATCCGTTCCCCTTTTTTATTTTTGTTTTTTTTAATTCCGATTACAATTGTTTCTATTCCAAATGGAGATCAATCATGACAATCATTCCAGCCAGAGAAGCACAAGAACAATTGCCCCGATGAATCGATGAGACCGTTTCCTCCCAGTTGCCTTTATTGATCGCAAGCGAAAACAACGAAGCAGTTCTTGTTTCCGAAGCCGATTGGCGGGCGATTCAGGAAACACTGTATCTGCTCTCCGTCCCCGGCATGCGTGAGTCGATTCAGGAAGGGATGAAAACACCCGTGTCCGATTACAGCAATAAACTGGGCCGTCGCTGACAAACCTTCATCCACCTCCCCACACGTTTCACGAATATATCTCCCGGCGGCGTATCCCGACAAAACGGCGTTCTCGTGCTACAACATGAAGAATCCCATCTTTGAAAGGGCCGCGCATGTCACGATTCATCATTCCGTCCTGTTTGATTCTATCGCTCATTGTCTTCGCCACCACAACCAGCTTCGCCCAGCCGACCGTGCAATCGTTCGAAGGCGGCGCCGGCGATACGCCGTATGAGTTCACCCAGTACGGCGTGAATTTCGCCGACCCCGTAACCGATGGCGGTTTGCGCCTGCTGCAACGCACCTCCGAACGAAACGTGGCGGCTTTTGAGCTGACCGCGCCCGGCCCGCACCGGCGCATTATCGCGGACTGGACGCTGGACGTGCGCGCCTCGCACGAAGGGCTGGCTTTCGCGCTGCTCTCGACGAGCGAATTCGGCGTCAGCGGCGCCGGCCCCGACGCGCAATGGGACGAACCGAATCTAACCGGCTCGCTGGCTTTCGGATTCGACTTTTACGACGAAAACGACATTTATAACAACAATCAGGCGGAGGTTTCGCTGCACTGGAACGGCGTGGAGCGCGATAACCGCAGGTCGGCCGTCGACTTTCGCAATGGCGCCCCACACCTCTTTCACGCCGAGATCGAGTTCGCGCCGAGCGGCGCCCTGATCGATCTGACGATCGACGGCGAGGCGGTGTATGACCGGTTCTTTCTCGCTGGCGTCGAGGCTTACGAATGCCGCGCCGCGTTCGGCGGCGTGAGCCGCACCGGTTCCAGCAACAGCGCCGTGCTGGATGACGTGCGCGTCGAATTTGAAAGCCCCGCGCAGCCCATCGCGCCCGACGCTACGGTCAACGTATTCGACCGGATGTACGTGTATGCATCCAATCGGAATCCTTCCGTCACGATGACGATGCCGGAAGATGAAACCGTATATGAGCGCGTCCTGATGAAGGTAACGCTCTCCGAACCCGACGACGGGTACGATTATTGGGATCGCTCGGCGGCGGTCTACCTCGCCAAAGGACGTGACAAATACGAAATCGCGCGATACATCACCCCCTACCGGGTCGGCGGCGCGTGGTGGTTCGACGTGACCGACTTTCAATCGCTGATGCACGGCCGGGTGGTGTTCGGCCTGTTCATCGATACCTGGGTGGGGCCGGGGCATGCGCAGGGCTCGGGGTGGGACGTCAGCGTCGATCTGATGTTTTATCGCGGCGAGCCGGAATACGTCCCCTACCAGGTGGTGAACGTATGGAACGGTGAACCGCGCTACGGCGATCCATCCAACCCGATCTCCAACTTCTTTACGCCAAAGGTCATCGACGCGGCAAGCGAAACGGCGAAAGCCAAGCTGCGCATCGTCACTACCGGACACGGGCAGTCGCCCAACGCGCAAAACGCGGCCGAGTTTATCATGAAGGGCCGTACCGTCAGCGTAAACGGAATCGAATACCGCAACATTCTGTGGCGCACCGACTGTTACATGAACCCGGTACGGCCGCAGTTCGGCACGTGGGTGTACAGCCGGGCGGGGTGGTGTCCCGGCGATCAGGTTGAACCGTGGGAGATCGACATCACGGACGATATCACGCCCGGAGACGCGTTTCTGCTGGAGTACGCCGCCGACCCTTACACCAACACCAGCATCGACCAGGGCAACCCGGCGCGTCACTGGGTGGCGTCGCAGGTGATCTTTTACCGCAAGGCCCAAACATCCAGCGCGGCGCACTGGGAAGATCTTTCCGCGGCGGGCGGAGCCAGAGCCGATAGATAATGATACGATCAACCCGGCGTTCGTGAACGAATCAATCTCAGGGGGAGGCCGATATGAGGCGAGTTTTTGAATATATCCGCATTGGACTTCTGCTGGCGGCAAGCGGCGCGGCGGTTTTCGCGCAAGACGGCGAAGGGCCGCTTTACACGCGCTCGACTTACGAGTGCATCAGCGTGTACTGGAACGGCGCGCCTCAAAGCGATTGCCTCATTGAGTATAAGGAAGCCGGCGTTGGAGACTGGAAAGAGGGCTTTCCACTGACCTATGATCCCCGCGACGGGCAGGCGCGCGGCAGCCTGGTGGGTCTGAAACCCGGCGCCGCGTACGACATTCGCGTTCGAGCCGGAGATGAAACGCACACCTTGCAAGCGCGCACGCGCAACGACCGGTTCCCCATCGGTGAAACGACGGAACTCAAAGCGGGCGTCTCGCATGAAGCGCTTCGTGTGACCCAATCGGGCCGCGAGGACGCCTATCAACTCATCCAGCCGCCCGAGGGCGCGAAATCGGTGATCGACGCGGTCAACCAGTTCGATCACTGCATCGTCATCGACGCCGACTACGTGATCCTGCGCGGGCTGGAGGTCAAGAACGCGGCCACCCACGCCATCGTGATTGAAAAGGGACGGCACGACATCGTCATCGAAGACTGCCACGCGGTCTTCTGGGGACGCATCGGGGGTTCTCCCTCGTACGGCGCGGAGGGCTGCATCGACAGCGCGGTCTACGCCAAAAACGGCGCGGGACGCCTGACGATTCAGCGGAATCTGTTTGAAAATCCGCGCGGGGGGTCCAACGACTGGGATACGGGACATCCCAACGGACCGCAGGCGGTCAGCCTGATCGATTCGAGCGGCGGCAATGTGATCCGCTATAACGAGATTCGATCCAGCGAAGATCATGGCTTCAACGACGGCATCGGCGGGGCGTCGAACTTCAGCACGGAAGGCAGCCCCAACCGCGATTCGGACATCTACGGCAATATCATCGCCAACGTATGGGACGACGCCATCGAAAGCGAAGGCGCCAACATGAACGTGCGCATCTGGGGCAACTACATCGAGAAGACCTTTCAACACGTCGCCACCGCCTGTACGTCGAAAGGCCCGCTCTATATTTTCCGCAACGTGTTCGGCGAGAGCCGCCATACCCATCGCGACTCGCTGGGCGGCGCGATGATCAAGGTGGGCGAGCGCGGCGAATTCGGCGGCGGGCGCAAGTACATTTTTCATAACACCGCGCTGCAACCGGGCGGCGCGTACACCGTATTCAGCGGGCACACCAACCCCAACACGGTGACGCGTAACAACATCTTCGACTGCCCGGGGCGGTTCGTCTCCAGCGAAGAGCCCGATCCGCCGAGCGATTACGATTACGATCTCTTCACCGGATCGGAGCGCGGCGCGGCGAGAGAACCCCACGGCGTGCGCGCCGAACCGGCTTTTCTGCATTCTTACGCGCTGGAGTTTTATCCCTCGCCGGTGACCACGAAAATCGTGTGGGGCCGTCAAACCCTCGACGTGAACGGCAAAACGCTGTATTTCACCGACCCGGTGACGGAAGTCAGAAACCCCGTTATCGACGCGGGGGTCAGGCTCGCGAACTTCAACGACGATTACGCCGGCGCGGCGCCCGACCTGGGAGCGTTTGAGAGCGATCGCCCGCCGCTGCGTTTTGGGCGGCGCGCTCAACCGGACGCGCCCCGGGCGCCGTGGGAACGGTATCCATAACGGGAGGATTCGATGAAAAAGCTGAGCCTGTTCGCAATCGTACTGATCGGACTCGCCGCGCGGGTGGAGTGCGCGGCGGTGGAATTTAACGGCGTGTTTCTCTCGCCCGAACACGTCGAAGCGCTGCGGGGCAAGGTCGAACACAAAACCGAACCCACCTGGTCGGCGTATCAGCAATTGCTGCGCGATGCCGACCAGGCGCTGGAGCACGAGCCGCACACGCCGAAGCACTGGTACGTGCCCGGCTATTACCGCGACGCGGAGGGGCACCGGCGCGCCAAGCAATCGCTGCAGGACGACGCCAACGACGCCTGCAAGATGGCGCTGGTTTTTCGCATGACCGGCGACGAACGCTACGGGCGCGGCGCGGCGAAAATGGCGCGGGCGTGGGCGACGGGCGTTGAAGACGTCAGCCTGAAAGACGACTCGACGCTGTCGTTCAGTTATCACTTCCCCGCCCTGATCTTCGCGGCGGACCTGATCCGCGATTCATCCGCCTGGAGCGATGAAGACGAGAAAGCGTTTCGTCAATTTCTGACCGGGACGGCGATGCGGCTCAACACCATGGATCGCGCCAACAACTGGGGCAACTGGGGGCTCGTACTCGTCATGGCCATCGCGGCGTACACGCATGACGAGGCGCTGTTCGAGACCGGCGTGGCGCGCTGGAAAGAACTGATCGAGACGCAGATCGCGGAAAACGGCGACCTGCCGCACGAGATCCACCGCAACAAGGGGACTTCGGGAATCTGGTACACCCACTTTGCGCTGTTTCCGCAGACCATCGCGGCGGAGATCGCCAAAGTGAACGGCGTCGATCTGTACGACTACGCCGCGCCCAACGGACGCACGCTGCGCATGGCGTTTGAGCGCGTGGTTCCGTGGGTGGAGAATCCCGCGGCGTTTCCCTATCTTGAAGACAAAAGCCAATCGCTGCACGGGGTGGAGTACGTGAGTTATTTCGAGATATTGAACGCGCACTGGCCCAACCCCGCCGCGACGGCCATCCTGAAGCGCCTGCGTCCGCTCGACGCCACCCACAGCGCCCCGGCGATGACGTTCACGCATGGGGAGTGAGGGATCAACTTTCGAATCCATCTCGCGGGATCAATTAGAATTCAGTGAATCCTTCGGCCTCATGATGCGTTCTTGAGAGAAATGGTTTAGACTCAGGGAGGTCATTCATCGCTGAAATCACTCAACATCACCATACCGGGAGAAAAACGATGAAACGATATCTGATTGCGATCGTTTTCGGTTCGCTCATTTTCGCCGCGCCGCTGGCGCAGGCCGCGCCGGAGGCGTTCGAAGTCGCGCCCGATCAGGCCGACCTGCTGCCGGGCGGCAAGGAAGCCGACGGCATCATCGGCGATTTTATTCTGCGTAACGACATGGTCGAGGCGGTGATCTCGTGCAACGCCGTGCTGCGCAAGGCCAACATGGGCACCAACTGGACGGCGGTCACGCCGGGCTGCCTCTACGACCTCACCTACCGCGGCGAGAACAACGATCAGCTGACGCACTTCGCGCCGCTCGGCCAGCAGGGCCCGGTGTCGTACGTGCGCATCGTCAGCGACGGTTCAGACGGCGCGGCGGCGGTGGAGGCGGTGGTCTCGGCGGCGCTGAACGGCGGCGTCTCGACACGGCACGTCTACCTGATCAAAGAAGGCTGGCGGGGCCTCTCGATCGCCACCACGCTGAAAAACGAAAGCAACGGAACCAAAACGATCAAAACCGCCGACCGCATCAGCCGGTTCACCGATGTGAAAACCTACGGAAACATCACCGTCGCCGACGCCATCGATCCCGCCGACAAATGCGGCTACGCCTACGGCTGGTTATCGGCCAACGGCGCGACGGTTCCGGGCGGCGAGATCACGCTGAAGCCGGGCGAAGAAGCCTACCTTCTGCGCTATTTCACGGTGGGTCATTCACCCGCCGAGGCCTACGGCATGGGCGTGATGCTGACCGCTGAAGACGGCGCGGGCACGCTCAACGGCGCGTTGACCGGCGAGAACGGCGACCCCGTCGTCAGCGGCAAGATCACCATTCAGTTGAAAGACGGCGCGATCAACGCCTACCCCGGCGCGGATGGGCGCTGGTCGACGATGCTGGCGCCGGGCGAGTACAAGGTGACGTTCTCCGACATCGGCCGCGAGAGCGAGAGCGTCACGGTGAATGTGCAGGCGGGCGAGACCACGACCGTGAATCATAAAATGGCGGCGCCGTCGGCCATCGCGTTCGACATCCGCGGCGAGAAGGGCGAGAGCCTGCCCTGCAAGGCGCATTTCGAAGGGCTGGAGGGGACGCCTCAGCCCAACCTGGGGCCGGATAACCGCGCGCACGGCTGCGCCGATCAGTATCATTCAGAGACAGGCAAGTTCGAGGTTCAGCTGGCGCCGGGACGCTACCGCGTCATCGTCACGCACGGCGTCGAGTTCAGCCACCTCGAACAGGAGATCGAGCTGAAGCCCGGCAAGACCGCCGCGTTCAAGGGCGTGTTGAAACGGCTGGTCGATACCTCGGGCTGGGTGAGCGCCGATTTTCATAACCACTCCACCCCCAGCGGCGACAACACCACCGGAACCGACGACCGAATCATCAACCTCGCCGCCGAACAGGTCGAGTTCGCCCCCACCACCGAGCACAACCGCCTCTACGACTGGACGCCGCATATCGAAAAACTGGGGCTGAGCTCGCAACTGAACACCATCCCCGGCGTCGAACTGACCGGCCCGGCGGAGCACTTCAACGCGTTCCCCTTCAAGCCGGTTCCGCGCACGCAGGACGGCGGCGCGCCGGTATGGAACGACGACCCGCGCATCGCCGCCATCACGCTGCGCAATTTTCAGGGGCCGATCCCCGAGCGCTGGGTGCAGATCAATCACCCCAACATGGTACACAGCTTCACCGACCGCGACGGCGACGGCATGCGCGACAACGGGTTCGAAGGACTGAAAGACCTGATCGACGCGGCCGAGACCTGGGGGCCGAACACCTACGACGACAACATCCTCACCCGGGCGCCGTATCGCATTATCACCGCCAACGAAAAAGAACGCGTCTACATGCAGCGCCAGTTCATCTGGCTGCAACTGCTGAACATGGGGCATCGCTACTGGAGCGTGGCGGTGTCGGACGCGCACTCGGTGTACGGCAACGGTGTGGGCGGCTGGCGCACGTACATCCCCAGTTCGACCGACGACCCCGCGAAGATCGACTGGAAAGAGATCATCGCCAACGCCAAGCGCGGTCGGATTCTCATCACCAACGGGCCGTTTCTGCAGGTCGAGACCGAAGACGGGCAGATCTCGGGCGGCTCGGCGCGCGCGGCGGGTTCGATCGGGCTGCACGTGAAGGTTCAGTGCACCGACTGGATCGACATCGACCGCGTGCAGGTGCTGGTGAACGGGCGCCAGCGGAAGGACGTGAACTTCACGCGCGAGTCGCATCCCGACTGGTTCAGTGACGGCGTGGTGAAGTTCGATCGCGATATCGACGTGGCGCTCAGCGAAGACAGCCAGCTGATCGTGGTGGCGTACGGAAAGAATTTCACTCTGAAGACCGGCTACGGGACCAGCTGGCAGTCGAGCATGAATCCCTGCGCGTACATCAATCCGATCTTCGTCGATGTGGACGGCGGCGGGTTCACGCCCAACGGCGACACGCTCGATTTTCCGCTGCCCACGGCGGGCGTGAGCGTGGCGGAGGCGAAGGCGATGCTGAACCGGTTTGAAACGGAGAAATAACCGGCGCCGGCAGTGCCGGAGCCAGGTATCTGGCGGAGCGTGATTCAGCGCTCCCGTTGGTCGCTGGTGCAAACGGATCGAGATCATGTGATATCTTTTAGCTGGACCAGAATACCTGGTTTTGCAGGGTTGGCTCAAAGCGAAGCGTAACCCACCCTGCTGTAGATAACAACACATTGGCTTGGGGGGCGACACGCTTCCCAAGTCAATTTGCGTTAAAAATACCTGCTTGCGATTTTATCGGATTTTATTTACAATGTTCATTACGACACAGAAATAGTTGAGCCATGCTGACGCGGATAGAGGCGAAGGGATTTACGCCGCGAAGGAGCGGCCCAAAGGGGTTATCAAGAAACTACTGAATCATTGTTGGATGGCTAACAAGATGGATCCCAAAATAAAAGAATCTTGGGAGAACTACCTTAACCCAGAAGTAACCCGAGGCTCTCTGCTTGCGGCCTCCATTTATATCGCTGGGTTTGAAACTCTTAAATATTCAATAATCGAACGTATCCACTATTTTTTCAATAACGGCTTTGATGAGACTCGGTATAAGTTCAAATCCGAATATCAAACGGACGTGCTAGCTCTGAATAAGAGCCCCATGTACGCAAGCCTAGCTTGGCTAAAAAGAATGGAAGCCATTGATGATACGGATATCGCTGCATTTGACCGTGTGAAGGACTGCCGAAACAAGCTCGCGCATGACCTTCTTTCTATATTGGCTGCCAGTGGTTTGCCCGAAAACTACGAGGAGTGTTTTAACGACATGCTTGCACTCCTTCATAAAATCGAACTTTGGTGGATTACAGAAGTGGAAATCCCCACAGATCCGGATTTGGCTGACAAGGAAATTGACTACAAAGGAATTATTCCTGAATCAATCATGAATATGCAGCTGCTATGCGATCTTGCTCTTGGCAACAATGAGCAGAGCCAGTTTTATTTGAAGGAATTTCGAAAGAGAACAGGTGGTTGCTAATTATTATTGGCTTGACCAGCCGGTGGCCTCGTTTTGTTGAACGGTTGCAACCGCCTCTGACTAGCCCCAGCTTTGTAGGGTGGGCTCAAAGCGAAGCGTAGCGCAGCCTACTTTACTTCATTACGATATAGCAATTGTTGAGTCATGCTGGCGCAGATTCCCTCTGCGACTTTGACGCTCAGGCCACCGGTTACCTCAAAACGTTGGGCTCCTTGCATATGAAGCTTACTCTGAACAAGGTTGAGGTTGCCCGAAGCCAGCTACGGCAATCCATCTATATGCTCTTTTCGCACGCCGACCCGGTGGTCGTTCATACATTGGCGGCAGCAGCCAATCAGATTCTTTATGACTTGGTTAAGACCAATGGACACAACGGAATCGCCAGAAACCCACCTATCGTGCGTCCTGATAAGTTGGAGGAATGGAACAAATATCTGAAAGTTCCACAGAATTTTTTCAAGCATGCTGACCGGGATCCTACAGAGACACTGGAATTCGACCCGGAGATAACAGAGATCTTTATCCTAGACGCCGTCGTTTTCCTTCAATGCCTAGAACTGCCGCTAAAACCAGCTGAGCGATTCTTTGCACATTGGTTCGCCTTGAAGCATCCAGACTTGTTGAATGAAGGTGTCTACAAAGATCTGATGCTTGGTTACGCGAAGAAAATTGATGTAAAAGACTACGACACCATTTTGGATGCAATAAAGGTGATGGAGGAAATTGGCCCAACAAGTGGTTTCAGTGGATGTGCAAATCGGTTTGACGGAGAGAAATAACCGGCAGGATCACATTGATCGACAAGCGCCCTTGGGTAAAACTTTTCCCGCTCAAGAGACGCTCCGCCCAAAGTCTCATTCGCTTGCAAAAGTTTCACCCGGCGGGCGCAGGCGGCGCCCGTGGCGAGTCTTGTTGAATAACGAAATGAAAAAGGCTCTCTTTACCCGGATCGGTCGAGGGGAAGAGAGCCTTGGTTTATCGTATGAGGAATCCACTCGCCGTGGTCAGCACTAGTGAGTGATACGGGCGCGGGGTGGGTCAGGCGGCGCAGTGGACGCGATGAGGGTGAAAGACGCGCTCGGCGATCAGGTCGATCAGGTCACGGTCGTATCCCGCGCAGACGGCGTGGGCTTTGAAGGAGTTCCGCGCCATGGAGAGCGACAGGTCGGCGCCGCCGAAGTGTTGAACGCAGCGGTCGCCCAGATAGGCTTCCTCAAGGGTTCGGGCGTCGCGAAAAAGCGCCCGGGTCTGCTGATAGCGTTTCATCGTCATGGCCTTTCCGAAATACTCACTGAATCCTTCCAGTATGCACGAAAAGCAAAAAGCAAGCCAATCATTCGCACAAAGATGAAACCAGATCATTCATCCGCAATGGCATGAAATGTTGCACGGTTTGCTTCATTCGCTTCGATTCTCTCACATCGCCGCCGGGTCCGCAACCTCTTGATCTTTAAATGATAATGGGCGTTTGGGCGGCGGGCCGCGCGGGGCGATTCTTTCGAATCATTACGTACTTAATCATATTTTATCGCATCCATCAACCGTTTTTCTAACTTTTTTTGTGAATCGCAGAAAATCCGGCAAATTTTGTAACAGGATTACCACAGGGGCTGAAACGCGCCATTCCGTCATACCCGAAGTATCGGATCAACGCGGGGCCGGGTTGAGGGGGGAGGCGCGGGACGGAATTTTTATCGATTATGCGACGGGCGAGTAAAAAAACGCGATTCGCCATTCTCAGAATGATCGCCGCGGCCTGACACGTGCATCGTATGGATATTGTTTCGGCGCGGCGGCGGGAAATCCTTGTTTTTTGGGGCGGGAGAACCTACGCTATGATGTTTTATTTTGTTGAGTTATGCCATACCGGGCGGGGCGGCGGGGGCGCGAACCCGCGCGACGCCCTCCCCAAAACCGAAAAGCACGGGTGATCCACCATGAAACGACTG
Organism: bacterium; assembly: GCA_016125385.1. GTDB lineage: Bacteria > Hinthialibacterota > Hinthialibacteria > Hinthialibacterales > Hinthialibacteraceae > WGLV01. The sequence goes on from WGLV01000051.1 coordinate 101,262, forward strand.
TTGGCGACGTTAGGCTTATGCATCTTGCTATCAACGACGGCCGCGGCCTGGGCCGGCGGCGCTCCCGCGTCAACGGAGGGCGTTCTGATCGCACAGGCGGAATCGCAAGACGCCGGCGCGGCGGCCGAACCCGCCGCCGAAGCGCAGACGGCTGAACACGAAGCCGCCGCGGGCGAACACGCCGCCGAAGGCGGACACGGCGGCGAACACCTGGGCGAAAGCCTGCCGCTGTTCAGCGTGTTGCCCTTCGTGGGGATTCTCTTGTCGATCGCGCTGTTTCCGCTGTTCGCGCCTCACTTCTGGCATCATCATTTCCCCAAGGTATCGGCGTTCTGGGCGCTGCTGCTGGCGCTTCCGTTTCTGGCGGCGTACGGCGGCGAGGCGGTTCACTCGATACTGCACATTTATATTCTCGACTATATTCCCTTCATCATTCTGTTGTGGTCGCTGTACACCATCTCGGGCGGCATTCTGTTGCGCGGCTCGATCGTGGGCACGCCGGTGGTCAACACCGGCATGCTGTTCGTCGGCACCATGCTGGCCTCATGGATGGGAACCACCGGCGCGGCGATGTTGATGATCCGCCCGTTTCTGCGCGCCAACAAAGCGCGTAAAAACCGCACCTTCATGGTGTGTTTCTTCATCTTTCTGGTGGCCAACATCGGCGGTTCGCTGACGCCGCTGGGCGATCCGCCGCTGTTTCTGGGCTTTCTGCACGGCGTGCCGTTTTTCTGGACGCTGCACATCTTTCCTCACATGATGGCCTGCGTCGCGATTCTGCTGGTGGTCTACTTCATCATGGACAGTTACTACTACAAGCAGGAAGACCTTTCGGCGCTGTTGAACGCGGAAAACAAGCAGCCGGTGCGGCTGGCGGGCGCATTTAACTTTCTGTTTCTGCTGGGCGTGATCGCCGCGATTCTGATGAGCGGCTATCTCAGCCTGGGCGAGATTTCGATTCTCGGCATTCCGGTTGGAATCGAGAGCCTGATGCGCGACGTCATCCTGGTCGCGATGGGCGGGCTGTCGCTGGCGCTGACGCCGCGCGACCTGCGCGAGGAGAACGAGTTCAGCTGGTTCCCGATTCAGGAAGTGGCGTACCTGTTCGCGGGCATCTTCATGACGATGATTCCCTGCCTCGCGATTCTGAAGGCGGGTACGGCGGGTCACGCCGCGCCGCTGATCAACGCGGTGCGCGAGCCGATCCACTTTTTCTGGATCACCGGGGCGCTCTCCAGTTTTCTCGACAACGCGCCGACCTATCTGACCTTCTTCACCACCGCGCTGGGCCGTTTTTACCCCGGCCTGCCGGAGGCGGAGGCGGTGCCCAAGCTGATCGTCGACAACGTACTCTACCTCGAAGCGATTTCGGCGGGCGCGGTGTTTTTCGGCGCGATGACCTACATCGGCAACGCCCCCAACTTCATGGTGCGTTCGATCGCGGAAGAAGCGGGGACGCCGATGCCGAGCTTCTTCGGATATATGTTCCGCTATTCGCTGATCTTCCTGGCGCCGCTGTTCGTCGTGATTACTTTCATATTCTTCATGTGATTCATTGGAAATCAAAACGTACGGAAAGGGCGCGGCGATTGCCGCGCCCTTTTTTCGTTATCCGGCGCCGCGCGATAGCATGACCCGCGCACCGCCCGTATAATGAATATGAACAGAAAAATCATTTCATCTCAGGAGGTAAACCATGACGCGCGTCGCGGTGATTTTATCAGGCTGTGGAGTGTTCGACGGATCGGAGATTCACGAGGCGGTGCTCACCCTGCTCTATCTCGACCGGGCCGGGGTGGAGACGCATTGTTACGCGCCCGACAAGAACCAGATGCACGTCGTCAACCACCTGACCCAGACGCCCGCCGAAGGCGAAACGCGCAACGTGCTGGTTGAATCGGCCCGCATCGCGCGCGGCGAAATCAAAGCGCTGGCGAAACTGCGCGCCGATGAATACGACGCGGTGATTTTTCCCGGCGGCTTCGGCGCGGCCAAAAACCTGTGCGGCTACGCCGCCGAAGGCGACGCGTGCAGCGTCGATCTGGACGTGAATCGCGTCGTGTTGGACGCCCACGCGAAAGGCGTGGTCATCGGCGCGATCTGCATCTCGCCGGTGACGATCGCGCGGGCGTTGCAGGACAAGGGCGCGAACCCCGTACTCACCATCGGCTCCGACGCCGCCACGGCGGGCTCGTTGCGCGCGATGGGCGCGGTGAACGAGCCGCATTCAGTCAGCGAGATCGCGGTTGACGCCGCCAACCGGATCGTATCGACGCCCGCGTACATGCTGGGGCCGAGCATCGCTCATGTGGCGAGCGGCATCGAAAAGCTGGTGAACGAAGTGCTCAAGATGGCCAAAGCGAAAGCCTGAATAAGCCAATGGATTCCATCGGAACCGCTTTTATCGAACATTCTCGCTGGAGGCTGTGCGAGGATTACGCGAAGCGGATGCGCGCCTGCCTGGAACGTCTTCCGGACGACGCCGTGTGGCGGCGCCCCAACGGCGCCAGCAACAGCGCGGGCAACCTCGTGCTGCACCTGTGCGGCAACGTCAGACAATGGGCGATTCACGGGCTGGGGGGCGCGGATGACGTGCGGCGGCGTTCAGACGAATTCAACGAGACCGGCCCCATCGACAAAGCGGAACTGATCGAACGGCTGGAAACCACCCTGCGGGAGGCCGGCGAAGTCATCGCCGCGCTCGATCCGTCACGCCTCGAAGAGATGCGCTCCATTCAGGGATACGACGTGACCGTTCTACACGCGCTCTATCACGTGGTCGAACACTTTTCGTATCACCTCGGCCAGGTGTGTTACATCACCAAAGCCTTCACGGGAGAAGACCTGGCTTTCTTTCAGATCGGCGGCGACGGATACAAAACCGGCGGCCGCACCGCCTGACAGGCAGCGCCGGTGTGCAAGTATCTGGATCGTGCGAACCAAGCGCTCCCGCTGGCCGCTGGCATCATCAGATTGAGTTTGGCGGCGCGTGTTTTACCTGGATCGGGATGGTCAGCATGAGGCGATTTTTTCAGAGAGGACGCGTTATTTGAGCCGGTCGCGGATTTCGGCGAGGATGCGTTCGGAGGCGTCACGGTCGCCGAACGCGCCGACGCGGATGCGAACCTGGGTGATGAATTTCTGAACGCCTTTCAGGTTGATAAAAATTTCCTTGCCATCCGCGCCCTTGGCGTGCAGGCGCGCCGAAATGCCGTCTTTTTTCTGGTCGAGCACATTCAACTGAAGATCTTTCGCCGTATCGAGCGTCGCCTGCCATACTCGATCCAGCGCAAAATTCTCTTCCACGCTTAATTCGCCATTGATATAAGCCACCGTGCCCGCCGCCGCGCCGCCCGCCAGCAGCACGCCCGCGCAACCAGCGTTTAATAACAAGGCGCTGAGGCCTAACGACAAAACGATCGATTTCAAACGGAACATAGCGTCTCCATTTACGGTTAATTTAGCAGAATTCTGTTGCCAAGTGAGATACAGGCTATGAATTACACGCTCATACCGTAGCGTCATTTGAGATGCTTTTCAAAAAATGCAATGACGCGCTGGTTGATCTCTCGCTGCGTGGGGCGGGTGTCGCCGTTCCAGCCTCCATGCCCGCCGCCCTCCACCACGATCAGCTCCGACTCAACATTCGCCGCCTGCAACGCATCGTACAGTAACTGCGACTGATTGAACGGTACGGTCATGTCGCGATCGCCATGCGCGATCAGAAACGGCGGATCGTCGGCGTTGATATAGGTGATCGGATCGGCGGACCGGACCGTCTCCTCCATATCGGCGACGCGTCCGCCCACCAGACGCGATTCGGGCGAATCGGCGGAGGCGTGATCCATGGCGCTGGGCTGGTCCAGCATACGTTTAAAATTGGTGGGGCCGTAAAAGTCACAAACCGCCTGTACCCGGCTCGATTGATCCAACCAGCCGCCATCGCCCTCCAATTCAGACACGCCGCCCGAGGTTCCCAGCATCGCGGCCAGGTGGCCGCCCGCCGACGAACCCCACACGCCGATTCGTTTGGAGTCGATGCGGTATTGCTCGGCGTGAGCCCGCAGGAATCGGATCGCCGCCTTGCAGTCATGAATCTGCGCGGGCCAGATCGCCTGTTGAGTCAGCCGGTAGTTGATGCTGGCGGCCGCGAATCCATGAGAGACCAGCATCGCGGCGGGATTGCCCGACTTATCGCCCGCGAGCCACGCGCCGCCGTGAATCCAGACGACGAGAGGGTGAAGGGACGCATCGGCGTTCGCGGGGTATATCACATCAAGAGCCAGATCGATTCCGTCCACGGTGGAATACACCACGTCACGTTCAGTCGTGACGCCCTCCGGCAGACGGGAGGCGCCGGGTTGAGCCTGAGTGAGAAGCGCAAAGGGAATCAGGAAAAGAGCGGCTATGGGGAAGACGCGGCGAATCATCGTGGTTTCTCCATACAATATCGGGCAGGCGTGTTCAGTTCGGGGTGGAATCAAGCTGAACGTCGCGATTTTCCATATTGATGGTTTCGGCGATGGAGTACGTCTTGCGGTGAGAACTCTCGTGATAGACGCGGATCAACAGTTCGGCGAGCAGGCCCATCATGAGGAATTGCACACCCACCAGCGCGAAAAACACGCCCATCAGCAACAACGGGTTGCGATGCGCTTTGGCGAGAGGGTCGGTCAGTTTTTCCGCCGCCACCAGCGCGGCGCAGACCGCGCCGCCCGCCATCGACAGCAGTCCCGCGGCGCCAAAAAGATGCATGGGCCGGGTAAGGTAACTGCCCAGCAGGATCAGAACCGGCAGATCGAGCAACACTTTGAAGGTTTTCGCCATCGAATATTTCGAACGGCCGCTGACGCGGGGATGATGGCTGACTTCAACCTCGGTGGTTCGAGCGCCAATCCATTGTCCATAGATCGAGATGAAGCGGTGCATCTCTCCATACAGCGCCAGCTGGCTGATGATCTCGCGGCGATACGCCTTCAGCGTGCAGCCGTGGTCGTGTAAATCCACGCCGGTCATCCAGGCGATGAGACGATTGGCGATGCGCGAGGGAAGCACCTTGGTGAAGAACGGATCGCGGCGGCGTCTGCGCCAGCCGCTGACCACGTCGTAGCCTTCATCGAGTTTGGCGAGCAGGGCTGGAATGTCGGCGGGGTCGTTCTGGCCATCGGCGTCCATCAACACGACGATCTCTCCCCGGGCGCAATCGACGCCAGCCGATATGGCGGCGGTTTGACCGAAGTTCCGGCGCAGGAAAACCGCGCGCACGGCGGAATCGGCGGCGGCCAGCTCGCGGATCGCCTCACGCGAACCATCGCGGCTGCCATCGTCGCAGAATACGATCTCATACCGGCGTCCGAGCGATTCAAGAACGGGTTTAAGGCGCTGGTACAACGGCGCCAGAGCGCCGGCTTCGTTAAAAACCGGCAAGACGACCGAGAGTTGAGGGAGTTGGGCATCGTTCATAAGTTCATGGCTCCACGCCGGGTTACTCTACGGCCTCAGCGCCGGGGGGTCAATCCGCCAGCCGTTCGCGGCTTGAATTTCAGGCGGGCGCCGATAGGATATACGACTCGACCGATTGAATGTCATTTATTGTCAACGCAATCGGGCTGAAAAAGCCAGTTTACACGAAATGAGGCCAGGTTATGACGAACGAAGAAAAGGTCGACTTGTACGAATTTGAAATCGGCCGCTTTCAAGACCTGTTGAAAGAGAATCCCGAGTACGCCTACCAGCGTTACGGGCTTTCGGTGTTTTACAGCCTGCCGCCCGAACAGACCTTCACTCTGCGCAAAGGCATGGGGTGGAAGAGCAAGGACGCACTCGATTTTTATAACGAAGGCGCGGTTGAAGCGCTTGAAGGCCGCCTGAAAGAAGCGATGAAAATGTTTGAAAAGGCGGAATCGATGGGCTGCGAACAACCCGAACTGTTCTATAACATCGCCGCGGTCCATCAGGAAGAAGGCCGCGCCAAAGAAGCGAAAGCCTATCTTCAGAAATACATCGACGCCGTCGAGAAACTCGACTTCATCCCCAAATCACTACAGGATGAACTCGACGAAGCCCGCGAGGAACTGGAAGAACTTTCCGCTTAGCGTCAGATCCACTCATCAAGCGATCAAAAGCCGGCGAATGCCGGCTTTTTTTATTGATGCCAAACGCTTCATATCTCCCGATCTCTTCCTCAATCCATGCTGATTCAAACAGGCGGCCATCACGTAGCGCCAATTCTATCGAAATATTTTAATTAAACCGTCACGCTTTAGGGGACGATATATAAGGTAGAGTATTAATCAATCTTCCGTAACCACTTTTAATAAAGCATTTTCTATTGCACGGAGATACGATTCATGCTACGCTGAGTCACGTTTTTCGCCAGCATAATAATATACTGGAGGAGAAGAGGGGTTTTATTTCCCTGTTTATATCCAGTTGTATTCAGCGCCAGGGAGTTACACTGATTTGGCGTAAGATGGCGTTTCTGCTGGTGAAGTCTCGTAAATTCCATTAGGGATAATTGCAGTTAACTATAAAACAGGCGATAGCCAGGACCCTGATCTGGAGGCAAGAGAGTGAGTTCAGCCGTATTCTCTCCCCCGCGTCTCGGGCGCGTACGCATGCTGATGCTGATGATGTTCTGCGTACTAGCCACGGCGTCTTTCCGTTCGAACGCTCAAGAGCTGGATGGCGTCTGGTCAGCCGACATGATGAATTACACCCAACTGCAACTTGCGTTTTCAAATGACGGGTGGAAATGCCAGGTAATTCCTCAACAGGCGGGCGCGTCGTTTCTGGTGGTTAAAATCCGAAACGCCAACGTTTCGATGCTGGGCCGTGAATACGGTCTCGACAGCGTTTACTGTCCGAAGATCAGCGTCGCCGGCGTGGAAAGCGGCTGGACGCAACTGGTGATTCCCGTCAATCAGGACGTCGACCTGAACGGCGTTAAATGGCGTATCTGGGATACCCTGCTCACCATCAGCCTCCCCCTGAAAAAGCCCAATCCGCTGTACCCCAGCATGGAACAGATTACGGCGTTCAAACGCACGGGGGGCAAAGTAGTCGTGATCGATCCCGGTCACGGCGGATTCGATCCGGGCGGCGTGGGCGGCATCTATACCGGCCCCCTCTCCCAGCGGCAGCGTGAAAAAGACCTCACTCTCGACCTCGCCACGCGTTTAAAGAAGCAGCTCGAGTCGGATCCGCAGTTCATGCCGATTCTGACGCGGTACGGCGATTACCTGCCCGCGCCATTTGATTATAAAACCGAAGGCAACTCACGCAAAAGTTATAAATCCGAAGTCCTTTTGAACCGGGTCAAAATGGCCAAGGATTTTCGCGGCGATATCTATGTATCGCTCCATCTGAACTCGGCGGTTGGTTCCGCCCAGAAGCGGGCGGAAGGTTTTGAGATTTATTACTTCGGTGAAGATCACGCTCAGTCTTTATACGACAATCCGAACCGTGATATCGAGGAACTCGAAACACTGGGTATCGACCGCAGTTCGGAAGAGAACGCGCTGGTCGCGGCGCTGAAGCGCGACTGGATTCCCGTCCGCAGCAAGGAACTGGCGGCTTCGATCAGCAACGAGATGCGTGGGCTGGTAACGTTCCGCAGCCCCTATCTGAAATCGAACCGGTACAAGGTGATTTCGCAATTGAACATGCCGTCGGTGCTGGTCGAATACATGTTCATCTGCAACCCGCGTGAGCATGAGTATCTAAAAACGTCAAAAAACCGCGACCGGCTGGCGGCGGCAACGTATAAAGGCATCCGCAACTATTTCTTCGTCCCGGGCGAACAGCCCGACGCGCCGCTCGATTACGACAAACTGGTACAGGCCGCTATCAACGCCAGCGGCGACGCCCAACCTTCAGCGGCTGGCGATACGACGCTGACCTCAATCAAACCCGAACCTCAGGTAACCGCCGTCGAACCGGTTCAGATCGTTAAGGAACACGTGGTGCGAACCGGCGAAAGCCTGACCAGCATTGCGCAAAAGTATGGAATTACGGTGGATCAATTACGCGAGGTCAATCGAGAGACGCTGGGCCCGCGCGACCGGATCTTCGCGGGAAAAACCAAACTCGCGATTCCCGCCACGTCCAGCGGCGTTCCGGCGGTTGAAGAGCAGCCGCCAGCCAGGCCCAGCGCTCCAGCGGGTCTGGTGACGTACCGCGTGCGCAGCGGCGATACGCTGGAAAAAATCGCCATGCGCCATAACACCAGCATAGACGCGATTCGCAATCTGAACCGCATTAACGGTTCGAGAATCTTCCCCGGCCAGAGCCTGAAGATTACGCCGGGCGTGCGCGACTCACGCGTCGCTTCCGCTCTGGCGGCGCCAACGGTGGCGCAGGCGAAAAAGGTCGATCCGATCCGGTACAAAGTCCGCCGGGGCGACACGTTGTCTGAAATCGCCGAGAAGTACGGCGCGTCGACCCGAACCATCCGCCGGTATAACGGAATGAAAAGCAGCCGCATTCGCGCCGGGCAGGTCATCACGATTCCCCGCTGAGGGCGCCCGGACATTCATTCCAGTCAAACGATCCCACGTCAGCAAACGACCGCGCCGCTCCGTACCCGGCGCGGTTCGTGCTATATTCCGGGCTATGCAAGACGCGCGCGCTTTGCCGTTCAATTCACATTTCTCCGTGGAACGATCTTCACCCTAAGGCCGGAGCTCCATGCAGCGCGCCGCGCGAAAAAACCAGACGATCGGACATGATGACCAGTAAACCCCGGTTGAAATACCTGCTGTTTTACGTCACCTCGCGATGTAACCTGCGATGCAAGCACTGCTTTTATCTCGACGAGCTGAACAAGCACGAAGAGATGTCGCTGGAAGAAATCGAACGGGTCGCGCGTGGGCTGAATCCGTTGTCTTTCGTGCGCATGACCGGAGGCGAACCGTTTCTGAGAAAAGACCTGCCCGAAGTCATCCACGCGTTCTATCAGCACGCCGGCGTCCGGCGCATGGGGCTGATCAGCAACGGAACGCGTCCGGAATGGGCCGAGCGCGCTATTCGAGGGGCGTTTGAGCGCTCGCCCGGCTTGACTCTGGACGCGGGGATATCGGTGGACGGGCTGGAAGCCGCGCATGACGAGATCCGTGGTTTGAAGGGATCATTCGAAGCCGCGAAAAAAACGGCGCAGGCGCTGGTTGGATTAAAGAACGAGTTCCCCGGATTGCTGACGTCGCTGGTATTAACCGTCACTTCGAAAAACGAAGGCCAACTCGACGAGTTTTATGAGGAAGTTTCATCGTGGGGCGTCGACCGCCTTTCAGTCAACCACGTACGTGGCAAGGTACACGATTCGTCGCTGCTGGAAGTGTCGTTCGAACGCTATCAGGCGTTCGCGCGGCGCTGCGAAGAGTACCACCTTCAGCGCGACGGCGGCTGGAAAGCCGGGCTGCAACGCGCCAAAAACCGAATCGCGCGGCGTTCCATCGAAGAAGTGGTGAGCGGGAAACCTTCAGCGGTTCCGTGCCTGGCGGGCTCGGCGATCGGCGTGCTGTATTCGGATGGCGAGGTAAGCCTGTGCGAGATGCTGGAAGGAGAATTGGAAGCAGTGGACGGCGTTCCCGCCAGCCGCCCCGCCCTTGGCAACATCCGCGACGCAGGCCATGACTTTTACCGTATCTGGCATTCGGATAACGCCGAAAACTGCCGCCGGTGGATTCAGGCCACCAATTGTTCATGCAGTCATGAGTGTTTTCTGACCGCCAGCATATTGTTCAACAAACGCAATTACCCCCGTCTCGCGGCGGAATGGATCAAACAAGCCGCGGGCGGCGGCTGAAGCTGGTGTGAGATTCATCGCATCCTTCCTGCCTGGGATGTGATGGATTAAAGCAATTTTCCCCCCACGTAGTTCTTCCCCGCCCAGATTCCCTCGAATCCTCACTTGGCGTTTGCTATAAAAAAGATCAAAAAAAGTCATTCCACATATTGCCTTTCCTCCAATCCGTTACTACCATTCATACATAAAAAACAATAGTTATGCAAACAAAACAATTTGAGTGATTGGCGACATTCACCAACGGAAATCAGTCATCCTTGAAAGGCGATCGCATCATGAAGCATTCACTCCTCCCTCTGTTGTGGCTTGTTTTCTGCCTCCCCCTTCACGCACAGGAATCGGATTTCTGGCGCGAACTCGTCCGCCGCGATGCGCTCGTCGGCGAAAGTTCCCTTTTCAACAACATGAAAACCTCGCTCGAAGATCACGGTCTTTACTATGAATTGCTTTATACCGGCGAAGTGTTTTATAACGCGTCCGGCGGCATTCAGGACGGCCGGGGCCGGTACCGAGGCGACATCAGTCTCTTTCTGGAACTGAACACGGAGGAAGCCGGCTGGTGGGACGGCGGAACGTTTTTTCTGCAACTCCAACATCAGCACGGTCAGGGAATCACCGAAGACTTCGTGGGCGATTTCGAGGTTCTTTCCAACATCGACGCCGATAATTTCACCCAGCTTTCTGAATTCTGGTACCGCCACGATTTCATGGACGGCCGGTTGTGGATGCTGTTCGGCAAAATGGAAGCCAACGCCTACTTCGCCTATACCGACTTCGGCGGCGAGTTTCTGCATTCATCGCCCGGCTTCAGCCCAACCATCCCGCTGACCACCTATCCCGATCAGGATTGGGGTTTCGTATTGGGAATCGAACCCACGAAAGCGTTCTCGATAAATGTGGGCGTATATCAAGCGCCGCCGGACGGCGGACGTTCAATCGGCAACCTGCTTGACGAACTCGGCGGACCTATGTTGATGGCTGAGCCGGCCTATCACTACTCACTGAACGGCAATCCAGGACACCTGCGGTTAGGCGCATGGTGGAATGGCGTGGATTTCGACCGGCTCGACGCCTCCCCGGCGCGGTCCGCCCCCTATGACGACAGTTACGGCTTTTACGCTACCTGGGATCAGACCCTCTGGCGCGAGAACCCGGAAGACGATAACGACGAACAAGGCGTGGGCGTATTCGCCCAATACGGCTGGGCGCCCCCGACTCGGAGTGAAGCCCGTCAATATTACGGCTTCGGCGTGCAGTGGACCGGCGCCATCCCGGATCGTGACGACGACATTCTGGGCGCGGGCGTATTTCACGTTGATTTCAGCGATTATGCGGGTTTCGCCGTAAGCAGCGAAACTCCTATTGAAGTATTTTATAAATTCCAGTGGCTGGGCTGGATGAGCCTCAAGCCCGATCTGCAATACATCATGAATCCAGGCGGCGCGGGCGCCCCGGACGCGCTGGTTTTCGGTCTGCGCTGGGAGCTGTCATTCTAACCAAACGCGGCTAGCCGCCGGAGCACGGGCAGCGGCTGGGTGGGTATGTATTCGTCCGAATCCTGATAACTGGGCCAGCCGTGATATTCAGGATTCAGTCATGGGAATAAACAGGGAAAAACTCGAAGACGCCGTAAGCCTCGACCAAGATGGAGACGCACGGAACGAAGATTGCGATTCAAGCATATGAAGGTTGTGATTCCGATTGCGTTTTCATGAGGGTAAGTTCTGAGGTTGTCTCACCTTACGTGTGGGAGACGAGGGGAAGTGCGCCCAAAGGAGGGCAAACTTTTCCCAAACCACTCACTGGAGGTGAGCAGATTATGCCGCGATCGCTTCAACGAAAAAAACTGCAACGCATGGCCGAACAGTTTCAAGCCGCTTTTACCCTGGATGGTCTCGCGGAAACGTCGTTTATCAGCACCGCTCGTTTCAAAGGATTTTCGCTTGACCTGATTTACCAGGTGGCGTCTTCGTACTGGCCCAGCGGATACGCCGCCGGGATGCAGCAACAGGAGCTGAATCTGGCCCACGGATAATCACGCGGGCGCCCCATCCGATTCAGGGGTGGGGCGCCACCGCCCGCGCTCACGGCGAACACCTCCGACCCGCCACGAAACGGTCTGTCTTCAGGCGGACCGTTTGCGTTAGATCCAGCCATCAGGGCGGATATTGCAGCGTATTCATACGAAGGCGCCCGGCGCCGGAACAGAGTGATGCTACACTATCGCCAATCTCCCGCATCACGGAGGTACTCAATGTTACCCCGAACCCCTTTTAGAAACGGTCTTATAGTGATTATGAAATTTTTCACGTTCAGTTTTATCTTCAGCGCGGCGCTGTTTATTGGAACGGACGCCGTTTTCGCTCAAAACATGACGCCTAAAATTGAATCGTTCGGCGTCACGGTGGTGGCGACGCCCAAACGCAAACCGACGCCAATCCGCAATCTGAGCATCCCGGTAAAAAAGATGGTCGATGCCCGGCTGGAAGCGATCGCGGGCAACCGGGTGGTCTTTTCAGATAACACCGGATACACGGGCAACCGGCGTCTCTATTACTGGGAACCCGGCGCCACCCGGTTATACGACACGGAGGAAGACGGAATCCCCGGTTCGGTCATCGCCCCTGACGACGGCAAGTACATCATCTTTCTGCATAATGAATTGACGTCTGAAGGCGGACGCGACATCGACGGAGACGGCGTGCGGCAGATCATTTTGCGCCTGTATCACTTCGACACGCGGCAAGTGATCAACCTGGGCGCTCCCGCGCGCAGCGCGACTCCGCTGCCCGGCGAAAGCCAGTCGACCTTTCAATACAGTCTCAAGAACGGCGTGCTCTCTTTTTCCGTTTCAACGAAAAACATCAATAACAGCCGGGAAGAAGACGCGCCGTGGTACGTCATCGACATGAAAAACGTCACGCAGGCGATTGAAGGAACGCCGACGCCAACGCCCGTTCCAAACGCCACTCCAACGCCCACGCCGAAGCCCAACGCGCCGACTCCCACACCGCCGCCCACGGGCCAGAGCGACATCAACGGCGACGGCCGGGTCGATGTTCTCGATCTGTTGTTTTTGCATCGCGATTGGCATCAAAACAAGTAGAATAAATGATACGGCCAGACTTCGCGGGAGATTTCACCGGGGAGACAGGGTCCGCGATCCAGATATCAGACGAGAAACGCCATGTGCAATCGCCATTCCGATGAGACGAACCGGCATCATCACGATATTGTGATGACGACGCATGAAATCGAACGCAACGCCGAATGCGGCCAGACGCCGGCGGAAGGCGGAGTTCGAATCACGGATGGGAGCGGCGGACACATGGCGATCCCGAGGCGAAACGTATTCGTCCAACTGCTGGGCGCGGCGCTGGGGCTGAGCGCGGCGAGACGCGCCGCCGCCGCTTCTCCCGTATGCGATTTCTGTCATGAGGAAATCGACGGGCGTTATTTCATTTATAAATCGAATCGGACGCGCGTCACCATCTGCGCCTCATGCGATCAGAAATACCCCAAGTGCGAGGCGTGCCGACTGCCCCAACAACCCGGCGACATCATTCTTCAGCGCGGCGAACGGCTATGCCGCGAGTGCGCCGCTTCGGCGAAATATTGCTCTATCTGCCAGAAACGCATTGAGGGCCGCTATTACCAGTTCACGGAAAAAGACGGCAAAGGCCAGCCGAGCCTGTATTGCGCCACGTGTTACGCACACGCGCCCAAATGCGTGGTATGTAACCGCCCGACGCCGCGCGAGCGACTCGACGCCGCCTCGGGCGCGTGTCTCGATTGCCTGAAAGACCTGCCGGTGTGCAAGGCGTGCGGAGTGGCCATCGTGGGGCGGTATTACGAGTTTGAACATACCGACGGGAAATATTGCGAAAACTGCAAACGCAACCGTCCCGCGTGTTATACCTGCGGCGTTCCAGTCGGAAAGAACTACTGGAAATTCGACGATGGGCGCTCGATTTGTGAAGACTGCCACGCGCGAGCCATTTTCGACAAAGACCAGATCGTCAAAATCATGGATGAAGTCGAGCAGCTCTTGCAGCGGCGATACAACATGGTCCTCAAGACGCGTTTTCAACTCAGCGTTCAACCGTTGAATTCGACCTCGCTGACTCAGGCGCGCAAGGCGAAGGAAGGGCTTTCAGACGCCAGCCCGCTGGTGGGAGCCGAACTCGGGCTTTATCGCAACGTCAACGGGCAGGCGGAAATATTTCTGCTGTACGGTCTGCCTCGTGAGATGATTTATGAAACCGCCGCTCATGAATACGCTCATGCGTGGCATTACGAGCAGGACTGCCCCTTCGATCAATCTCTCGACATCAAGGAAGGCTTCGCGCAATGGGCCGCGGCGAAGATTCTGGAGATCAAAGGGTTCAAACAGGCGCTGGAAAAACTGGAAGACCGCCGCGACCGGTATTATGGAACCGGCTATCAGCGCTTCAAGGCGGTTGAAAAAAAACTCGGCGTGCGCGGCGTGTTCGACTACCTCACCAAACAGAAACGCTAAGCCGCCACGCGGCAGCGGCGCGCCATGCTTCGATTTCGTCCTCCATACTGCTAGAGTCATCCATACCCTCAGATGAGGGCGTCAATTCATTTCATAATCAATCATTGAGTCAGCATGACCAAACCCAATTCACTGGAACAAGGCGTTTGCATCGTCCGCCGATCGGGCGGTCTCACGGGCCGGATTCGAGTCCCCGGCGATAAATCGATCTCGCATCGCGCGGTGATGATGTCGTCGCTCGCGGACGGCGTTTCGGCCATATCCGGCTTTCTGGAAAGCGAAGACTGCATCGCCACCCTGCGCGCCTTCGAAGCGATGGGCGTGCGTTCGGAACAGCGAGAGGACGCACTGGTGATTCACGGCCGGGGCGGCGCGCTCTCGGAGCCGGACGACGTGCTCGACATGGGCAACTCGGGGACCGGATCGCGCCTGTTGCTGGGTGTATTGGCCGGGCAGGATTTCTGCGCGGCGCTGACCGGCGACGCATCGTTGCGTGGACGGCCGATGGCGCGCGTCACGGAACCGTTAAGCCGCATGGGCGCGCGCTTTATGGGCCGCGACGGCGGGCGCAAACTGCCGCTGATGACGCAAGGCGGCGGACTGAAAGGCATCGAATACGCCTCCCCCGTGGCAAGCGCACAGATTAAATCGGCCATTCTGCTGGCGGGGCTTTTCGCCGAGGGTAAAACCACCATCGTTGAGCCAGGCCCCTCGCGCGACCATACCGAGCGGATGCTGCGGTCTTACGGCGTTGAAGTACAAAGCGAAAACGGGCGCGTTTCGCTTCGCGGCGGGCAGACGCTTCGAACGCGGGATCTCGACGTGCCGGGAGATCCTTCATCGGCTGCGTTTTTTACCATCGGCGCGCTGATCACGCCGGAGTCGGACCTCATTCTGGAAAACGTGGGGATCAATCCGACCCGCACCGGTCTGTACGACGTGCTGCTCGACATGGGCGCGGATATCGCTTTCGAAAACGAACGGTTATGCGGCGATGAACCGGTCGCCGATCTGCATGTCAGGCACTCGCCGTTGCGCGGCGTGCGCGTCGGCGGCGACACGGTGGTTCGCATGATCGACGAATTCCCGATTTTTTCGGTGGCGGCGGCCTTCGCGGAAGGCGAATCGACGGTGGAAGGCGCGGAAGAACTGAGAGTGAAGGAATCGGACCGCATTGCGGTGATGGTCGGCCTGCTGGGACGCATGGGCGCCCGCATTGAAGAACGCCCCGATGGGTTTACGGTCAGCGGCGGCGCCCCGCTGAGCGGAGCGCAAACCGATTCGAAGGGAGATCACCGCGTGGCGATGTCGGCGGCGATCGCCGCGTTGAATGCATCCGGCGACACCCTCATTCGCGGCATCGCCCCCATCGCGACCTCGTTTCCGGGATTTTTCGACCTGCTGAACCAGACGGCGCCGGGGTGCGCGGAGGTATTGGAATGAGCGCGCGCAAACCAATCATCGCGATCGACGGCCCCGTGGGCGTGGGCAAAAGCAGCGTGGCCGCGTCGCTCGCCGAGCGGCTGGGGCTGGTTTATATCGACACCGGCGCGATGTACCGCTGCGTCACGCTGATGGCGCAACGCGCGGGCCTTTCGCTTGACGACGCCGAAGCCGTCGCGGAACTGGCGCAACGAATCGGCATCCACTTTGAACGGCGCGACGGCGGCTTGCGCGTGATCTGCGAAGGAGAAGACGTCTCGGAGGCGATCCGCGCGCCCGAGGTCAGTCGGGGGACATCGCCGGTGGCCGACAACCCCGCCGTGCGCGAACGCATGGTGGCGCTGCAACAGGAAATGGGGCGCGCCGGGGGCGTTGTAATGGAAGGCCGCGACATCGGGACGGTGGTGTTTCCGAACGCGGAGATCAAAATTTATCTCGACGCCGACCCGAAAATCCGGGCGGAACGGCGGCATCGCCAGTTGATCGCCAACGGGAAGCCATCCGACTTTGAGAAAACCTATAACGATCTGATGGAGCGCGACCGGCGCGACGCCGTGCGCCCCGTAGGCGCGCTTCGCGTGGCCGATGGCGCCATCGTGGTCGATTCATCCCACTTGAGCGAGAGCGAGGTCATCGAACAACTCTACCACCTCGCGACGAATCACCCCTCATGGACCCCGTCGGTGTGCTAGAATAAGGCGCGCATCAATTGATTCTCACATACCCTTTCATTCTTACTGTACTGCCATGAAAAACCGCCATGAAAGGACAACGAGCATGGCCACGATCACAATCACTCTTTCCCAGGACCAACACACAAAACTGAAAGAGTTGGCCGAGCGTTTTCAGATCAGCCCTGAAGACATGGCGCGAGCCAGCCTTGAAGAATTGCTCTCTGATCCGGACGAGGTCTTTCAAAACGCGGCGAATCATGTCCTCCACAAAAACGCGGAACTCTATCAACGGTTGGCCTGATGCGCTATCTGACGCTTGGAGAGACGCTGGCGCTCCATCACATGGTCATGCGGCAATCCGGCGGATGCGAGGGGTTGCGCGACATCAACGCGCTGGAGTCAGCAATCTCCCAACCCAGAATGACATTCGGGGGTGAAGCGTTATATCAAACGATGATCGAAAAAGCCTCCGCTCTCGGTTTCTCGATCATCATGAACCACCCTTTTATCGATGGGAACAAGCGAACCGGTCACGCGGCGATGGAAGTATTTCTGATTTTGAATGGTTTTGAAATTAACGCCTCCGTTGAACAGCAAGAAAAAGTCATTTTGGCGTTGGCATCCGGGAACTTGCAGCGTGATGAGTTCACCGAATGGCTTCGGCTTCACCTTGTGGAAAAGACATGAGGATTAATCAGCTCGACTTTATTCGGGTGCGTTAATTATTGTATTTACCACCTCGCGGCGAATCACCCCTCATGGACCCCGTCGGTGAGTTGATGCAAAATTCCATTCTCCGGTTTCCTGTTGTAAGAATGGCCGGGATGATATGTTCCGTTCATCTCATATCGATGAAGAAAGGAACTGAAAAATGACCACATCTTTCATACAATATCAGATTCTTGTCACTTTGAATGAATCAGACCCTCCTATCTGGCGGCGGCTGATTGTTCCCTCGACTCTGTCGTTGGGAGATATGCAGAACGTGCTTCAGTTCGCGATGGGTTGGCATAATTCACATTTGCATAAGTTCGTCACAATGCAGGGGGAATATGGACCAGTCGGATTCGGACTGGGTTTGCGTAACGAGCAATCGATCCTCCTCTCTGACGTATTGATTTCAGAAGAAACAGCCATCGTATATCAATATGACTTCGGAGACTGTTGGGAGCATCTGATTATTTTGGAAAAAATCATGGAGGATTCCGCAGGCAAGCCCGCAATTCGTTGCATCGCTGGTGAAAGGGCTTGTCCGCCTGAAGACTGCGGTGGAATCATCGGCTATACGGAATTACTCGATATCATCGGGGACGACTCCCATCCCGAACACGCGAGCATACTCGAATGGCTCGGAGGTCCGTTTGATCCGGATCATTTCGACCTCGCCGCGGTGAATCGGAAATTAGCGAAGATCAAGCCTGCCAGCCAGGCGAAACGAACAAAGCGGAAGAGCCGCAAGCAGCCTGACTCCTGAGGAGACGTTGCTCATATCGGAATGCGCCGCCGGAGCAGTATCGGCATGTTTTCACAAATTACATGGTAACCGTAACGTGCGTATATTTTCTACGCCGATGAATCGGATTCTTACTTAAATCTCATCAAATCGTGTAATACAGTTACGCCCGTTTTCTTTCGAGTAATATAGCGCCGCATCGGCTTCATGGATCAGATCGGTGTGTGATTTGATCTTTTCGTGGAACTCAGATACGCCCACGCTGATTGTGACGGGAATTTTTTTATCTTCAAATGAAATGAGAGTTTTTTCAACATTCTTACGAAACCGCTCCAGCGCGCAGATCGATTCATTCAGTTTCGTGCCTGGCAATACAACGGCGAATTCTTCTCCCCCATACCTCCCCACGATATCGGATATCCGCATCGTATTGAGCGCCTGCAAGGCGATATGACGCAACACCTCATCTCCAGCCAAATGGCCGTACGTATCGTTGACCTTTTTAAAATGATCCAGATCAAACATCGCGAATGTTAACGGGAGTTTATATCGGCTTGCGCGGCTGATTTCCACGATAATCTGTTTTTCCAGTTGTCTCCGATTGATTAAACCGGTTAATCCATCCTGATTGCTTAACTTTTCCATTGAAACCAATGTCGTCTGCAATTTCCGCTGATAAATCGCCGTATCGGTTGCATCAGCAAGCGAGACACATACATACGCAACCTGATTTTTTTCATTTTTGATGGGAATAAAGGTACAATCCTGGAACATATACTCCACATCGCCGGTGATAGGGCGGTGATGTTCAAAATGGAAAAGATATGGGCGGTGTTCCCAAGAGGTAAATGAATAATTATTTAAAATAAAGACGCTTTGAAGTTTACGCTTCAACCATGCCTTGGGCAATTCGGGAAACACGGAAAACAGATTTTCACCAATTACGCTTGACGCACTCTTTCCGCTGTGCGTCTCCATGTAATGATTCCATTCTACAATGGTGTAATCTATAGTCACAACAAAAATACCAGTATTAATTCGTTCAATGATATTTTTATAAAACAAATCGGGCAAAGATGCAGGCATTACAATACCTCTAACCATTTTTCCAGGGATTTGGCGATTTTTTCGAGAGATCGTTCAGAAAGAAAAATCAGAATATGGCTCGTAAAACATCCTTCTTCCAAACTGAAGGCGACTTTAAACAACAAAGAATAATTCCATGGAAACTCATGTTTTTCAAAAAAGGTTTTCAAAAAAGTTTTTTCTTCAAAAATTGGTTCGTTCTAAGAATCTGTGCGTTGGGTAGACATGGAAACACGCGCTAACTCGTGTAATCTCAGTTTGCTGAGAACATAAGAAGCACGAGGGGAAGCGCGTGTTATTAAAGAGTATCATCAAAAAGACCTTAGGG
>WGLV01000021.1 GCA_016125385.1 bacterium
CCCTAAGGTCTTTTTGATGATACTCTTTAATAACACGCGCTTCCCCTCGTGCTTCTTATGTTCTCAGCAAACTGAGATTACACGAGTTAGCGCGTGTTTCCATGTCTACCCAACGCACAGATTCTTAGAACGAACCAATTTATTATCTGCAATGGTACTCATAGTACCAATTTTAAAACTATTTTAATGAACAGCGGGATTTATTTGTGTACGCAATCGTTAGGCGAACACTTAAGTGGGACTCCAGGTCGAAGGAAGGCCGGGGGGTCTGGTTAAAAAAAAGGAGGCTTGGGGCCCCCTCTGGAATTTCGATAGATTGAACTGACGTGTTTGCACTGCTGCTGGCGATTGTGTTGCAGAAGTCTTTAACGACAGACGATGACAAAACCGATGTGAAACCGGATGAATACCGGCATCATTCACCCGGGCTTTCCCCAAGGGAGCTGAGCACCAGGTTCATTCAGATTATTTGATTCGATTCAGCCCAAACGTATTGTTTTTTACATATCCGATTTATGGATTTATGCTATGATGGTCAAAACTGAAAAGGCCGGATTGGCGGGTGCAAATCGGCCGAAAAGGACATCATAGTGATTTCATGTGTACAAATTTGTGTACACCCCTCTCGGGAAACAGCGCAACATTCTCATTCTTAATAACTTAAAGAAATGAGCATTCCGCTTCCCAAGCTGAGGGTCGCGGGTTCGAACCCCGTCTCCCGCTTTTACTTGCAATGATTTGTGATGGAATTTAACCGCTTTTTTGGAACTTCTAATCGTGGGGTTGGTTGAATGGGAATCTACGCGGATCGCTACAAGAAATACGTTGGCAAGTATTGTGAAATCGTCTGGGTTGACGTGAAAGAGGAGCGCCACCCTGGCGAAAAACATCCTACCAAAATCAAAGAATCCCGAACTTCTCGTGGTTTGGTGGAAGAAGTGTACGAACCTAAATTCGGGCGGGACTACCTCGATCTCCACAACGACCGCGGCATCTATCTCGATTCAATCCGCGAGATCAAAGAAGTTGATGAGTAAGTACCAGCCGGGAGAGGTCTTCATGCGGAATCAAGGATCATCTTGAATTCTTTTTTCCATTCATGCGCCCAATCACTTGAGTAATTCGCATATTTATCAGTAAATTCAATTCGCGCTCTTTGAACATCCGCTCCGTTCCACCAGTTCTTTATATTTCCCCTGATATCATTGACAAATCGCGAAGCGGATAATCCCGAGCGGTGAACAATGCCAACCGATTCCAATTTGTCGATTATAGAGGAAACTTCATCTCTAAACTGATAGACGCTCGCATCATAAAAACATACCGTCGGAATATTCATCGCCATGGTTTCCAGCCATGAAGTCCCTAAATAATTGTGAACGACCAATTCACTTTCCGTATAACGCCGGAACACATTCGCACCCTCATCATATTTCGCGCCAGGCGCAGCGTTTCTCAATTTTTCAGTCATTCCCCATCCATAATCATCAAAATAAGGACGAACGAGAATTAATGAATGATCAGCGCAATTTTCAAGGAAGGCACACGTTTCTCGGATCATAATTTCGATCGTACCGGGCATCGGATGAAAATGCAGCCGATAAACATACTTTGGAAAGCACACGCAGTTCAGCAATACTACCTGGCGTTTCTTTCGAGCGCTCGCATCAGGCAGAGGAGGCGAAAGTGGAGTGACGTGGCTTTTACTCGAACGCCAGCCGAATGTGTAAAAACGGTCCGCCACACGGCTTTCAAAATCTTCAACCGCATGGATTCGATCCATCCCATAACTACCACCGTGCTGATGGTATAACAACTTCGAGCCTCGCTCGCGCCAATCCGCCGCAAGAATGGAAAAAACAGGGTTTCCATGCAGCGCATTCGCGGAATAAAGCGCGCTTGGTCGAGGCAATTTCCACTCATGAATCGTGTTACGTACTTGCGTCAAACCTTCAAGAAACACCGCGGGAAGAAAAAGAGAAGTTAGAGCTTTTACACAATCTTCAAAGGATTCGACCTTACCGAACGCCATCGCATGCTTGATTCGCCACTTCCAATCAGGAAGAACGGTTGAATGAATCGGATATTGGAGATCATCGGACAACGCCCATAAACGCCAAAAGAAGATCTTCCAGCACCATTGCCAGGAGGAGCATTTTACATACGGGCTCGTGATCAATAGTTTTGGTTTACGAGATTTAAATTTTTCTAGTCCAACTCGAGAGTCGCTATTCTTATCGCCAAGTTGAATATCAACCGGCCGGGGATCGAAAGCACCTATATCCAAACATGCACTGGAACGGACCAACCTGATTGCTTGATCTATGTTATGGTGAAAACTCTCGCTGTGTACGAGAGCATCAATAAATGCTGAATGAGTTGAACACAAAGGCATGAGCGGCGCTTTTGCACTTGTTTTTATATTCACTCCATCATGTAATGAAATCCAGTGAGCGTAAACGGCATGTGAAAAGTGAAGAAGCCATACCCCCATGACCAAATCGATGTACTCGCGCGAAAAATCAGATTTATTGAATAAATTAACAATAGACCGCGTGTATACAAGGAGACTTTCTCTGACATTCATACAAGTCACCAATCCATCGGCGACTCGGACGGAATTCCAGTAGCATGAATTTGACTCAACCATTGTCGTAAAAACGAACCGCCACGCGCATCAACGCTTTAATAGAATCAAATAGTTTTTCAGCAACAAACCATCCAGACTGCTTCGATTTAAAACGTCGACCGCATCATCTGGCCCTGAAATAATCGGTTCTCCATGAATGTTAAAACTTGTATTTAATAACGCACCGCGTCCTGTTATATCAGCGAACGAATTCAACAATCCATACATGGATGGATTCATCGACTTGGTCAGTATTTGAGCGCGGGCCGTCTTATCCGCGGGATGGCAGGCGGACCGCATCATCTCATACCCTTCCGCCGTGGTGTCAAATCCAATCGTCATGTAGTAGCTTTCGACGCGGGGTGAACAAAGATACCGTTCAACAAAGGAATCCAGCATGATTGGAGCGAACGGCATCCAGAAATCTCTTGATTTAATCATGCTGTTAATTTTTTCTTTAATTTGGGGATTAGACGGATCCGCCAGCAGGGAACGATTTCCCAATGCCCGTTGACCGAATTCCATGCGTCCGCAGCAGCGCCCGATCACATCACCCGCCAGCAATCGTTCAACGATAACCTGGTCGTCAAACTCCGTTATCACGTCGTATCGATTCAGGTCCACATTATTCAGCGCATTTTCTTCATCTCGCCGGTCGAAATCCGGCCCAAGGTACAGATTCGATACAGCCGGCGGAGATGATGCCGAACAATTATTCTTGAATCCAAACTGTTGATCGTAAATACACAAACCCGCTCCAATCGCCAACGATTCATCGGCGGCGGAACCAGGCACGAAGAAGTCAGTGACGCCCGGCAGAGACGCCAGCCTCCCCATCGCCTTGATGTTCATCGCAACTCCGCCCGAAAATATCACCGTCGAAACGCCAAAGCGCTCAACCGCGTTTTGAACCCATTGCGCAAGCATTTCTTCAACCCAAGTCTGCAACGCCCACGCGATATTATCAAAGCGCTGTCCTTCCAGTTTATCTTTAAACCAAAAGTATGAATCGGTTGGTTTTATATTCCATTTAAATTCAATTCCATCTACATACAGGGTCTCTCTGAACACCTTCAAGGCTTTCTGTGAATGCTTCTCTTTTCCATACGGAGCGAGCCCCATCAACTTATACTCGTGCTCGTTTGGCTTCATTCCAAGCACCAGCGTCAAATAACGGTAGAATCGCGCAATAAAGCATTCATACGTTTGAAAGAGGCGTTCATATCGCCCCTGCTCATCAAAGACGCCGATCGTTGCGTTGGCGCCATCGCCGCTGGCATCCACGGTCAAAGCCAACACCGGCTTTTCTCTGAATTTCGAGGCATGATATGCATAGAAGGCGTGTGCGGTGTGATGCTCGGCGGTGTGGACGCACTTTTCATCAATATTCAGAAAACGCGCCACAATTTTTTTTCGATCGGAGGGGAAAGTTACAGCGTTTCCCTCTCCATCCCGCCAGTACCATTGAGGATACTGATCTCTGTCAACCAGATGGCTTAATTGCTCGGCGTAATCAACGTCTTTTTTTTCAAGCAGCCTTGGTTTCCAATAGCGATGTTGTTCTTCAATATAATTATCAACCGTCCAAAGGGCAGGACGCGTTAACTGATGGAAGTAATCCTGATGATGCGATGCGACGGCGACGTATTCCAGGTCTTTCGCCTCCACCCCCGCATAGTTCAAACACCATTCAATCGCCTGGCGAGGAAACGCGTCGTCGTTTTTCAGACGAGTGAACCGTTCTTCGCTAACGGCGGCGACAACCGCACCATCCTGAATTAATGCGGCTCCGGAGCATATGCCCCAGTAAAGCGACAATACATTTTTATGACCCGTCATCGACGCACCTTTTCCGGAAAGTAGTTTCTCGTATTAGATAAAGCAAATGAGGAGGTATTATTCTCCATTTTTTTGCGAGCGATTCACATATTTTTCAACAGCGATCGTTCATCCGTTCACCGTCACAAACACAAGAGGATTCAAATTTCAAGAATAGCAGTATATCCGGCGTACTTCAAACTTCGCAAGATTATCCACTTTGGACAATCTGTATACAATACGATGCTGCTTTCTTCAGACTGATCGATTTCTGGCTTTTTACAGCATCTCCTGGATCAACCGCGCAGTCGTTTGAATATACTCGCCATCGATTTCTTCATTGATCCAGATATTTAAAATCGACGCGCCAATATCGCAGCTGACGGGGATTCTCTCTGGATGGAATGAGTCATCAAGGAATTCACAAGCCGGCGGGAACCAACTGCTAACTTTTATTCCTCGCGTGAGCAGTTCGCGCAAAACATCATCACGCCGGTTTTTGAAGAATAAATTCAGTCGCCAGGGAACAGAACCCTCGGGAAAGCGAAACACCTGGCAAGATTCCGTTTCCCGAAAATGATCCAGAAATAATTGATAATTCTTCCACCTGTTTTCTATCAGGTCAGGCAGATTGTTCAGACATTCCAAAACGGAATCCACAGGCCAAACCGGCTTAGTCATGTAATAAGGCATGATCACATGAAGTTTTCGCACAAAATCAGCGACGTAAAGCTTCAAGTCTTTCCCATAGCTCTTGTTATACAGTTTTGTATGATACCGATCGAATTCATGAAGGGCTTCATCTTGAATGGGAGAACGATCCGGCAATTCTCGAACCCAGCATTGAATGGCTTCAGCAAGTTCCGCATCATCCGTGACAAGAGCTCCGCCGCCGGATTGGTTAATGATTTTGCCGCCGCCAAAACTGAATATGCCAACATCGCCGAAAGAGCCGCCAAGCTTGTCATGATACTGAACGCCTTGAGCAGCAGCGACGTCTTCAATCAGCGGGATCGCTTTACCTCGACAATATTGATGGATTGGGCCGATTTCACATGGCGCACCATAAGCATGCACCGCGATAACGGCGGCGGGCGCTTCACATCCTTCGCGAAGCGTATCAACGGATAATCCGAGAGTATCAGGTTCGACGTCGCAGTAGACGGGCCGCCCCCCCGCCAGCAAAACCGCAATGGGCACATTCAGGCAAACGCTTGCCGGAACCGCCACAGGTTTATTTTCAACCCCCCATGCACGCAAGGCGAGCGCCAACCCAACCGTCGCGCTTGGCAATAAAACGCAATGAGATCGCTCAGCCCTCGTACACAATTGATGCTGAAGAGATTTTTGCATGGGTGCACAAATCAGATCACGCTATTGACCGATCACCTGAGATCGATTCACATAATTTTCAATGTGGATTGTACGCCCGTTAATCACCGTGATTTCATCGGGAGCCGCTTTTCTGGGATAATAACAGCGACGACACGAAATAATATTTTTAAAACCGCCATCCACGGAATGAATCGCACGCAATTCATTCATTTTTTCACCGTGCCAGATTTGATGGACGGACTGTTCGTTGGCGTCGCCAATCACGACTTCAACATTATCATCATTGCTGCACATCGCAACCTTGCCATTCGAACTGACAACAAGCCGCTGATAATACTGAGGGCATGAAAAGCCATCTTCATAAACAATATCCGTGTCTTTGTGAAGATAATCGATCAGCGGATTAAACGCGATCATATCGACATAAGGCGCAAACGTGTTATAGAACAATTCGGCGCTTTCACGGACGGCGGGCCACACGCCCTGTATCTTAATTACGGGTTTTTTTAATCCATTTTTGTCTTTGTACTCTTTCATCTCCCGGATTTTTTGCAATGTTTCATCAAATTTGAGCGGCGCCCGGATCTTGTTATATGTTTCACCCATGCCATCAATCGAAATCGTAATCCAATCGGCTCCGGCTTGAGCGACGCGAGTGAAGAAGTCTCGCCTCATTCTGTATCCATTGGTCAAAAATGAAACTTCATGTATGCCGTGGTCTTTCGCATACTGGACGATTTCAACGAATTTCGGATGAAGCGTCGGCTCACCCACCCACGACAACCGAAGAGCGTAGACTTTACCGGCGACTTCATCAATGATTTTTTTAGCCAGGTCAAAATCCAAAAGACCACGCCGATAGGGTTTAACTCGTTTTTCAATAAACTCTTCGGTGATGGTCGGGCACATTGGGCATTTCAGATTGCATCGAGAAGCGAGTTCCAGATCGACAAGCAGAGGATAATCGCGAATTTCTTTCCGCACGGGCAGTTCATTCCACAGGCGTCTGTATTCATAATACTCTTCCTCCCACCCATCAGCGAGAATCGCATTGAACGCATTGATCCTCTCGGGCGGCTCCAAGCTGAAGTGCCCTTTATTTATTGGAATATACTTCTTCACATCAACGCCGGCGTCATCCGGCTGTTCAATCAGATCAGGATTCATTGTCATGATATGGTCTCCAATACTTCACGTGCGAATTCTCGACTATCAAACTACCGATCCGTTCTATTGATTTTCCGTACGACCAGACTCGCTTCATTGAGTCAGACGAACATAAAGCAGGAAGATATCAATAAACTATCGATTTTTATTTATCAGTCTTAAATCTCGGGAGAGAGTTTTTTATCAGAATGCGCTGAACCTCATCCACCAGTCACATTCCGTTCTCATATCGTCGAGGATTTCTTACAACCTGGTAATAGGCGCTCATGTTTCCGCCAAAACCCAATTTAAACCAGCCTCTTTGTGGACTGTTAACGCCTTCCATATCCACTTCATGGATACCGACGTTTATCGCGATATCTTTAAACGCTTCCCAATGAGCGTATGTACCCTGCCACGGTTCACTTTTGTCTGGATGACCGGCGCCATACAGGTAATAGGCCCGTTTTGAGTCCCATCCGTAAAAAATCGCGTAGATCACCTCGCCGTCTTTATTCATCACCTCGTAGATGCGACCCCGATGCTTTGAGCTCAATGCTTCGATAATCGAGCGCATACTATTCAATTTGCCGACCGATTGTTCTTCTCCCTGATTTATCATCAAAGTCTGATAAAATCCGATCAACCGATCAGCCGAGCCGCCGTTTTTCACGGAACCCTCTTTACGGGCCGCTTCTCTAACACTATATCGGCGAACTGTTTCCATGTCAAAAAAACACTGTGCGTTCTCAAAATCTTCACCACATTGAGCCAGCGAGCTTATGTTCACATACGATGTATAACGCAGATCCAGATGGAAACGATTGGATGGATCGGGGTCATGATAGGCGTACCACAAAAATGGGCGCATATCGAAATATTGAGGGGACAACGTCAATTGGATGCTTGAATACCTTGAACATAACTCCTCAATGACAAATTCACTAATCTGGAACTCGTCATGCCGCCGTTTTACCACCGCGCGATTCAGGTCGAGATCAAAAAGGATTCCGCCATAGATCACCAGATCGTTCAGTACGCACGAATTTCCATCATCTGAAACAACCAGGCAGACTCCCGCTTTCTTCTCCTCGCCCTGCATGACATAGAAAAGGTCATGTCTGACGCCAGAGGCCTGGATATAGATCGATTCCGAAAACAACGTTCCCTGTGGAGAGCGATCAACTAATCCATCCCATTCGTCACCCAACTGGGCGGGAACAAGCGACAACTTTTTAGACAAGTTCCAACACTCCTTTTTTCAGCAACTTATCCGCAATCGGACGAAGGCTTTTCGCGCCAACATTCAATTCATGAGCGACATCGTCGATCGAGCGTCTCCCATCGCTCAGAAAGAGTAACCATAAAATCAGGTCCAATTCAGACCTCCCACCCAATTCAGGACGTTGAGCCCCCCCTCGGGCGGGGTAGAGATCGTGACGTGAGAGCATGACCTCACAACAGGGAATCCGGTTGCGGTAAATGACGCGGTTTTCCAGCTTGTCGATCAGCCGGAGATAAAGATCCAGCGAAGCGGTGATCGCATCCGCTTTTACGAAATCGAGATTATCCAGCGACGAGTGATATTCCGGGTATTCATAATAGCGGTCTTTGCATATTGTAATCGTATTCACGCGGAAACCTTGCGATGAATATTGACGCTCATCGCTCCCGTGAATGTCAAAGGGGTACGTAATATGGCCAACTCCCGCGTCATGAAAGGTTTCTTCAACCAACCGGTTGATGGGATGCGTGGGGTCGAAACTCTTCTTGTATCCAAACAGCCCCGGTCCGCCAACCGTCGTGATAACTAAACCAATATCGACTTTTTTTATTTCGCTTTCATGAAAGGCGCAATACGCGATGGCTCCGATGGTTTCCGGAACAAAAACAAAGCGGTACGTGTATTTCAAATCGCCGCGCCGTGATAATTCTCTCGCCAGAAAGGCGGCGAGAATCACTCCGCTCAGACTGTCATTCGCCATGGAAGGATGGCATATATAACAGGAAATCAGTATTTCCTCGGAAGATCGGCCCTGCAAGACGAATTCGCCCAGAGTCATCGATCCGGGTTTCAACTCGCTGTCAATGACGACTTCGAACGGCCCATCAGCAACGCGAATAGTCTCGTATTGGCCGCGCGTGACGCAAAATGACCAATCGCGATTGTAATATAAAGTACGATACGGAATCGCATCGGGCAGCTCCGGATGAACCTGCAGGCGTGGTTCCAGCGCGCTCCAGTCCATCGTTTCATTCACCGGAATGCTATAACTGGCGACGTGAAGATTCGATTCAGCCCAGTCAATCAAGCGCCGGCCATGCGAATCAGAGATCCACGCACCACGGATAGCCCACTCATCGGGGACGATCCAGTCATACACTGGGGTTCCCGAGGGGACTTCATGAACGGAGAGCGGGATCAACTCACGCAGTATCGACAGAGTCTGGCGGTTAGCCTCTCCCGTCAAACTGCGGTTGAGTGGAAACAGCCGTTCAAGATATTGACGAATTTCGGGGATGAGCGAAGTTACTGTCATTTCGTGTCGATTGCATTCATTCCTGATACGCTTGCGGAGGCATCTATTCAAGCGAGACGGTTATTCCGGATCGGTCAACATAGACCACTGCAGGATTTCATCTTCCTGGATATCTCTCGCGGAAATCCGTCCGACCACGTCATGATAATAACGCGGCGAGATTCCAAAAGCCGGACGTTTCCATGTCAGGTCATCACGCTCGATCATTTTACCCGCAGGAATCGTTTTCGCCGCGACTAGGCTTCGGCGGGCGTTTCGCCGGGCAGAAGCCTCATCATCAAGGGGGCGTTTATTAAAGTCTCCAAGCAGCAGTTGGGTCCGGTCCCAGTTATTCAAGAATATTCGCAAGTCATTCATATCCATCGCATGATAGTGGTCATTTCCGGGCAGACTTTTATCAAATGTAAAATGTTTCTCAATGATTTCAGCGCCCAGCAAAGCGGCGATTTCAATGGGTTTCATATCACAGGGCAGCGTGTGGTCCGAATATCCAATTCGGTGGTCTGGAAATCTCCGTTTCAAGTCGACAATCATCCCCAGATGCGCATTCGGGTCCGGCGTGGGGTAATTTAAAACGCAATGAAGCAGGATGACTTCGGCTTCAAACGGCCGCAGCCATTCCAACGCTTCTTCAACCTCCCAAAGATATGAAGCGCCGGTCGACAGGATGACAGGTTTATTAAAATTCGCCATATATTCGATAAATGGGCGGTTGGTGATATCTGATGAAGAGATCTTAAACGCGTCCATCAACTCATTCAGAAATTCAGCGGATTCAACATCGAACGGCGTACTGAGAAAATCAATACCCACTTTATCGCAATGCTGTTTTAAACTTTCATACTCGTTCTTCCAGAAGCGATCGTATTTTTTGAAAAGTTCATACTGAGACGTAGTTGGTTCTTTGCTTGTATCCCAGTAAGAAGGCGAATTTTTTGAGGCGATCGTTTCGGCTTTGTAGGTCTGGAACTTGATCCCGTCCGCTCCGCCCCGCGCGGCTTCATCGATCAGACGCTTAGCCAGATCCATGTTTCCTTCATGATTCACCCCCGCCTCGGCCAATATGTATGGCCGAATGATTCTCTGGACGGGATGCGGGTTATCGTTCAGAAATTGCAGCAGCCGGCTCAAGAGTTTTTCCTCATTTCATTCAGGATTTCATCGACCGTCATTTCGATAGAGAAATTAAACCGTTCGAGATATTCCAGGTCTTCGGCAGCATCGACGTCCAGTTTGATTTCAGGACGGCGCCAGTTTTCAACAGGCGGATCGAATGTTTGAATTAAAAATCGATCGGGATGCGCCCACAAATAATTAAACAGGTGTTCGCGGTGATCGGGCTCAACGGCGTCACGGTCAATCCGGTCCAGCGTTTCCATTGACGCGATTTCCGCTCCGAGGCCATCAGGCCACAGGTTGCGGCGGGGAACGTGATTGTATGAATAATCGACGCCGGCGCCAAGATGGCGTTCGATGAGCAGATCGATCGCTTCCCACGAGACCAGTGGATTGTCGGCGCAAACGCGCACGACGTGTTGAGGGTTGGATCGCCGCGCGGCCTGACAAAACCGCCCCAGCACATCGTTTTCGGAACCGCGAAAAACCTCAACGGACATTGCGCCCAATGCGCATTCAAGAGGATCGTCAATCTCGCCTGACGGAATCGCAGCGATGATTTCATCGAGACGGGACGATCGTTTCAAACGCCGCACGACCCATTCGATCAAGGAGATCCCTTTTAACCGCATCAGCATTTTGCCGGGGAGCCGCCGCGAGCCAAGACGAGCCTGAATAACGCCCGTAATCATTCGCTCTCCAATAGTCGGGTTATCAATGAAAGGACTTTTCGCTTATTCGCGATAAAGTCATGAGGCAATGTGGCCTTCCATAAGCGTTTTCGCAACTCGCGATCATGAAGCAGGCATTTGAATTGCTCTTCGACGATCTCATCCGTAACGCCGGGGACGAACACTCCCAAATTAATAAAGCCATTGCCTTCATGAGCGAAATGGTGAGTGGCTTCGCGTTCATGATGAGCGATCACAAGCGCGGGAACATGCATGTGCGCAAGTTCGTATACGGTCCGGCCATTCCCACAGACGGCCAATTGGCATTCTTCCATAAACCGTGAAATCACGCCGGTGGCATTGGTTAGGCTGGAATGGATTGAATGGGGCGCCAGTAATGTCTCCAGCTGTTCAAAACGCGAATACCCTTCTCCAACCACTACGTC
Organism: bacterium; assembly: GCA_016125385.1. Taxonomy (GTDB): domain Bacteria; phylum Hinthialibacterota; class Hinthialibacteria; order Hinthialibacterales; family Hinthialibacteraceae; genus WGLV01. The sequence continues at coordinate 11,702 of WGLV01000021.1, forward strand.
CACCCGGATATTTTCCTCGCGGCAGACGGGCAGGATCGCGTTCAGGGCGTTTATCGTCAAATTACTTGGATCGGTCCCTCCGAAAGCGACCAGAATCCGCTCAACGCGATCTTTAAATTCGTTGACTCGGGCGCTGTAGAACTCTTCGCGCAAAAACATATATTCAGCCCCCCAGTGAATATGATCTCCACTGATGAGCGGTTCATCATATAATTCGTTGACGACCACGTCCGCCGCGGCGGCTCCGGACCCGAGGTCTTCGAAATTGAGCACGCGAACTCCGGCTTTTTTCAATGCGTGAATTTCATCAAGCGAGGTGTCAAGAACATCGTTAATCACCAAATCAGGATTCAGGCCGATCAGTTCATTCACGACATGATGAGACTCACAAACTATCACCTGATAATCCTGTCCCGTGATTTTGTTAACGGCGATTTCATCCTCACGAGTGCAGACGAATAGCACTTCATGACCGCTGATTTCGTGAGCGAGAGTCAGCGCACGGAAGATATGCCCCATGCCGACCTCAGGGTTTCCAATCACCCGGAAGACGATCCGCTTTCGCTGGAGCATCCCCTCGCACACCCACCAGTCTGTGAAATTCTGAATTTCACAGACTGGCTCATGTAATGGGTAGGGCAACAGCGGAACGTCTTGAGCCTCTCGTAAAAACCGCCTCGGTTTTACTATCATGAATCCCTTCACTTCGAGCCAATGGGTTTCGCCATGCCCATCCAGCAGGGATTCAGGCGTACGTCCACAGGGATGAAAGAGTCTCGCCCGTTTTTCCTGAACGGAGATCGTGATAACGGAAGAATGAAGCACGTGATAGTCAAACGCGTCACGCAGAACGTTCATGGCGAACGTCGGCGTATATGGCCACAGGATAAACCAGTTTTCGTAACGCCGGAGCAGAGGCCTGAACGACCATCGCGCGAGAGAAAAAGTGGAAAACCGGCTTAACGTCAGACCGGGATGCCGGATCGCGTTAACTCCGCGCCGTTGACAGAACAACTCGACTTCTTCTGAATCAGTGACGACCCAGACGTTCTCACCGCCCCGCCATTTCATCGCCAGGGCAAGCGTATGTTCGAGTAGCGGTTTGCCCGCGATCCGCTTGACCAGATCATCGGGAAACGCCACGTTTTTCTTCAAAGCGGGAATGATAACCGCGCAAGGTTCCATCAAAGGCTCTTCAGTGTTTTCACCGTGCAATCGATCATGTAGGAAAGATCGTCATCGCAGAGGGTCTGTTGAAACGGGAATGAAATCATATTGTCATAAAAGAGATCGGTGTTGGGGGTTTGCGCGTCACCCAAATCCAGTTTTTTATACAAATCATACCGATTCAAAGGATAGTATTGCACGACGCATTGAACTCCGTACTCATTCGCCATCTTGCGAATAAAGCGATCCCGGCTTCCATCCGTCATGCGCGCGGCAAGCAGGTGATAGTTATGCCGATCAGTGTCGACCCGATGAAATTCCAATCGACCATGTTCCGAAAGCGAATCGATAAACCAGAGCGCGCGACGGCGTTTTTCAGCATTGATGGCGTCGATACGCTTGAGCAGCGCTGCGCCAAGAGCGCATTCGATCTCACCCAGGCAATAGTTACTGGGCATAATCGGTTCGCCGTTCAATTCGGGAAGGTCTACATTCCCCATCGCCGGGATCCAATAGTCATCCCGTTCAAAAGGAAAATTACAATGACCATTGTGGCGCAGCATGGGGACGATGGATGCAAACTGATCATTCCGTACCCAGAGCGCACCACCTTCTCCCAATGTAGTTATATTTTTATGGGAGTGAAACGAAAAAACGCCCATATCGCCCATCGTTCCGCATCGACGTCCTTTATACCGGGCGCCGATCGCCTGAGCGGCGTCTTCGATCACGATTATATTTCGCGATCGGGCCAACTCGAGTATGGGATCCATATCCGCCACGAAACCATACAAGTGAACGACGAGAATCGCTTTGGTTTTTGGAGACAAACAGCGCTCTATCGTTTCAGCGGTTACAACCCGCGACTGGAGATCGATGTCTGCCCATACCAGATTCGCCCCTTTCTTAATGAAAGGATATGCGGACGCTGTATATGTATGAGACGGAATGATCAACTCATCGCCCGGCTTAAACTGACAAAGCTGCGCTGCCATTTCCAGAGCATCGGTCGCGCATCCCACGGCGAATGTATTTCCGGTTATTCCCTGAAAATCAGCCAGTGCTTTTTCAAACGCGTTTCGATACGCTCCCTGAGTCAGCGGTTCGGCATTCCGCATCGCTTCAACGACAACGTCAATCTCATCGCTGGTATATTGATGAGAACGGCCGGAAAATCGTATTTTATAATTCATGGCGATCGAATACTCCCCCAAACGGTTTGGACTCAAGGCTTACATCGATTGAAACAATTCTTTGACTTTTTCACGGGTCAGGATCGATTTGAAATCTTCACCCAGCGCATTGGTAAGCGGTTTTTCATGAACGACGGTCGATTCATACAACCGGTCGTACTGGTCATCGGACAAATCCTTGCATAATCCCGATGGAATTTCCACGTTCTGCAACTCAACCATTTTCCAGAATTCGCTGTATTCCTCCGGATAAAATTCAGCCATCGCCCTCATGGTTATGCAATTGCCCACGCAGTGATGGATTCCCAACACAACGCTCAGCCCCGCGGAAAATGGATGAACCACGCCAACATAACTGGTTGCGATCGCGCAGCCGCCCAGATATGACGCCACCATCAGTTTCTCACGATTGTGTGCAGCCATCATATCGCCTTCCAGAAAAACCTGTCTGCATAAATTGATGGTTTCTCGCGAATAGGCGTCTCCGATCGCGTTCCGGTAATACCCCGCGCTGGATTCAATGCAATGGATGTACGCGTCCATTCCCGTATAGAAATACTGATTCCGCGGAGCGGTGGCGGTCAGGTCGGGATCGAGAACGATCTGGTCGAAAACGGTAAAATCGCTATTCATCCCTAATTTCAAACCTGACCGCTTGTTCGTCATGACGCAGGTTCGGGTGGCTTCCGCTCCCGTACCGGAGAGAGTTGGAACGCCGATTTTATAGATTCCCGGGATTTTAACGAGATCCCATCCCTGGTAGTCTTCCGCGCGCCCGCCGTTCGTGAGCAGATTGGAGACGGCTTTCGCTGAATCCATGGTGATACCGCCGCCGACGCCGACGATCGCGCATGGCGCCGCCATACCGTCAGCCACCAGTTCATCGCGGAGAGAATTGATATAGTCCGTAGTCGGTTCGTGGACCGTGGAGATGAATTTCAAACGATCGCCTGATTGAATGGAAAGTCTGGAGACCAGATTGGAATTATTTTCAAAATATTCATCCACAAAAAAAACAACTCCGTTTTCGCTCATTTCACGCCGTGAGCGCAGTATTGAATCGAGTTGATCCAGACCGCCTCGCCCAAACAGATAACGTCCCACGTTGCGAGCGTTTCTTACGCCGGTTTCGAGTGTTTTCATGATTTCGGGTTATTCACCATTCATCAAAGTGGTTGGAATAATTTTCGTTTTGCATTCATCAATTCTCTAAACGCCTGACGGGGAAGCAGAGTAGTCAACGCCCACATCAAAAACGCTCGCCAGCGGAATTCACATCGTCTCCAGGCGAATCTCAATTGAGCGCGTCCCGCGTCATAGTCTCCATCAAAGCAGAGACGATTTCCTCTGTCATAATAAAATTCGTATCGCATCCGGTTGAGTTGAGGGAGCCACTCTTTTTTCTTTTCATGATGAGAGAGCAAGTCATGCAGGTAATCCAGAACTCCGCCGACTTCAGGGTGATACGTTGACAGCGCGGCCGACGAATTGCCTTTATGAACGCGATACGAGGCGGTCACGCGCGCGTCTCCCGTCATGGGATACTTGAGAGCCAGCCGGGCCAGAACGTCGAAGTCTTCCGCATAGCAATACGGCCCGAAGCCTCCAATCTCATCCATCGCCGATTTTCGGATCAGAACGGTCTGCCAGTTGATGAAATAGCCCTTTAAAATTTCAACGAAGACAAAACCCGAAACGGGAGGGCGGCTCATCCAGTGTTCAGCGGTCACCTGGCCATTTTCGTCAATAACAGCCGCGTCGGAATAAACCAGACACGACTCAGGATTCGCGTCGAGCAATTCAATCTGCCAAGCCAGCTTATCTGGACGCCACAGATCGTCGGAATCAAGAAACGCAACCAATTCGCCCGACGCCTGGTCAAGCGCGAAGTTGCGCGCCGTTCCGAGAACGACGTTGGTTTCGCCACGGTGATACTTCAGCCGTTGATCGTACTCTTTCGCGATATCAGGCGTCGAATCAGTGGAAGCGTTGTCCCACAGAATCAGTTCCCAGTCCGTGTACTGTTGAGCGTAGACGCTATCGATCGCCTGGCGGAGATATTTTTCTCCGTTGTATACGTTGATGATCACGCTTACACGAGGCATGCGGTCCGCTCCAAGCATACCCATTTATTCCGCGCCCGCATTCAGACCGATCCCTTCGTATCGCGAAAATTTTGACTTATCAAGAAACCGTCTGCCATCAATCACTACGGCTTCGACTTTTTGATTTTCCAGTTTTTTAAACTCTTTCCAACTTGTCATCAGAACGACCGCGTCACAAACCCCTGTAACCGATTCCAGTGATTTAAACCAGCGTAATTCCGGTGACCGAAGGTGAGGGATCTCGGTGACGATCGGATCAACGGCAAGCACTTCAGCCTGTTCATTCAGCAGATGGTCAATCAGATTTACGGATGGGGATTCACGAATATCGTCCGTTCCCGGTTTGAATGCGACTCCAAGTACAGCGATTTTTTTCCCGCTTAATTTTTTGAAATGTTTAACCAAAAGCGACATGACTTCAGCGATCTGCGCATTATTTCGATCAATGACGGCTTGCAGCAATATTGGTTCTCCACCAAGCCGCTTCAACTCCGAAGCAATCGCCTTCACATCTTTGGGGAAACAACTTCCGCCAAAACCACATCCAGGCCATAAATACGAAATCAGGTCCGGCGTTCGCCTTTCGCCATGAGCATCGACGACCGACATTCTGCGATCGAGGTATACGCCATTCATGACATCAGCGATATCAACGCCGGGGATTCGGCTGGAAAGCGCCGCGATTTCATTTGAAAAAGAGATCAGCGTCGCGAAGAATGAGTTGGAAGCGTACTTTATCAACTCAGCCGTCGCGTTATTCACATTTATGCGCACGGCGGATGAGAATACATCATACAATTCGCTTAATACCTTCCGCGTTTGGACATCATTTCCGCCGATCACGATCCGATCCGGGTGCAGCGCGTCTTCCACAGCTACGCCTTCACGCAGGAATTCAGGATTCATCCCAACGCCGAAATCACGTCCCGCTCGCCGATGCGATTCCTCTTCCAGAATCGGCGTAACGACGCGATCGGTGGTTCCCGGAACGACCGTACTCTTCACGACCACAACGTGATACCGGCTGAGTTCTTTGAGGGCCCGGCCGATAGCCCGCGCAGCGTCTTTCACGTATTTGAGATCAATTCGTTCTCCATCGAAAGGCGTACCGACGGCGATCATCGTTATCTCTGTTTGTTGAACCGCTTCATGAAGATCGCTGGTGGCGCGCAGCCGTTTCGCCGCCACGCTTGTTTCGACGATCGGCGCAAGTCCTTCTTCATAAATCGGAGGGCGGCCGGAATTGATGGCGTGGATTTTTTCGGGATCCAAGTCAACACAGACGACCTCGTGCCCCAGGTGAGACATCACCGCTCCCGTTACCAACCCAACGTACCCTGATCCGACAATCGACAATTTCATCCGATGTTGAATCCTTCCTGGTGAAGATACCACGCCAGAGTTCGTCGCAAGCCTTCATCGATTGAAATGGAAGGTTCATATCCCAGCTCGCGCCGGGCCTTTTCAATGACTGGGCAGCGACGATTGGGGTTGTCTTTCAGATAGTCGGGATCATCGCTCACCTGAAAAAGCACGTCGCCCTGATAACCGCACATCTCTTTTGCAATCGACGCCATATTCCGCGCCAGATCGAGCATGCTGATTTCAGGCGTTTCGACCCCGATGTTATAGGCTTCTCCAGCCCGGCCTCTGACGAGGATTTTAAAATAACCAACGATCGCATCCGCGACGTAACAGAACGTGCGGGTGGGGCTGCCATCGGAAAGCAACTCAATATTTTCGTTTTTGAGAATCCTGGATGCAAAGTCGGGTATCACTCGGCGATCGTCGAGCCGAAGCCCCGGTCCATAATTGTTGAACGGCCGCGCGATCGAGACTGGAACGTTGTACGCTCGCGCAAAGTTCACGCACAGCGTCTCGCCAAATCGCTTGCTCTCATCATAACAGGCTCTGGGACCGGTACATGAGACGAGCCCGCGATATTCTTCGGAAGTGGGTATGTTTTGCGCGTCAGGGTCGCCATAGATTTCACTCGACGACATAAAAAGCAAACCCGCGTTTTTGCCATCCGTACACATCGCGCGAAAACGATCCAGAAGATGTCTGAGCCCCCACACGTTCGCATCAATCGTCTCGATCGGATATTGGCGATAAAAAGTAGGAGAAGCGATGGAGGCGAAATGCGCGATATAATCATAATCAATACCATCGTCAAAGGGCTGAGTGGCGTCATGGCGTACGATCGCGATGTTTGAATCCGATTTAAGCGCAGCCAGCCACTCAGGAACTCCGCGAATATAATTATCGAGCACTGTTAATCGGACCGGATTGTCAGCGGTCAAATTAAAATATCGAATGGACTGGACGAAATAATATCCAAGGAACCCAGCCCCTCCAGTCAGCAGAACGCGGCGCCCTGCAAGCGCGCGGAACTCATCCGCGGCTTCCGACGTGATGTACGACAGATCCGTCTCAAGAATTGGATTATTCACGATGACCACACCGCCCATGGGGCCTGTCCTTTATTCCAGAGCGCATTCAGATGTTGAAAATCTCGGAACGTATCCATACAGTGCCAGAATCCCTCATGCTGATACATGGATACCTGGCCGCCAGCGGTCAATCGTTCCATAGGTTCTTCTTCAAACTCCTGATTGTAAGACAGGTCAGTTAAAACGCTCTTTCGCACAACAAAAAATCCACCGTTAATGTATTCTTCAATTTTTCGTTTTTCCTTCCAATTCATCAGCCGGCCATCCGAAGTCAACTCCACAGTTGCGAATCTGGACACGGGATGTACTCCCGTGAACGTAACGGCTTTGCCTTGTTCGCGGTGGAAATTCAGCAAAACCCCAATGTCGACATCGCTTACGCCGTCGCCGTAGGTCAAAAAAAACTCATCGCCATCGATATATTTTTCAACCATCTTGATGCGCCCGCCCTTTGGGGTTTCGGGGCCGGTATCGACCATGGTGACTTTCCAGTTTTCGTCGTGGCGATTATGGTATTCAGTCTTACCAGTTGACAAATCGATCGTGACGTCGTTTTCAAGACGCTGATAGTTCAGAAAAAAATTCTTTATCACGTCCCCTTTATATCCGAGGCATAAAATAAAATCATTAAATCCATAATGCGCGTACAATTTCATGATATGCCAGAGGATGGGCCGATTACCGATTTCGACCATCGGTTTGGGTTTGTATTCCGTTTCTTCGCGGAGCCGGGTTCCTTTTCCTCCGCACAAAATCACGACTTTCATGAAGCCATCTCCTCAATCGATTTCGTTGTGAAAGTTCGTCACGGCTTCGATCACCGCGTCTACTTCATCGTTCGTCAGCCGGCTGTGTAAAGGAAGAGTAACGATCTCGCGCCCCAGCCGGTCGGCGACGGGGAGCGATTCTCCCTCGCGCCTGAACATTGAATGCCAGTGATTGGGTAAATAATGGATACCTGTTTCGATTTGCCTGGCTTTCATCCAGTTCATGAATTCATCGCGGAGATCCGATTCCACTCGAATGATGTACGCGAACGGGGAGATCGTGCTGTAATCCACTTTTATCGTCCTGATGCGCTCAAGAGGTTGAAACGCACGGTCATAATGAAGACAAATTTCACGGCGGCGCTCGATAAATTCGCCGAGTTTAGCGAGCTGGGCCAACCCGATCGCCGCGTTGATATTCGACAGGTGGTAACGATACCCCTGACACGGCACGTCGTAAAACCACTTACGCTCGTTTTTATAGCGGAATTCGGATTCGCGGTCGACGCCCAGTAACCTGGCGTTGCGCGCGGCATCCGCCAGTTCGGCGTCGTTCGTAGCGATAACTCCACCTTCGCCGCAGGTAATGATTTTAATCGAATCGAAACTGAAGCAGGTGACGTCGCCGAACGAGCCGACTTTGGCCCCGCCGTAAAAAGACCCAAACGCATGCGCCGCATCTTCAACGACGCGAAGGCCGTATTTTTCTCTCCAGGAGAGAAGCCGCCGCATGTCACAGGGCTGTCCGGCGTAGTGAACGGGCATAACGGCTTTTGTTCTCGGCGACAATCTTTTCTCCGCGTCGTCCAGATCGATCAGCAATGTCTCCGGGTCGCTTTCACAAGATACTGGCGTCGCGCCGGTCATGGCGATCGCCTGAAACGAAGCGACATAGGTAAGCGACGGCACGATGACTTCATCACCGGGCCCGATTCCGAGACAGGCCAGCGACAAATGAAGCGCGGAGGTTCCCGTGTTGACCGCGATCACATGGCCGGCTCCAAGATACTCTTTGACGGCGGTTTCGAATTCAAGCGTCTGAACTCCCATGCCCAGCCACCCCACGTCAAACACACGCTGGATCTGAGCCATTTCATCCGGACCGATAGCGGCTTTGGCGAGTTTAATCACGATTGAACGCCTCACTTGTCATCCATTTGCCAGCACTGACTGGAATGATTCATCCAATACTCGATCGAATTCATCAGGAACAGCGAAGGGCCAGTTTATGATGTTCGCGCTTACCCTCTCAGACGTAGGGCACATACCTTCCTGATACTCAAAATCAGACAATCCATATTCACAGCAGATAACGGGCGCCGCGAACCAGAATTGGGACGGGTCAACGAACCGGGACATCAAGGCCCGGTTCCGACCAGGGTCGGGAGCCTGATAGACAAATCGCAGCGGGACGATTTCACATGACGAATCCATATACCGAGCTGGAATTTTGACCTCCGCGCCGCTTGATCTCACTTTCTCCAGAAATCTCCGCAACCGATTCATTCGAAGCGCTTTCGTCCGGCCCCAGCGCTCCAGTTCCAACAGCCCGAGTTTTGCGAGAAACGACGGCAATCTGGCTGGATAGGGATATGAAGCGCTGATTGATTTTTGGGGAGAAGTATATTCATCCGTAAGCAAGACAGGGCGAGTTTGAGATTTTTTTTTATTGAGCAACTCACCAACCGCCTCAAGCAGATCACCCCGTTCATATCGCCGCGGGTAATAATATGCTCGTTCAAAGAGAATACGATTAAACAGATCACGCTGATGATCGAGCGTGAAATCAGGATGTTTCTGATGGATTGCCCGGATCGCTCTGCTGATTTCTTTTTTTTCAGTATAGAGCAAACCGCCAATCAGCGTATTCACAGGCTTGGTGTGGTCGTTGGAAAATATGGCCGCGTCGCCAAAGCGCCCCAACGGAACGCCATCGCATTTTGACCCAAATGAAATTGCGCAATCTTCTAATAAAAACACTCCATGCTTTCGAGCGATTTGTTGTATTTCATGAATCCGGCATGGTATGCCGAATGAGTGTTGAGCGACGATCATTTTCGTTTGTGGAGAGAGCAGGCGCTGAATCGACGCGGGATTCGATCCGTACGTTTCTTCATCGAGATCGGAGTATACGATCGACGCGCCCGTCCGAAGAACGGCGTTCGCCATAACCGAACAGGTGAATCCCAACAAGATCACTTCGTCGCCGGATTTCACTCCCAGAACCTGCAGTAAATCAAAAAACGCCATTCTCGCGGCGGCGTAACTTACACACTCTCCTTCGCCGATTTCAGCGGCGAAACGGCGTTCGAACTGGTGAATCAGAGCGTCATCACGCCCCTTATTCAATGCGTTCTCAAGCACGCACAAATCGTCTTTATTCAGATAGTAATGGCCCAGTGCGAATCGGAATAACGTTGGCCTGCTCAGATTCAACGTGAGGCGGATTAATTTTCGCGCATAAAAAAAAGCGCTAGAAAGTTTCGCCATCGTTTATCAGCCCCGATTCCTGATACGCTTCAGCGAGCGCGTCGTCGATCCGTGTGGATTGCATAAAGAAATCGTCGAATGAATAAGGCATATCGCAAGTTGGAGTCAGTTGAGTCCAATTCGCGATCAATGCCATAAAACCATCCACCGTAGAAAAGACAGGGAATATTTTTTCACGCCAATTCACTGTATCCACCGTGTAATAACATGGAGGCCTGAATTCCATCACACGTAGATTCAAGCCGAATGTTTCACAGGGAACCGTAGTGGGGCCCGAGTATACTGCGATGTCGGTTTCCATCAGTAGAACTGGAATCGGCTTCGATTCAATGGTGAATGTTGAATCCAGTCCATCTGAAAACATTTCGGCGGGATTATCAATGTGGGGTTTCAAATGAAAATCAATTTCAGGGCGCTGATTCTTCGCCTCGATCGCCACGGCGAGCATTAAACGGGCGCATGCCAGGTCCGATGAAAACACCATGAGCACAACCGGCTTGTTCCGCCGGCTGACATCCGTCTGATTTATAATAGGCCGCCTTTGTTGGCGCCAACTTGGAAACGTCCGAATTTTCCCCTTAAGTTCCGGATATTTTCGCTCAACTTGTTGTTTCATATAATTTCCGGCAAACAACAACCTATGAGGAAATGGTGTTACGTTTCGCTCCCGCTCCCAGCACAGAAACGCTTCGTGTAATGGAGACAACACGCTAAAACCGGCCCCCGCGAACATCAGCTCGGGATACTTCACACCGCAATAGCGCATAATCGCCTTGTCGCATCCAAAGTTTTCCCAATTCAGGATAACATGACGCAATCGGCCGATCCGTTGAAGCAGGCGCGTAAAGGCGATCCAGTTAGCCACGCGGAGGATCAATCGATCCAAGCCATAACGCCCTTCATATCGCCCCAGTGAAAAACGCCATACGATGTATAACGCCCACGCGGTTTGATACGCCAGAACACACCAATCAGCGATCCGAAAAAAACGGTATCCACTGCATACGTCCCCGCATCCGCCCCGGCCCAGGTTGCGAATCAAATCTGGATAATTCGGTTCGACCGACCAATCCAGCTCACGTAATACCTGAAAGCCTCTCGCCTCATAAAATTCTTTAAAGCCTTTAAAATAAAGGTCGTCATACCGAGACCCATCACTCGCGGCGAACGCGGCGTAAGAGAAATTGCGAATTAATACAACCGGCTTATCGTTTTGATTAGCAAAGGGAGATTTGAGATATCGTTTCGCCAATGCCACGGATGATACAAGCCGCGCGAGGACGTCAACAATCGCCTTGATTTCTATTTTGTATTGAGCCGCCCGCCCCGCCAGATAATACATGCGCCCACGAACCGCCACGGGCGCAGGCGAAAGACGCGCTATTCTACGCCGCAAGTAGATTGAATTGGTTATGACGACAAGGTTTTCATTTGACTCAAGATCCCATTCATGAATGACACGCGCGGCGGTCTCATGTACAAGCCAGCGCGGCGGCATGCCGATTTTTTCAGTTAACGAAAACAGATATGCGAGAGGACACCGCCGCAACGCTTCGATCAGATCCGCCGACCGGTCTGAAAATTCTTCCGCAACGCCCAAGATTCGCTCATCGATCCGTTCCGTAAGGTCAACATAGCCCTCTGAAAAAAAATCATCGCACTGATTGTACAGTTCCGCCGATCCGTCAACGATCGTATACTTCGAACCCGGATCGCATTGGAAGAAGGCTCTTGGATGCGCGATGGTTATCATAAAATCGAGAAGATACCGCCCCTGATTGTTACGAACGGCTTGATTTGAAAATTCCAGCCATGTTATAGGGCGGAATCACGCGCCGGCCGGCCAGACGCCAGCCCGCGGCGTCATACTGTTTTATCAAGTGATCGGGCGTTCGATGCCATCCGTGAAATTTTCCTGGATGCGATGGCCATACAGGCCCCAGCGGCCCACTGGGAGGAGCAATCAGGTTGACCAGCGGAATCCGTCGAACTTGCCGGACCAGCCGGACTTTCCACAATTGGGCCTCCCGCTTGATCATATTCCATGCCGTCATGCTCGCAGCGTCAAAATCCATCACGACGCGAACCCCCGCCTTATACAGCGAGGTCAGCAACCGGATCAATTCATCGTCATCCATAACACATGATGATCCCCAAAACACAGCCAAATCAATTGGGGCGCCAATTTCATCACAAAGCGATTTGACGTCGTCTTGAAAAAAGTCAAATCGCCGCGCTTGAATCGGAGAAAGATATTTTGCGGCCGCGTCAACCATGACTCCATCAAAATCGGTGGCGATGACGACCGCGTCATCCGGCAGAGACATCGAAAGCAAATATTCCAACACGCCGAAGCCCGCCCCAAACGAAACGATGTTTTTACATTGATTTTCATGGACGGTATGGATAAACCATCCCAACGCGCCGAATTTCGTATAATTATCAATCAGGTAAGACCGGATCAGATCCTCTTTTGAGGAGGCATTCTCTCCCGTGTTTTGAGAGACCATCGCCTCATGTTCCGCGCTGGAGAAACGCTCAAGCGTATTCTCCTGACGAGAAGCCAATTCTTCGATACCGAGAGTGGTATAGGCTTTGATCTTCATAAGGGCTAGAGCGTCTCGAAATGTTTTTTCAGCCAGAATTCAACACCGGGGATCTGCCATTCATAATCGATATCACAGCCGCCCCACTGCTCCAGTGGATAGATTTTTCTACCCATCCATTTTTGAGGCAGAATTCCATATTCCAGATTTTCAAGGCATCGAGGGCGAACGATTGAAAAACTCATATCCGCGAAATACACGTCGCCTTGCGAATCTCTGTCGCAATTCATCGTGGCGGGGTCGCCGAACGTCTCAAATGGAACGAATGGATGCAACAGGCCATCCTCGCCGATTTTACGCGCGCGTAATGGGCTCCACATATTGTATTTCGACACGGTTGTCGCTGAATCATACTCAGGATGCTCGCGCAATACGCGCACCCCTCGATCGATCAGAGCGGGATCGACCGTCGGTGCGTTCGCGAATAAAAGCACGATCATCTCAATTTCAGCGTTCTCTGAAGCCAATCGGTCGCGGATCACGCCATACCCGTGAGCGTAAGCGTCTTCTCCCAACGCTTGAGGAGAGCAGAGTTCAGCGGGTCTTTCAATGATTTCCGCGCCATGCTCGCGCCCGATTTCCATAATTCGTTTGGAATCAGTCGATACATAGACGCGGTCAACGCAATCGCTTTTGTTGGCGGCGATCAATGGATACGCCATCATGGGTTTGCCCAATACGGGATAGATGTTTTTACCAGGAAATCCCTGACTGCCTTCACGCCCGAGAAGTAATGCGGGGACTAATTTTGATGGCATGATGTTTACTCGCTATCCAGGAAGATTTTGACGGAATCAGCCACGAACGAATATATGGTTCTGGCAATTCGCGTATGCAGTGCCTTTTTGCAGCTCGACGGAATGCGCGTTGAACGTTTCAGGTGGAAGAAGTTGAAAGCCGCATTCTTCGATAAATTTCATTATTTCAGCGTAATGATGCGATTCATCAGCCGTCAGTTCGATCAGCAGGGAGGTTAAACGGGGGTCATTCAGCGTCTGGCGCCCCCCCTGAATGATCTTACCTTCAAGCCCATCCACGTCGATTTTGATCTTCGTCGGAAAATCAAATGAATATTTCATCCACAGGTCATCCAACGCGACGCCAATCATTCCCTGCTTATGCAGCGGCGAATAAGCTTCACCCTGATAGTCAACGGTTTCGCCGAAACTGTGCAGAGCGCCTCCCGCGGCGAGAACCGCTGGAGCGCCGTCTCCCGAAAAATCGGATGGATTCAAATAAAATCGATCGAAAGAAAAACGATCCGTCAAGGCGAGACAATACGGCGTAACCAGGTCAGACAAACGATTGATGAATATATTCTGGTTCAATTTCGCGTAATTCTGCGACTCCGGCTCAAAAGATATTACCTTACATTTCGCCTTGACGCCGGCGTACAACGTGTACAACCCGATATTGGCGCCAATGTCATAAAAGACATCATCCGCGCCGAAGTATCGATCGATCCACTCCAGCGTTTCAGGCTCTTTCGTGGAATAGCTTTCCGCCCGGTATTCTTCGATGTCCGAATCCACGCTTAATAACACAACCACGTCACCGACCGAACAACTTCTTGTCTGATTTTTCTTTTTCCCCACGTGGCCGAGGTAATCTTTAATTTTCCGATCCACTAAATTTTTTAACGAATTCCACATCGAATTTATTCGCCTCCAGCGACGGGAATAACGGCGCCGGTGATGTACGTATTGCGTCTCGACGCCACAAACAATATGGCGGCCGCAATCTCATCCGGTTCAGCCGCTCTTCGCATGGGGATCAGTTGAACGCGATCGGTCAAATTTTTCCCCAATCGCGTCCAGACATCCGTATTCGTTACTCCGGGGCGGATCGCATTCACCAAGACGTTGCATTCCGCGCCGAATTTGGCCATTGAAACAGTCATTGCTTCAAGTGCGGCTTTTGAGGCGGAGTAAATCGCCGTGGAAGCCCCGCCAGCGTATTTCACTCCAATGCTGCTCACATTCACAATCCGGCCATATCCCCGCGCTTTCATATCGATCATCGCGAGCCGGCTCAATTCGATGGGAGCGAATGTATTGACGCGAAACGTATTTTCAAGGGCGGGTCGATCGAAGTCATCAAAAAAATCTTTCGCCTCAATGATCGCGGCGTTATTAACAAGAATATCGATCTTCGCCCCCCACTCCACAGCGCCAGCGTATAATTCTTCCATCGAACCCGGCGAGGTAAAATTTTTCTGAATCAGGTTACAGCGGGTCTCGCCCCAATGAGCGGCGAGCGCCTCCAGCCGGTCTGGACGCGTATTATAATGAAGAATCACCCGCGCGCCCGATTGCAGCAACAGCTCAGAAACGGCGAAGCCGATTCCAGAGCCGGCTCCAGTAACAAGCGCCACGTCGCCGGTGAAATCTTCCCGCGGCATCGATGTAATCGGCGGCATCTCACACCATCGAACATCGCCGGCAAGGTTCGATTTCACCCCGCGATTCGGCCAGATGTTTTTTTCTCAAATCCTGATATCCCTCTCCCGTCCACGCGGCGCTTACCGAGGAATCCGTCACGCCGCCGGGGGACAGGGTCGAAAGATAATCCACATCACATGGATTCACCCTGCCGTCGCACCAGACGAACATCCGGCGCCAGAGGTCTGAACAAGGTGATTCAATCCCGGTAAGCGGAGCCTCGTACGAATTGACCCAGGGGATGTAGTTGACGAACGCCACCTGGTCGACGAGCCCCCCCCAAAAACTCTCCATCTCATCAAGGTTCTGCTTTTCATCAATGCTGACGCCGGAGACGCGGGTGATCATTCTCGAGCCGGGATAATCCCGCTCGCGAATCCGCTGAAACTGTTCGATGTTTTTCAGGACGCGGTCGAGTTTCCCATTTACGCGAAGTTGGCTGTACAGAGGCTCCTGGGCGGCGTCCGCTGAAAACACCAGCGTATTCACGCCCGCCTGCAGGATGGAATGAGCCATTTTTTCATCGAGAAACCATGCATTGGTGTTGATTTTCAAACCAAGAAATTTTCCACGCAGATAGGCGAGCATTTCGTGCATGTCGCGGGCGATCAGCGGTTCTCCCCGCGAGGCCATGGTCACCGCCTCGACTTCTCCTTCCAGCTCATCGACGATCTTTCTGAAGAGGTCGAGCGGCATGGTTCCCATGTGACCGTTGCGTTTATCGCTTAACGCTTTATCCGTCTGATAACAGAAGACGCATCGGTAATTACATATCGACGATGGTTCGATCTGGACGCAAGGCGGATACGCGTCCAGTTCATGCAGCACAGGGAACAAATCGTAGCGGTAACGATAGAACAGGTATCGCGGGAGATCGGCGTCATCCAGCCGATGAATTTCTTCAAGCACGTGGTTTTTCAACTGAAAACGCGGGGTATCATCCCCTGTGACTTCAGCGGAAAGATCGTTTTGGACTCGCCGTAAAATCGCCGAGCGATGATCGCTCTTCGACTCAAGATCAAGCGGCTTCAAGACGTTCAAAATCCGATCCCGTATCAGCGCCGGATCGGCGATTCGCTTTCGAATGTCGACGAAGCTGTTCGCCTTGTCGTATCCCTTATTCAACGGTTTATGACCCCTTTCCCGCGCCCGTGGTATTCAAGCGCGCGATTCCGGTTGTGCTTCAGCATGAATTTCCGCATCGAATTCATAGAGCAGATCGAGCAGCCCCGTACCCAAATCGTGATACGAATCAAGCATCATCCGGAGCGCTTTTTCGGGACGATACGAATAGGGGGTGATGTTGTAATGGTCGGTTTCTTCAGCCGGGCCGAATTCGATTTCGATTTTATTATTCATCACTTCACGGATCATCATCAGCAGGTCACGCACGCGCATGGCGTGAGCTCCGGTAATGATCACGAACTGGTTTTCGTACCTCGGATCAAGAGCGCGAACGCTGGCTTCCGCGGCGTCTTCGACGTGAATATATTCTCGCAATTCAGAACCATCTCCCTTGCGATGGATCTTTTTTTCAAGAAGGGCTTGCTCAAGATAGTGACGGATAATGTTAAATCGGTTCGCCCGGGGCCCGTACAGTGAACCGAAGCGCAGGATTGTGAATGGAAGATTAAATTCCTCCTGATAATTCTGGATAATTTTTTCACAGGCCTGCTTGGAGCATCGGTAGAAAGACCCCTTGTTGCTGTATACGTATATGGAACTTGAGAACACAAAGCGCTTAACGGAAGCCAGACGGCAAGCTTCCAGCACAAAAGTGGTCCCCATCACGTTATGCTGAATGGTTTTGACCGGTTGTTCAGCCGATTCGCCAATGTCTGCCACACCGGCGAAGTGATATACCACGTCGGCTCCATCAACCACCTGGGCCATGCTCTTCTCATCAAGAATATCGCCGGTTTCCATCTTTTGATCGGGGCGAAGATAGGGTGAGGGCGTCAAATCATACACGACAACCTCATGTCCCTGTTTCGACAATCGGTCGGCGACATGACTGCCGAGAAAGCCCGATCCACCTATGACTACTATTTTCATGATTTTACGCCATGTACCGGATATTCAGACTCAGGAACTTCAGACTGAAGCGGCTCGCCGTGAATCAGCCGCAACGCTTCCTTTGTCGCCTCAATTTCCATTTTACCGCGGCAATCGGTCGAACAGGACCCCATGTGACAAGTCAGGATGGCATTGTCCAGCCGGGCCAGCTCGCCCATGTAAGGTTCTTCATCGTACACATCAATCGCGGCGGCCGAGAGAGCGCCTTGTTTCAGCGCATTGATCAGGTCCTGTTCTTTAACAATCGGGCCGCGCGCGGTGTTGATTAACACCGCGCCTGCTTTGAGCCGCGCCAAAACCGAACCATCGATTAAACCGTCGGTATCCGGCGTATGCGGCACGTGAAGCGTAATCACGTCCGCCTCGCGGTAAATCGCATCCTTATCGGTAATTTCAACGTTTCGAGCGTTTAGAAAGCCGACGTCGGGCGCGACGTCGTTAACCAGAATTCGCGGCTTAAAGCCGGCGAGATGATCGATCACTCGCTTGCCGATGCGCCCGGCGCCAATCACCCCCACCGTGCATTCCGACAACCGGCGTCCCATGTAGCGTTTCCACGAGCCCTCTCTCAGTCCACGATCCGCCTGGCTGACAAATCGCAGCGCGTTCAACATCAAGCCAACCGCCAATTCCGCCACAGCGGGCGCCGGCGCCTCCGGGGTATACGACACACGCACTCCCCGTTCGCGCGCGGCCGCAAGATCGACGCTATCGAGCCCGACGCCGACGCGGGAGATCAATTTCAGCCGGGGCGCGCTGTCCATGACGCGGGCCGTCACCGGCTCCGTACCCGCGATGAGAATTTCAAAATCGCTCAGGAGTTCGGCGAGTTCCATCTCTTTCAGTTTGCGCCCGATCGGATTGATCAAAAAATCCACGCCGTTCTTGCGCAACAGTTCTACCGGCTCTGGATCGATTTCTCCAAACGGCACAGTGGATATCAATGTTTTCATGGTGTTCGATTCTCCGCGGCAGCGGTCATGGCTTATTCGCCTTCTCTCCTGCTTATCCGTTTGATTCTGGATAGGATCAATGAAACGTATTCATCTCTTTCCGCAGCGCTCATCATGATCAGACCAGGCAAAAAGTAAACGATCAGCACGGACAGGATCGAATAAATAAAACCGCTCGTCAAAAAAGACAAGATATCGTTTTGAATCATGTATTCAGCCAACCGAATCGCCGCGTAAGAAGGCACGGCGAACACCGCGATCGAATAAATCTGATGAAAAACGAATTTCATAAACGGCAATTTCAAATACCGGCAATTAAACCAGAGTTGCAGATTTACGGAGAAACATTGAACCAGAACCATTTTAAGCGCCAAACCCGTCGATCCGAGGTTCAAACCAAACATGGAAGCGGGAGCCAGCAGGAAATACGCCGCGGGCAAGCTCACCGACTGTGAAATGATTGAGATGTTACGAAATAATTTGGTCTGGTTCGTGGCGAAAAATACATTACTGCTCAAGGAGCCGTATGTTCGATGCAAGGGATAAAAAGCCATGATCGCCATCGCCCAGTCCGCTTCCCTGAATTTTTCCCCACCAAGAAATAGGCTGATTTTAGCCGATTGCATCGCGATGAAGACCGCAAAATAACATGAGAGACAGTAAAAAAAAGGAACATATCGCTTGAACAGGCTTCTCAAGGCATCGAAATCGCGCGCCCCGAAAGCTTTCGCGTATTCACGTAACAACAACGGGGTCAGCGCCCCGGTAAACAAGAAACAGATTTCTCCCACTCGATTCGAAAGCCCGAAAAATCCCTGTTCCGCCGAGCCAGAAAACGATTGCAACATCCATCGTTCGAGGATATTTTCGAACATTCCAATAAACGAATAGGTTAAAAGCGGCAACGTATAGGTAATAAACTCTAAAGCATACTCTTTCCATTTCATCTCAGGCTGAGGGCCTGGTAATATTTCCCGGTTTCCGAGCCTTAGAACGCGAATCCACGCGCCTTCCAGAAAAAGGACCAGGATGTATTGATAAAAAAAAACTCGAGAAGCGAGAAGTACCCTTTCCAATACATACTTAACAGGAGAATGACGCCGAACGTGCGTTGATACACGCGCGCCCATTCAGCTCTGACCGTTAATCCATACGCGTCTACCATGCGGTTAATCGTATTCTGATAATACGTCAACGCCCCCAGAATAAACGCAAGCAGTATGTACTTCGCTTTCTGATCGGGCCAGATCGCCGGAGCCCATCCCACCATGAACGCGAATAGAATCGCTCCCGCAATCAGGACCGTGGTCAACGCGGAGAAAGCCCAGTAGAAACGAACGAGCCCTTGATCATCGTGCCGCTGAGACAATTTAGCGTAAAAACAGGAGGAAGCGCCCAGATCGAGAAAATTGACCATCTGGGTGAAATAATTCGTCAAAAATTCATAATTACCGTACGCGATGGGTCCAAGGGCCCGAGGCGTTACGCCCGCCGTAAGAAGCGATAGCGCGAAGTCATACAAGCGAACGCCGATCGTTACGGCGTATCTCCGCCGAAGGGAATCTTCGGGCAATTTGTTTGTTGGCTGCATGTTTTTCCTGAAAAACCATTCAATCAATGACATGAAAGACTACGCGTCAATGCGAGCGATTCTGTTGATCGATAGAGGCGTTTAAGGAATAATACGGCGGGCTTTTCATTCCACACGCGTATTCCCGGTGAACCATGGCTGACGATGAAAACAAGAAATCCGCTGAAGTCCGTTTCGCATTCGGTTCGAATTGGACCGAATTTTTACGGAAACTGAACGACGAACGTATTCAAGAAGCGGAAAAATCGATTCAAGACAAACTCAAACTCGAATCGCTCGCCGGGCTTATATTCGTCGACGCAGGCTCTGGGAGCGGCTTGTTTTCTCTGGCGGCCAAACGGCTGGGCGCCGCAGTGCATTCTTTCGATTACGATATCCAGTCCGTCGAATGCACCCGGGAATTGAAACGCCGTTTTTTCGCTGACGACGAACAATGGATCATCCAGCAGGGATCCGTTCTTGATTCCGACTTTCTGGCTTCGCTGCCCCGCGCCGACGTGGTGTATTCATGGGGCGTGCTGCATCATACGGGCGCCATGTGGCAAGCTCTGGAAAACGTCACCGCTCTGGTCAAAGACGATGGGTTTCTTTTTATTTCCATTTACAACGACCAGGGGTTGGAGAGCCGATTCTGGACGTGGATCAAAAAGCGATACAACCAGTCGCCCTTTTTTATCCGATGGGCGTTTCTAGGCATCGCCTGGATACGATACTGGTTTCCCGCGCTGATTCACGATTTGAGACGCGGCCGGCTGTTTCCATCCTGGTATGAGTATACAAAAGAACGCGGCATGAGCCCGTGGCACGATCTGGTCGACTGGGTTGGAGGATATCCTTTTGAAGTCGCGATGCCCCACGAGATCGTCAATTTTTATATTGAGCGGGGTTTCAACCTGATACATCTGCACACGCTTTGCGGCGGTTCCGGGTGCAACGAATACGTATTCAAAAAAACGCCCGCGCGATAGAGCACTGGCGAAATTACTCCGCCGGAGCAGCGCAAGCCAGCAGCTCATCCCATCGTTGCATGATGATATCGGGATGGAGCCGCCGCATCGAACGGCGCGCTTCAGCGCCAAGCCGTTCACGAAGCGGCGCGTCGCTCATCAACCGTTCCATCGCTTCCGCAAGCGCTTTCACATCGCCCGATGTAATCAGAAGACCATTTACGCCATGCTCGATAATATCGCCGGGGCCGCTGGGCGCGTCAAAACTCACCGCCGCGCACCCGCAGGCCATCGCTTCACACAACGCGTTGGGAAACCCCTCATAACGCGAACTCAATGCGAAGATGGACGAAGTCATATACAAATCCAGCGGGTCCGCATCGCGTCCAGCAAACTCAGCGCGCCCACGCAACAACAGCCGGTCGCGCCGCGCTTCCAGCTCGGTTCGCAATGATCCCTCTCCCACGATCACCAGGTTCCAATCAGGGTGCTTTTCCGCCACCGAAGCGAAGGCTTCAAGCAGAAAATCGAATCCTTTTTGAGTTTCGAGCCGTCCCACCGCGGCGATCTTCATCTCTCGAACTCGCGGGCTGGATGCCCCTTCCGTAAGAAACCGAGGCGTCAGCGGATTGGGAATCACGTAAATTCCGCAGGGAATCATGCGGTCAAAATACGCTTTCGCATTTTGAGTCTGGACCACCAGCGCATGACAAAAGCGGTATGAAAAATCGCGGATCATCTTCCAGAAGTTTGAAATCGAAGCCGATCGGGGATCAATACGTTCGGAAACGATCACCGGGGCGTTCAAGCCTCTCGCGGCCCAGATCGTCACAACGTTCACTTGATCCATAAAACTTACGATGACATCCGGCGCCAGTGAACGTAATTCGTCACGGACTTTCCGTATGCGCCTCCAGTTATTCATCAGTCCGGCGATTGGATTCGAAGATGGTTTCAAAAGATTCAAAGGCGTCCAACTGATGTTTTCGTGCAACAGGTAAAAAGGCGCCGTTGAACCATCGTCAAGGGTTAGAATGGTCACATCCCGGCCACGTTCGGCCCAATAGTTCGCCATCAAACTCATGACGCGTTCCGCTCCACCGCTGGTCAACGATGAGATCACCATACAGATTTTCATGGTTATGATTTCGATCTCGAGCGACCAGCGGCCGCTTCAAGTAACACAGCTTCCCACTGATCGAATACTCCGTCAGGATGAAAACGCTCCAACACATCAACCGCGCGGGAACCTAAAGTGGAGCGGAGATCCGGAGAATTCATTAATTCAACCAGCGATTCGCGAAACGTTTCCCAATCCCCATCAGGAACCAGAATCCCATCGATCCGATCTCGGATAATGTTTCGCGGGCCGGAGGGGCAATCCATGCTGACAGACGGCATTCCAAGCGACATCGCTTCCAGCAGGCTATTAGGAAACCCCTCAAACTCGGAGGTCAGGGTGAAAATATCGGCTTTTTTCAAATATGGGAACGGCGTTTTTTTTTCGCCCAGCAGTAGTACTCTGTCCTGTATGCGCAACTCGTCAATCTGGTTTTCAAGCGAGGATCGTTGAGGGCCCTCTCCGATGACGATCAATCTCCAATCAGGGAAATCAGAGGCGACGTCCTTGAAGACTGAGATCAGCCGATCGAATCGTTTTTCAGCGGACAAACGTCCCATAGCCACAATGTAACGATACTCGCCGGTCATTTCTTTGCATGGTTCAACTTCATCGACATGGAGAGGGAACACAGGATTAGGAATGACGGCGACGTTCCGATGGTACCCTTTCGACTCGATCCAATTTTTCAGATCCGGCGTTTGCACGACAAGCTTGCGCGCTCGAGGATAATACCAGCGGCAGAGCATCTTCCAGCGCCAGTTCATTGGAAGCAGCCGGATATCGGTGCGTTCAGCCACCACGACCGGCGTGCTTTTCGATCGCAACGCGCTCATGACACGGACGCCTATTGGAGAGGTAAAACCTACCACGGCATCAGGCCGCGTTTGAAGAATCGACTCCCGCATGGAGCGAGAACGACGTTCCTGTCCAGCGATGTCATACCAGGCGCAATCGGCGAAAGCCTCCGGCTCGAACATCTCGCGCCGCACTCCGGAAGGGACTGTATAAAAATCTTCGTCGATGTTGGAATGCGGCGTTATCAAAATGATTTCGTGCTTTCGCTTATACAAACCTTCCGCCAGCTGGATCACGGCGCGTTCCGCTCCCCCGCAAACCAGATGGCTGGAAACAAGCGTTATTCTCATCAGCGCGCTCTCAATACGTTCCAGCGGAGCCGCCGTGCGTCAACCAGTCCTGCAACATCAGAATGGACCATATCCGGTTAGAGAAATCGACCTGACCGCTTTTATGCCGCATCCAAAGCGATCGGACGGCGGCAGGAGAAAAGACGCCGGTTTGCTTCAGCGCGGATTCGGACAATAACTCTTCCGTCCAATCCAACAGGGCTGTCCTGATCCACTCTCCCACAGGGACGCCGAACCCCTGTTTGGGGCGTTCGAACATCGAGGCGGGGACATAACGAGCCAACAGCCGCTTCAGTATTTTTTTTCCGGAGGCGCCATCATATTTCAGACTCAGTGGCAGAGTCCACGCCCATTCCACGATACGATGATCGAGCAGGGGTATCCGCGTTTCCAAACTGCACGACATCGCCGCACGATCCACTTTGACAAGAATATCGCCGGGCAAATACTGGAGCGAATCGCATGCCATGGCGAAGTGAACAGGCCCTTCCGCTTCAATCGAATTCCAATCGTCTTCGATGCCGGGAGGCGAGTCGAGTAAAGCATCTGACGCATAGAACTCATTGAACTGTCCGTGATACAGCGACTGATATGAATTAGAGGCGTATAAATGTTTTCGCCATCGAAATCGCTCGCTCCACCCGGCGAGATTCAGCACGTTGGCGCAACCCTCCCCGCATTTGAACGCGAAAGAAGCGGCGCGCGCCAGAGGCAGATATCGTTTACGCGCATTCCAGGCTCGTTCAAGAACTCGATAACGTGAATAGCCTCCAAACAACTCATCGCCGCCGTCACCCGAAAGCGCCACGGTTACTTTCTGTTTCGCCAGCCTGCATACAAGAACGGTGGGTACCGCGCTGCTATCGGCGAAGGGCTCGTCATAAATCGACGCGAGTTCGGGAATCACGTTCCAGGCTTCAGATGGAGAAACGATCAGTTCGGTGTGATCGGTGTGCAGATGGGACGCAACCTCACGGGCGTAGTGCGACTCATCAAACGATTTTTCATGAAACCCGATCGAAAATGTTTTGACGTTAGAGCCGCCCAGCGATTGCATCAATGCCGTCACGCTGGATGAATCGATCCCGCCGGAGAGAAACGCGCCGACAGGCACATCCGCCTCTCGTTGTCCGCGAACCGCGTCCAACAAGAGCGTTTCCAACTCAGCCGCGGCATCGTCCTCACCGCCCCGAAAAGGCGTTTCCCGCCCCGCGCGGACAGCTTCAGCAAACGACCAGTATGGGCGGAACTCGCTTGTTCCATCCGGCTGAAGAACCGCAATGACGCCGGGAGTCAGTTTTTGAATCGATCGGTAAATGGAATACGGCGCGGGAATATACCCTCTGCGCATGAACAGGCGAATCGCCCGGCGATCGATTTCAAAATTCAGGCCCGGAACCGCGCGAAGCGATTTCAGCTCGCTCGCGGCCCACCAGGCGCCTTGATGCCAGCCATAGTAGAGCGGCTTTTCGCCCATCCGGTCACGAACGAGGTAAAGAACTTTGTTGACCCGGTCCCATGCCGCGAAGGCGAACATTCCAACGCATTTCCGGACCGTTGCGTCAACGCCATGAAGCGCGACGCTTTCAAGCAGGACTTCCGTATCGGAGTTGGAATGGAATGCAACGCCCTTCTCCTCCAATTCACGGCGCAGGTCTCGCCAGTTATATACCTCGCCGTTATAGACCATCACCCAGCGTCCATCCCGCGAATGCATCGGCTGATGGCCGGCGGGCGACAGATCGAAAATAGACAATCGGCGATGGCCCAGCGCAATTCCTTTTTCAGAATCGCACCAGACGCCAGCGTCGTCAGGTCCACGATGGCTCATTTTTTCAAGCGCGCCATCAATCCAATCAGCTGGATTCAGCCATTCGGATTTTGGCGTCAACATGGCGAAAATACCACACATATCAGGTATCGAGCCCGTTATAAAAGCGTGCGACGCAATCAACCACCCGGGCCTGCATTTCCCCGGTGAGTTCGGGATAAATGGGCAGGGCCAGCGTGGTCTGAGCGGCCTCTTCACTGACAGGCAAATCGCCTGGCTTATAGCCAAGATCCGCGAAGCATTCCTGCAAATGAAGCGGAACGGGGTAATACACCTCGCACCCCACGCCGTTTTCAGAAAGAAAGCGCTTCAGCTCGTCTCGCCGCTGAACACGGATGACGTATTGATTGAAAACATGGCGCGATTGCTTTACCGGCGGCGTGACGACCCGCCCATCGGTCAACCCCGCGTTATCGAACAGGCGGTCATAGCGTTCGGCGTTACGCTTGCGCGCGTCAGACCAGTCATCGAGATGGCGCAATTTGACGCGCAGCACGGCGGCCTGAATCGCATCGAGCCGGAAATTTCCGCCAACCATGGGGTGATAATATTTCGGCTCCATGCCATGCACACGCAACACGCGCAACTTTTCGGCGAGCGCGTCGTCATTCACCGTCACCATGCCGCCATCGCCGAATCCACCCAGATTCTTGGTCGGGAAAAACGAGAAGCATCCAACCGTTCCCATCGAACCGGCGCGGCGGCCCTGATATTCGGCGCCGATCGCCTGAGCTGCATCTTCGATGACGGGCAGTCCATGTTTTTCCGCCACGCCCAGAATGGGGGCCATCTCCGCGCACTGTCCATATAAATGAACAGGTATTATCGCTTTCGTTTTCGGCGTGATCGCCGCTTCGACCCGATCGGGGGAGATGTTGAACGTTTCCGGCTCAATGTCGACGAACACCGGCCGCGCGCCGAGGCGGTGAATCACCCCCGCCGTGGCGAAAAACGTGTATGCAGTCGTAATGACTTCATCGCCCGGGGCGACGCCCAACGCCATCAACGCGATCAACAGCGCATCGGTTCCCGAGGTGACGCCGATAGCATGGCGGCATTGGGAATACGCCGCGATCTCGTCTTCGAGCGCTTGAACCTCCGGGCCGAGGACGAACATCTGCGATTCATACAATGGCTCAAGCGCACGGGCGATCTCATCTTTAATGAGCGCATACTGCGCCTTGAGATCAAGCAGAGGGACGGGCTGGAATTCCATGATTAAGGTTCGTTATTGAAGGAGGTTATACGAATCAGAAGCGGTTCGGGCAGGCTTCGCCCCTGTCAGCGGTTCCGAAGCAGGGAAGCGCATGCAGGATTATGCAATATTCAAATTATGAATAAAGAATAATGCCGCAAGAACCGCTTTGTCAATACTTTTTTCAGGGGCAGGGCGATTTTTTCATACAAATACCATCACCCGAAGCCGCTGCCGAAGCCAAATGGCCCTTCACCTCTGTGGAATATTGTCAAAACTCACTGCGCCACCACCACATCTTGTATCATGATCCATGATTCCACACTAGCGGCACGGCGTTAATCGTTCGAAATGAAGTAGCAATCCGTTCTGGAAAAAATCGGTACGGTTTTTCTCGTTGACGTTGATCGGGAATCCAGTATATTGCAGAACCATCTCTGAATTCTCATCATGTGGCGCTATCACCTGCTACCAAAAGGCGAAAACGAGCGATGAAACTGATTTCATGGAACGTAAACGGGATTCGGGCGGCGGTAAAGAAAGGCTTGCTTGATTTCGTGGCGGAAGCCGATCCCGACGTACTCTGCCTGCAGGAGACCCGCGCCATGCCCGATCAGGTCGAGCTGCCCTGGCCTCACTATCACGCCTTCTGGAACCCGGCTGAAAAGAAAGGCTACTCGGGCGTGGCGATCTTCAGCAAAACCGAACCGCTGAAGGTCACTTATGGAATCAACCTGCCCGAACACGACAACGAAGGGCGGGTCGTCACCGCCGAGTATGACGATTTTTACCTGGTGAACGTCTATACCCCCAACTCACAACGCGGACTCACACGTCTGGAGTATCGCACCCGGGAATGGGAGGGCGTGTTTCTGAAATACCTGAAGAAGCTGGAAAAAAAGAAGCCGGTGGTGTTTTGCGGAGACCTCAACGTGGCGCACACCGAGATCGATCTCGCCAACCCCAAAAGCAACGAGCGCAACGCGGGATTCACTATTGAAGAACGGCAATGCTTCGACAAGGTGCTCGCCGCCGGATTCATCGATACGTTTCGTGAGTTTACCAAAGAAGGCGGTCATTACACCTGGTGGAGCAACTTCGGCCGGGCGAGAGAAAAGAACGTAGGGTGGCGCATCGATTATTTCTGTATCTCGCCCGCGCTGCGCCCGCGGCTGAAAGAATCGATTATTCTTCCTCACGTGATGGGGTCGGATCACTGTCCGATTCAGATTGTGCTGGATTAGCCGCCACGTATTGGTCAAGAAAGCGATCGATGCCTTCAAGGTATCGATCTTCGCTCAGCAGGAACCCTTCGTTGTGCAGCCCGGCGATTTCGAGAAATTCTTTCGGCGGGTTGGCGGCGGCGAAGATCTCGCGCCCGTGATGAAACGGGATCAACTCGTCATCCGGGCTGTGAATCACCAGCATGGGCGCTCGGACCCGGCTGATTTTGGCGAGATTGTCATAATGGATCGCCGACACCCATTTCACCGGAAGCATGGGATAAATCTCCCGCCCAAGCCCGGGGATTGATGTGAATCCACTCTCAAATATCAGCGCATCGGGCCGTTGAGCCGACGCAACGTCAACCGCCGTCGCCGCGCCGAGCGAGCGGCCGAACACCACCAGCGGCAGCCCGGGCGTCTTCCCCTTAAGCCATTCATACGCGGCGGCCGCATCAAGGTACGTGCCTTTCTCGCTCAGCCGGCCCCGGCTCACTCCATAGCCGCGATAATCAAAAATGAACACGTTGAGCGCCAGCGAGTGAAACTGGCGCAGCGCTTCAAGACGATAACTGATGTTGCCCGCGTTGCCGTGACAGAAAAGCAGGGAGGCGCGCGCCTCGGGATGGGGCAGATACCACGCCGAAAGCGTTGCTCCATCAGCGGCGTGAAGCGTAACGATTTCGTACTCGAGGCCGATTTGAGACGGGTCGGCGATCAGATCCCGCCGGGGAACCCAGACGTTCATGCGCTCAAACTGGCGCAACGCGAAAAACGCCGCCACACCGAGCGCCATGATGAACAGCAGGGTATAAAGCATCATTCGTACAAACCGGCTCGAAGGCATCGTGAAAACTCAACTGGAAATCGGAGAAGAGAATGAGGGAGGGAATTCAAAAGATCAGCGGAGGAGGAGGGATTCGAACCCTCGATACAGTTTCCCGTATGCCGGTTTAGCAAACCGGTGCCTTCAGCCACTCGGCCACCCCTCCAGCTGATCCTGTTGTCAAAGAATACGCGAATCAAATGCTTCGTGTTGAAACCCTCGCCGTCCGGTTTCGAGTCTTGAGAACGGTGGGGGTGGGATTCGAACCCACGGTACGGTTCCCCGCACTCCGGTTTTCAAGACCGGCGCCTTAAACCAACTCGACCACCCCACCAATGAGGTTCGTGAACCGGCATGGGTTTCAGCCTACGTTTATATCTCAGAACCGGCGTTCATTCAAGGAATTCGACCGGCGCGAACCGGGTTTTCCGGCTGGATTCGCCGTTTTCACACGGAAACAGGCAAAGAGCCGGATTCAGAATTCAATTTCATTGTACCATCGAAGAAGGTCATATCACGGTTACCGTCAATTCGCTTCAACCGTGTTTGTACAGAGGTTTTTTCACCGCTGGGATCGATGGCTCAGAAACGGCGTGGATGGTTAGTCATTTCATGGGATTCACTATATAATTAAAGAGCCTATATCAGAGACGAGAGAAGTACGTTGAAAGCCCGATTTATATTCACATCCCTGTTTTTCATCCTTGGCCCGATCAGTTGGGCTGGCGGCCCGCTCAAGGTCTATAACGACAAACCCGTCACATGGAATTCAAGCGATTATCCAATTCAATGCAACATTGACATCGGCGGGCTGGGTTCATTTTCAAACGAAGACGCCCGCGCGCTGATCGTGAACGCTTTCGACGTCTGGCAGTCGGTGGACGGAACGGCGATCCGTTTTGAAGCCGGCCCCAACCTGCCTGACGACGTCAACGGGCAGAATTTCAATCTATATCTGGATGGGCGGATCGAGGGGCTGAATCCTATCATTTTCGATTCAGACGGTTCAATCACCGACGCGATATTCGGACAGAACGCCAAGGATGACATTCTTGGGTTCGCCAGCATCACCCGCAGCAACCAGAACCGCATTCTCTCATCGCAGGCGATTTTTAACGGCGTTTACATCACCGAAAATCAGATCACTCCCCAGAGTTTTCACCCGACGATTCTGCATGAACTCGGTCACTGGATCGGACTCGATCACGCCCAGCTGTTCAGGCATCTCGCCACGGACGGCGTGGGCTGGAACGACTCGTGGGTTCCTATCATGTTCCCCACCACCACCGACGATGAAAGCGTTCGGCAAAGCCTGACCGATGACGACCAGCATGCCATCACCGTGCTATACCCCGCGCCGGGCGTGCTGGAGTCGAGAGCGGCCATCACCGGGCATATCCTGCAATCGGCCAAGAACAAACCGGGTATGAACGTGATCGCGCGGCGGGTGGGCTCCGTGACCGACCAGATCTACAGCACGGTTTCGGGAACATACAAAAACAACGGCGGCGATTTTGAATTCAGGGGATTGCCGCCGGGCGACTACCAGATTTACATCGAACCCATCGATCCGCTGTACCGGGGCAGTTCATCGGTCGGCCGATACGCCACCTCGATCAACAGCCCTTCGTTTCAAGATCCGCCGCCATCGCAGTTTTATCACGACCGCGACGATGGACTGGCGCGCAGTTCGTGGGAAACGATTCACGCCGGCGCGGGTGAAACAGTGGAGCACATCAACTTTCTGCTCGATAACGACGTGGCGCTGTTTGATGAAAACAACACGCAACTGATCGGGATCCCCGACGAACAGACCGGGGGGCTGCCGGGCGAGAGCATCTCTCAGTTTCAGTTCATCTTTGGAATGACCGGCGCCGAATACGGCGTCAAGATTCGCGTCACTGGAACTCCCGGCGTGCAGTACGACCTGCTGGTCGATATGGAACGCCGGCCAGGCCCCTTCGCGCCCGCGGCCGCGTCATGCCGGAACGGCGTCGCGGAATTCATTCTGAACGAAGACAGCGAGCCGCCTCTTCTGGGAGCGCGGTATTTCGTCGCCGTGCGGAATAATTCCAGGCAAGACCTGTCATACCGGATCGAGACTCAATCCATTACGGCGTCAGCCGGCCCCGGCTATGAACTCTACCGCTAGGTTCAGCCCTGTTTCACGGCGAGTGTTGACCGCCAGACCGGCGGCGATATGAAAAAACGGCTGTTGTTGATCTGTTACGCGCTACTCGCGGCGATCGTTTCGGCGCCGGTTTACGCGGGCGGGCCGCTGGTCGTATATAATGGGCAGGCCGCCGTCTGGCCCAGCAGCCGCCTGCCCGCCGAATACGTGCTCGACACCGGTCCGCTGGGGCCTTTTTCAAACTCCAAAGCCAACAGCATGGTGGAGACCGCCTTCAACCAGTGGCAATCAGTCGACGGCGCGTTGATGAGTTTTCACCGGTCTTCCCGGTATTCATTTCTGAGCGACGTCAACTCATCCAACTATCAAAGTTCGCTCAACTCGCTTCCTTCGTATATCAACCCGGTTATCTACGATGACGACGGCGAGATCATTGACCTCATTTTTGGTAACAACGCGAAGAACAACGTGCTGGGCGGCTCAAGCCCGCAGACCTTCGGTTCGCAGATCACCCGCGTCATCACGATTTTCAACGGATACTTCTTCAAGCGCTACAACATCTCCGAGCAGGACGTGATGGTCACGCTGATGCACGAGTTCGGCCATTTCGCCGGGCTCGATCACTCGCAGCATTCACGCGCATTCGTGTTCAACAACATCCCCGAAGACGACGCCATTTTTTCGGCGATGTACCCGACGTCGTCGGACTCGGCCGAGTTCAGGCCGCTGCTCACTCTCGACGACCGCACCGCCATATCGAATCTATACCCCACCAGCAACCATACCGCGTCAACGGGGCGCGTAACGGGTTCGGTCAAACGTGGCAGCACGCAGGTCCCCGGAGTAAACGTCGTATTAACCGGCGTGAGCGATCCGTTCAACACGCTCCTGACCACGGTAACGGGCACGTATGACGCCAATCAGGGGACGTTTGAATTCGAGGGCGTTCCGCCGGGCGACTACAGGCTCAGCATCGAGGCGATCGACCCGATCTTTTATGGAGCGTCGAGCGTGGGGCAATACGCATCAACAAGCAGCGGCCGCTCGTTCAAGACACCGGTGAAAACCGAATATTACAACGCCAGCGACGCCGCCAGCGAAGGACGCAGCCTGAACAAGGTCATCACCGTCAAGAAGAATCAGACGCTTTCTAACATCAACCTCAATCCAAGCAGCGGCAACGCGACCGACGACGAGCGCTTCTCAGCCCTGTTGCCGGTGGGCGGCCTGCTGAAAGCCTGGGCGGCGTCGGGTTTCGTCAATCCCGATATTCCCGGCGAGTTTCTGCTTGAACCGCAAGGCGATGAAAACCGGCTTGAGGTGCGGATCGATTTCGAGCGTTCGGTGAATTATTACATCGAAGCCAAACAGGAAACCAGCTCAAATTCATTCAGCACGAAAGAGTTTCGCGGAACGGGACAAAGCGTGTCAATCGAGTTAGGTCCAGGAGGCGACTTCGGGCTGGACCGCGATCGATATTTTTTCAACGTGGTGTCGTTTGAAGGCGAGGACCTGCCCTTCACCATCACAGTCGACGATCATCAGCAGCCCACGCCCACGCCAACCGATACGCCGACGCCCGCGCCGACGGCGACGTTGACTCCAACCCGAACGCCCACCCCCACACGCACTCCGACGCCGACGAAGACGCCTACGCCGACCAGAACCCCCACGCCGACCCGGACGCCCACCGTCACCCCGGCGCCCACCGCAACGAAAACGCCCACGCCCGCTCCCAGCGCGACGCCCTACCCGATCTCGCTGGCCGACCTGAACGGAGACGGGACGCTCGACAAGTTCGATCTGTTCGCTTTTTCTTCAGATTGGGATATGACGGGCGCCGCACGCTTTTCAGGAGCGCTGGTGGACCAGAACGGCAAGCTCGACCGGGAGGGATTATTGCAATGGCTGGCGCGGCGGCGCGCCTGGCTCGACAGCCAGCAAAACTCGGCGCCCTCGGCCAACGGCCAATAATGTTGATTTCATCCGCGAACTGAACTTTTCGAAAGCGCTAGTCGTTTTCTTTGCGCAACAGATCGCGCAGTTTTTCTTTCTGAATCTTACGGGTCGCGGTTTTGGGCAACTCGGGCAGGAACTGAAACCCGACGGGGACCTTATACTCGCCCAGATGCTGGCGGCAATGTTTGCGCAGAGCCGATTCGGTGACGCCTTCGGCGTTTTCATCCACCGCGATAAAGGCGAAGGGCGTTTCGGTGCGCAGGGCGTCAGCCTTCGCCACCACCGCCGCCTCGGTCACGCCGGGAAAGCGCATGAGCGTCTCTTCAATTTCACGCGGATAAATGTTTTCACCGCCGCAGAGAATCACGTCTTTGCTGCGGCCCACAATGCGCAGAAAGCCTTCATCCAGTTTCATGCCCAGATCGCCGGTACGCAGCCAGCCGTCTTCAAAAAAGACCGCTTCGGTCGCGGCGGGATTTTTGTAATACCCCTTCATGACCAGATCGCCCTGGACGCATAATTCGCCAACTTCGCCGCCGGGAACGGGAGAGCCGTTTTCATCGCGCATCTCCACCTTCACGCCGGGCAGCGGAAGACCGATGGTACCCACGCGGTTGATTCCCGGGCGGTTCACCGCGACGGCGGGCGATGTTTCGGTCAGGCCATAGCCTTCAAGAATGGGATGTTGAAAACGTGAATCGAAGTAGTGAAACACGTCTGACGGCAACGGTCCGCCGCCGGAGGCGACCACGCGCAGGTTGTGCTTTTCAGCCGCGTCAGGCGGCGCGAAACGCGCCGTCATCATCAGCATCGGAGGAACCGCGAGCAAGATGATGTTGGGCTGGGTCATAATGGTTTCGACCAGTTTTTGCGGCGAAAACTGAGGAAACAGAACGATCCGCGCTCCATTCACCAGCGCGCCGAACAAGACCACCGTCATCGCGAAGGTGTGAAACAGCGGCAACACGCACGGGAATGTGTCTTTTTCATTAAAATCAAACACCTGACAGAACGAAATGACGTTGCTGTGGATGTTCTGGTGAGAGAGCATGACGCCCTTGGGGTCGCCGGTGGTACCCGAGGTGTACAGAATCATCGAGAGGTCGTCTTCGCCGGCGGCGGGAGCGAGCGGCGAGGGGTCGGGCTCGCCGTCCTGCAACAGCTCGGCGGCCGACACGGCGGCGACGTCAATCTGAGCCAGTTCAGCGGCCTGACGCGCCTTGTCTTCGAGCACGGGATCATATATCAGGACGCCGCATTCACCGTGAGAGAGCAAAACCGCCAGCTCTTCGGGATTGAGCAGCGGATTAAACGGAACCGCGACATGGCCCGCGCCCAGCAGACCGAACAGCGCCAGCGGAAAATACGGCGTGTTGGGGATCAACAGGGCGACGTTGCGGCGCTCGGCTCCAAACCGGCGCAGCAGGGCGTGGCCGAGCACATTCGACCGGCCGAACAGTTCAGCATACGTAAAGCGCCCCACGTCGCCATCAAGGGCGATGGAGTTCGCGTATTTTTGCGCGGCTTCAACGATCGTGGAATACAGTTCCATAAATCCGCTTCCCCCGTCATCTCAAATTCGCACAAGAAGCAATGTATTCAGGAAGAAAAAAGAATACCACATTCCATGCTCAGGTAAACGGAGCGGCGACGGGGAGCCCGTCATTCGGTCCGGGTTCACCCGCCCGGTTTTTGAAGCTCAGTTCAAACAAAACCGCCTCGGGAGGGCGAAACAGGCGGGGCCGGGTGATCCGGCTCGAACCTAACCCGCCGGAGGTATAGAAGAGCGTCCCGTTGAGTGCGGTGAGGCCATAGGCGTACGATCGGGGCGCGCGGGTGCGGGTGACGATGGGGCCGTAAAACGGCAGGCATATCTGACCGCCATGCGTATGGCCGCTGAAGACCATGCTGGCGCCGGCGCGGGCGAGTTCACGATAGCGTTCGGGCGCGTGCGCCAGGGTCAGAATGACGCTCTCCGGATCGAGCCCGGCGAACGCCGCTTCGATATCGTCACGTTCGAGATAGGGGTCGTCGACGCCCGCGACGGACAGCGGCGCGCCGTCGACCTCCAGCGTCACGCTCTGGTTGATCAGCACGTTGACGCCGATGTCACGCAACGAAGCGATCAGGCGTTCAGAATCGTTAAACCGCACCATGCGGTCTCTGAGTTCGCCTCGCGGGATGAAGTCATCGGAGCGAAACAGCACGTAATCGTGATTGCCCAGCACGGCGTATACGCCCAGCGCGGGCTGAAACGGTTTCAGCGCCTCGACGCAGAGTTCGATGCCCGAATCGTCGTCGATCATGTCGCCGGTGATGAAAACCAGGTCGGCGGGTTCTTCGGCGAGTTTCCACAAATAATCGCGCCGCGCGGTTCGCCCCTCGAAAAAGTGGAAATCGGAGAGATGAAGCACGCGCAGGGTCCGTTGAAAGGGACCGTTCATTTCGAGCGGGATCCGCCGCAAGACGAAGCGGTTCGGTTCGATAAACCAGGCGTACCATCCCGCGCCCGCGATCGCCGCGGCCGCCGCGTAAATAAACATCGTGTTTCCGCTCTCCCATCCTGACGTAATTTCGACTTCATTCTCATTATTGTGGCGAACGCACGGCGATCAATCCCACGGGCGGCGCTTGATTTCAACGCAAGGTTTTGCGAAGGTTATTGACCATGTCTATCGGGAGGAACCAAACGATGAAGCGATTTCACTGGATTCAATTTACGGCGATCACGGCGGGGCTGTGCCTGTTCGCGGCGGCGGCGTCAGCCGACGGCATGCTCGACGACCTCGTCATGAAAAAAGACTTCAAGAGCAAGCGCGTCTCGAGCTTCGACCGCAGCGGCGGCAACGCCGACCGCGCGGTGATCGAACCCGGCGCCACGCTGACGCTGGCCGAGATCGAGGGCGCGGGAATCATCAAGCACATCTGGGTGACGATCAACCATCCAGACCGGCTCTACCGGCGCAACCTGATTCTGCGCATGTACTGGGACGGCGAAGAAAACCCCAGCGTCGAATCGCCGATAGGCGATTTCTTCGGGCAGGGA
Organism: bacterium; assembly: GCA_016125385.1. Lineage (GTDB taxonomy): Bacteria > Hinthialibacterota > Hinthialibacteria > Hinthialibacterales > Hinthialibacteraceae > WGLV01. The sequence continues at coordinate 46,970 of WGLV01000021.1, forward strand.
TGGGGCGAGGAATACAACTTCGTCTCCATGCCGCTGGTGGCGTCGCCTGGCGGCGGCAAGGCATTGAACTGTTTCTTCTCGATGCCCTTCTCCAAAGGGGCGCGCATCACGGTGGAGAACGACTCGGCCGAACCCTGCCGCGCGTTCTATTACTACATCGACTATCAGGAGCACAAGCGCATATCAAAAGACGCGTACCGCTTTCACGCCTGGTACAATCAGGAAATCACCGAGCCCTGGAAGGGCGATGAAAACGAATGGGGCACGTTGCGCGACACGGACGACAACACCTCCAACGAACACAACTACCTGTTCGTCGACGCCGAGGGCGAAGGTCATTACGTGGGCGTGAACTACTACGTCAACTGCCCGTCGCCGATGTGGTACGGCGAAGGCGACGACATGTTTCAGATCGACGGCGAACCGTATCCCTATTCGCTGCACGGTACCGGGACGGAAGATTACTTCTGCTCGAGCTGGTGCCCCAAAGAAGTCTTTCTGAGCCCATTCTTCGGGTATCCGCGCGTTAATAACAACCTCGGCTGGCTGGGCCGCACCCATTGCTACCGGTTTCACATTCAGGACCCGATCGTCTTTACCAAGAGCCTGAACGCGAGCATCGAACACGGTCACGCCAACAACATGACGCAGGAAATGGCTTCGGTGGCGTACTGGTATCAGAAAGAGCCGCACAAGCCGTTCCCCGCCCTGCCGGACCGCGAGGCGCGCAAGCCGAAGCCGGAGATCAACGCCAGCGACATCCACATCTGGCGCGACGCATGGCGGCGCGACATGGGCGGCGGCGTCCTATGGGGCAACGAACGCAAAGAGAAATAACGGGCCGCTTAACCGGCATCCCGCCTTCCCGTCAGTAAAAAATCCTCCTCGATCAAGGGGGAGGATTTTTGTTTTCAGATACGACGGGTAAACCGAACCGGCGGCCCGAGCGTACAACAGAACAACGCCGCCGCTATTCACAGGGCGATGCGGCGCAATAAGATACAGGCATGAATCCACTGATCGGCATTACGAAAGACATGCTGCACGAGATCGAACCGCTGCGCTTTTCGGCGCCGGTGACGCACGTGTACAACCCGCTGGTCTACGCCTGGGCGCCACATGAACTCTACCTGCGCAAGTTCGGCGAAGGGCGCAAGGAAGCCGTGCTGCTCGGTATGAACCCCGGCCCGTGGGGCATGGCGCAAACCGGCGTGCCCTTCGGCGAGATCGAACTGGTGCGCGACTGGATGGGGGTGGAGGCTCCGGTGGGCAAGCCGGAAATCGAACACCCCAAACGCCCCATCGAGGGCTTCGGCTGCGCGCGCAGCGAAGTGAGCGGACGCCGCCTGTGGGGCTGGGCGCGCGAGCGTTTTCAAACGCCGGAGGCGTTTTTCGAACGCTTTTTCGTCATCAACTTCTGCCCGCTGTGTTTCATGGAAGAGAACGGCCGCAACTTCACGCCCGACAAACTGCCCGCCGCCGAAAGCGCGCCGCTGATCGACGCGTGTTCGCGCGCGCTGCGCCGCATGGTGGAGACGCTGGAGCCGCGTTGCGTGGTGGGTGTGGGCGGTTTCGCTGAAAAGCAGGCGCGCGCCGCGCTGGAGGGCGCGGGCGTGACCGTCGGCAAGATACTTCACCCCAGCCCGGCCAGCCCCGCCGCCAACAAGGGCTGGGCGCTCAAGGCCACGCGCGAGCTGCTTCAACTGGGGATCAAGGTGTGATCGTCTATTTTTCATCCATTCGGGATACGATCATGTTGATTTCATTCGGGCGTGCATTTATTTTCACCCACCCCGCCCAATTTTATGGAAAGATGAGTTCAGCATGGGCGCGACGGTTTTGATCGTGTGGCATGGGGCGCTGTTCCCCTCGTACCGCAAGCCGTTCAGGCTGCTGCAGGAGCGGCACGGCTGGAACGTGCATCTGCTCGCGGCGCGATCGTGGAGCAAGGCCATGCCGCGCGCCACGCGCTTCGTCCCCGAGCCGGACGAGCCGATCACGTTGCACGTGCAACGCGCGTGGGGAGCGATTCACGGCGCGGTGCATCTTCACCCGTTGCTGCCCCTGCTGATGCGCCAGGTCAAGCCGGACGTGCTGTACGTCATCGAAGAACCGTTTTCGCTGATGGCGTGGTTATGCGCCTACATGGCCACGCGCGGGGCGCCGCCGATCCCTTACGCGCTGTACACTTTTCAGGACATCTACAAAAAATACCCGCCGCCGTTCCGCTGGATGGAGCGCTTTACCCTGCGCCATGCGGCGCGGGTGTTATGCTCGAACGCGCAGGCGGGCGGCGTGGCGGCGCGCAAGGGCTACACGAGCCAGTGGGACGTGCTGCCTCCGCCGGTGAATCTCGACCGCTTCACCTACCGGAGACCGCGCCCCGGAGACGGGATGTTTGCGGTGGGGTATGTGGGCCGGCTGGCCGACGAAAAGGGTCTCGACACGCTGCTGTGGGCGCTGTCATACCTCAATGACGAGGTGCGGCTGCGCATCGCGGGCGACGGACCGGCGCGTCACCGGCTGGACGTACTGGCGCGCGAGCTGGGCGTGGCCGAGCGAGTCGCCTTCATGGGGCCGCTGCCGCATGAAGAACTGGCGGCGTTTTATCATGAATGCGACGCGGTCGTGTTGCCCTCGCGCGCGCGCCCCAACTGGCAGGAACAGTTCGGCCGCGTGTTGATCGAAGCGATGGCGTGCGGCGCACCGGTGATCGGCTCGCAGAGCGGCGCGATTCCCGGCGTGATCGGCGACGCTGGGCTGTTGTTTCCTGAAGGAGACGCGCAGGCGCTGGCCGATAAAATCAGCTGGCTGGCTGACGACGCGCGGCTGCGCGACGATCTGTCGCTGCGCGGGCGCGTCAGAGCCGAACAGCAGTATTCGGCCGAGCGCATCGCGCAACGATTGAATGAACACCTGAGCGGCATTTTGAACGCGCCGGCTAAACACTCTCAAGCAGGATAATTATGCACCTTGTCATCAACGCGCTCTGTATCAACAACCGCAGCGGAACGGGTCGCTACGTCCACGGCCTGCTGGATGGACTGATTCAACTCGGCGATCGCGGCACGCGCGTTTCAGCGTTAATCCCCGCCGATTTCCACTTGCCCTCAGCGTGGGGCGCGAGCGAGCGGGTCCGGTTTTACACCGTCGCGGTGAAAAGCGCGGCGGCGCGCGTCGCCTTCGAACAATTCGGTCTTGCGCGGATGGCGCGCCGGCTGAAAGCGGACGTACTTCACTCGCCCGCCTTCGTGGGACCGATCGTTACCGGCGGATCGTTTAAGCAGGCGGTGACCGTTCACGATCTCGCGTTTCTAAAGTATCCCGAAACGATTCCCTTCGCGCGGCGGGCGTATTACCGCTGGGCGATTCCACGTTCGATCGCGCGGGCCGATCTCGTTATCACCGACGCGAACGCCATCGCCGATGAAGTGCGCGCGCGATGGCCAAAAGCGAACGTGCAGTCATCCGCGCTGGGGGTGAGCGAAACGTTCACTCCCGAGCCGTCGCCGGGCGATCGGGCCATTCTGGAAAAACATGCGCTGCGTGGGGGGTATGTTCTGTTTGTGGGGACGCGCGAACCGCGCAAGAATCTCAAGACATTGCTGGCGGCGTATTCCATCGCGCGGACGCGCGGCGTGAAGATGACGCTTGCGCTGGCGGGGCGGTATGGATGGATGCAGGACGATCTCTCGCTGGACGCGCCCGGCGTAAAGACACTGGGGTTCGTCGACGACACGGATCTACCCGCGCTGTATCGCGGCGCGCGGGCGCTGGCGGCTCCATCGCTGTACGAGGGGTTCGATCTGCCCGCCGCCGAGGCGCTCGCCTGCGGCGCGCCGCTGCTGGCGTCCGACATCGCCGCACATCGCGAGATTCTGAAGGGGTGCGAATTGATCGACCCGCGCAATATGGCGGCGTGGGTGGAGGCGCTGGCGCGCGCGGCGGAAGGCGGCGTCAAAACGAAGGCCGTCTTCAACCGGAGTTGGAAGACGGCCGCGGAAGAGACGTTGAATCTGATGCGCGATCCGGCTGGCGATTAATTTCGTTTTGCTGGACCCAGAGCCCATTTCATGTAACGCGCCCTTGGGTAAAACTTTTCCCGCTCAAGAGACGCTCCGCCCAAAGTCTCATTCGCATGCAAAAGTTTCGCCCGGCGGGCGCAACCTACGCGATCGCTTTCAGCGGATTGGTTTCTTCAATGTTTCGTCATCTCGATGGTGACGACGTTTTTCTTATTCTTGCCGCAGTTGCAGCAGTCTTTTTTCGACGCCGAACCAATGAACGAGCGAACCACATACGCGGCGCAGGCCGCGACGATGAGCAGCGCGATGATTTCCTGAAAACCCATCCTATCCTCCTTCAGGCCCAGCCCAGCGCGGCGCCGATCTGGTAGGCGGCCAATGCGCCGATGTACGCCAGCGTGGTCATGTATACAAAAGTGACCACCGGCCAGGTCCATGAGTTGGTTTCACGCTTGATGACCGCGAGCGTAGAGACGCACTGGCTGCATAGCGCGAAGAACACCATGATCGAAATCGCCACCGCCAGGTTAAAGAGCGGCTTTCCGTCTTCAGAGCGGGCGTTGTGCAACGTAGCAACCAGGCTGTCCGACTCTTCATCCGCTTCGGACCCGAGGTTGAAGATCGTGCCCAGCGTCGAGATGATAACCTCGCGCGCGGGAAACGACGCCAGCGTCGCCATGCCGATGCGCCAGTCCCAGCCCAGCGGTTTGACGGCGGGCTCGATCAAATGGCCCAGCCGCCCGAGAAAACTGTTTCGAACCGATTCTCCATTTTCGCGCCAGTCGTATTCCTGAAGACTTTCGTCCAGCGTCCGGCGCAGCGAGACGATGGGCCGAACGGCGTCACTGACGGATTCGGCTTCATCTTCGGGAACCGCGAGGCGAGAGTCGGTCTCAACGGAATCCACCAATACTTTCGGCCCCATTCCGGCGTTGTATTTCACCGGATCAAACCGAATCAGCAAGGGCTGGGCCTGAGCGGCGAAGGCGGCCTGCGCCTCGGCGCGCAAGGCGTCGTACTTGAGCTCGATTTCGGTTGAATGGGGAAAATAGGCCAGAGCCCAAACCACCATCGTCGAAGCGAAGATGATCGTGCCGGCCCGCGCCAGAAAAGCGGTCACGCGTTCATACACGTACAAGCCCACGTTGCGGACGGATGGCCATTTATAACTGGGCATCTCAAGCACGAACGCCGACGCTTCACCGCGAAAGACCAGTTTTTTCGCGATCCACGCGACGGGCACCGCCACCAGAATCCCCACCATGTACATGCCCAACAGCGCGAGCCCCTGCAGGTTGCCCCATGAGCCGAACAACGCCCGGTTGGGTACAAAGGCCGCGATGAAGAGCAGGTAAACCGGCAGGCGCGCCGAGCAACTCATCAGCGGGGCGACCAGAATGGTGACCAGCCGGTCGCGGCGGTCTTCAATGGTTCGGGTGGCCATCACGCCCGGCACGGCGCAGGCGAACGACGAAATCATCGGGATAAACGACTTGCCAGACAGGCCCAGCGCACGCAGCAGACGGTCCATCAGGTACGCGGCGCGCGGCAGGTAACCGCAGTCTTCCAGTATGGCGAGAAAGAAAAAGAGAATCGCGATCTGAGGGACGAAGATCACCACCGAACCCACGCCCGCGAAAACGCCGTCAACCACCAGGCTGTGTAACGCGCCTTCGGGTATCAGGCCTCCCACGAAGCTGGAGGCGGCGCCGACGACCGCGTCGATGGCGTCCATAAACGGGCCCGCCCATGAATAAATCGACTGGAAAACCAGCGCCATGATGACGATGAAAATAAGCGTGCCCCAACCCCGGTGAGTCAACACCTCGTCAATGCGGTCCGAGGTGGTTTTCACTTCGGCGGCGGGGCGGGTGAGGCATGGAGCGAGGACGCGCGACGCCCATTCATACCGGGTTTTGGTTTCGATCGCGGTCAGGGGCAGCCCGCCGCCGATGCCGTCACGCGCCTGGTTGAGCTCATCGGCGAAGGCGGCGCCATACCGGTCGATGAGACGCTTTTCGGTATAGGCGTCTCGGTCGATCAGAGCGCGTTCGAGTTCGAGATCATACAATCCCGCGCCCTTGCCGCGGGCTTCGATCCACCCGCGCAGCGATTTCACGGCCTGTTGAAACGACTCAGGCATGACGGGCTTATTAAAGCAAGGCGCTTCGTCGCGCGCGAGCACTTCAGCGACGGCCTGCCGAACTTCATTCACGCCCTGACGTCGGCTGGCGCAGATCGGCACGACCGGCGCGCCAATGGCGTTCGACATCGCTTCGATGCATACCGAAAGACCGCGCGCCTCGGCGACGTCGATCATGTTGAGCGCGACGACCACCGGGCGGCCCAGTTCGAGAATCTGCGAGAGAAAATACAGGTTGCGGTTGAGGTTGCTGGCGTCGATGATCGCCAGAATCAGATCGACGGGTTTTTCACCCGCCTGCTTGCCGAGAAGAACATCGGTCACCACCACTTCATCCAGCGAACGCGCCGCCAGGCTGTAGCTGCCGGGCAGGTCGATCAGTTCGACGTTGCAGCCTTCAACCTGAAAACGGCCGGTTTTTCGCTCGACGGTGACGCCGGGATAATTGCCGACTTTTTGATTGAGGCCGGTCAACACGTTGAAGAGCGTGGTTTTGCCGGTGTTGGGGTTGCCGACCAGGGCGACGCGGACTTCTTTTGGCGGGGCCGGGGCTGTTATCGTCATGGTTGCTTAACTTGTCTCCTGCCAATGGGGCGTTTCGCCGAAACGGCGTGATTTCGCCTGAAAACGGCGATGAAAAAAGGGGGATGGCGAATGACTCCTCCCCCTTTTGTTTTCAATATGAAAAATGCACGAACCACGGCGCCGCATAAACGCTTGCGCGTTTTCCCCAAATCACCCCCGTGCGGCTAATGCGAACGTTATTACGCGGCGGCGATCAGACGCGGCGCGCGGCTCCTGCGTAAGCCGAATCGCCGGCGTACACGCTCTCCAAACCGCCGAGCAACGTCGGATCGATGGGCGACACGCGGATTCCGTCGAGCTGATCGGGCCGCACGCAAAGCCGGGTATCGCCCACCTGGAGAATCAGCGGGGCGCCCGCGCGCACGATGCGAACCTGTTCGCCGGGGAGCAGGCCCATTTCAAGCAATCGGGCGATGATCTGAGACTGGCCATCCATGCGGGTTATGACGCCTGTCGCGCCCTCGGTGCAGTCACAAAGTCGATGTTCCGTCATGATCTGATGTCCTTTCAACGATGCGAAAAAATACGGCTTAGACGGCCGAACGTTTGCGTTTTCGGGTTTCATGCGGGGCGGGCGCGTCGATCGGAGTCAGCGAGAGACACTCGCCCACCGGTTCACAGAGCGGGCACCGGCCCGACTGGGTACAGATGGTTTCATCGCCGTTCATTTCGGCGATCAGCGCCTTGGTCAGTTTATCTTTTGACAGAAGCGCCTGAAGAAAGCGCAACAGCCCTTCCGACGACTCGGGGCTGAGCAGGTGCTCCATTTTGCAGGCGTCTTCCCGCGCGGTTTCGGCGGGCACGCCCAGAACGTCTTCGAAAAAGCGATGGAGCAGGACGAAATTATGTTCGATGGAGCGCGCGAGACGCTCGCCTTCTTCGGTCAACAATAAAAAGCGGTTGGGGTCTTCTTTGACAAGCCCCCGCTCTTTGAGCTGAGACAGAGCCAGTGAAGCCGCGCCGCGCGAAATGTTCAGATGACCGGCGACGTCGGTGACGCGGGCGTATCCGTTGCTGGTGCGCAGGCTGTCGATCGCCATCAGATAATGAGCGACGGAATGGCTGACCTCATTATCGTCAAACGCTCGCCAGTGGGATGAGTCATTGGCTACCAGAACCACGATCGCCGGGCCTCCGAAAGAGGGTGCTTGAAGCGCGTGAGGATCGCTTTCTAAACGATGCTCCACGCTCACGTCCATTTGTTAACTAAGCATAACATCTGTTCGCTGATTCCGGAAGCGGCTTTGCCGATTTTTTTTCGATTAATTTCATTTTTCGGAAGGGCGAGCTAATTCGCCAGGGCGCCGAGGCGTCGCAGGTCTTCGCGCAGGCGCTCGGGCGACTCAAAGCGGATGGCCTGCAGGCCCGCCGCGAGCGCGCCGTCGACGTTGTGTTGCATATCGTCGATAAAGAGCGTCTCCGCCGCGCTTAACCCGTATTTCGTCAGGATGTTATCATAAATCTCGCGCTCGGGTTTCACGCATCGCACCTGATATGAAACCACCGCGCCATCGAACAGCGGCCAGAAGCCCCACCGGGGAATCAGACGCTGAAACGGCTCTTCCATGAAATTCGAAAGTATATATAACGGAGCGCCATTCGATTTGAGTTCACGGACGATATCCAGCGTGGCGGGGATCGGCTCAAACATGTCCCACCAGCGTTCAAACAGCCGATCGATCGCCGCGCCATGTTCAGGATAAAGCCGGTGGTAGAGCGAGATTCCATCGCTAAGCGGCAGGACGCCGCGATCCATCTCAATCCACTCCGGTCCGCCGAAGATCCGCTTCAGGACAAAATCACGATCGGCGGGGTCGTCGAATAACCGCGCCGCGAAGCCCCCCGGATCGAAAGTCACCATAACGCCGCCGATATCAAAGATTACGTTGCGAATCGGGTGAGAGTTGCTACAATGACTCAATCTGGAAGCCCTCCAGTCCGGGAGACGTTTCGGCCACGGGCGGCCGTTCCGGCCTATTGTATATGGAAAGAGGAATTATGCGATGAGCAGCAGCAGCAAGCGTTTTTTACGGGATAACACATTGGCCGAAATGCTGGATGAGATAAGGAATATCTCCTCCAAAGTCTCCGACAGCGAATTCCCCACCATGATGTTCACCAAGTCGCTGTCTTCGATTTCAGAATTGTATGAGGTCAACATTCACGTGCTGCGGCGGCTTGAGAGCGCGATCGAACAGATTCGTGATATTCCCGACACCAAAGACGTTCTCGAAGACATCGTCGACGCGGCGGCGCACGTGCAGATCGGCCTGGTGAGCGTTCATACCTCACTGAAAGCCGACATCGTGACCCTGATGGATTCGTTGCAGAATCTGAAAAACACCTTCACGGACGATGAAGAAGAACCGTCCGCGGCGAATAATTGAAAAGAGCGCAGGCAGGCAACGGCGAACGGCGGGTTATCGGACTTTGTATCCCGTCACCGATTTTTTGGCGCGATTATCCCAGATAAAATAATTGCGGTTTTGAAGCATCACTCGCTCAAGCACTTTGATCGGGTATGAACGCCCCAGACTCACCGGGTCGACGTTACCCGCCACCTCCCACTTACTCGAACCTTTCTTCATTGCCAGAGTCACCATATCGAGCGGAAGCGTCTCATACACGGCGGATCGCCCCATCTTGGTCGACACTTTTTTCACCTGATCGAGCGTCAGCGGCAGATCGTAGCTGTTATCGAGACCGGTTCCCTTGATCGGCCCCATAACGTAGACGGCGTTGCGATAGACGAAGTCTGAATCCTGGCTGCGTTTGGCCAGTTCTTTGATCGTAAAGTCGGCGTTTTTGGGGACCTGGCCCGCCAGCGCGGGGGCGCGGTGCACCAGTTTTTCAAGGTTGCGCGTCATGATGCGGATCTGATCGTCGGACGGCGTCCGGCGGGGATCGAACGTCCAGTCCTCCACCTGTACGGCGGCGGCCCGGGATCGGGGCGAGTAACTCCGGTCAAACAGCCCATAAATTCGCCGTCCCATCCACATCATCAGATAAAACAGGGTGAGACAGAGCAAAAACCCCGCAATTCCCATGATAACAAAACCCAGCACCGGGTTTTGTTCGAGGAAGGGGTTGAGTTGAGTTTCGGCGAACTCGCCCAGCCGGGTCATGGCGATCGCCCAGTACCTGGACCAGACTTCGATGGCGGCTTTGATCTGATTGTTGCTCCATCGGCCCAACTCACTCAACAGACGGCCGCCGTCGTGCATCCGCAGGGCATAGTAAGGAGAGAACGAGTCAAACATCGACCGTCCCGTCATATAGTTTCGATACCCGGAATAAAAATACACGCCGCCGAAGACGCTCAAACCGATGATGGTTTTGAGGCCGATGAACTCTAAAAAGAGTTGAAAATCAGATTTTTGTGAACGGACCCGCTGTCTCACAAAAACGTCCTTTCATCCAGCGGCTTGATCTGCAAGCCTTGTCAATCTCTTACTTTATTATAACGTTTCGTTTTCGCTATTGTTGAATATCCGATAATCCGGTCCTTTTCTCTTAGAGACTCATATTCCCATATAAAATCAATCTATTTTATTTTTGTCAAATGGCAAGTTCAGTCAAAATCATCGAAAGCCCGTTGGAACCGCGCTATTTAAGCCGGTCAGGCTGAGTTTTTTTCGAACCATGACCCCTAACCCTGCCATTATCGGCCCCAAAACGAAATGCTTAAATTCGGCGTGGTGACGCCAGCCCGTAACGAAGAAGCGAACATCGGCGACTGCCTGGCCTCGCTGCGGGATTTCATCGACGCGGGCGACGCCGTGCTGGTAGTCGACGCCTGTTCAAGCGATCAGACCTCGGCGGCGGCGAGCATGCCGGGCGTTGAAACCATTCGTCTTGAGACGTCATCACGCGGGATCGCGGTAAAGTGCGGCGTTGAACGGCTGATGCAAGTGAGGCCCCGCGTTGACGCGATTCTCATCGCTCACGCCGATATGCGCTTTCAACCCGGTTCTCGCGATCGGCTGGCGCACGGGTTAATGGAGCATCCCGAATCACCAGGCGGATCGTTCGGCCATCGGATCGACGATTCACGGGCGATTTTTCGTTGGATCGAGCGCGGCAACTCGTGGAGGGCCTCGGCGTTGCGGTTGCCGTACGGCGATCAGGCGCAGTTTTTCCGGCGGGAGGCGCTGGAGCGAATCGGCGGGTTTCCTCCATGCGACCGGCTGGAGGACCTTGAACTGTCATTGCGATTAAGACGGCTGGGCCGGATGATCGATCTCAATCATCCCGTTACGATTCCAAGCCGTCACTGGCGTAACGGCGTATTGCGCACCACCTTACGCAACTGGGGAACGCTGATCGCATATTTTAGATCGGGTGGAAATGGAACGGCGGCGTAACGCCGGCGGCAATCAGATCACCCAGTCCTGAACGTCTTCGGGCGGCAGCACGCGCTCGATGTAAATCATGACCGCCGCGTACATTTCATCGGGGGGATCGCCCTGGCGAACCTCGACAATGTTGCCCGCCTTGCGCATTCCGGACTCAGGGTTATGCAGTTCGACGCGCTTGCCCATGGGGTGACGTTCAACCCAGCCGTCGCGCTCCATCCGGCTGTTGAAGCGCTTGCAGCCAACCAGTACGTTGTTAAACGTGATGATGGTGTGCTGGCGTTCGGCGGTTTCGAGGAACTCGTCCGGGGTCGCGTCGCGGCTGATTTCAGGCGCGTAGAGCTCTACCTCTTCGTCGATCAGGTTCCATCGTTCCATACCGGACATAACCGCCTCCAATGAGTGAACAGCCTACTGAATTGCGACTGGATGAATGACGCGCTCGCGCGGACCGCCACGCGGCGCCGCTGGCGGGATAGTGACTCGTTGGGAGAAAAATGTCAACTTGAGACGGCGGAGGAGGGTGTCGGGGCCGTGAGTCCATCAGGCGTTTCGCTTACCGCCCATTGGGCGATGGCGTCAACCAGCGCGGCGGTCGCGGGTTCGTCAGGCTGAACGCGCACCTCAAACCCCAGTTCGCGCAATTCATCCGACGCGGCGGGGCTGACGCTGGCGGCGGGAACCGTCTCCGCCAGTTCGCGTAACGCTTCCGGGCTGATTTCACGAACCAGTTTTTTCACCATCGACGCGCAGGAAAAAGCGATCAGATCGTATCGGCGCGGAGGCGCGACCATGTCATGCGACGGAGGGAGCGAATCATGTTCAAGCGAGAGCGTCTCAACCCTCGCGCCCGCGCCGCGCAGCGACTTGAGCAGCCGGTCCGGCGCGGCGCCCGCCGCCAGTACGCGCTTGCCCGCCAGATCGAACGCCTGACGTAACTGGCGCACCTGAACCGGCAGACACAGGGTCTCGGTCATGAAGTCGGGCTTGAGGCCGAACGAAGCCATCGCTTTTTCAACCACCGATCCAGCCGCGATCAATGCCGCGCCCGATAAAGAACGCGCGTCGCCGCCGTGTTTGAACAACTCGCGCACGAACGAAGCGACCGACGGCGGCGAAGCGAACAACACGGCGTCATACTCACGCGGGTCTTTCCATCCGCAAGCAGAAGCCGGCGCTGGCGCGCGGCCATCGTGCGATTCGAGGGGCAGCTCAACCACCCGGGCGCCGAGCTCTTTCAGGCCGCTCGACAGGCGCGATTCTTCATACCGGGAGCGGGGCGTCGCGATCACCCGGCCGAATAACGGCCTGCGTTCAAACCAGTTTAACTGCTCGCGCAGGCGAACCACCTCGCCCACCACGATCAGCCCCGGCGGGCGCAATCCCGCGCGCTCGGCCTCATCGGCGATCGATCGCAGCGGCGCGGTCAACGTGCGCTGCTCGGGAACCGTACCCCAGCGGATCGCCGCGACGGGCGTCTCGGACGAGCGGCCATGCCGAATGAGCGCATCGGCGATGGAACGGAGCGTGGTGACGCCCATGAATATGACCAGCGTGCCTTCAAGCCCGGCGACGGCGCGCCAGTCGATCGAGGTTTCATCCTTGCAGGCGTGCTCATGCCCGGTGATCACGTGGAACGACGCCGCCAGTTCACGATGGGTCAGCGGGATGCCGGCGTAAGCAGGCACGGCGGCGGCGGCGGATACGCCCGGCACGATCTCAAACTCTACGCCGTTATCACGCAGATAGACGCACTCTTCAGCCCCGCGTCCAAAAACAAACGGATCGCCGCCCTTCAGACGCACCACGCGGCGTCCGGACCGGGCCTCGCGGACGAGCAGCTCATTGATCGCCTCCTGCGGCATGGTGTGTTTGCCCGCCATCTTGCCGACGTAGATGCGTTCAGCGGCGGGTGGAGCCAGCGCGACGATCTCTTCGGAAACGAGATTGTCATATACCACCACATCGGCCCCAAGCAGGGCGTCGCGCCCGCGCAGCGTCAGCAGCCCGGGATCGCCCGGACCGGCGCCGATAAGAATCACTTTTGCATGATGGGGCATGTGAAGCCGCCTCGTTTCCGTAATTGATACGATCTTCACCTGACATTATAGAACCGGTTTGCGGAAGCGAAGAGATTTCACCAGGCGCGGCGGCGGCAAGACGGGGAGATAAAACAAGCAGGGGGCGGGTTTCAAACCCGCCCCCTGCGATCTGACGACTCTCATTTACCTGTCGAATCCGTGTTCCCCGTGTTTCTCATTCGCCAAAATTCAAAGGCGGTTCTCAATCACTGACCCGTCAGTGACCAGCGGGAGCGTTATACGCATACAGCCCAAAGACTCGCCACGGCCGCTGGCCGCGGCCAACGCGAGCGGTTTTGATTCTCCCACCGAATATCGGGGGGATTTAGAGGGGGGGGGGGGTGAGCGCACGATTGAAAGAGCCGCGCATCCCGACAACCCCCTCCTTCGCCTCCCCCATCTTGGGGGAGGAAAACGACGTTCGATCACGCCTCAGGGGGCGGGTTTGAAACCCGCCCCTACGGCCGACCGTTTCTGATTTATCAATCGGTTATGTGTTTCCAGCGTTCCTGGTAAACCAAAAATCCGAAACCGTTTCTGCATCAGATCGCCTTAGCAACCAACGGGCGCGCTATACGCGTACAGCCCAAATACCGGGCAGCCGACACTGTCGGCAGACCGCCTAGAGGCGCCAGGGGCGGCGGTAATCACGCGTAACCAGCTTATTGGCGCGGTAGTTGCCGATCACCTTTTCTTTTTCATCATCCCAATGCAGGGTTTCACCGACGCGGTAGGCGATGTTCGATAACAGCCCCGGTTTGGTCAGACGAAACGCGTACTCGGCGTTGCAGGTGGTGAGTTCACGCGATTTGATGCTGTTGAGAAACTCGCGGATATGGCCCGGCGAGTTGGGGATGGACTCGGGCGGACGCTCGAAGTCTTTCGCTTCCTTGCCATCGACGAAGATTTTGTTCTGACCATAGTTCGTCACCAGAGTCGCGTCGCGGCCCTGGAAGACACAGCCGATGGAGCCGAATTCCTCGTAGCCGGGTAACCCATTGGGGTGAAGGTCCCAAGTCAGGGTCAGATCGGGGAAACGCATCAGCACATCCAACTGGTCGGGCGTCTCCGCGTTGTCGTCATTAAAGAAGCGGCCCCCCACCGCGCTGACAGTCTCAGGGCCGCCCAGATCGAGCGCCCAGAAGGCCACATCGGTAATATGGCACCAGAAGTCCATGAAATCGCCGCCGGAGTAGTCCCAGAAATAGCGGAAATTGAAGTGAGAACGGTTGGGGTTGTACGGGCGCTTTGGCGCTGGGCCCTGCCAGAAATCGTAGTCGAGTTCCGCGGGCGGATCACAATCGGCGGGATGATCGAGGTTCTGGATATTGGCTCTTTTCCACAAGGCGACCTTGGTGATCTTACCGAGTTTACCCGATCGGACGACTTCAACCACACGCCGGTAATTATTGAGATCGTTATGGATGTGGTTGCCCATCTGGGTGATTCGCTTGTTGCGCTTTACCGCTTCGACCATGGCGCGCCCCTCGTTAATGGAGTGGCACATGGGTTTTTCGAAGAAGACGTCCTTACCGGCGTCGCAGGCGGTAACGGTGGGCAGGCAGTGCCAGTGGTCGGGCGTGGTGACCACTACCGCGTCGACGTCGTTGCGATCGATCAGTTTGCGGAAGTCGTGATAGGAATCGGGTTTATAGCCATTGCGCTTTTCGACTTCGGCAACGGCGGCGGCGGCGTGACTTTCATCGACGTCGCAGATACCCACGCAATGCACGTCATCGTTCGCAATAAAGCTCTTGAGGCGGTTGGTACCCATGCCGCCCACGCCAATGTGGCCCACGCGGATGGTATCACTGGGCGCGTTGGCCGCGAGGGCGCGGTAATTGGCCGCCGTCAGGCCCAGAGCGAGCCCGGCGCCGCCGCGCAGAAAGTTACGCCGGTTGACCGGCGTGGATTGATTTGATGATTTTTGTTCGGTCGCCATTTTTTAGCCTCCGCAAGTAAATGCCGGTCCATTGTAGCGAAATCATCCAGACGCGACTACTCTAAAAAGAGATTTTTTTTATCCATCCTTAAAAAAGCGAATCGATTCACCGATTCCTGCGGACCTGGCGAAAACTGTCAGGGAGATGCATTATCTCGCTTACTTTTTGAAAAAAAATAGCGTACTATTAAGGGTATCGAATGAATGACGTGAAGGAGCTCAGTTTTCATGGATCGTGCTTTGGGACTCATTGAAACACGCGGCCTGATCGCCGGCATCGAAGCCAGCGACGCCGCAGTGAAAGCCGCCGAATCGGTCATCTCTCAACTGGAATACAACGTTCCGGGTATGGTTACGGTGAAGTTGCGCGGCGGCGTGGCCGACGTGCAAGCCGCCGTCGAAGCGGGCGCATCGGCCGCGCGCCGGGTGGGAGAAGTAATTTCGGCGCACGTGATTCCCCGGCCGCATGAAGACGTGGAAGCCCTGATCGCGCATGAGCCCGAAAGCACCATGACCGGGCCTGATGTTTTGATGAAGCGAACCGGGGAGAAGAAAGACGGCAAGTCGAAGAAGTAAATTTTTCCTGCTCTTTTTTCTCTGCTGAACTGATTTTTTGTTATCTCATTGCAAGCGCCTCATCCAACTGGGGGATGGATGCGCCTGTTTCCGGAATGTTTGTATTGGCGGTTTCCGCCTGAATCATTTATGGGGTCGTACTCTGGTTTGATTTTTTTCCTACAGGGAGGCAGTTTCATGAAAAGGGAAGGTTTTACACTGATTGAATTGCTCATCGTCGTCGCCATTATCGGAATTCTGGCGGCCATCGCCGTGCCCAACTTTCTGAACGCTCAGATGAGGGCCAAGGTCGCCCGCGTGGTGTCGGACATGAAGGCGGTGGCGATGGGTGAAGAGCAGTATCGACTCGACCGCAACCAGTATACCTACGATGGCGATTGCGGCGTCGGCCAGGCCGAACACCTGTCGTATGTTCCGCTTACCACCCCCGTCGCGTATCTAAGCAGTTTCCCCGAAGACGCATTCGCCGGAATCGATCCGAAGTTTCAGAACCGTCAGACGATCAAAACCGGGTTGAAACCCGTGTACGAATACACCTCGCGTGTATCGTTTGGCCCGCAGGGCACGCCAAACTGCAAAAACAATACGACCACTTATAGCACTCTGGGCCGGATCGGCGTCGAATATCTCATGACCTCACTGGGTCCGGACGGCGATCAGGATTTCCCCTGGGGCGCGAACGATTACGTGATTCTTCGTGAGCGAAACGCCGGATTCATCTATCAGCCTTCAAACGGGCTTGTTTCAAACGGCAACATCTTCGTATTGAACAGCCAGATCATCGGCGGCAATAATTAAGCGAATTATTCGCCGCGATTATCAATCAGCCTTTGCGACGGGACGGTGAATACCGTCCCGTTTTTGTTTACCTCGCCGCGCGTAATGTGTTCCTTCACAGAGACGAACGCGGTTTGGTATCGTTGTACAAAGAAGCAAACCAGATGAAATACGAGGAGACGGTATCGTGAGTCTGCTTGGCATCGACGTGGGAACCACCGGCTGTAAAGCCGTCGCATTCAACGAAGAAGGTAACATTCTGGCCTCGGCGTACCGGGAGTATCCCCTGCACGCCCCCAACCCGGGCTGGGCCGAACTCGACAGCAACCAGGTCTGGCGCGACGTCAAATCGTGTCTGGGCGAGATCGTGGCGAAAACGGCGGCGGACCCGGTGAAAGCGCTGGCGGTCTCCTGTCAGGGCGAGGCGGTGACGCTCACCGCCGAAGACGGTTCGTTTCTCTCGAACTCGATCGTCAGTTTCGACACGCGAACCGAACCGTACATCCGGCAGTGGGAGGAACGCTTCGGCCGCGAGCGCATCTTCGGGGTCACCGGCCAGCCGCTGGCCTCGATCTTCACCGGGCTGAAATTGCAGTGGTATCGCGAAAATCAACCCGATGTGTTGAAGAAAACACGCTGGGTTTTGGGTTATGAAGACCTGATCAATTACAAACTGACCGGCGAGGCGGTGACCGATTATTCGCTGGCGGGCCGCACCATGCTCTTCGACGTAACCCGGCAGGACTGGGACGATGAGTTTCTCGGCTTCGCCGGGGTCTCGCGCGAGGTTATGCCCCGGCTGGCGCCCTCGGGAACGCTGGCGGGGACGATCGACGCGCTGGTGGCGGCCGAGATCGGTCTGCCGCAGGGCGTACAGGTCGTCACCGGCGCACACGACCAGCCCTGCCAGACCCTGGGCGCGGGCGTCACGGAAGCGGGCGTCGCGGCCTACGGCGTGGGGACGGTGGAATGCGTGTGCGCGGCGTTCGGCGAGGCGCTGCTCAACGACGCCATGCTGTCGAATAATATATGCTGCTATCACCACGCCTGCCCCGAACACTACATCGCGCTGGTTTACAACTACACCGGGGCGGTTCTGTTCCGCTGGTACCGCGACCAGATGGCGAAGGACGAACTGCGCCGCGCCAACGAGAGCGAGCGCGACGTGTACGACCTGTTGACCAGTGAAGCCGCCGCCAAACCCACGCGGTTGCTGGTTTTGCCTCATTTCACCACCACCGGCGTGCCTCATTTCGATAACCGCAGCAAGGGCGCGATTCTCGGCCTGACGCTCGACACCACCAAAGCCGAACTGACGCGCGCCATTCTCGAAGGCGGAACGTATGAGATTCGTCAGGGAATGGAGCTGTTGAAGAACGCGGGCGGCGCGGTTGAAACCTACCGCGTCACCGGCGGCGGCGCCAAGTCGGATTACTGGATGCAGATCAAAGCCGATATTCTCGGCGCTCCGGTCGAGGTTCCCGCCGTACCGGAAGCGGGTTGTCTGGGCGCGGCGATTCTGGCGGGCGCGGCGACCGGATCGTATTCATCGATCCGCGAAGCGGCGCATCAGCTGGCGCGCACCGAAAAAACCTTCGAGCCCGATCCGGAAAACCAGAGGATCTACGACGAGCGCTTCGAGTGGTATAAAGAGATTTATCCGCGCAACAAAGACCTGTTCCACAAGATGACCTGACAGCAAGCGATCGCACGGGGGCGGGTTTCAAACCCGCCCCCGCGGCTTTTTTGAAGTGGGGATTGAAGGCGCGAATAACCGGCCCCCGAATTCTGAAAAAAAACTGAATATCTTGCTGAACCTCGCCGTAGTATGATTGATCCATCCATCCTGAACCGCTAGAAAGCGATACCGCCATGACGACTCGCCGGATCGACGCGGGCCTGATGATTCTGATCGGGCTGGCGGCGCTGAAACTCGCCCTGCACCTCTACGTCAACATCGCTCTCCCCGAACCGTATGGAATTTTCCGCGACGAGCTGTATTACATCGCCTGCTCGGAGCGGCTCGACTTCGGCTACGTCGATCATCCGCCCTTGTGCGCGGTGACGCTGGCGGCGTCGCGCACCGTGCTGGGCGATTCGCTGCCCGCGCTCCGATTTTTACCGGGGCTGTTCGGCGCGGGGGTTGTCGTGCTGGCCGGGCTGCTGGCGCGCGAACTGGGCGGCGGGACGCGGGCGATGGCGCTGGCGGGCGCCGCCGCGCTGGCGATGCCGGTGGCGATGGCGGTGGACAATTTTTATTCGATGAACGCGTTCGATCATCTGGCGTGGATGACGGCGGCGTACCTGCTCGCGCGGCTCATCAGGCGCCCCTCCCTCGGTTTGTGGATCGCGCTGGGAGCCGCACTGGGGCTGGGGCTGCAAAACAAGATCAGCGTGCTGTTTTTCGGCTTCGGGCTGACGGCGGGTCTGGCGCTGACGCCGCTGCGCAAGTGGTTTGCCGACTGGCGGCTCTATCTGGCGGGCGCGATCGCTCTGGCGATTTTCACGCCGCACATCGTCTGGCAGATCGCGCATGGCTGGCCCACGCTGGAGTTCATCCACAACGCGAAGACTTACAAAAACCTGCCCATGACGCCGGCGGCGTTTTTCATACAAACCTCACTGGAAGCAAACCCGGTCTCACTGCCGCTGTGGCTGATGGGTCTCTGGTTTTTTATGTTCAGCCGCGCGGGGCGCGATTTTCGCGTATTCGGCTGGATCTTCGTCATTGTGACCGGCGTGTTTCTGATGCAGAACGCCAAGACGTATTACCTCGCGCCCGCCATGCCGATTCTGATGTCGGGAGGCGCGGTTTGGCTGGAGAGCGTATGCGCCACGCGATGGGCGCGCGCGATTCCACCCGGTTACGCCGCGTTGACGCTGATCTGCGGCGCGCTTCTGGCTCCGCTGGCGCTGCCCATCCTGCCGCCGCAAGCCTTTCTGGCGTACGCGAAAGCGGCCGGCGTGCAATCTCAACCCGGCGAGCGCGGCGACTTCGGCGAGCTGCCGCAGGTATTCGCCGACATGATCGGATGGAAGCAAATGGCCGAAGAACTCGGCAAGGCGTATCAATCGCTCTCCCCCGAAGAACGCGAGCGCTGCGCGATCGTGCTCGATAACTATGGCCAGGCGGGCGCGGTGGAGTTTTACGGCAAACCTTACGGACTGCCCACCCCCATCTGCGGGCATAACAATTATTACTTCTGGGCGCCAGAGAATCCACCGTGGGACATCATTATCACGCTGGGAGCGCGCGAGGACGCTGAGGGAAAGGTTGAATCGATCGAGGAGGCGGGTGTTTTCACCATCCGCTATTCACGCGAGTTTCACAATCCATGCCCGGTGCTGATCCTGCGCGATCCAAAAATAACCTATCAGGAAGCGCTGCAAGGTCTGAAACATTTCATCTAGCGGGCGGCGCCCGCGGCCAGTCTTTTGGGCTGTGCGCGCTTACCGCTCCCGTTGGTCGCAGGCGGACAGTGTCCGCTGCCGGGTCTTTGGGTCGTGCGTGTTTTGCGCGCCCGTTGGTTGCTGACGTATGCGTGATCGATATCCGTCTTCGGAATTTTGGGGAATGAGAGACGTGGAGAATTTTTGAGCGTTTGATTTACGAGATGTGTCATGTTGCAGAGGCACGCCGCTCGCGCCGGTTTGCTTTTTTCGTGTCATTCATTCATTTCGTGTTTTCGTGATTCTAAAAGAAACCATTCGGTTGCAGGGGGCAGGTTTGAAACCTGCCTCTACGGTGGGTGCGATCGAGCGAGCTTTCCTCCCCCAAAGTTTGGGGGAGGCGAAGGAGGGGGTTGTCCGATAAATCGCAAAGTTTGTTCGAGGCGCTCACCCCCCCTCTAACTCCCCCCGATCTTCGTGGGGAGAATTTTTCAACGCTCCCGTTGGTCGCTGGCCGACAGTGTCGGCGGCCGAGTCTTTGGGGCGGTGCGTGTTAAACGCGCCCGCTGGTTGCTGACGTATGCGTGATCGATATCCGTCTTCGGAATTTTGGGGAATGAGAGACGTGGAGAATTTTTGAGCGTTTGATTCACGAGACACGGCGGGTTGTAGGGGCATGTTGCAACGCGCCCGTTTGCTTTTTTCGTGTCATTCATTTCGTGTTTTCGTGATTCTAAATGAAACCATTCGGTTGCAGGGGGCGGATTTGAAATCCGCCCTTGCGACGAGATTGAGCGGCGATTTTTTCCAAAATCAGGGTAGTTAAACCGCCAGCACGCTATTTTCCATCGCCCCAGTGTTGAATGAGGATGAGCAGGTCTTTCGCGTCGACGACGCCGTCGCCGTTGAGGTCGGGATCGCCCGCGACAGGCGTGGGCCGCATCGGCGTGGGAGTGACTTGAGGCGTGGGCGTGACCGTCGGGTCGGGAGGAAACAGAAACGGCGTCGCGGTGGGCGCGGGCGCGCCCGGCGTGGCGGTGGGCAGCGGCTGAAGCAGCGACGCCGTTACGATGACGTTATTCTTAGAATCGATCACCACCAACCCGACGCGGCCATCGCTGAAAAAACGCCCCGGCGCGGCGAAGACAGGGTTCTCGACGCTGAAGACGGTTTGCGTCCGCCCGCCGGTGGGGCCATCGGTGCGCTGAAAGGCGCGCACGCCGCCCGCCGCGGGAAAGACGAAATCGCTGAGGCCGTCGGCGTTGAGGTCGTATGCACGTAGAGGAAAGCCCACCGATCCCGCCGGCAGCCGCGCTTCATCGGTCGAGACGCTTCCATCGTCTTCGAGGCGGACGCGGCTGAAATACAGCGTGGGGTCGACCTCGCCGGTGGGAGAGAACGCGGCCAGCTCAACCCGAGCCGGGTCGATGGGGCGCGCGGCGAAGGCGCGTTGCAGCGTTGGATCGGTCAGCGTCAGTTTGATCGCGTTTAAGAAGTTGAGATCGGGGCTGCTGAACAGAATGTACGGATCGACGTTGGATGACGTACCGCCGCGCGAGCGGGTAATGAACAACTCGTCGCGGCCGTCACCGTCGAGATCGCCCTTCGCGAGGAAACGCCGCCCAAGGCCGATCAGGTCGCCCTCCAGCTTGAAGGTTCCATCGCCGACGCCGGTGAAGATTTTGGGGATGCCGCCCACGATCAGATCGAGCGCGCCGTCATCATTCACGTCAACCAGCGTAAGCGCGTCGAGCGCGGTGGTCAGCGATACGTCGGCCTGAAAGCCGGACGCGAAACCGCCCGCGTCATTGGCAAGAAACACGGTCAGGTGAACGGACGCCGACCCGGAGGCCTGCGACGCCGCCACGAAGTCAACCAGGTCATCACCGTTGACGTCGCCCGTCGCGACCCGCGAGGGCGCGTCGATCTGCATGTTCAGCGGGATCGAGATCAGGCCCGAGCCGGACGAAGTGAAGAGGTCGACGCGGTTAGAGGCTTTGTAGAGCAGAAACAGGTCGTCGAGCCCGTCGCCGTTCATGTCGGCGGTTTCGACCCCCGTAACCGCCGCGCCCACGGTAAAGCGGCTTTGCTCGGCGAACAGCTCGGCGGGCAATGGAACCGGCGTGGGCGGCGGCGTCTGAAACGCCGAGGCGGGTTTTACCTTTAATCCCCAGCCGATCAATGTGCCGGTCGCGCCCTCGACGAGGTCGAGCACGCGCAGTTTCCATTCGCCCATCGGGCTTCGATTGAGAAAACGCGAGAGCGGTTCGGCGGGGGCGTCGAGCGTATCGTAAACGGGGTGAAAGGGCGCGTCATCGGACGGAGTCCGGTTGTGCAGAATAATGCTCTCGCCGCCGGGATGAACCAGCGAGACGATCAGCTGTTCAACGGCGGGGTGATCGATCTCGAACGAGACTTGCAGTTCTTCGAGCGGTTCGCCGCCGGGGACGTAAATCGAATACGCCGCGCCCGTGACGGCGTCGTTATCGGGAATGGGCAGATCGGCGCGCACTTCGGCGACGGCGTACGGCGTTTCGGCGGTCTGGGCGCGCGCGAGCATGGGCGCCGCGAGGCAGACCATCAGCGCCAGGGCGAGGACAGCCCAGCGGTCAGCGGCCCGGGCGGCGCTTGCGCGGGGCGGGACGGGGCGCGCGTTGCGGCGCGCCGCGATCGGGAGCCTCCATGCCGGCTTGTTCGAGTTCAGCGATTTTGTCACGGTATACCGCCGCTTTTTCGAATTCGAGATTTTTGGCCGCTTCCACCATGCGCCGTTTGAGTTCGGCGACGGCGTCTTTGCTGCTGCGGGTTTTGACGATGACCGATTCGGAGATTTCGTACAGCAACTCCTCCGTCTCGCGCCGTTTAACCGAGCGCGCCTCGAGAATCGAGCGCACCTTCTTCTGGATGGTTTTCGGAATGATTCCATGCTTTTCATTGTAGTCAAGCTGAATCCGGCGGCGGCGCTCCATCTCGGCGATGGCGCGGTCCATCGATTTGGTCGGCTTGTCGGCGTACATCACCACCTCGCCGGCGACGTTGCGGGCGGCGCGCCCGCAGGTCTGAATCAGCGAACGCTCGTCGCGCAGAAAGCCTTCGCGGTCAGCGTCGAGAATGGCCACTAGAGAAACCTCGGGCAGATCGAGCCCCTCGCGCAGCAGGTTGACGCCGACGATGACGTCGAACTCGCCGCCGCGCAGCCCCTCGAGTATCTCGGCGCGCTCAAGGGTATCGACCTGAAAGTGAAGCCAGCGCACCTTGATGCCCAGGTCCTGCATATAGCCGCTCAGGTCTTCGGCCATGCGCTTGGTGAGCGTAGTGACCAGCACGCGCTCGTTGCGCGCGATGCGCTCGCGCACGCGGGCGATGAGATCGTCGACCTGACCGGTGGCGGGCCGCACGGTGATCTTGGGGTCGACCAGACCGGTGGGACGGATGATCTGTTCGGCGATATTCTCGCTGTTTTTGACCTCGATCTCGGCGGGCGTGGCCGAGACGAAGATCGACTGGTTGATCGAGTTCCAGAACTCTTCAAAGGTGAGCGGGCGGTTATCGAGCGCGGAGGGCAGGCGGAAGCCGTAATCGACCAGCGTCTGTTTGCGGCTGCGGTCGCCGCCCGACATGCCGCGAATCTGGGGCAGCATGATGTGCGACTCGTCGACGATGAGCAGAAAGTCGTCGGGGAAATAATCGATCAGCGTGCTGGGCGGCATGCCGGGGTCGCGGCCGTCGAGATGGCGCGAATAATTTTCAATGCCCTGGCAGAAGCCGGTCATCTCCAGCATTTCGAGATCGTAGGAGGTGCGCTGTTCGAGCCGTTGCGCCTCGACCAGCCTGCCCTCGCCGCGCAATTGCTGGAGGCGCTCGCGCAGCTCTTCGCGGATGGTTCCCACCGCGCGTTGCAGGCGCTCGGGCGCGGTGACGTAATGGCGCGCGGGGTAGATGGTGATGCGCTGATGTTCGCCCACCACTTCGCCGGTCAGCGGATCCATGGCGAGGATGCGGTCGACGTCGTCGCCCCACATTTCGATGCGGTACGGGTGTTCGCCGTAACCGGGGAAGATTTCGATCACATCGCCGCGCACCCGCATGGTTCCGTGGTGAAAGTCCATGTCGTTGCGGTGATATTGCAGATCGACCAGGCGGCGCAGCAGGCGCTGGCGCGGGATACTGTCGCCCACCGCGATGGGGCAGATCATCTCGCGGTATTCTTCAGGCGAACCCAGACCGTAGATGCACGACACCGAGGCGACGATGATCACGTCGCGGCGCTCCATCAGGTTGGTGGTGGCCTCCAGCCGCAGGCGCTCGATCTCGTCGTTAATGGTGACTTCCTTCTCGATAAAGACGTCTTTGGAAGGGACGTAGGCCTCGGGCTGATAGAAGTCGTAATACGATACAAAGTAACCCACGGCGTTATTAGGGAAGTATTCCTTGAACTCGCTGTATAGCTGGGCGGCCAGCACCTTGTTATGGGACATGATGAGCGTGGGCTTGTTAACCCGCGCGATCACGTTGGCCATGGTGAAGGTCTTTCCGCTGCCGGTGACGCCCACCAGCGTCTGGTATTTCTTTTTTCCGAGCACGCCCTCGGCGAGCGACTCGATGGCGGCGGGCTGGTCGCCGGTCGGCTGGTACTCCGACGCCAGTTCGAAGGGGATCTCTTTGACGCCGTGTTCGTCGCGCCGCGCCGCACTCTCGGTAATCGCCTGGATTTTTTCAACTCGCATGGTTACCCGCGTAAAAATTATTCGTTTGAATTGGTAATACGAACACGCGCGCCGCGTTATTCATAGTGTATCGCCGTTTGATCACAACACCAACGCGGTGGACAAAGTCAGCCGCCTTGAAGCGAATCGCGGAAACATGGAGGGAATATTCAACATGACTAACGAGGCGTATGACTATGAATCCGGTTTCTGGCGGCGGCAATTTGAAGAAAGAACGACGCCGTTGCAGCACCTGTTCGATGGGATATTCGGGGTACTGACGCCGCTCGGGCTTCTGCTGGTGAATCCTATCGCCCTGTACGAACTGTTGTTCTGGTTCATTCGAAGAAACCCCGTTCACGGGAGCGCGGGCGACGCGCCGTTTCCCTTCACGCCCTACCTGTTTCTGACTCTGTTTTCCGACTACGCCGATCCGAGTTACTCGTTCATCCTGCTGGAAACCAGCGTTCTGTGGGCGTGCATGGCGGGTTTCTGGCGCACACCCGTCTCGGCAGGCGTGCTGATACTCGGCGCGACGGGTTCATTTGTAATTGGAATTTCGATTCTGCCGTTTGCGCTGGTGGGTACGCAATACATCGTGGGGATATTGGGTTTCGCGCCGCTATTCTCCGCGTTTGTGTATTTCCGCAACGGCGTCCGGACTCTCAAGTCAGCGCCGCCGGAGAGCCGCTTGAAACGGAAATTGCGTTTTTTGTGCGGCGCGCTGCTCGCGGCGGCGATCCCTCTGACGATCTGGTGGATTGCATGCGAATGACTCGGCCTTTCCATCGCCCCAAAGCCCAGACGGGCTCATTGAGCTCGTTATTCCTTCAACTTGTTGAGGTCGATGTCGTAATCGCGAATCTTGCGGTAAATGGTCGCCTGGCTGAGATGAAGCGCGGTGGACGCCTTGGCGACGTTGCCCTTCGTGACGCGCAGGGCGTTATGGATGGCGTCGCACTCGACCTTTTCGAAGGGCAGAATGGCGTTTTCATCAATGGGCGGCTCTTTGAGGTGAATGCGCCGCGCGGCTTTTTCAGCTTTCTGACGCAGATCGGGCGGCAGCATACCCGGTTCCAGCATCTGGCCGTCATGCAACACCACCGACTGATTCATGCAGTTGCGCAGCTCGCGCACGTTGCCGGGCCAATCATACGCGCAGAGCAGCCCGATGGTCTCCGGCGCGAGCGACTCGAACCGCTTGCCGTTCTCTTTAGCGAACTGGCTGAGGAAGAATTGCGCCAGTTCGGGGACGTCGTCTTCACGCTGGCGCAGAGGCGGCAGCGGCAGGTGAACCACGTTGAGCCGGTAATACAGATCCTCACGCAGACGGCCCGCCTCGATGGCGGCCATCGGGTCGCGGTTGGTGGCGGAGACGATGCGCACGTCGACTTCGATGCGGTCTTTGCCGCCGACGCGGTAAAACGAGTAATCCTGCAGAAAGCGCAGTAGTTTGGCCTGAAGGTTGTAATCCATCTCGGTGATTTCATCGAGAAACAGCGTCGAGCCGTCGGCGCGCTCGCATCGGCCGATGGAACGCTCGCCCGCGCCGGTGAAGGCGTTTTTTTCATGGCCGAAGAGTTCACTCTCGAGCAGGTCTTTGGGGATGGCGGCGCAGTTGACGTCGACGAGCGCGTTTTCGCCGCGCGACGACAACTCATGCAGGGCGAGGGCGGCGAGTTCCTTGCCGGTTCCGCTTTCGCCGGTGATCATCACCGGCGCCTTGGTGCGGGCGACGGTTTCGATGATGCGGTAGACCACCTGCATGGCGGGGCTGCCGCCGATCATGCCGCACAGGCGGGTATGGCGCGTGCTCTCCAGCAGGCTGAGACGGCGGCGCAACTGGCTGCTCTCGACGGCGTTTTTGACCGAGGCGGCGATGCGGGGCAGATCGATGGGTTTGGGCGAAAAATCATACGCGCCCTGTTTCATGGCGTCGACCGCCTGATGGATTCCGCCGTGCGCGGTCGCGATAATGACGGGCAGGTCGGGTTCGATCTCATGAAGTTCGTTCATGAACGACACGCCGTCGCCGTCGGGCAGGCAGAGGTCAAGCACCACGGCGTTAAACTCTTCCTCGCGCATGGCGCGGCGCATGCCTTCGCCGTTCTCTTCGGTACGGACCACGTAACCTTTTTGAGTCAGGTGAGTTTCAAGCAGTTTCAGGATGTCGAGATCGTCATCCACAACCAGCAGGCGAGGGATCATCCCAGTACCTCGTGAATATCATTTCATCGGCTGGTTCATTGTAGCAGCATTCAAAACGATCGCCGACCAGGGCGAACCGGCGCGCCGGTTCCGTTGCCGAAGACTCGGATGTTTTGATAGGATAAGCGGCGAACGAACCTATTTCATGAGCGACTGGATTTTTCGGGAGGAACGCCATGACAAAACGATACGCGCTTGGCATCGATTTCGGCACGGAATCGGGACGGGCCCTGCTGGTCGACGTGGAAACCGGCGAAGAGATCGCGACTCACGTACACGCCTACGCGAACGGCGTACTGGACGAAACCCTGCCCGGCGGCGAAGCGCTGGGCCCCGACTGGGCGCTGCAAGACCCCAACGACTGGCTCGAAACGCTGCGCGTCACCGTGCCCGCCGTCATGAAAGCGGCCGGAGCGAGCGCGGACGAGATCATTGGCATCGGCGTCGATTTCACCTCCTGCACGGTGTTGCCCGTCGACGCGAACGGCGAACCGCTCTGTAACGACCCCGCCTTGCGGAAGCGCCCCCACGCCTGGCCCAAATTATGGAAGCACCACGCGGCGCAGCCCGAAGCCGACAAGATCACCCAGGCGATCAGAGACGCGGGCGACCCCATTCTCGAACGCTACGGCGGCAAAATGTCGTCG
Source organism: bacterium (assembly GCA_016125385.1). Lineage (GTDB taxonomy): Bacteria > Hinthialibacterota > Hinthialibacteria > Hinthialibacterales > Hinthialibacteraceae > WGLV01. The sequence goes on from WGLV01000021.1 coordinate 74,405, forward strand.
GAATGGATCTTCCCCAAAATCTGGCAGGTTCTCGACGAAGATGAGTCAACCTTCGACGCCGCCGCGCGATTTATCGAAGGCGGCGACTGGATCGTCGAAAAACTGTGCGGCCAGGAAGCGCGCAGCGCCTGCATGGCGGGTTATAAGGGCATGTGGGGCGGCGATGAAGGCTTCCCCTCCAAAGACCTGCTGGCGCGGCTCCACCCCAGGCTGGGCGATCTGGTCGGAACCAAACTGTCGAACGATATCCGGCCGCTGGGCGGCAAAGCGGGCGAACTGACCGAAGAAGCCGCCGCCCTGATGGGTCTCAAGCCGGGCGTCGCGGTGGGCGTCGCCGTGATCGACGCCCACGCCGCCGTGCCGGGCGCCTCGGTGACGCAGTCGGGCCGCATGGTGATGGTGATGGGGACCTCAACCTGCCACATGCTGCTTTCAGAAAAGAAAATCAACGTCCCGGGGATCTGCGGCTACGTCAAAGACGGCATTCTGCCCGGCTTTTACGGTTATGAGGCGGGGCAACCCGCGGTGGGCGACATCTTCGCCTGGTACGTGGAGCATTGCGCGCCGCGTTCGGTACATGAAGAAGCCGCGTCGCGCGGCGTCAGCCCGCATCAACTGCTTGAAGAGCGCGCCGCCGCGCTGAAACCCGGCCAGAGCGGGCTGATCGCGCTCGACTGGTGGAACGGCAACCGCTCGGTGCTGGTCGACGCGGAATTATCGGGCCTGATTTTAGGCATGACGCTGACCACGCGCCCCGAAGAGATTTACCGCGCGTTGATCGAAGCGACCGCCTTCGGCACGCGGCGCATCATCGAAGCGTTTGAAGAATCGGGCGTACCGATCGCGGAGATCTACGCGTGCGGCGGGCTCCCGCAACGCAACCGGATGATGATGCGGATTTATGCCGACGTGACCGGGCGGCCGTTTTACGTGGCGGCCTCGCAACAGGCGTCGGGGCTGGGCGCGGCCATTCTGGGCGCGGTGGCGGCGGGCAAGGCGGGCGGCGGGTATGACTCGCCCACGGAAGCGGCTCAGAAGATGGCGCGGCTGCTCGATGAAACCTATCAGCCCAGCGCCGAAGCGCATAAAACCTACTCCGCGCTGTATCAGGAATACCTGGCCCTGCACGATTATTTCGGCCAGGGTGAAAACAACGTCATGAAGCGCCTGCGCGCCATGAAACACGCATGAAAGCGAATTTACAATTTCAGAAAAGCGATTACAATCGAGTGAACGAAAGTTCATTGAGGAGATGCGACCGTTGACTGCGGCAAAGATTTATAACCTCTTTTCCGAAACTGCTGTTTTCATGTCATGTGAAGACAACTTGTCATTCATGCGTCCTTTACCCTGCGAGAGCATGAAGTTGATCGTGACATCTCCACCTTACAACATCGGGAAAAAATACGAAAAGAATTCTCCTCTCGATCAATACATCGATCAGCAAACAAGAGTAATTGATGAATGCGTCCGATTGCTTCACCCGAATGGTTCGATATGCTGGCAGATCGGTAATCACGTTCAGAAGGGCGAAATAATTCCGCTCGACGTGATTCTGTACCCAATTTTCAAAAGGCATGGTTTGCACCTTCGCAACCGTATAGTCTGGCACTTTGAACATGGACTTCATTGTTCAAAGCGCTTGTCAGGCAGATATGAAACCATTTTGTGGTTTACAAAAAACGACGAGTACACGTTTAACCTTGATCCCATTCGAATTCCCGCCAAGTATCCTCAAAAAAAGTATTTCAAAGGTCCGAAACGAGGACAGTTATCGGGGCATCCGGACGGCAAAAATCCTGGCGATGTATGGGTGATTCCCAACGTGAAAAACAATCACGTTGAAAAAACAATTCACCCGTGTCAGTTCCCCGTCGAATTAATTGAACGTCTAGTTTTAGCGCTAACCGAGCCAGGTGATGTCGTTTTTGATCCATATATGGGTGTTGGATCAAGTATAATCGCCGCCGCAAAGCATGACAGAATCGGTTATGGATGCGACACCGTTAAGGAATACGTTAAAATCGCTTGGGAACGAGTTAATCAGCTTCAGGCAGGAACATTACGAACGCGCCCCATGGGGAAACCGGTATACGATCCTACGAAACCAAACGGCGGGCATTCATGAAAATCGTTGAATTCTATTCACACCTGAACGGACATGAATACATTCTCGTTCATAAGCCCTCTCTATGGAATGAAATTGAATCCATCATCTATGGAATCAATGCGGAAGAATGCAAAACGAAAATTTCCAAAGAAAAACGAATGATTGGGAAAACTTTGTATTCTCCGAAAGACATGAATAAAAAAATGCAATCTGGATTTCAAAAAAAGCACTGGGAAGAAAAACGAATTTCGTACTGGGTAACCAGAGACGCGCAATTGATCAGGAAAACCCTTCACCTGTCCGCCGCCGAGCAAAAACAGGAGATCGAAGAGGCAGGCCAGGAAGCGATCTATTCGTACAACCAGACGGATTTCGTCAAAGACCGAATCGCGGTCGAAGTTCAATTCGGCAAATACGCATTTGTGGCGTTCGATCTATTCGTCAAGCATCTCGCGTTTTACGTCGGCGACATGATCGACGTGGGCGTCGAGATTCTCCCCATGAAATCGCTTCAATCGCAAATGTCATCCGGCGTAGCGTATTATGAAGGCGAGTTGTACAACCTGATCCGAGAAGGACGCGGCGTACCCGCTGTTCCGCTGGTACTCATCGGCATCGCTCCATGACGACTCGCTTCTTCTTTCCATCGATCATTCTTTTCTTACCCCTAGCCATTTTCGCCCAGGGCGGCGGGGAGAGCGAGCACCTACAGCGGGCGATTCGCGGATGGACGTTGTTCGTCGAACGGGCGCTGGTCGAGCGAGAGCCCGCGCTGAGCGGCCGCGCGCTGGAGCTGCTCGACGCCAAACTGCTCGACATCGAACGCGCGCTGCCCGATGGACCGCTGGCGCGGCTGAAAGAGGTCCCGATCTGGATCGACCTGAACCACGAACCGTTCCCCGGGGCGGTGTATCACCCCTCCGCCGACTGGCTGCGCGAACACGGCCACGACCCGCGCATGGCCGGCGCCGTCCACATCGCCAACGCGACGAATTTCATTGAGTGGAGCAAGCATCAGTACGCGATGGTGCTGCATGAGATGGCGCACGCCTATCACCATCAGGTTCTCGGCTACGATCACGAGGGAATCAAGCAGGCGTTCGAGCATGCCAGGCGCGAGCATCTGTACGAATCGGTTCTGCTGTATAACGGAGAACACAAACGAGCCTACGCGCTGGAAAACGAGCAGGAATATTTCGCGGAATGCACCGAGGCGTTTTACGGCGTGAACGACTTTTACCCGTTCGTCCGCGCCGAACTGCAGGAATACGACCCCGTCATGTTCGAGACGCTGCAATCGGTGTGGGAGCCATAGCCGCGCTCACCATTTCAATGGAATAAAATCAAAACGCAGCAGATCGGTGGATTCGTTCCATTCCATCACGCAGACGGACGATTGCAGGTTAAAACGCGGGCGCGAGGCGGCCCCGGGGTTGACGATAAACGCGTTTTTCATGAACTCCAGATGCTGTTGATGGCTGTGTCCGGTGACGATCAGCCGCACCCCATCGCGCTCAAAATCGCGTAACATCTCGCGATGGCGCGTCTCTTTCGACTGGGAATACCGGTGTCCGTGCGCCAGCCCCGCCCGGCCGAAAGGCAGCGCAACCACCCGGGTAAGCGGAAGGGTCTCGCCCGGCGCATCGCAGTTGCCCGCCACCGCATACACGGGCGCGATCGTTTCAAGCGCGCGCAACACCTCGCCGCCCACCACGTCGCCGCCGTGCAGAATCGCCTCGACGCCGTGGAAGATTTCACTTATTCGGGCGTGCACCGCGCCGTGGGTATCGCTGATGATTCCATATCGTTTTACCGCCGTCATATTCAGGGCTCCTTCCGCAGACACAGCCAGTCATATCTTGATATCAACCCATCGCCTGTAAACAGGCGCGGAGCCTCGGCATCTCGATTTTGCTTGAGATTTTTACACAAAAAGATTATGCTGGCTGCCTGTAAAAAACCAGCTTGCGAGGGGGGACGTCATGAGCGCGAAAAAATGGATCTTCATCGGATGCGGCGGCTGCCTGGGCGTACTCGTCCTGCTGATTCTGGTAGCGGGCGGCGGCTGTTATTTCTTTTTGAATAAAATGGGCAAGTTTACGGCGCGCATCGACGAAGTGACCCGCCGCGTGAAGGAGATGAACGAAACCTACCCGTTCACGCCGCCCGATAACGGCGTAATGGACCCGGCCCGCTTTGACGACTATCTCTCGATTCGCGAAACGGCGAATCAGGCGGGAGTAGATCATTTCAGCTGGTTGTTCGACATGGCGCGGGGCGATCAGCAAACCGAACGCCCCTCGGGCCTGCGGATGGCCATGAAGTTCGCCAGCCTGCCGCAATCGTTCATCGACGCGACGGAAACCGAACTGGACGCGATGGACGAAAAAGAGATGTCGCCCAACGAGTTTATTTTTTATACGCAATCAACCGCGTCTGAAATCATCTCATGGCTCGACGAAGACGACGACGCATTGAAAAGCAAGGCGCAGGATTATCTGAAACGGATGACGGAAATGCAGGAGCGCATCCGCGAGCAGGAGAAGAAAAATCCCCATTCAAACATCAATGCCGGGGTGTTTGAGCGCGACGAGTTCGTGGCGGAGATGAAGACGCACATCAACGGCGCTCACCCCAACCGCGATCTGATTCTCACCAACTTTGAGAGGATCAACTCCATGGAGTTGGGGGCGTTCGTCGACGCATGGTCGAATACGTTGCCTGATATCAACAGCGGAATGAACATGCACAATCAACCCGCTCCGTTTCCGCCGGATTCACCGAAGCCCGACGCCTCGCAAAGCGCTTCACCCGAGGACGTCAGCCCCGCCGCGGCGGACTCGTTTTAGTTGGACTCATCGCATCCCCGGTCAGCGGGCCGCACCGATCAGGCGGAGCCTTCGTAGCGTTTTTTGACGTCGCGATAGTTGATGTCGTATGAATAGATCGCGCCGTAGGCTTCGCGCGCGCCGGCCTTGTCGCCGCTTTCTTCGCGGGCGAGGCCGAGGTAGTAATAGGCTTCTTTCAACTCGGGCGTGGGGACGTGAGAGTACCCTTTATTCTTGAAGAATTCCAGCGATTTTTCATACTGCTGAATCGCCAGCGGCAGGTCGCGCCGCGCGCGAAAACATTGCCCCAGCAGAAAGAATCCCTTGCCCGCCCATGACGGCTCGTGAATCAGGCGCTGAAGGGCGGTGATCGCCTCGTCGAGACGGCCATGTTTCAGCAACAGCTCGCCCAGTTCGGCGCGTTCGAGGTGGCGTTCGGGGTGCATGCGCATGACGCCCTCCAACACCTCGATGCGCGTTTTTTCACGCTCGACCTTGAGCGTTTCGAGGCGGCGGAACTGTTCGGGCGTCAGTTTTCCGCTGTTTTTCAATTCGTTCATGTGGGCGATTTCGGCTTCGAGATACTCGTCGCGCAGGCCGGCGTCTTCCGGGTGAACGCGGACGAGGTCTTTGTAGAGCCCGAGGCAGATTTCCAGATCGCCGGTTCGCCGCCAGAGGCGCGCCTGTTCACGCTGAGCCGGTTCGAAGTGAGGATTTTTATCGAGAATGAGCCCCAACACTTTTTCGGCCTGTTTGAGGTGGCCGCCGCTTATGTAATGAGCGGCGACGTCAACGCCGATGCCGTGGTTATCAGGCGAGGCCTTATACGCGGCCAGCATCTTGTCGAGTTTTTCCATAAACTCTTCGTTATCGAGCGCGTCCAGCTTTTCTTTTTCCATCGCGCGGCGCCGGGCCTTGAGATCTTCAGGCACGCCGACGCGGGCGTAGGCCAGAGCGGCGACATCGCGCAGGCGGTGCTCGATTTTGTCATCGCCGGGGCGCAACGCATGCAACCGTTGCAGCATCTCGGCTGCGCGCTCATGCTCGCCGAGTTGAACCAGCGTTTCAGCGCAGGCGCGCAGAGCGGGTTGATGAGTGGGTTTGAGTTTCAGCACGGCCTGGTACAGCTCACAGGCCTCTTCGGCATGATTGAGTTTTTCAGCGCATCGCGCGAGGGCGAACGCCGCCCCCGCGTGATCGGGTTTTACCCGGTGGATGAACTTGAACGATTTATACGCCGGCTCGGTCCGGCCGGCCAGCAGGGCGAGGGTTCCCGAAAGGTATTTGAGCCACCAGCCAACCGGCGTGCTTTTACGGCGCGCGCGTTCGACCTCGATGCTTTCCAGACCGTCGAGCGCTTCTTCATTGGATGGAAACTGAGCCAGAACCTGGTGAAAATAGCGGTCGGCGAGTTCAAACTCGCCGTCTTTCACCGCCTGGCGTCCCCGGTTGATATAAGCCGCCACATCGATCGATGCCAAAGCCCGGTCTCCCCTCCAGATGGCGTGTTTTCACCCTATAACAAGTAGTCTGAACCGCGCCCGGCGTCAATCCGCGGCGGCGATTTCAGCCGGGCGGGCGGAACGCATTTACCGGGCGCGGGCTTCACGCGCGGGGATGCGAATCTCCACATCGCGCATGACCGGCGAGACGAAATCGGCGCCGGTCAGGCCGAACTGAGCCTGAAACTGGAGATAGTCGCCCTGGCCGCTGATGCGCATTTCACCCTCGGCGCCCTCGGTTTTTTTGGCCCAGGGGAAGTACTGAAGCGAGCCATCAGGCTGTCTCATCACCCAGCGCCCCCAGAGTTGAAGCGAGGCCGTCTCGGGGATGTCGGCGTCCCACGTGATGACGGCCGGTTTTCCGCCGGAGCCTTCCGCCGGATAAAGCGGCGAGATGTAGAGCGCGCTGACGGGCGCGCCCGGCGCGCGGATGAAGCGCACATCGGACACGCTGGTTGAATATGGCCCCGGCACGGCTTTGAAATCGATGGTGAAATAATCGCTGAGCAGCCGCTGGGCGCCAAGCGAATAAAAACCATCATCGCCGCCGTCTTTGACGTGTTCGATGATTTTGTACTCTTGATCGTTGGCGGTTTTCACCGCGATTTTCGCCGATTCGCCTTTGTCATACGCCGAGCTGTACAGCCTGACGGAGGTGTTATACACCCCCTGCGGCGTGGGCAGGCTGGCCTGAAGGACGGTATCTTTGCCCGTGGGGGTGACGAACAGATTGAAGCGGGTGAACCACATCCATTTGTCGCTGGACGAACTTAACCCAAAAAGGTCCTGATTGGCGACGAAGGCTGGAGCGACGCGTTGGCGAAACTCCATCACGCCGGGAATCAGCACGAGCCCCTCGAGTTTTTCGTCAAAGGTCAGGAACTCCATCTCACCGGCGGTGAAGTGGTCCTGATCGGTCACCGAGTAGACCCGTTCACGATTGACGATGGGCGCGGCGGGCATCTGCAGTTTGACGTCGAGCCGTTTGACCAGCGAGGCGTTATTGTTCTCGCCCGATTCTTCATCCTTTTCAGCGATCAGGTCGTATTTATCCACCTCAATCGAAAGCGTGTTTTTGCTGGAGACCAGCGGCGTTTCAAATTCCGTTTCAGCAACGACGTTTCGCGGCACGCGGTCGAAGAAATGGATCAGTTCATTCTGATTCAACATCAGCGAAAGCCGGACATAGGTCGCGTCTGAATCGCCCATGTTGCGAGTGCGGGCGTGAATCAGAAGAGGATCGCCCCAGATGGGAATCGGTTTCGGATCGCCCAGTTCCATCGAATGATCGAGCCAGGCGTCGACCTGAAGATCGGGCAAACCGGCCAGATTCACCGAAGTGGTGATTCGATTATTGGTCTCGTCGAGCTCTTTGATTCCATCATTGGGGTCGACGACGATGGAAATCTGGTTCGCGCCCAATCCGTCGTACGCGTCCGGATCCCAGACCAGTTCGATCTCTTTGCGCTCGCCGGGTTCCAGCCGGTCGATCACCGAACGCTGCGACTTATGAAACGGGAGCAGGCGTTTTTTCTCAGCCGGATCGCCGAGAAACGCTTCGACGCGCACGTCGTCAGCCGACCCGTCGCCGACGTTATAAACGTTGGTTTTGAAATAGACCGTATGCCCCACCTCGGGGCGATCGGGCTTAATCACAAGATCGCCCTCGGCCAACGCCAGGTCGGGCTTGCCCAGAACCTCGAACGCCATCGGGAACTCTTTCGCGTAGCCTCCCTCCGCCGTCACATTCAAAACGTAACTCGCGGTTCCGGCTTCTTCAGGCAACTGGACGATAAAGTCAAGCGACTTGTCGACGTTGGGCTCCAGCGTAACGCTCTGTACCGCATCAGCCGCGCCGGGGCCGGTCAACCATGCGTTCAGGCTGGCGGGTCCGGAATCGCCGGTGTTGACGAACGGCAGACGCATGCGAACCGATGAGCCTTCGATCAGGTCATTCGTGTTAAAACTCACCGCGCCGGTTAACGGAGTAACGGGATAATCGGGCTGATCAAGCATGACGCGCAGCGAATCTTTACCCCGGACCGATTTCAACCCGAGGTATGGATCGTCTTCCATCCTGACGAAAGCAAAGCGAGAGCCTTCGGGGATTTCTCCGCGCCATTCCACGTCAACGGTCGATTCGGCGGGGATATCGGCGATGGAGACGTACTGCGTCTCGCCGGAATCGATGCGCAGTTTGCATTCGGCCTGATGAACGGGGAACCGCGTCGGGTTGGCGGCCTGAAATACAACGACGGTTTCACTTCCGTCACGGCTGGCCGCACCGCCCGAGATTTCAATTTGCGGTTCATACAGCGGAAGCGTCACCGCGCCCCACGCGTCGGCGCGCCGCGATTCGTTCCAGGCGTACACGCGGATCGCGGCGGTGGAAGCGTTCAGGTTCGACGCCTGACCGGTGAAGGTATGACGAATGGGCAGCGAATCGAACACGAACGGTTTGCTCTCGTACACGGTTTCGTGACCGTCCGACATCGAGACGATCGCCATACCGGTCGTGAACGTGATGTCGTCCGCGCTGACGGCGAACTGCTGCTCTTCGTCCGCATAGTAATAAGGTTGATCGACGCTGACATTGAGATGCTCTTCGGGTTGATTGATTTCGACCGCCGGATCGCCGAAGAGAATGTACTGATCGACCAGGTCGGTATTGGTGTAGGTCTGCATGAACTCGGTTTTGCAGAAAGTAGTGGCTTCGCCGAGCCTCGTGACGCCGTCTTCAAACAGCAGGCGCATGAGGGTATGCGAGAGAATCATGTGCTGGTCGGTGGTTCCGCCGCCGCTGGGTCCCCACACCGCGATGCCGCCGCGATCGGGATAGCGCATCAGTTCTTCAGACAGGCAGACGTGAAACGGCGGACGATTGTAATTGAGCAACCCGGTCAGGCACGACCAGCTGAGAATAAAGGGAAAACGATCGTTGGGTTGCAGCTCGAGGACGTTGCTGGTGGGGCGCTCGGTTCCGTAGAAGATGCGCTCATGCGACCACAACTGGTTTCCGCCGTGGCCAATGTATTGCATCAGCAGCATGCCCTGATTCATGTGATCGAGAATGGAGAGGGTACATTCAGGGCAATATTTTTTATTGGTGTATTCCTTCGCCTCGGGCGAGTCGTCATGCACGAAGCGGTGATACAGATACGGATTGGTGACCTCGGGATACTCGATCTGATCGATGAACGCGTTTTCGATAAACGGCGGTACGCTGTCGCGCGCCTGTTCGGCGGCGTAGCGCTCGAACGAGTCGTCGCTGATGAACAGATTGCGCGCCTTCCAGGGGCCGACGGGCGCGTCGTATTCGTAGGTCAACACCTTCTGGATGTAGTTCGAGACTTCCTGGGGAGTGCGCACCGAGATGCGGCCCAGGATCACGTCGTAATAATAATCGTCGCCGGCGCCCCACAACATTCCGTAATATTCATCGGAGGCGAAACGCTGAGGATCGTTCAGCGGCGCGTAGGTGGGGATCTGGTCGGTCATGCCGCCGCCTTCATTATCGCGGTGATCCCACGATGAGTCGCCGACGAAAACCACGAACTCGGGCGACAATCCCGTCCAGCGCGATTGAGCGTATTGAAGAAAACGCTTGATGGCGTCGAAGTCGGGGTAGCCATAGTTGAATTCATCGTAGATGTCCTGCACGTCGATCAGCTGAACGGAAAACCCTTCATCCGCGCGGTGTTGAGCGAGCACGCGCGCGCTCTCAAGCAGTTTGTGATAGGCGATGACGAGGTAGTTCGCCCCCTGATCGGCGCGATGCAGCGACGAGGGGTAATCGAGATCGACGGTATACGGCCGCGGAACGCGATCGTCGCGCTCGATGACGAGAAAATCCCAGTCGCCGCCGGGCGCCTGAACGGGTTCGTCTTTCTGCATGACGGGAAGACGCAGCCATCCTGACAATTGCTCGTCCTTAACGGCGAATACGCTGGCTGAAACGCGCGTCGTCAGGCGAGCCACGCCCAGCTGAAAGGCGGCGGGCCGGTTCTCACCGCTTTCGACCACGATGGGGGTCTGCAACAGGCTGACCGTGCGCGGGTAATCGACGGTCAATCGATCGAAGAACAGGTGAGGAATATCGCCGACTTTATCGCTGCCGCCGGCGGCCAGCTCATCGACGGGTTCGGGCTTTTTGTCGAGCCGAACCGCCAGCGTGGCGTTTTCAGCCACGCCCGAGGCGGGGACGACGAAGACGGCGGTGGTCGCCTCTTCAGGCCGGGCGTGGAAGTATTTTTTTTCGCCCGCCAGTTCCAGCGTAAAGCCGGGCAAGTCGCGCATTTTGTTATAGGTGTCGATCTTGATGACGATGTCGCCCTGGGGCGCGATTCCAGTCAGCGCGAGCGGGATGACGGTATCCTGCTCTTTCATCTGGATGGCGTACCAGTCAAACGAACGCAGCCCTTTTTTGACGAGAATTTTGTCGCCGCCCTTTTCAAGGCTCGACCGGACGATTTCTTCTCCGCTTTGCGCGGCCCGCGCCTCCTGGGGTTCGATGCGCAACGGCGGCTCGGGATTGGGCGACCAGGTCAGAAAATACTGGCTGTACTGGGTAAAAGCCGAGTCGGAAGCCTTGCTGAAAAAATAGACGGCGTCTTTCTGATTCAACACGCCGTCGCCATTCTCATCCTGAACGGCGGCGGGCTGCTGAACGCCGCGCAGCCAGACGCGCACCTCGTCGAGTTTAACCACAGCGGGGTCGAGCCCCTGCTTTTTAAGATCGATCGGTCTGACCGCCACCACGCCGGCGCCAGACGTCAACACGCGGACGCCATCGGTTCGAGGCGCGGGGTCTTTTTCAATCCAACCCGGCGCGGGCGCGTTTTCATCATACTGCAACACGGCCGGAGCGAAGCCCGCCGCCGCGTCTTCATCAGAAATCGAGCGTTTGCGGCGCAGCCCGGGCGTATCGGCGCCATTGATGCACATCTCGCGGAACAGGCGTGAATAGCCCGCGTCGAGACTGGATCGCTGCGATGGAGCGGGCGCGCCGTTTTCCGTCCAACGGACGTCGAACACCACCCAGGCAAGGTTAACCTTGTCTCGCTTGTAGGCCGGCTCGGTGGCCGAGTTGGGCGCGTCGGACGACGGTTTGACGGATACGTCAAGAATATCGAGTTCCTGAAACTGCTTGCGGGCGGTCTCGATCGCGTCTTTCAGCAATTCGGCGCCGTCATCGGATGATGCCGGATTGTTTTCTTCTTTTATATACGGAACGGATCGGCCATCACGGCCATCGACCGTAAAATTCCAGCCAACAGCCTGCACTTCCACCGTCGCGCCAACGGGAACGCCCACGTAAATCGAAGACTCCCGATTGGCGTACGACGGGTCTTCAAGACGAGTATAACGGATCAGCGCGTGGCTCTCGCTGGAGGCCAGCAGTTCAAATTCTGGTTTGTTGGCGGGTGAAAAATCGTTTTTCGTGCGATAAGCATACGATGTACCGACAAACAGGCAAAAGAGGCTCAATGTCAGGGCCGCTCGGGTGATCGACAATCTCATTGTTTCGCTTCCAGTCTCCCCTGATTGGTCTTGATTGAGGATTTCAACGTTCTTATTCCGGCGTGGAACGCCGCGGCGCGTTGAAAACCGCTGGTTGCAGGGTATCAAATCGATTCAAAGATCCGCGAGAGGCCTTCTCCTCCCACAACTGACGTCGCCCTCCCTTTCGTGAATTCACCGGAGATCGCGGCCCGGTCAGGCATCGTCCCGGTCAGGAACAAACGCAATCCGGTTCGCGTTGCATCGCGATGGGTAAAAGCCCTTCCGTTTCAGGGAATCCCATGCGGACGTTCATATTCTGCACCGCCTGCCCCGCCGCGCCCTTCACCAGATTGTCTTCCGCCGAAGCGAAGATCACCTCGCCAGTGACGGCGTCTTGATGCAGCGAAATATCGACGAAATTGGAGCCGCGCACGGCATGCAGAGTCGGCGTCTCACCCAAGGGGTATAAACGAACGAACGGCTCGCCCCGATACGCCTCGTCATATAGCGCCCACAGGTCTTTCAGCGATATCTCTTTCGCTTTCGCCGCGAAGATCGTGTAAAAAATTCCACGCTGCAAGGGCAGCAGGTGAGGCACGAACGATAGCGAAACCGGTTTTTCGACCGCACGGCGCAGTACGCTGACGATCTCGGGCAGGTGTTGATGTTTGCCGATGCGGTACGCGTAAAAATTCTGATCGAGCTCGGGATGATGTAGATTCTGTTTGGGTTTTTTGCCCGCGCCGGTCACGCCTGAAGCCGCGCTGATATGGACGCCCTCGTGTTTAAGCGCGCCCGATTTGAGCCCCGGATAGAGACTCAGAATCGCGCCAGTAGGGTAACAGCCGGGGTTGGCGATCAGATTCGCGCCTCGCACCTTGCCGCGAAACAGCTCGGGCAAGCCATACACCGCCTCGGCGCACAACCCGGGCGCGGTGTGTTCGCCTTCATACCAGCCCGTGCGCTCGGCGGGGTCGTTAAAGCGGAAATCGGCGGAAAGATCGATGGTCACGCATCCGGTTTGATGATACGCCGGGACGATCTCCATCGCCGCTCCATGCGGCGTGCAGACGAACACCACCTCGGCGCCGCCTTCACCGGGGACCTCTTTCGTCACCGGAACGGGAACCATCCCCCGCAACGCCGGCCAGAAGGTGTGTATCGGCTCGGGGCCGGTCACGCTCGACGCCGTGATGGCGGTGATTTCAACACGGGGATGATTGAGCAGCAGCGAAATCAGTTCGCCGCCGGAATACCCGGTGGCGCCCACGATTTTGACCTTGCATCTGGATGCGGCGTTCATATTCGTCGTCTCGTCGTCTTTCACAGAATCACGCGGCTCAGTATACCGAAGCGGATTCAGGCTGTCAAAATTCGCCGGGGCATGCGGCGGCCGGTGATTCTCTCATTGTCCCCTCAAGAAGCGGAATCGCCAAGCGTTGATGAAGGGGGCTTACCGGAAGAGTGGATTTGCGTCACGCGCGCGCCTCTGATATCCTCAATGATTCAATGGACCTATTTCGATCCAACCTATCTTCAGGAGAACCGGTATCATGAAACGACTCGCCCTGCTCAGCGCCTTTCTGATGGTATTCACCACTCTCGCCAAGGCGGCTCCCGATGAATTTTCCAGCAAGACCGTCCTGATCGGCATGATCGTGAGCGACATGGACGCCTCGGTCAAATTTTATAAGGACGTGGTCGGCTTTACGGAATATGAAGGTTTTTCGGTCGACGCCGATTTTGGCGAACGCTCGGGCCTGACCGATTCGCTGCCGTTGACGGTGCGCGTGTTTAAACTCGGGCCCGGCGCCGATGCGACTCAATTGAAACTGATTGAATTTAAAGAAAAAGCCCAGAAGCAGCAAAACGATTTCATCCACAGCCATACCGGCGTTCAGTATCTCACCATCCGCGTGACTGAATTGCAGCCGATTCTGGACCGGATCAAGAAGAACAACGTCAAAATGCTGGGCAAAACGCCGATTGAACTCTCAGGCCGCGATATGTTCGTCTTGATCAAAGACCCCGACGGTACATTCGTTGAGCTGATCGGCCCGTTGACCGCGAAAAAACGGTTTGATTCGGTGTTTAAATAGACCGTTCCACCGCGCCGAGGCCGGGCCGGTTGGGAAGCGTCAGCCGGCCCGCCTCCATGCGCATTCCCTCGAAGGGGTCATCGCTCAACAAGGCGGCGCCGTCGAGATCGGCGTAATCAGCCAGCGGAGCCAGTTGGGCGGCGGCTGAAATCGCCAGCGAACTCTCCAGCATACACCCCAGCAGAACTTTCAACCCGCACGCCCGGGCGCGCTCGATGCAGCGGCGTCCCGGCCCCAGCCCCCCGCATTTGGCCAGTTTGACATTGATTCCATCAGCGCGGCCCGCCCAGCGCTCGACATCTTCAGGCCCCTGTACCCCTTCGTCCACGAAAAGTGGGATTCCGGTGCGATTGGCTTCGAACAGCCGCGCATATCCATCGAGATCGGCGCGCGGCAACGGCTGTTCAAGCAACTCGACGCCCAGGCGCTTGAGTTCGGGCAGGCGGGCAATGGTTTCGTCGAGCGTCCACCCCTCGTTGGCGTCGATGTAGATCGACTGACTCGATCTCTCACGGATCGCTTCGAGTATCGCCACGTCGTCCACGCCGCCGAGTTTGACTTTAATGATGGGGTATTCGTTAACCCGCTCGATTTTTTGCAGCATGACATCCAGAGAATCGAGGCCGATGGTGAACGATGAAAGCGGTACGGCGGTGGAATCGAGCCCCCAGAGTTCATGCAGCGGCTTTTTTTCGCGCTTGCCCCATGCGTCGTACAGAGCCAGGTCGACCGCCTCAGCCAGCGCGGTTTCGCCCGGATGACGCGCGAGCACCAGGCTCGCCGCTTCGGCTGGATCGGCGGCGGCGAGGTCCGGCGGCAGCGCACGCGCCAGAGCCAGCATGTCTTCGGCGTTCTGCCCCTTGTAATAGATGGGCGCGCCTTCGCCAAGGCCTTCTCCACAGCGGATGAACAGATTGCTTACCGCGCGGCGCGTTCCGCGCGACAGCCCGAAGGGGTCGCGGGTGTGGAGTTCACGCAATGTACATTCAAACGAAAACGTCATGAGGGGATTCCCTGATTGGATAGGGATGTTTTTTCAGACCGATCAGAATCAGAAAAGGCGTTTAACAGCAGGGGCGGGTATAAACCCGCCCCTGTTAATCTTTGAACTTCCCCCGTTTTGGGGGAGGAAACCCCTTTTGATCCCGCCTGCGTCGGCGACCAACGGGAGCGCTTGATGCGTACAACCCAAAACCGGGCGGCGGGCACTGCCCGCCCAACGGGCGCGCTTGAAGCGCACAACCTGAATACTAGCCCTGGGCGTTGGCCACGAATTGCTCGGCGGTTTCGGCGATGCCTTCGGCGTCGATCTTGTGGGCGCGGTACATATCTTCCGGCGTGCCCGATTCGCCGAACACGTCGAGAACGCCCCAGCGCTTGAGTTTGGCGGGCGCCCCCTCGGCGATGACCTCGGCCACGGCTGAACCCAGGCCGCCGATGATGCTGTGATCTTCCACCGTCATGAGCAGGCCGGTTTCGCGCGCGCATTTCGCGATGAGCTCGGCGTCGAACGGCTTGATGGTGTGGATGTTCACCACGCGGGCGTCGACGCCGCGCGCGGCGAGCAAGCCTTTCGCCTTGAGCGCGTGCGCCACGGTGCCGCCGGTGGCGATCAGCGTCAGGCCGGAGCCATCAGCCAGCGTAACGCCCTTGCCGACTTGAAACTCGTACGATGAATCGTTGACGTCATCGAGTTTCTGGCGGGTAAGGCGAAGATAAACCGGGCCCTGATGTTCGGCGGCGAATTTCACCGCCTGGCGGGTTTCGATATCGTCGGCGGGCTGGATCACCACCATGCCGGGGAGAGAACGCATCAGCCCGAGGTCTTCGAGGCCCATCTGGCTGTGGCCGTCTTCACCGATGCCCACGCCGGCGTGCGTTCCGACGATCTTCACATTGGCGCGCGAATACGCGATGGAAATGCGGATGGTATCAAAGCGCCCCGAGATAAAGCAGGCGAAACTGCACACAAAAGGAACCTTGCCGGTCAACGCCATGCCCGCGCCCGCGCCCAGCATATTGGCTTCAGAGATGCCGAACTCAAAAAAGCGCTCGGGAAATTTTTCAGCGAAGTGACACGACATCGTCGATTTGCTGAGGTCGGCGTCACACACCACGATGTTGGGATGACTCTCGCCCAGTTCAGCCAGCGCGAGTCCGAAGGATTGTCTTGATGCCACACTTGCCATGATCTCGTTCCCGTTCGATAAATTGGTTTGGTTTTACGCCGCCGACAATTCTTTAACCGCCGCCTCACACTGCTCGGCGGTCGGCGCTTTGCCGTGCCAGGTGTAATTGTTAGCCATAAACGAAACGCCCTGCCCCTTGATGGTTTTGGCCCAGATCAGGGTGGGGCGGCCTTTGGTCTGTTTCGCTTCGTCAAACGCCGCCAGAATCTGCTCCATGTCATGGCCGTTGATGGCGATGACATGCCAGTTAAACGAGCGCCACTTGGCGTCGATGGGGTCGAGCGGCATAACCTCGTTAACGTAGCCGTCGATCTGGCCGTTGTTATTATCGAGCACGACCGTCAGGTTATCGACGCCGAATTTTCCAGCGGCGAGGGCGGCCTCCCAGATCTGGCCTTCCTGCGATTCGCCGTCGCCGATAGCGCAATAGACCCGCCAGTCCGCGTTGTCCATCTTGCCGGCCATCGCCATGCCCAGCGCGATCGACATGCCCTGCCCAAGCGAACCCGAGGCGGCCTCAATGCAATCGAGCTTGGCGCAATCGGGGTGTCCCTGCAGACGCGATCCGAATTCCCGCAGCGTCATCAGTTCTTCTTCAGGAAAATAACCCGCCTGCGCCAGCGCCGAATACCACGCCGGGACGCAATGGCCCTTCGACATGATGAAGCGGTCGCGATCGGCCCATCGCGGGGTGCGAGGATCATGGCGCATCACGCCGAACATCAGGGCGGAGCAGATATCCGCGATGGAGAGCGAGCCGCCGGGATGCCCCGATTTGGCCTTGGCGATCATCTTCAAACTATGAATTCGGATCTGGTTGGCGTGCTTTTTAAGCACATCGATGTCACGCGTGAGTGGATACGCCATGATGAACCCTTCGTCTGAGTTTTTTCTTTTACGAATAAATGGAACGCTCAGTATAGTTTTTCCAGCCTGAAAATAAAACGTCCACAGTGTTCAGGCCACGTTAGAAACGTCCCGCAAGAATATTTTTCAGCCGGACCAACCCTACAGCGCCCGATTACTCTTGCAGAGATTGACCTGAATGATGGTATCGACCGGTTCAAGAAGGTCGTCCGGCACGAAGACCGCGCCGCTTTCGCCGCCGTTGATAATGCGCAGGCGTTTGCTGGCGCCATGATAGGGATGGGCGGATTTGATCACGTATCCCGTGATGTTGGGGATGGTGATCATTCCGCCGGGAGACGAAAACACGTGAAGATACAGCGTTTCGCCGTCAATGGTTGATGTTCCCCAATCGGCTTTGCCGATCGGGCCGCCGCGAGTTCCGTAGATGGTTTTGCCGTTTTTATCGAGCCACTGGCCCACTTGACGCAAACGCTCGACCGCCTCGGGCTGAATTTCACCCAGCGAGGTCGGCCCCACGTTGAGCAGCAGGTTGGCGTTCAACCCGGCCGCGTTCACCAGGTAGTGAATGATCTCTTCCGTTGATTTAAAGTTGTGGTCGTTCTGGTTATAGCCCCATGAATGGTTCATGGTCATGCACATTTCGAGCGGGAGATGGCTGACATCGGCCTCGTTAAAGCCGGCGGTGTTCTGTCCGGGCAGATCCTGCTCGAAATTCTGAAAGTTTTCGCCGGGGTTAGGCTTCTGATGATGGTTGTTGCCGATCAACGCGCCGGGTTGCAGTTCATGGATCATGGAGTACAGCTCGTTCAGCTTCCAATCGGCGCCGGGGCGGTCCCACCAGCCGTCGAACCAGATTCCACCGATATCGCCGTAATTGGTGCAGAGTTCACGGACCTGGCCGAAGTGATAATCGAGGTAGCGGTTCCAGTCGCCCCAGTCGGGCCGCCCGCTGGCCTGTCCGGTGCGGCCGCGAGGGTAGTAATCGGGATGATGCCAGTCGAGTTGCGAATAGTAGAAGAAGAGTTTCAAGCCATACTTGTCGCAGGCTTTTTTCAATTCGGCCATGACGTCGCGGCCAAACGGGGTGTTCATGATGTCATAATCGGTTAATTTCGAATCATACATGCAGAAACCATCATGATGTTTTGACGTGATGGTAATGTATTTCATGCCGGCGTCTCTGGCGATTCTGCACCATTCATCGGCGTTGAAACGGACGGGATTGAACTGGGGATAAAGTTTTTCATATTCTTCGATGGTCATCTTGTCATTGTTCATCACCCACTCGCCCTTCGCCAGGATCGAGTAGACGCCCCAATGGATGAACATGCCGAATTTGGCGTCTTGAAACCATTCCTGCGATTTTTCAATCGCCTTCGTCTCTGAAAACGCGGTCCCCACGGACGCCATCGCGATCAGGCAGGCGGCCATCACAAGCATCATCCGTTTCATCGAGTTACTCCTTACTTTTTTTGTGGATATATACAATGCAGAGCATGAAGTTTCCATTCAAACCGTGCTACATTGTCCGCGAAATCGTCCAGCCGTCCAGACGCGGCGCGCAGCGAACCGGCATTCAACTTTACCACGGGCTCCCCGGTCCATCCAACAACGACGGAGACACGCCATGATCTTCCATATCGACGAAACCGCGCGCTGGAAGCCGCTGATCGATCACTCGCGCCGCACCGGGCTGACCATCGCCTCCACCAACGGGACGTTCGACATCGTTCACGCCGGGCATATCCGCCTGTTGAGGGCGGCGCGCGCGCAAGGCGACCTGCTGGTCGTGGGGCTCAACAGCGACCGATCGGTAAAAGCCTATAAAAGCGAAAAACGCCCCATCGTTCCCCAGCAGGAACGCGCGGAGATCATCGCCGCGATGCGTTACGTCGACATGGTGCTGATATTCGACGAACCGGAAAGCGCGCGTTTCGTGCGGGAACTGCAACCGGACGTTCACGTCAAGGATTCAACTTATGGATACGACCTGCTCGAAGCGCCCATCGTGGCTGAATATGGCGGGAAGATTCACCTGATCGACAAGGACGACCGCTCAACCACCAACATCATCAAAAAAGTGATCGAAATCTACCGCGACGACCCCGCCTGCCTCTGACGAATTCTCATTTCAAATCAATTTAAAAGCGGCTTTTTTCGGTTTTCCGTTTATAGGAGAGCAACTCACGGGCGGCGTTGATTCCGCTCACCACGGCGCCCTCGATGGTCGCGGGCAGGCCGGTCTGCGTCCAGTCGCCCGCGAGAAAGAAGTTTTTCAATGCGGTGGGAGGCAGAGGACGTTTGGCCTCGTTGGCGGGCGTACAGGAGAAGGTGGCGCGCGGCTCCCAGAACACCGATGAAAGCACCGGCGCGGCGGGCGTGGAATCGGGATACACGCGTTGCAGGTCATCCATGGCGCGGCGCACGATCTCGTCGCGCGTCAGCCCCTGCAGGCGGCGCGCGGCGCTGGCCACCAGGCATACGCAGGCGCTGGAATGCTCGCCCGCTTCCATGAAGTTGGCGCGGTGAAACGCCCACTCAAAAGTGCAGTTCTGTAAACAGCAGAACGCCTCGCTGGCGATGGGTGAATCAAACCACAGGTACACGCTGAGAATCGACGACTCGCCCAGCTGAGGCAGGCGGATGAGCGTCTCCAGCCCGGCGCGCAACAGCACCTTGCGCAGTTGTTCGGGCGTGGCCGCTGAAATCGCGAACCGGCACGGCAGGCGTTCGCCGCTGGCCAGCATCACCGCCTGCAGTTCGTTGTTGCGCCATTCCATCGAGGCCGCTTTTTCGCCCATCCGAACCGTTCCGCCGCGCTCTTCGAGATAGCGAACCGCCGCTTCGCCATGCAGCGCGGCGAGCCGCCTGACCGGCAGACCGATGCGCGAATCGCGAGCGGCGCCCATGAACCCCTGCTTCATAACCCCGGCGAGCAGACTGGCGTCGGCGACGGAGGTTTCTTCATTCAGCGCGGAAAGAGCGATCGGATCCCACAGGCGCTGGCGTAAAGCGAGCGGTTGTTTCATCCGCGAGGCAAACTGGTGTACGGTTTCGTTTTTACGCGGCCCGGCGGTCCGTAACGCCAGGCCGTATTTCACCGCGGCCCACTTGTCTTTGGGCTTCAGCGTCTTCATGTTCGCCAGGCCGGCCAGCAGGTGCAACGGCCCCGGCAGCGCGGGGCAGCGCAGTTCGTCATACAAACCGCCGGGCCCGCGGTAAATAACTTCGAGGCGCTTTTGAAAGTTCACGGCGCCGTCGGTTTTCAACTTGCGCAACAGCGCCATCGTTTTGTGATAACACCCCATCAGCACGTGCTGGCCGTTATCGATCCAGTCTCCGGTTTCGCGATGGGGAACGGAATACACCCGCCCGCCGAGATGCTCTTTCTGTTCGAGCAGACAGACCTGCAAACCCGCGTCGGCCAGTTGAACCGCCGCCGACACGCCCGCGAACCCGCCTCCAATCACGACGACGTCTACGACCATGAGAGGGCGCCTTGCAGCCGGGCGGTCATCCAGATGCGGAGCGCGATGGCCATTTTGACCGGATTGGGCACACGCACTCGGGTTTCATACACGTTATAGTCGGCGGCGGCGATGCGCCGCAGCAGGCTGTGATAGATTTTCCCCATGATTTCAGCCGGAAACAGAAACGGGTGATCGCGGCGTTCATACAGCCGCGCCGCTTCGGCGTAAAAGCCGGAAGCGCGCTGTTCCTGATATTTCATCAGCTCGACGAAGTTCGGCGAGTAGGTCTCTTTCATCAAGTCATCCTCGGAATATCCGAAGCGTTCAAGGTCTTCGGCGGGTAAATAAATGCGCCCGTTGCGGGCGTCTTCGCCCACGTCGCGCATAATGTTGGTGAGTTGCAGCGCCATGCCCAGATTGACCGCGTAGTCTTTGGCGGTTTCGGAGCGATAGCCGAAAATTTCGATGCAGATCAGCCCAACCACGCTGGCGACGTGGTAGCAGTATTTTTTGAGGTCTTCAAAAGTGGGGTAGCGTTTGAGAACGAGGTCCATCTCGCAGCCGTCGATCAGCAGATGAAAATACTCGCGCGGCAGATGAAAGCGCTGATTCACCTTCTGCAGGCCGATCAGGATGGGGTCGGAGGCTTCGCCCTGGTAACAGGCGTCGAGCTGGCGGCGCCAGTCGTCAAGCGCGCGGCGCGCCTCGCCCGCATCGGGAATCTCATCGACCAGATCGTCGGTATGGCGGCAGAACG
The DNA here is from genome assembly GCA_016125385.1 of bacterium. GTDB lineage: Bacteria > Hinthialibacterota > Hinthialibacteria > Hinthialibacterales > Hinthialibacteraceae > WGLV01. Next base: position 95,732 of record WGLV01000021.1, read on the forward strand.
AATAGACGGTGAACATGGCGCGCCGCTTCTCTTCGGGCAGGAAGAGGAACGAATAATAAAAATTCGTGTTGCTCTTTTGCGTTTTTTCGCGTACCGCGTCAGCCACGCTCACGATATCGGCTCCCGCCCGGCGCCGCAGGCGCGGCGGATCTCTTCACCCCAGCGCGCGCGGACGCCGCGAATCGGCGCCAGCCCGCGCAACGCCAGGCGTATGAAATCCCACTTGGAATGCGTGGGACGGTTTTCAACCACGTTACAGTCATTCTCCAGCACTCGCCGTAGTATGGTCACGCCTCCCATCCAGGTAAAGCGCAACTCAGCCGAAAGCGGAAACGAAACGCGCTCGACCAGCGGATACCCGCGATCGAAGAGGTTCCACGTGCGTTCGCACAGCGACCGCATCAGCCCCGCCAGACGCTCGTCATAAACATGAGCGAACAGTTCGTCGAGCGAATATCCCGCCGCCTTGATCTCTTCAGTCGGGATGTATACACGGTCTTTTTTGAGATCGACGCCCACGTCCTGCCAGAAGTTGGCCAGTTGAAGCGCGGTGCAGATGTGATCGGACATGACGTGGAGTTCTTCATCGCGGTAGTCGAACAGATACAGAATCAACCGCCCCACCGGATTGGCGGAATAACGACAATACAGATCGACCACGTCGTCGAAGGTTTCGTAGCGCTTGACCGTGCAATCGCGCTTGAAGGCGTGAAGCAGATCGCGGAAGAGTTGCACGGGCAGATCGAGGCGCTCCAAGGTATCGCCCAGCGCAATGAAGATCGGGTCGGATGCTTCACCATTGACGCAGGCGGTCAGGCGGCGGTCCCACTCGTCGAGCAGGTCGAGACGGCGGCCCTCATAGCGCGCCTCGTCTGAAAAATCGTCCGACACGCGGGCGAAGGCGTAGATGGGGTAAACGTGGCGGCGCTTGGCGCGCGGCAGCAGCATCGAACCGACGGGGAAATTTTCGTAATGGGAGGTTGTGAGCGTTTTGCAGTAGGCGTACGACTCCTCCAGCGTCCAGACGGACCCCGCCGGACGGCTTTCAAAATGGTAGAAGGAGGCGATCGCCTGCGGCGTCGGTTCGGCTGCGCTCATCATCGAGCGTATGGTATCACCGGGGGCCCAGCGGCGCCAGCGGGCACGCGCGAAAGCGATGGGGGTTTGGGAATGAGATCATCACGGTTTCAGGGCTTCGCCGAGGGCGTTTCCGGTTGCGGGCCGCTTTCAGAAACCGGCGCCGGCGGCGTCTCGCCTCGCTGTATTCGCATCATGTGAGGCATGAAAAGGCCTCCGACATCCGGGGTTGGATCGCCGGGGCGAGGCGGGTAAGGCCAATCGACGAACAATAACTCCATATCCCGACGCCCTCTATGTTCCATATACTCCTTCAACTCAGGGGCGTCTTCCGCCATCGATTTCAACATTTGAATTCGCCCCATCAATTTTCCCGGCGGCGACTGGTGGATCGCAAAGCCATGACTCCAGATTCCATTGGTGGGATCGTATGACACCCAATAATGCGGGTGATCCGTCTCCGACAGCCTGCGATTGGTATGAGCGATCGTTTCATCCAGATGCAAAATGCGCGCGTCGAGGCACGGCCCCCAGCCGATTCCGACGTATGGGCGCGGCTCTTTGGCTTCAAGACGCAGCCAATCGGGTTGATTGAGAGGGCCGCCGGGTATCTGCATGCTGAAACCCGCTTTGAACTTCATTTGATAATCCTGACTGCGCCAGCCGTAATCGGCAACGTAGTAGCGGCCGGCCAACTCGATTTTTTGGGGCATGGCGTAATAGGCGGGCGGCTCAGGGATTTCAGTTAAATAGGGGGTGAATGACGCGGATTGAATATACGCCTGCGACGACCCGATACTCATGCCTGTATTGATTGTGTAGGTAAATGAATTTCCACTGAGCCTCCATGATTCCGGCGTGGAATCGCTGGGGATGAAAACAAACTGAAGGCGTGTGGTTTTGGGCGAGTCGAGGTTGTAGGCCTCCATCGCCTGCGCGATGGCCGCGAGGTCTTTGAGCGACCGGGCGGCGCGGGCGCTCACCTGCGCGTTCATGAATTGCGGCAGGCTGACGGCGAACAGCAGCCCCAGCACGAACAGCACCACAACGGCTTCTACCACGCGGCGCGGTTTCATCTTCTGGCTCATGTGAGATCCCCTGTGCTGTGAATTCAGGAAATTGGTTAATATAAATATAACGGATGAGGGCGGGAATTGGCTAGCGAAATCGAAAAAAATCGCGTGGATTGTTGAAAGAAACACCGCTCAGCGGGCTTTCAGATCGATAACTTACCCGAAGATTCGGTCGCGCCGGCGCTGGTTGTATTCGAGTTTTTCCTGCCGCGTCATCTTGTCGAAGTCGGGTTCTCGATGGGCGCCCGGCAAGGGTGAGCAGGCTCCGGTTTTGACCGGCTGAGACGAGACAGGAGCCGGGGCGGTTTTTTCCACCGGTTTGGCGGCGGGTTTCGAGGCGGGCGCGCCAGCCGGAACGGTCACCGTGGCGCTTCCACTGTAACTGAACGAAGTCGCCGTCATCCGCATATCGTCAGTCAGCGGGCGCTCAGGGCGGATTCCGAGGCTCTGCAAGACGCCGTGGTACGCGGGAACCGCCTCTTCCGGCGTGATGTCTCCATCGACGATCATCCGCAGAAAGCGTATGAACGCGAGTTGATGTTCGGAATTATTGATCTTGCGGCCATACAGGGCGGCGCGGGCGCCGTGTTTCTGCGCTTCGGCGAGCAGTTTGAAGGCGTCGTAGGTCGTACCCGACGAACCGCCCATGATTCCCACCACCAGATCGGAGTTATAGGCGCAGAGTTCCTCCATCGCCTTTGGTCCGTGGTAGACGATCTTCAGAAAGATGGGCATGCCGCGTCTGGTTACGCCGGCGAGAATGCGGGCGATGGCGTCGTTGATGAAGCCGGGAATCTTATCGGGCGCGACCGCGTCGGGCAGGTTGGGGTCGAACATCTCGAGAAAATGGCGAAAACCCTTGGCCTCGGCCTCGACGCGGAACGATTTGTACGCTTCGAGAATCTCCAGATCGCGTTCGAGGTCGTTATTGAGAGTGAGTGAATACAACCCGAGGTCGCAGCCCAGCGAGCGTTCTTCAGGCGCGCACTCATGCTTGCCGCATTGCATGTGATCGATGGTAGCGGTGCGGAACGGGCGCGAAGCCATCGACGTATAGTTGGAGCCGCGCAGCAGGTGGATATCGGACGTGTCGTTGGCGCGCGCGGCGGGCGTGATATGCGATTCGTCGAACAGGCGCTCCTGAATGGTGAGCACCTCGTTTGAACTCGCCGACATCAACATGATGTCGACCAGCCCCTGACGCACCACCTGGCGCATGATTTCGCGGTATTCCTGAATGGTTCGATAGCGCGACTCGCCGTGATGGTATTCAGGCGAATGATGGCCCGGGCTGGAGACGCCGAACGCCATGTCGGCGTCTTTGGCGTCGGCCAGAATAAAGGCTTTTGAGTTGGAATTGGCGTGGATATCCGCCAGTTTCAGATCGAGTGATTTTTGTATTTTCGCCATGTTGAACCCTGTGTGCGCCCCTCGGCGCTGGCCGTCATCATACCGTCATTCAAACTCGCGGGGCAAGATGGAGGCGTCATCGCGTCTTGAAGGCGCGCAGGCGGGTAAGCAACTCGGGAATCAGCGATTCAACCGGCTGTTCTCCATCCAGCACGCAGCCGGCGGAGGTTTTGTACGGCTCGACGAATTGCTGGTGCATGGGCCGGACGGCGCGCAGGTACTGATCGGCTGAAAACTCGAACGTACGGCCGCGCTCGGTGACGTCGCGCCGCAAACGGCGCAGCAGGCGCAGATCGGCGGGCGCGTCGATAAATACGCGAAGATCGATCAGCGGCTGGATGGCTTCAATGGCGTAGACCAGCGTGCCTTCGAGCAACACCACCGGCCCCGGCTCGAGACGCTCATACCCCGCGCGGGTGTGAGTGGCGAAATCGTACAGCGGCGCGTCGATGGCCTCGCCCGCGCGAAAGCGGCCGAGATGATCGGCGAGCAGTTCGGTCTCCAGCGCGCCGGGGTGGTCGAAGTTGACCTTGCCGCGCTCACGCGGAGACATTCGAGTCAGGTCGCGGTAATAGCGGTCGAGCGCCAGGTGAGTCAATTCAGGCCATTGAGAGACGGCGGCGCGCGCCAGCGTGGTCTTGCCCGCGCCGCTTCCGCCTGAAAGCCCCACGATCAATGGATAACGCTCACTTGTCGGAGACGACGCGGACGAACTTGGTGAAGTGGAGCCGGTTGCCGTGGTGGGGGTCGTGTTCATACGAAACTTCATCCATCAGCGTCTTGATGATCTGCAGGCCGTAACCGCGCTTGCGGGTACGGTCGGTAAGCCCGGTCATGGGCAGAGCATTGTGAAAATGTTCGGAAAAATCGCCGCCGCAGTCAATCACGGTGACGCGAATATGCTCGTCGGCCAGACGCAACTCAAGCCGGACCTTGCATTTGTCGGGGTCGGCGTGAAGTTTTTGAACCGCGTGAATCGAGTTGGAGCAGGCCTCATCCACGCACATTTCAAGTTGAAGGGCTTCTTCGTGGGTGAGGTCGAGCTGGCGCGCCAGAAGGTTGACGTACTCGCGCACCAAAAGCAGCCAACGTGAGTCGGCGCTGATTTCAATCGCCAGATCGGCGGGCGAAGGTTCGCGAGTCATCGGCCTCACCTCCCTTGGGAAAGCGGCCTTCGGGGCGCTTTCAGACATCAGCGTGTAACGCCAGGTTCCATCGGGCGCGGGCGCCGCGGCGGACAGGTCGTCTAATAACTCTCCTCCATCGGGGTTGGTTCAGAGCCGTTGGCATCATCTTTCAAGAAGGCTTTTTTGGCGGACTCGACATCTTCATAAATATGAATCAAACGGGAGAACCCGAGCATATCGAACAGGTTTCTGACTTTCGACGACATGTTGGCCAGTTTGAGGTCGCCGTCACACTCGCGCGCCTCCTGCAACATGCCCATCAACACGCCCAGACCGGCGCTGCTGATATAGTTGAGCTCGCCGAATTCCACGACGATGCGGCATTTTCCCTCATCGATGAGCTGGTGAAGATGATCCTGCAGGTCCTGAAAGGTGCTCGAATCGAGATACCCCTTCACGTTGACGACATAGAGCGTCAACTCGCCGGCTTTGTCTTCGGTGGTGGTCAAATCAAATTTTTTCCACATGGGATCCTCCCCCGGCCAGCCCACGCGGCGATTGAGACTACGCCGCGCCAATGATGAGTACCATACGTCATTCTATAAACACTGTTTACCACAATTTTGTATTTCAGGCAACCAAATGTTGGATCATTCGCCCTCACAAGTTAAATTATAGCAGTGGTTATCTTTAACGAAGGCTACGGAAGCCTTCTTTAACGAAACTTGTGAAATCAAGCCGGATACGGGAGAATCAGACTCTCCATCATTCGATCGAGCACCGCGCTTTTGGACTCCGCCGGAGCGAGGACGCCATGTTGAACCGACGCCGCTTTTTACAAAATTCCACCGCCGCGATCGCCGCCGGGCTGTTTTCGTCCTGCGATGAAGACCCGCCCGCGCGCCGCCCGAACATCCTGCTGATTCTCTCCGATCAGGAGTCGGAGCGCTATGGCCGCGACGCGCTCAGCCTGCCCAATCGCGCGCGCATCGAAAGGCGGGGGGTCCGCTTCACCCGCGCGTTCTGCACCACGCCGCAATGCTCCGCCTCGCGAGCCAGTATTCTGACGGGGCTTTACCCCACCGAGACGGGAGTGGTGACGAACGTCGACGCCAACTCGATGGGCGTTCCACTGAAAACCAGTACCCCGAATCTGGGGAACGTCTTTCAGCGAGCGGGTTATCAGACCGGCTATCTGGGCAAATGGCACCTGGGGAATGACGGTGGCGGGCTCGACGCGTTCGGCTTCACAGGCTACCGCAATCTTCGCGGTCAGGAACTCGCGAACGCGGCGGTGGAATGGATCGGCGAACGCGGCGAGGCCCCCTGGCTGCTGGTGGTTTCATTCATCAACCCACACGACATTTACCGGTTCCCGGCCCATCTCGACGCGCCAATCCGCCCCGGCGTCACGCCGCCACACAGCGGGGCTGAAACCTTGCAGAACGCGCCCGAGCCGCAAACCCGCTTTCTGCGCGGCGATCAGGGCAAGGTCTCGTTACACTGGGACAAGGAGACCTGGCTGCGCTATCGCAGTTTTTACGCGGGGCTGATTGAAGAAGTCGACGGCCACGTGGGGGCGATTCTCGACGCGCTGGAAGCGAAAGGTCAACGCGACGATACGGTGATCGTCTACTCATCCGACCACGGCGACCTGCTGGGTGAGCACGGCCTGCCGTTCAAGGGCCCCTGTATGTACGACGAACTCCTGAACGTGCCGCTGTCGATATCGTATCCACGCGCGATGAAACGCGGCCCCACCGAGTGCGGCGCGATGACAAGCCTGGTCGATCTCGCCCCGTCTCTGGCTGGCGCGGCTGGAATCGAATGGCCGATCGCCCCGCCCGGCGTGGATCTAGCAGCGTTATGGCGCGATCCGCTCGGCGAGATTCACGATCAGATTTTCGCCGAATATTACGGCAAACAGAAATGGCGCGAACCCATCCGCACCATTCGAACCCGCGAATACAAATACAACGTGTATCTCAACGGCGGTGAAGAACTCTATCACCTGAGAACCGATCCGTATGAAACCGTGAATCTGGCTAACCGGACCGAATATCAATCGTTAATAGAAACGTTGGCGAAACGGCTTCACGCCTGGCGGGGCCGAATCGGCGATCGTGAATATGGCGTCTGATTGCGCCTCGCCGCCGCCATACATTGCTCAACGCCCAACGTCATGGCACGATACAGTAAAAAACTGGAGACATTGAATTCATGGCTGGACTTGCTGGTCTGATCGCCTCATTGGTTACCTTGTACGAAGTGCTCATCATCGTCCGCGTGATATTCACGTGGGTTTCACAAGATCCTTACAATCCGATCATACGCTTTCTGGGGCCGATCACCGATCCGCTGCTGGATGCGACGCGCAACGCGTTTCCCTTTCTGGCGCAGGGCGGAATCGATTTCAGCCCGATCGTCATCCTGGTTCTGCTCGATTTCACCAAATCGTTCATCATGAGACTGGGGTAATCGATATTTGACGCCAGAGCGCCGTTTGGAATTCACTGAGATTCAGAACGTCTCTGTATTTGACCACTGAAATAAAAGGAAGGAATTGCGATGAAACGAATCCCGCTTATCACCCTGAGTCTGTTCGCCGCCGCAGCCCTGACGTTGCTGGCGCCCTGCCATTCTTTCGCCGCCGATAACGACGCGCCCGAGGGGGCCATACGCGTGATGACGTTTAATATCCGCTATGACAACCCCAAAGACCCCAATCCCTGGCCGGTGCGGCGCGGGGACGTGGCCGCCATGATCGGCGAGATTCACAAGGCCGACATCGCGGGCCTCCAGGAAGCGCTGCGCACCCAGATCGACGATCTCGCGGAACGCCTGCCGGAATACGGCTGGTTCGGCGTTGGCCGGGAAGACGGCAAGTCGGGCAGCGAACACACCTGCATCTTTTACCGTAAAGACCGCTTCCACGTGATGGATCACGGCGACTTCTGGCTTTCAGAGACCCCCGAGGTTCCCGGCAGCAAATCGTGGGACGCCGCACTGACCCGTATCTGCACCTGGGGCAAGATGCACGATATCAAGACGGGTAAGGTTTTTTACGCGTTCAACACTCACTTCGACCACATCGGCGAACAGGCTCGGCGTGAAAGCGCCAAGCTGATTCTGAAGAAAATGGAAGAGATCGCGGGAGATTCGCCCGTCGAGTTAACCGGCGATTTTAATTCACACGAAAACAGCCAGGCGTACCAAACCATGGTGGGCAAACTGGAAAGCGACGCGCCCGCCATGCAGGACACGCGCTATATTTCAGCGACGCCTTCCACCGGCCCTGACTCGACTTTCACCAACTGGAAAGAAGTCGGCAAAGGCGGCCCGATCGATTATATCTTCGTCAAAAACGGCTTTGAAACGCTGAGCCATCACGTGCTTGACAATCAGTTCCGCGATTTTTATCCGTCCGATCACCTGCCGGTGCTGGCGGTGATCCGGTTGAAAGATTGACCGCTGCCCAGTCTTTGGGTTATACGCACTAAACGCTCCCGCTGGTCGCTGAGGCAGGCGGGATCGATCGGCGTTCTCTCCCCCAAGATGGGGGAGGCGAAGGAGGGGGTTGTCCGACGAATCGCGGAGGCTGCGTGATACGCTCAACCCCCCTCTAACTCCCCCCGGACTTCGGGGGGAGAACTTAAAGCCAACCCGCTGGTTGCAGGCCAACAGTGTCCGGAACCCAGTATTGGGGTTGCATCAACTTAGCGCGCTCGTTGGTCGTTGAGGCAGGCGGGATTCAGGGGCGGGTTTCAAACCCGCCCTCACGGTTTATCTGGATTTGCTGAAAGTAAAAAATCTAATCGCTTTTTTTCGGCGAGGTGGAGGAATAAGTTTTGTAGAAGGTTTCGGCGGCTTCGTCGTCCTTGCCAAAACGGGCGTGTTCGGAGATCACGATCACTTCAGGCTGTAACTCAAGGCTGCCCACGAATTTGCCCTGTTTGAGAATCTCAAGCCGCTTGCGAGCGATCAGGTCGGCGTGAGCCTCGCCTTCAATGGTTACGTTGAAGGCGTCGACGTTGCCCTCAACCATGCCGCCGGGCAGCACCTTGATGGAGTTGTTTGACAGCAGATCGCCGCGAAACTTGCCAGCCACTTCGAGCACGTTTTTTACCGTCAGACGCCCTTCCATATCGACGCCTTCGCCCAGCCGCGACGATTGCACAGTCGTCTCCTCTTCGGCGAAATCGTCGTCGATGCGCTGTTCGATTTCCTCATCATGAAAGTCTGAATCGTTCATCAATCAGGGCTCCCATTAAATTGAACGCCAGCGAATGACAAACCATCCGGTCATTGGCGGTCATTCTATCCTGATAAAAAAACCGCTTTCCGTCAAGCGCGAATCCGTTATGCGCCCGTCAATCAGGCTATTGACCGGCCACCAGCCCGTTGTTTTCGGGGAAATCGTGTTACAAAAATGTTAAATTCCTTAAATATTTCAAAAAAATACTCGCAAAACGGGCTCGATAATGGCTCAATCCACGGAGCCTGTGTATAATTTTAAACACTTGCGTAGTGATAAAAAAAACCGCTTTCAAGGCAAGGTGACAAACACATTGAGCGAACATCTGGTTGGAAAATCGACCATCCTGATCGTCGATGACGAAGAAGACGTTCACTATTCATTCGGGCGTTTTCTTTCGCCGTTGCAATGCACGCTTCTCAAAGCCACGTCAGGCGAGCAGGCGCTTGAGATTCTGCGGCATGAATCGCCCGACCTGATCATCATGGACATCAAGATGGGCGGCATGGACGGCCTGTCGACGTTGAAGGAAATCTACAGGCAGAACCGCCAGATTCCCGTCATCATCATGACCGCGTTTTCAACCACCACGTCCGCCATTGAGGCGACGCGGCTGGGAGCGTTTGACTATGTGTTGAAGCCGTTCGACCCGCCCAGCATGATGGAAGTGATTCAGACGGCGCTCTCGACGCGGCGCATGATGCAGAAATCCGTGGTGTGGGGAACGGAAGAAGGCCTCGCGGCGGGTGAAGACGTGCTGATCGGCGCGTCGCCGGCCATGCAGGAGGTCTATAAGCTAATCGGCAAGGTCGCCGACAGCGACGCGCTGGTGCTCCTTACCGGCGAAAGCGGAACCGGTAAGGAACTGGTCGCGCGCGCCATATACAGCCACAGCCAGCGGAAAAGCGAAATCTTTTTGCCCATCAACTGCGCCGCCATTCCAGAAACCCTGCTGGAGAGCGAACTGTTCGGCCATGAGAAAGGCTCATTCTCAGGCGCGCATGAGCGGCGCATCGGCAAGTTCGAGCAGGCGCGCGGGGGCACCATCTTTCTCGACGAGATCGGCGAGCTGTCGCTGATGACGCAGGGCAAGCTGCTTCGCGTGATGCAGGATCAGTGTTTTCAGCGCGTCGGGGGTAAGGAGTTCATCCAGACCAACGCGCGCATCATCGCCGCCACCAACCGCGATCTGTCAGAAATGGTTAACGATAACAAGTTCCGTGAGGACCTCTATTACCGCCTGCAGGTCGTCACCATCCACCTGCCCGCGTTGCGCGAGCGCCGCAGCGACATCCCCCTGCTGGCGCGGTATTTCGCCCGCCGCGACGGGTACGAAACGCTGCAACTCTCCAAGGAATCGGAAGAGTTTCTCATGACGCACACCTGGCCGGGCAACGTACGCGAACTCGAAAATGCGATCCAGCGCGCGTTACTGCTCTCACGCGGCAGCGTAATCACTGTGAGCCACCTGCAACCGGGCGGAGCCCCGCGCGACAAAACGCCCGCCCCCGCCTCGGCGCAGCCTCAAACCGCATCGACCGCCCCGGCGCCGCGGGAAGGCGAGATCCGCGAGGGGCTCGACGCCGCGCTGGATGAACTGTGGGATCAGATCACCTCGCAGCAGCAGACCAAGCCGATCAAGGTCTTCCAATGGCTTGAAACCGAACTCGCCCGCCGCGCCATGAGCCAGACCGGCGGCAACCAGGTCAAATCAGCCAAGCTGCTGGGCATTTCGCGAAACACCCTGCGCCAGCGCTTGGGTTTGTAACTGGAATCGCGTACTTTATTTCTCATGAAATTTTCAAAGATCGCCGAACTGACCAACCGTTTTTCGCCGAAGACCATCCTGGGCTTCGTGCTTCATCTGCCGAGTTTTTTGCGGTTGTTTTCGCGGCTGCTCGACGATCCGCGCGTCCCCCTGCATCTGAAGTTGTTCTGTTACGCCTCGCTGGCGTACATCATCTTTCCGTTCGACCTGATGCCCGACCTCGCCCTGTTCGGGTTGGGATATATGGACGACGTACTGTTCGTGTATTGGGCCTTCAGCGCGCTGGTGACCCAGTCGCCGCCCGAGGTGGTGCGCGAACACGTAGAGGCCATCAGCGGGCGGCGCTGAAGTTGTATCAGATCGGAATCATTTCAGAGAATACACGCAGGAATTTTCCGTAAATTCATTTCCACTTGCCCGCCTGTTTCTGTTACCAGTCAGGCCTCTTCACTTTCTCAATGCTTTCAGCATCCATCGGCTCAGCAGCCATGATTGCCTAAGGATGATTCCCCCGTTTATTTATACTCGATGGAATTTTTTACAGTCGAGGTCATGCCGGTCAGGCGATCGACGTCCCAGACGGAAATCGTATCGTCTGCATGGACGAAAAATATCTTTTCGCCGTCCGCCGTAAAGCCCGCAATTTCAAAAGAACCTACTTCATGACTTAAATCCGGGATTTGGGTTTTATTTTGTAGATCCCAAATCTCATCATCAAGCACAAGCCATTTTCCGTCAGGCGAGATCACTTTCACGGTTCGATCTTCAATTTTGACGCCGGTATTGATGTACAGGCTGATTTCACCGTTTTCGACAAGATAAACATCGCCTTCACTTGATAGAATAAGAATTGTCTCATCATCAATGTATTTCAGCAGAGCAGGTACAAAATCCAAATTGCAGACGACAGGCACTTCATCCGAATAGATTGTGTATTCAAGCATCTTATATTGAGTCGGTTCCGTATTAAGAACAGCATATATACAGGCATAATTCGTATCTCTTGGATTCACATCTGTCATAAAACTTCTTAAATACAAATTTTTAGGTGTGGATGCTTGCCAAATCGTTTGATTGGATTCAATCGTATGGGCGAAAACGATTTTTTCCGCAGCGGCGACAATGACATGTTCATCGTCAATTAGATGTAAGTTCGACCAGGGCAATTCGGGCCAATCCTGCGTCCCCACTTGCTCTCCTGTATTTACATCATAGACCAAGCCAGTCTGGTTGATAATATACCGGAAGGCAATCAATAAATTTAGATTTTTCACATACACGAATCGGCTGGGTGATTCAATCGGCAAACGGCTTCTGATTATTCCTTCATCCAAGTCGAACCATTTGATCAAGGAAGGTTCAGAAATCATAATGGTTTGTGGATCAACTCCCTGAGCCGCCTTAATATCATAAAAATTGGACAGAACTTCTGTTGAGTTTTCTCCAAAGGATTCAATTTCAAGAACGTTGTTTCCGCTCGGGGTTACAAATTTTTCTCCTGTTTGATTGAAAGGTGAGCCAAATCTCGCGGGCGGAGCGGAATGCTCTTCCAGCAATTCGAAATCACCGATGGAAAATTTCCGATTTACTTTTTCAGAGTTGACGATCAATGTATTATCAGAGGCAATGCCAAATCTAACCGCATCGACAAAATACCAAGGTCCAGAAGTATCATTCGCGAGTTGTTTAATTCCATTGCCGTTTTTATCCAAGACGCTTGTAGTCAACCTACCTCCAATCTGTGTAGACAACACTCCATCAACACGAAGGTAATATTCTCCATCATGAATCGATTCCACCGGTGATGTCGCAAAAGTATCGAGGCCGATTTCAGACATGCCGCCGGACGCCAGATCAATCGTCAAAATATAATCCCCATAAAAAGAGA
>WGLV01000025.1 GCA_016125385.1 bacterium
GAGCCCTAAGGTCTTTTTGATGATACTCTTTAATAACACGCGCTTCCCCTCGTGCTTCTTATGTTCTCAGCAAACTGAGATTACACGAGTTAGCGCGTGTTTCCATGTCTACCCAACGCACAGATTCTTAGAACGAACCAGGAATATACTTCATCTCACTGGCAAAATAGTTTGGCGAAATATATCAAAGATCAGGCGCTTCAAACCAAGCAGTAAGCAATGAAAGGGCGGGTTCAAATGAACCCGCCCTGTTCGCTTTCACTCCAGCCCGATTCGGTTGAAGATGAAGTCGACGTTTTTCAGTACGTCGTCGAGTTTGAAACATTCATCGATTTCCGCCTCGCTGAGCGCCTTGCGGACTTCCTCGTTGCGCTTCAGTTCATCGATCAGCATCGAGTCGGTGTCCCACACCGCCATCGAGGCGCTCTGCACCAGCTTGTAGGCGTCCTCGCGGGTGAGGCCCTTGCGGGTCAGCGCCAGCAGCACCTTTTGCGAAAACACCACGCCGTGCGACGAATCGAGGTTCTTTAACATCCGCTCGGGCCGCACCGTCAGGTTGCGGATGATCCAGTCCATCTTGTTGAGCATGTAATCGAGCAGGATCGACGCGTCGGCCAGCGTGACGCGCTCCACCGATGAGTGCGAGATGTCGCGTTCGTGCCACAGCGCCACGTTTTCATAGCCGGTGGCGGCGTAGGCGCGCAGCAGGCGCGACAGGCCGGTGATGCGTTCGGAGAGGTTGGGGTTCTTTTTGTGCGGCATCGACGACGAGCCCTTCTGCCCCGCCGGGAAGGGTTCTTCCACCTCGCGGATTTCCGTGCGTTGCAGCGCGCGGATTTCGATCGCGATCTTCTCCAGCGTGGCGCCCGCCAGCGCGATGGCCGAGAGATACTCGGCGTGGCGGTCGCGCTGGATGACCTGGTTGCTCACTGGCGCGGACTTGAGGCCCAGCTCGCGGCAGACGATTTCTTCCACCCGCACGTCGATGTTGGAGAAGGTCCCCACAGGGCCCGACATCTTGCCCACGCGCACGCTTTCGCGCGCGTGCTCCATGCGGCCGATCTGGCGTTCGATTTCGGTGTACCACAGCGCCGCTTTCAGTCCGAAGGTGATCGGCTCGGCGTGAACGCCGTGCGAGCGCCCCACCATGACGGAATGTTTGTGCTTTTTCGCCAGCTCGCCCAGCGAGGCATGCAGCTTGCGCAGATCTTCGAGCAGCAGATCGGCGGAGGCGACCAGTTGCAGCGCGGTGGCGGTGTCGAGCTTGTCGGACGAGGTCATGCCGTAATGGATATAGCGCGACGCCGGACCGACGTATTCAGCCACGTTTGTCAGAAATGCGATGGTTTCATGATCGACCGTCTGTTCGATCTCTTTGATGCGTTCGATGTCGAACTTCGCCTTGCTTTTGATTTCGGCCAGCGCGTCGTCCGGTACGACGCCCAGCTGGTTATGCGCCACGCAGGCGGCGATTTCGACCTTCAGCCAGGTTTCAAAGCGGAACTGTTCGCTCCAGATGTTTCCCATGGCGGGCAGGGTATAGCGTTCGATCATGAGCCTCTCCTTCATGAAAATGCGTACAAAGAGTAGTTCCACCGCGCGCAAACCCGAAGCCGTATCATCGCGGCGAAAATTCCTTGACGGCGTCAAGTTTTCCGCGTTTGATGTGCTACTATATATATTTGCTGCCAGAGTTACGTTCAGATTCATCGAAGCGAAATTCACGGTTTCCTTGTGATATTCGCGGGTTGTACCAAGGTTCAAAATGAACGTGTTTTTGACAGTCGCTGTAGTATGAGTCCGCGCGTGTGCGCCGAAGGGATGGATGACCGGTTTTTCGATGAAGATTCTGCTGATTCAACCGCCCGAGTTCAACATGATCACGACCAACGTGCCCAGCGTGGTCGATGAGGAGACCGGCGCGTATCCGCCGCTCGGGCTGTTATACGTCGCGGCGTTTATCGAGAGCCAGACCGGCCATCAGGTCGAGATTCTCGACGCCATCCTCGACAAACTCGATTACGACGGCCTGGAGGCGGAGATCCGCCGCCGCAAACCCGACGTGGTGGGCGTTCAGGCGATGACCTTCACCGTGATCGACGCCACGCTGACGGCGAAGCTGGTCAAAAAGATCGATCCGTCCATTCCGGTCGTCTTCGGCGGGCCGCATGTATACATCTACCCCACCGAGACGCTGCGCATCCCCCAGGTCGATTACATCGTGATTGGCGAAGGCGAGGAGACCACCGCCGCGCTGATGGACGCGCTCGCCGAAGGCCGCGACCCCGCGACCGTACCGGGAATCGGCTACAAGCAGGGCGGCGAAGCGAAACTGACGCCCTCGGTTCCGCTCAATCAGTCGCTTGACGATCTGCCCATGCCCGCGCGTCATCTCACCCCGGTCGACCGCTATTATTCGGTGCTGGCCCGAGAGACGCCCATCACCACGATGATGACCAGCCGCGGCTGCCCCATGCAGTGCATCTTCTGCGACCGCCCTCATCTCGGCAAGCAGTTCCGCTATCGCAGCCCTCAAAGCGTGGTCGATGAGATGGAAGCCTGCCAGCGCATGGGCGTCCGCGAGATTTTCATCTATGACGATACGTTTACCATCCGCCGCGATCGCGTGATGGAGATCTGCCGCCTGTATCGCGAGCGCGGCCTCACCATCCGATGGGACGCCCGCGCGCACATCAACACCATCAACGAAAAAATGCTCGACGCGATGGCCGCGTCGGGGTGTTCGCGTCTGCATTACGGCGTCGAGGCCGGTACGGAAGAGATTACTAAAGTGCTCAAAAAAGGCATCGACCTGCAACGCACCCGCGACGTGTTTCGTGAAACCAAACGGCGTGGCATGACCACGCTAGGGTACTTCATGATCGGCAACCCCGGCGAAACGCGCGAACAGGCCATTGAGACCATCGAGTTCGCGCGGCGGCTCGACGCCGACTTCATCCATCTTTCCGTCGCAACGCCCTTCCCCGCGACGGAGCTTTACCGCCTCGCTTTCAAGGTGGGGCTTTATCAGAACGACCACTGGCGCGAGTTCGCCCGCGACCCGCGCCCCGACTTCAAGCCCAAACTCTGGACCGAAGTCATGTCGGAAGACGAGCTCATCAACCTGATGCGCTGGGGCTATCAGCGCTTCTACATGCGCGGCGGGTACATCGCGAGGCGCGTGCTGGAACTGCACAACTGGAACGAGTTCGTCCGCAAGGCCCGCGCTGGAATCCGCCTGCTGGCGTGGGGCGTGCGCGCCAAAGCCGTCTGATCCGCCACCCTCTTTCTCTCAACCCACCCTGTTTGAATTCAATGAATGCCGTGCTGTGTAAATCGATCCCCTTTATGCGTGACGGGGATTTTTTATCCATAACATCTGGTAATTAAGCAAGTTGTAAAAATGACAGGCAAAACCTCATGCAAGACGTGCAGGTTCAGCCCGCGTCAAGAAATTTACGCGAGTTTTTTTTTGAGGATAAAACAGTTTAAATATTCTCTGGCGTGAATTTTTTAGCAGAAAGGAAAATTGGGAAATGAGATTCGGATTCGTAAATTCAATGAAAAGAAGCCCGTTCGTCATCGGCTGTCTGCTCGCGGCGGCGCTGTTCGCCGCTCCGGACGTAAACGCGCAGATCAATGAAAATCTGGACGAGGCCGTTCCGTATTTCGCGGGAATTTTCAAACATGAAGCCGCGAATATCGGCACGGCATGGGAGCAAAAAGACGCGGAGAATTTCGCTGCGGGGTTGCTGGTTACGTTGGATGAATACAAGGCCGCGCTCGGTGATGAAAACTTTCGGGCTCTGTCTTACTATCTTCCCGCGTATATCAAAAAAATCGCTCGCCGGATCGTCATCATCGGAAAGCAACCCGATCCCATGTACCTCGATGGCTATTTGGAGGATTTCAGGGGGCGCGTTGAAACGCTGGCCAAGCGCGGCGGACCGATCTTTCCTGATGAAGGGTCTCGAAATGTGATTAAAGCGCAGATCACGGAGCTCGTGGATTCGGTATTTGAGCAATTGAAGTCGGAAGAGATCGTCACGTCCGATGAAGAAAACGAATTGAAAGAAACGATCGTCTTGTATTTGTACAAAAAGGCGGACGACCCTTTGCTTTCTGAATTCAAACGAGTCGCGGCTCCTTCGGAAATGGAACGCTTTAAAGATGAGATCAATGCCAATGCGGGAAAAATAAAACTGGATCAAAACGCCCGAGTAAAAAACCCCGCGAGTGGGAAACGGGAGAAAACTCGGAAAATACTCTCTCTTGTTTCATCCTATGTAATGAAGAATTGGTATGTGGAACCGGTTCTGAGGCCCTCTGAGGAGGCCATTCAAAAATTCGATATGGCGATTCAGAAGCGGAAGGATGAAATCATGCGTGAGCATGAGGAACGCGCCAAATCCAATCAGTGAATAGAATAAACGATAAAAACAGGGAGATTGACATGATGAATTACATTCAGCATATCGTTGTATTTCTCGCGGCCGTTGCGGTCTCATTACTTAGCCTGAATGCGCAAGCCCAATCCTGCTATACCACGTATGGAGCAGTGGCGCATCAGCCATCCGATCCATCCGGCGGCGATTTGTTTGACGATGGATGGCAAATTGATTTTTCTCTGGGCTCTTCTGGAGGACATATCGAGGATACTTTGGACGTCGATACATTAAACGAGGAAACGGATAATTGGATTATCGTCGACTTGGATTGCAATATAGTAGAGACTGCCTTGGCAAATTCGAATGGGACCTGTGATTCCAGCGTCCGGAAAGTGTGTGTGCAAGGCGGCGCCTGTATATACGTAGATACCGTAATTGACGGCGAGACATTATCTTACACAATTGATGATTATTCCGCTGAAGCGTATGTTGATAATTCGCCGGTGGGGTCTATTTCAGAAACAAGTTCAAATACGAACATATCAGGGCTACAGTCAGGTGTTCTTACTTTGGATCATAAAAAGGTCGATGGGGTGTTTTATTATTGGCAATGGAGTTACACAAATCCTTGGGTATGTACATTAGGTTCAGCCTGTGTTGAGGATCATCCGGTCGATCAATGGTATGCTGATGATAACGGATCGCATGCACCTATAGATGGGATTGACGGTGCGGGTACGGCAGTACACATGGATGTTGGCAGCGTTTTCAATCAAGCATCGGTGACCGCTCAATCTTCCTGGAATCCTCATATCTATGTAGCAAATAGGGGATATGAACAGGCATTTGCGCATCAAGTGATCCGTGTTCGAGCGTCTGTTTCGGATGTTTCATCTGGTGGAACTTGTCCATAAATTACAACTTTTTACATTATTTTATGAATTCCTTTCTCTGTTGTGATAAATTGTAGCATGCGAAAGCAGGGAGCCACAAAGAAAGATCATAGGAGTAACATCATGTCTCGCGCTTTGTTTCTGATCGCGCTGCTCATGGGGATGATGGGAACGCTGAAGTCTGGCTGGACGGAGTTGTTAACGCCGATTCATCTTGGAATATTCCAGGAAGGGGGGCAGGTTGGCAGCCCCGGGTATTTTAAAGCAATGGAGGTGGATTCAAATGGGAATGTTTATCTTGCCACGATGCACGAAATTGTCCAATATAATGAAGAAGAGGGCGTTTTTCGCAGAATTGCCGGGAATGGTATTCTTCCCTATGATGTTGAAGACGGTCCCGCGATAGATCTATCGGTTTCACCTGAAGATTTGACGCTTTCTCCACAGGGCGATGTGTATTTTTTAAACGGAGAATGGTATATCACCGCTATTTCCAAAGATGGAATCGCTTCAAAGGTCTCTCTGTATCTCCCTGGTTCGTCCGATCCGCAATACCTTCTGATTTCGCGTTTTTTCGCTTCTCCCCAAACAAATCGGTTTTTCTTTTATGGATCGGGGAAATGGTATGGAGAAACCGGAGATAAAGCCGATGTTTTATACATCATGCAGGCGGATCAGAATGGCCTAGTCACCAAATACGTGGGAGGAGGAGATCAATCGATCGATCGTACGCCTCGCAATCGTCTTGATGTAAGTGTGGATGGGGCCGATCAGGTGTATTCAATGCCGGACAATACGCTGTTTTTCGCTTGGCATGGACGAATTTTAATACAGAGCCGATTGTACGACCATTTGTATATGGCGGAAGTAACGCCGAAAGATGAAGTCAGTTTGTTTTTCGATATTGGCGGTGATAACATTAAAATGATTAAGTATGGCGCCTTTTTGTCCAAAGAGATGTTTTGCGTTGGAAGGCGCGCGCGGCATGAGGGTTATGCTCCGGATCGATTTTTCGCGGAGGTAATCACGCCCGGTTCGACGGAGTCGCGTCCCGTCGCCGTATTCCCTGAAAATCCTGCCTATCGATGGCCCGTGGCGGATCAAGCGTACTTCGCTTATTGGAAAGAGCGGGACGTGCTATACATCATGCTGCAATACCAGCGTGAAGAAAAACTCGAGCTCTGGAAAATCCCCGACGTGCTGGCTCGCCTGCAATCCGGCGCGCAAGATTGGGCGCTGTATGAGTAACATCATGTCTCGTGCGTTGTTTCTGATCGCGCTGCTCATGGGGATGGCGGGGACGCTGGAAAACGGCTGGGCGGAGTTATTAACACCGATTCAAATTGCATTATTTAAAGAAGGAGAACAGGCGGGTTTCCCGGGATATTTCAAAGCGATGGAGGTGGATTCAAACGGCAATATTTATCTTGCCACGATGGATGAAATTGTCCAATATAATGAAGAAGAGGGCGTTTTTCGCAGAATTGCCGGGAATGGTATTCTTCCTTACGATGTGGACGAAGGCCCCGCGATTGATCTTACGATATATCCCGAAGATTTGGCGCTTTCTCCGCGGGACGATGTGTATTTTTTAAACGGTGAATGGGAAATTACCGCCATCTCCGAGGAGGGAATCGCTTCAAAGGTTCCTCTGTATCTCCCTGGTTCTTCCGATCCAGTTTACTCCTTGGAAGCGCCTTCTTTTGCCTCTCCCCTAACCAATCGGTTTTTCTTTTATGGATCGGGGAAATGGTATGGAGAAACCGGCGATAGAGCCGATGTTCTATACATCATGCAGGCGGATCAGGACGGCCTGGTTACAAAGTATGTTGGCGGGGGAGATCAACCGATCGATTACACGCCTCGCGATCGTATGGATGTAAGAATTAATAGAATCGATCAGGTGTATTTTTTGCCGGATGGTACGCTGTTTTTCCCTTGGCTTGCGAGAGAGGAAATATATCGTCACTGGTACATGGCTGAAGTGACGCCGCAAGGTGGCGTGAGTCTGATTTTTGATATTAATGATGATAAAATCGGCTTGTTTAACTATGGAGCCTTCGTATCCAGGGAACTTTTTCTCTTTGGAAGGCGCGCGCGGCATGAGGGTTATGCTCCGGATCGATTTTTCGCGGAGGTAATCACGCCTGGTTCGACGGAGTCGCGTCCCGTCGCCGTATTCCCTGAAAATCCCTCCTATCGATGGCCCGTGGCGGATCAAGCGTATTTCGCCTATTGGAAAGAACGGGACGTGCTATACATCATGATGCAATACCAGCGTGAAGAAAAACTCGAGCTCTGGAAAATCCCCGACGTGCTGGCTCGCCTTCAATCCGGGGCTCAAGATTGGGCGCTGTATGAATAAACCACTGACCGTCGCATTTGCTGTATCGATCGCCGTCCTGCTGGCCGGACTTCCCGCGCGGGGCGGAGAAACGGGCGCCGGGGACGGCGCGAGGCGACTGCCTTTGATGGATGGATCGCCCGAGTCGCTATCCGTCTATCACGGCGAGCCTGTTTCGATCACCGAAGCGGTGCGGGACAAGGTGGCCGTGTTGCGTTTCTGGTCGCCCTCGTGTCCTCACGCGCAATCGCTCGATCCCGCGATGGCCGATCTGGCGAGTTCGTTCAAAGACCGCATCGCCGTCTTCGACGTGGATTCCAACTGGAAATCCAACCCGGAGGATTCAGAGCGAATACGCGAGGAGCGGGGGCTGGGCTGGCCGATGATTCGCGATCCTCGCAGTCTGCTGGCGAGGGCGCTGAAAGCGCGCACCAATGGAGAGTTTTTCGTCTTCCGAAACGATGGAACGTTGGCGTATCGCGGCACGAACGACATAGCGCGGTATCGCCCCGCGATGAAGATCGCCGACGTTCATCATTTGGTGGAGAAGCTGCTCGCGGGCGATTCGGTGGAGTGTGGCGACGCGCCCTGTTTTGGCTGTTATATCAATTACAATCCCATCGTTCACAAAGAGGATTTGGATTTTCTCAAAAAAATAGCCGTATTGGATGAATGAGCCTTTATAACCGCTCACCCTTATACAAAAACGGGGCGGCTGATGGCCGCCCCGTTCTCGTGCGTAGAATGAATCGAGATCAGTCGATGGGGACGAACCACACGTTGCGGTAGCGCAGGCCGTTGTCGGTGTGATCCTGGAAGAAAAAGCGTCCGGTGGGCGCTTCTTTCCCGTCGAGGCCGCCCGGCGTGGGGTGCTTCAGTTCGAGGTTGTCGAAGATGGTCTCGCCGTTATGCACCACGGTGATGACGGCGTTTTTCGTCTTCTGGCCGTTGGCGTCGAACTCGGGCGCGTGAAAGGTCACGTCGTAGGTCTGCCATTCGCCCGGCGGCAGGACGGCGCTGATGCGCGGGACCGCCTGCTGATAGATGCCGCCGCAGAGGTTATCGGCGGGGGCGTCGCCGTAGCTGTCGAGCACCTGAATCTCATAGCGGCCTTCCACGTAAAAGCCGCTGTTGCCGCGTTCCTGGCCCCGGTCGTAGGGTTGAAACGGCGTGGAAAACTCGACGTGATACTTGCCGCTGCCGTATTCGGCTTTGGTGACGAAGTTGCTGCCGGTCGAGTAGACCGAGCCGTCATCGTCGTTATAGCCCCAGCGCGGCTGGCGGTCCCAGTTCTGGTCGACCAGCTGCGGTTTGCCGGGGGCGAGCAACACCATCGCGCCCGCGGGCGGCTCGGCGCCCAGCGTCGGCGATTTGACGAAGACTTTCTTCATCGAAAAGGCGAGGTCTTTACCGCCCGCGCTCAGCGTGCCGGTGAATTCGCCCACCCGGTCGCGGCCCTGACCGCTGAACTTGATCGCGCCCTTCACCGCGGCGGCGCCCATGACGCCCAGATCGCCGTCGCCATTAAACGAGACGACGCCCTGGCTGGCTTTGCCCGCGGCGTTGAGGCGTTCGTTTTCAGGGAAGGTGGTGTCGAGAAAAAACACCGCGCGGTAATCGTCGCCGCCCAGCGCGACCACCTGCGCCCGCAGAACGTGGTCGGAGCCGTTGATGTCTCCCTGCCAGTTGCCCTGGGTCCGATAGGCGTCCTGCGCGAACGCCGGCGTCATCGCCAGCGCCAGCATAACGCCGATCATCGTCAACCCGTGTTTCATCATGCGTGAATTCATCGTGTTGAAAACTCCTCTCCAAACGAATTTGAACTTCATATCATTGTTGAAAAATTCCACGAATGCGCAAGGGACGGAAACCGGGGGCGGTGAATGAACCGTTGACAAGCGGTTCGGCGATTCGAGACAATCAGAGCGGATCGCGTGATGAAACCGGGGGAGAAAACAGCATGCGGCGATTGTTGCTGATTGGATTGATGTTTTGCTGTTTCAACAGTTTTGATGGAATGGCGCAGGATCGATTCGCCGAGGCGTTCAGCCGCGCGGGTAACGCCGATGCCGAGGCGGATCGCCTCGGCGCGTTGCGCGCGATTCGGGATGACCGGGGGAACGATGAATCCATCCGCCGGTCCGCCGAACGCCTGATCGGCGCCATCGAAACATGGAATACCGCACAGCGGCTCGACTACTTCGGGCGCGATATCCGCGACGATCTCGATTTTGATTTCGGCCTCGCGCCGGATGATCCGCTCTATCCGCTTACCCGGCTTTACCGGGCGCGGATGTTGATCTGGGTGACGCTTGAAACCGGCAACATCTGGAACGACGCCGATCAACGGGCGGCGTTTCTCAACAAAGCCCGCGCCGAGCTGGAGACGTTCCACCGCGATTTCCCTGAAAACCGCATCGCCCGCATGATTCTGGGAGAACCGATTCCTCCGGAGCGTACGCTTACCGCGCCGCCAAACGCTCCGGCGTGGGCGGCCGCCCAGCGTGAAGGTCTCGAACGGCTGGCCGATATCATCGTCTGGTGGATCGAAAACCGCATGCAGGCGGACGGCCAGTATGGTGGAGGCTGGGGCGACGATTGCGAGATGTGGCGATGGTGGGCGCCGGTGCTGATCGGTTTTGACGACCCCGCCAAAGCCTGCGACACCGTCTATCATCCCCGCGCGGTTCAGCCCGCGTTATTATTATGGCAGCGGAGCGGAGAGGAACGATTGACGCGGCTGTTTGGCGACTGGATGGATACCTGGGTCGACGCCACCGCTCGCGCCGAACGCGGAAAACCGGGGGGAATTATCCCCAGCGCGATTCACTGGCCTGACGGCGCCATCGGCGGGTTGGGCGAACACTGGTGGGACCCGCGCAATCACAGCGAACCGACGCTCTACCAGTGGCCCAGCGCAATGACCATGATGACCAACACGCTCCTGCTGGCCTGGTATAAAACTGAGAACGGCCGGTATCTTCAGCCCATCCGGAGCATGGCGCGCATCCGGCTCGACGCGCTGCGTGATCCGGAATCGATGGATCGCGCTGAACCGGGTACGGCGGAGTGGTGCGCGGGGCGCATGCCGATCGCGGACGCCGCCGCCAAGTACCGCCTGTTGACCGGGAGCGATGAGTTTGATGAATTGCTCGAACGCGAGCGCGATCCATACATGCCCTTTCTGTTGCATGGCGATCGTGAACCATTAACGCGCGGGCTTCAACGCAACGCCCGCGCCTTGCGGGTCAATTTCGCGGGCTACACCAGCGAGGTGCGATATACCGACCGCGTGTTGCGCTTTCCGGGCTTGTTGAAAACTCGTGAAATGAACGGTGGAAACGCGCCCGATATCGATGAACCCGATCCAGCCCTGCTGTATTCGACGGTGACGGGAGACCCGGGCGGCGTTGGGTACTTTCCGCTTAACCGGGTTCGCTGGCTGACCCCGCCTCGCGATTTCGCGGCGCTGGTCATCGAAACGGGCGACGATCGTTTTGCGGCTGAAGTCTATCATTTTGGAGAATCGCCCCGTGAGTTGAGCATGGAAATCTATCTGCTCAAACCGGGCGGCTATCGTATTGAACTGCTCAACGATTCGGGTTTGGTGATACAGAACGCGATGATGACGGCGTCGGCTTCAACCGCGCGAACCTCCATGACGATACCGCCTCAACAGTGTTGCACAATTCAAATCAAACCCGATACAGGGAGTCTGGAATGACGAATCAAACATGGTTTCACCGCGCGGCGTCGCGCCGCGAATTCATCTTCGCCGGCGCGGGAGCGATGTGTGCGCTGGGGCTCGCCGCGCGCGCGGATGAGCCGCTCGAACATCAGGGCCGCGTCATGACGGTGATGGGGCCCATTGAGCCGCGTTCGATGGACGTCACCCTTTCGCACGAACATGTGCTGGTCGACTTCATCGGCTGGAAGGAGACGGGCAAGCATCGTTATGATGAAGACGACGCGTTCCGCGTGATCCTTCCTCATCTGAGAAAACTGCGCCGTCTTGGCTGCAAGACGCTGGTTGAATGTACGCCCAACTACATTGGCCGCGATCCCGCCCTGTTGCTTCGTCTTGCGCGTGAAAGCGATCTTCACCTGCTGACCAACACGGGGATCTACGGCGCCGCGAATGAAAAATTCGTTCCCGATTCCGCGCGCGAGGCCTCCGCCGATCAACTCGCCGATGAGTGGGTGAAGGAATGGCGCGAGGGGATCGGCGATACCGGCGTCCGCCCCGGCTTCATCAAAACCGGCGTTAATAACGGTCCGTTGAGCGAACTCGATCGCAAACTGTTCCGCGCCGCCTGCCGAACCCACAAACGGACGGGGTTGACCATTGCCTGTCACACCGGCGGTGGCGGCGCGATCAATGACGAGCTGGATATTCTCGAAGATGAAGGGCTGGCCGGCGAAGCGCTGATCTGGGTTCACGCACAGAACGAGCGCGATTTTCAGCTGCACGCGCGCGCCGCGCGGTTGGGCGTCTGGGTTTCGTTTGACGGCGTATCAACGAAAAACCGCTTCGACTACGTCACCCGTCTCAAGGCGATGAAAGATCGCGGCCTATTGCATCGCGTGTTGATTTCGCATGACGCGGGCTGGTACAGCCCCGGTGAACCGGAGGGTGGCGATTTCAGGCCGTATGACGCCGTCTTTACCGCGCTGATTCCCGAGTTACGCCAGTCGGGATTCGATCGGGATGAACTGCATCGCCTGGTGACGAAAAATCCGCAAACCGCCTTCACCATCCAGACGCGTCTCGCGTAATTCCATTCGAAACAAGAAAACGGCGCGTGGTTCGAAATGAACCGCGCGCCGTTTGTGTTTTACTCACTATCGAATCCGTACAGAAACCCAGTTCGGAAATTACTCGAACGCCGCCATCACGGGCCGGGCGATCCAGCAATCCGGCTGTTTCAGTCCGAGAACATAAGCGATCGTCGAAGCGGTGTCGAAGGTATCGACCGGGACGGCAATCTCCTTGTGCTTCACGCCGGACCCGGCGGCGATCCAGGGGATCTCGATTTCAGGCATGGTGGCGCCGCCGTGCCCTTTGCCGACGCCGCCGTGATCGGCGGTGACGAGCAGGAAGGTGCTGTCAGCGATGCCCGCGTCTTGAATCGCTTTCACTACATCGGCGATGTACCGGTCGGCTTCTTCGACGGCCTGGTAATATTCCGGCGTTCCGTGACCGAATTCATGTCCCGCGTGATCGACGTGATCGAGGTGGATGAAGGTCAATAGAGGCTTTTTCGTTTTGATGATCTCAACCGCTTTGTTCGTCGTGTCGGCGGGGCCGTCGCCGTCGATCTTAACGTCGACCATGTCTCTTTCGAACAGTCGGCCGAAGTCATCCCAGTCATAGATCGCGGCGGTGAATGCGCCGGGCCGCTGTTGGCGGATCACGCTGAAAATGGTCGGGAAGATGCCGCCCGGGCCTTTGACGGTGGGTTCGATCTCATACTTGCCGGGCTGCCAGTCGTTGGAGGTGACGCCGTGTTGTTCGGGGCCGGCGCCCATGATCATCGACGCCCAGTTCGAGCTGCTGCTGGTGGGCATGACGGCGCGTGCGTGCAGGGTGAAGGCGCCTTCTTTCATCAACCGGTCCATCGCGGGCGTATCCGCTTTGCGGACGCCGTCGGGGCTCATGCCGTCGCATCCAACCACCACCACGTGTTGCGCGAGGGCTTCGCCCGCGCTGGCGTTCGCCGCATAAATCAGCGTTGTGGTTAAACAGAGAACGAACGTGACGAATAATGCCAATGAGAGATTGAATGAATGACTTTTGTTCATGCCTGGCTCCTTGATTGGATCAATGTGCATCCGGTTAAAGCCAACTTGAGTTAGAATCGTATGAGCGTTCAGGCCCATCTCTGGCGAATTCGCCGCGCTCCCCACAGGCAGATGTCCCACAGCGAGGCGACGGGTTGATCGGTATAGGGCAGGGTATGCATATATCGCGGCGGGCCGTATTCAGGCGTGAAGGTAAGACGGGGTGCGTTCGCGGCGATGCGCGCGTTGCGAATCGCGTCCCACCACTGCTCGTGGCTCATGACGTGGCTTTGATGCTCGGGCGCGCGCGGATCGGGAACCTGGGGTCCTTCTTCATACCCCACCCGGCCATGAATGTGAATCGCGCGGCGGCAGGCCAGTTCAACCATTTCCGTCACGTCGCCGAGCATCGACTCGCACACGCAGCACCAGTGGCTGAAATCGGCGCAGATTGATAGCGATTCAAACTGGTTCAGATACGCCGCCGCAGTCCACGGCGCGTACAGCAGCCGCCCGCGATGCGTCTCATGCGCCACCGCGGCGCCGCCGCCCGCTTCGATGCGAAGCGCTTCGTGAAAGAACTCTTTTCCCTCGGCGAAAGTCATCTTGTCGCGCCCGCCGTGCGCGTTTATCAAGACAGGTTGATAGGGCAGAATCTCCTGGTATTGCCGGTGAAACGTGATGGCGTCTTCGGCGAAGATCTGGCCAACGAAGGTCAGGTTATATTTCGTGCAAAGATCGATCCATTGGGCGGGCTCCATGTCAGGCGCGCCCGTTTCAACTCCGTCATAACCCGCCTCGTGGATGAGGCGCAGCTTGTCTTCAAGGCTCTCGCCTTCGGTCATGCCCCACAGGGCTTTACAGACGATCAGTGAAATCGTGCCGGGGGAACCGGACATAGCGCCTCCATGCGAATCGTTTTTTTGAGCGGGCCAGTGGAGTGGGTGACGCAGGTGAGGATTCATCGGCCGGGATCGTCAGTCTCGAATGGATGTATAGTATCGTATCAGCCCGTGACGGGACAGGACCAGAAACGGGAGGTTCAGATGGATATTCAGATTCAGAAACAGGGGAACGATGTATTTCGGGTGACGGTGAAAGGCCGCGCGGTCAGCGCGCACACGGTTGAAGTTTCAGATAGCTATTTCAATCAACTGACCGGTGGCGAAGTCACGAAAGAAGAGCTGCTGCGCGCGTCGTTTGAATTTCTGCTCGAACGAGAGCCCAATACCAGTATTCTGTCGCGATTTGACTTGCCCGTGATTCAACGCTATTTCTCTGAGTACGAACAAACCATGCGCGAACGTTTCGCTTGACTTCAACCTGCTCGCCGTTGTTTCATGCGGCGAGAATCAATCAATAACGTCCGATGGAATCAGGGAGGACGCCTTCATGCAAAACCGCCGCACGTTTATTCAAACCGCCGCCGCCGCCGGGCTTGCCTCCACAGTAACCGCGTCTCCTGCAGGCGCCGCCGCGCGATACGACCAGCTGGGGCGCTCTCCTCACTATCATCTTCCTCCGGTGTTAAAAAGCAAAACCGGGCTCAAGATCGTCAAGATCGAGACGTTCACCCAGGGGGCGACGCTCTCTTTCGTCCGCATTACGGCGGATGACGGCTCGGAGGGCTGGGGCCAGCTTTCAACCTATGACGCCGATCTTGCGGCGGCGGTGCTTCACCGCAAGCTCGCCGGCGTTTTTTTGAATGAAGACCCCGCCGATCTGGATGCGCTGGTCGATCGCGCCATCGAAGCCAATTACAAATATCCCTGGTCGTTTGTGTGCCGCGCTCTTTCCGGGCTCGATACCGCCGTGTGGGACTGGCTCGGCAAGCGGGAAGGCAAGTCGGTTTGCGAGCTGCTGGGCGGAAAACCGCGCCCGTTTCCGGTGTATGGCTCCAGTATGAGCCGCGAAATCAAGCCCGCCGATGAAGCCGCGCGGCTCAAGCGCCTGATGGATGAGAAGGGCTACGCCGCCTTCAAGGTAAGGGTCGGGTCGGTCGCGGGCCATGACAGGGATCAGTGGCCGGGCCGAACGGAAGAACTGATTCCCGCCGTTCGCAAAGCGGTGGGAGACGGAGTCGACCTGCTCGCCGATGGCAACAGCTGTTACACGCCTCCCCGCGCCATCGAAGTAGGCCGCCTGATGGAAGACAACGGATACATTCACTTTGAAGAGCCCTGCCCCTTCTGGGAACTGGAATGGACCGCCGAGACTGCCAAAGCATTGACCGTGCCCGTCGCGGGCGGCGAGCAGGATAACGATCTTGCCCAGTGGCGGCGTATGATCGCCATGAACGCGGTTGACATCGTTCAGCCGGATATTCTCTACGTGGGCGGCGTTACCCGCTCCTTGCGCGTCGCGGCGATGGCGCTCGAAAAAGACATGCCCTGCGTGCCTCATTCAGCCAACCTGGCGATGGTGACGCTGTTTTCATTGCACGTGATGGGCGCCATTCTCAACGCGGGGCCGCACGTCGAGTTCAGCATCGAATCGACGCCCTGGACGGACGGGCTGTTTTCGCCCGCGCTGGAGGTTAAGGAAGGCAAAGTCATGATTCCCGCCGAACCCGGCTGGGGCGTGACGATCAATCCGGACTGGCTCGCTCAAGCCGAGCGTCAGGTCAGCGAGTTATAACCGGCGGCGTCATGGCGCCGCGCTTGTGATCGGAAAGGAATCGACTCATGGCCAAACCGGCATTAACACGCGAAAACTGGCCGCTGTTCAGGCAGCGCTTCGATCGAATCAACGCCGATTCGGTTCCCCAGTGGGGAACGCTGACACCCGCCCGCCTGATGAAACATCTCCAGGTCGCGATTGAATCGAGCCTGGGCCGGGTAAAAATCAAAGATCAGAGTACGTGGTTTTCACGCAACGTTATCAAGCCGTTGATCGTGAACGTCTTTACCAACTGGCCCAAGGGCGTCAAAGCGCCCGATATCCTGTTCCCCGATGCGGAAAACGATTTTGACGCCGAGCGCGGCAGGCTCTACGCGCTGGTGGATGAATATTTCGCCGAAGTCGATCGCGATCCGCTCCGGATCACCCATCACCCCTTCTTCGGGCCGATGACGATGCGGTATGGCCAGCGCCTGCACGGCCTGCATTTCAACCACCACCTTCGCCAATACGGCGTATAACCACGGTGTAAAACTTCTTTCTCCCCGGCTCTCAAAGCCGCTGACGTTCAGCCGGTTTAAGCGTGAACCGGCTGTTGTGAATCTTTTTGGAAAAGAGCATATGCTCTGTTGGGCCGGTTGGAATGACCGCCGGAATCGATGCTGTAACCCAATAAACGACAATATCGATTTTCTGTTACCGAATCGGATACAAACTGAATCGCCAGACCGAAGAATCCATCTCCCGCTCCGAATGCTAAACAACATGGAGCACACGATCTAAGTCTATTTTATTCAAGTGGATGTTGATGAACCTGCCTGTAAAGCCGCCTGATGGGCGGTTTTTGTTTGAAAAACTGTGTTTTCTTGCGGCATGATGGCCTGATACTTGCGCTTCCGAATGATAATTGCTGTCCAATTAATTTATTGATTCGCATGGATGTGTTGGATTGGAATGAGATCATGATGAAATCAGGATGCATTCTGCTGATTTTCGCCGCCGTACATGGAAGCATGACTCTCTCGCCGGGACTGGTTGAAAGCCCGTGGTTGATGACCGCTTGGGCTCACTCGCTGGATAACGGGGTCATCATCGAATTATGGGATTCGCTGGCGGGCGGGGGGCTCGCTCAAGCCGCTCCGGATGCGTTGATCCAGAAAACCAGCCCGATTGAGTTGTCATGGAGTCTGACTGAAGTTGTATCGCTGGTCGTTTTGCCGTTGTTCTCACTGGTTGTGTTGATTGCCGTATTGATGACCACCATCGGGATCAGGCGAGACGCTGTCGCGAGTGGGGATGCGCCATCCTCCAACCGGCACGGCGTTTTACCAGGCGAAAATGAAAAACGGGATGGCGCGGGGGGAGTAACAGAGATGGGATCAGAAGATGGAACCGGTGAACTGCAACGCCGAATGACCATGATCATGCGCCAGAATCAGAAACAGGAACTGATGTGCCGCCTGGTGTCGGGTATGGCGCATAACATCAACAATCTGCTGACCGGCGTGATCGGCAACATCAACCTGGCGGAATTAAAATGTTCGATCGAGACGGAAGAATATCTCAAACGGGCGCGCCTCTCGGCCGACCGCGCGGCTGAGATCGTCAACGGCCTGCTGACCTTCAGCCGGGAGAGTTCAGTCAAGTTTGAACGGATCAATCTGAACGACCTGGTGCTCGATACCTACCAGCTGCTGCGCGGCGTTTTCGAAAGCCGTATCAACCTGTGCGTCGAACCATCCCATTCTCCGCTTTTCGTCTACGCCGATCCTCGCTTGGTACAAACCGTGCTGATGAATGTCTGCGTGAACTCGCGCGACGCCATCCGCGCCGTGATGGACTCAGACGCTCCCGCCGCATTGCGTAAGAATGCTTCATGGTATGCGCTGATTCGTACCTCGATCGTATCAACCCGCAAATCGCTGGATGAATCCGTCCGGAAATACGCGTTGATCACTGTGAATGACAACGGAGTGGGAATGACGGACGCGCAAAAAGACCGGGTTTTCGATCCGTTTTTCACCACCAAGGACGACGTGGGCAAGGGCATGGGGCTTGCCGTCGCTTATGGCATCGTCCTTCAACACGAAGGGTGGATCGACTTCACCAGCCAGTTTGGCGAGGGCAGCACGTTCAATATTTATCTTCCACTGAATGAGAATGATGAAGTGAACTCGCGAGAATGGAGCCGGGACGAGTCTCCCATGCGGGACTCCGTGTGATTTCAGCCTCGCCGCATGGTACGATGAACTCCTGGATGGATTGATTCGATCGGGAAGGGAGAATCGTATTCATGAGACGTCTGTTTCCCCTCGTAACGCTTTTTACCGCTTTCATCGGTTTCGCGGCGCCCCACGCGGACGCATTTGAGTGGCGCGCCGGCGGCGCTGAAGCGAATGGGTTTTCCAGCGAAGGGCTGGAAGCGCTGAGGCTTGAACTGGAACGCAATCAGACCGACGGCGTCGTCGTTGTGCGCAACGACCGCGTCGTGCTCGAATGGTACTCGAAAAACTCCGGACCTGATAAACCGCATTACACCGCGTCGCTTGCCAAAGCGCTGGTGGGCGGCCTGTCGCTGATGGTCGCCATGCAGGATGGCCTGGTCTCGCCTGACGACCCCGCTTCACGCTACATCCCCGAATGGCGCGGCGACGACTTGCGCGCTCAAATCACTCTGCGCCAGCTCGCGACTCACTCATCCGGCGTGGAAGACGCGCATTCACCCTACCTGGGGCATTTTGAAATGGGCGGGTGGAAAACCCGCTTCTGGAACCGCGATCCCGATCCGTTTTCCATCGCGCGCGACTGGGCGCCCCTGCGCTTCAAACCGGGGACGGCCTTCGAATACAGCAACACCGGTATGGCGATGTTGTCGTACGCCATCACGGCGGCGCTGAAGGATGCGCCGCAACACGACGTGCGTACCCTGTTGCGCGATCGCATCATGCGCCCCATCGGCGTGAAAGACGACGAATGGTCGATCGGGTATGGCAAGACGTATGAGGTAAACGGTTTGCCTCTGGTGGCGAACTGGGGAGGGGGCAATTACACCGCCCGCGCCGCCGCCCGGGTGGGCCGGCTGATTCTGCATCATGGCGACTGGGACGGGGAGCGCATTCTGTCGCCGGAGACGATTACCTCCGCCCTGGCCGATGCGGGGACGCCCGCGCCGTTTCGCGGCGAACCCGAAGGCCCCGCCCCGCGCGCCGGGTTGGCGTGGTGGGTCAACACAGACGGAGTCTTGTCTCGCCTGCCGATGGACGCCGTCATGGGCGCCGGCGCCGGCAACCAGGTTTTGCTGATCGCGCCCAGCCTTAATCTGGTCGCGGTCCGGTTCGGCGGCCTGATCGATCCGGACAGTTTCTGGGGCGGCATGGAAGAACACTTTTTTAATCCGTTGATCGCCGCCATGACCGACGTGGCTCAACCGCCCCGCCCGCCCAGCCCGGCGATCGAACGCGCCGTCTGGGCGCCCGCTCGCGAAATTGTGCGCATGGCGACGGGGAGCGACAACTGGCCGCTGACCTGGGGCGATGACGATCGTCTTTATACCGCGTATGGCGACGGCAACGGGTTCAAACCCTTCACCGGCAAAAAACTCAGCATGGGCTTCGCCCGCGTTTCCGGATCGCCGCCCGGCCTGACTGGGGAAAACATCCGCAGCGAATCGGGTGAGACCATTGGAGACGGGCCGCGAGCCAGAAAAGCCAGCGGGATCATCATGGTCGACGGCGTGCTTTATCTCTGGGCGCGCAACGCGGCGAACGCGCAACTCGCCTGGTCGGAAGACCACGGCGAAACCTGGCGATGGAGCGACTGGAAGTTTGAAACCGGTTTCGGCGCCCCCACGTTTATCAACTTCGGCAGAAACAACGAAAATGCGCGCGACGAATTCGTTTATCTCGTTTCTCATGACAACGACAGTGCCTATGAACCCGCCGACCGCATGGTCATGGCGCGCGTCCCCGCCGATCGCATACTCGAGCGGAGCGCGTATGAGTTTTTTGAATCGCTCGGCGAAAATAACTCGCCGCGGTGGACGAAAGAGATCAATAAACGCGGCGCCGTCTTCGTTCATACAGGAAAGTGTTACCGATCGGGCATCTCGTGGAACCCGGGATTGCGGCGCTATCTGTGGCTGCAAACGCTGCCCAAAGGCGACGCCCGGTTTGAAGGCGGCTTCGGGCTTTATGACGCGCCGGAGCCGTGGGGCCCGTGGACGACGGTTTACCTGACCCAACGCTGGGACGTAGGGCCGGGTGAAAGCAGTTCTCTGCCGGTGAAGTGGATGAGCCCTGACGGACGAAGCGCTTTTATGGTGTTTTCAGGAAGCGATGCTTTTTCGGTGCGCCAGGTCGATTTTATTCTTCGTGAATAAGGGAGTGGTGGAATGATGACCGCGCGAATGTGGCTGACTGGATTCGGATTGTTTTTCGCCGCCGTAATCGTGAATGCTCAGACGGGACCATGGGAAGGGTACATTCTTTTCCACCGATCCACGGACGGCGTATCGTTTAAAAGCGAACAGGTGTTGACCTCCCGCGCTGGAGTCTCAACCGTGGCGCGCATGCCGGACGGCCGGCTGATCGCCGGGTTTCAATGGTTTCCGATTGACGATGAAAAACATTACGACCGGATCGCGGTCGCGTTCTCCCGCGATGAGGGATTGACCTGGAGCCTGCCCCAGCCGGTCACGTTTATCAATCTTCCTTCCAACATCACGCGTCAGTTCGATCCGACGCTGCTGGCGTTGCCGGATGGCCGCATGCGGTTGTATTTCACCGGCAACCCCGATTCGTCGCGGACGCTCAATTCTTCGATCGGCATTTACTCGGCGTTCACCACGGATGGAGTGCATTTCACCTATGAACCGGGCGAGCGCTTCGGCGTCGATGACGCGCCGGTGATCGATTGCGCGGCGGCGATTCTGAACGGAAAATTTCACCTGTTTTCGCCGGTTCAGGAAACGGATGGCAAGGCGTATCACGCGGTGTCGGACGACGGCCTGAATTTTACCCGGCAAGACGATCTCGACGCGGGCGCCGGCGTCAACTGGCTGGGGTGCGTGGTCGCGGTGGATGGGGGCTTGCGCTTCTTTGGAACCGCCGCGCCTCAGTCGTCGTTTAACGGCGTCTGGTCATCGTTCTCCAGCGACGGTTTCACCTGGACCGCGCCGCAAAGCCTGGGCGCCACGGGCGCCGACCCCGGCGTGGTTTATCTCAACGGCGGCGGTATGCTGATTACCTTTACCGGCAAACCGCAATCGTCCTTCAGAGCCTTTGAGCGCTATCGTTAAGACGTATTCACCGCATGAAAAAGGCGAGCCGCATCGGCTCGCCTTTTTGATTCACACTGTTCAATACTCAGCCGCTGTTGGCGTCTGTGCTTTGCTTACCAGACGCGCCATTCAAGGATGCCGGCGCTGGCGTCTTCCTGCAATTGAACCTCGATCCGCAGCCCGTCCGTTTTGACGGGGGTGAATTGAAGCTGGTTGTATCGATCGATCTCCACGCCGTACTCGCCCCGGGCTTCAACCGGAAGCCACTGGCCGTTCTGGTGGTACGACAGCCTCCATGACGCCGGCGCCTTGCAGCCGCCCTTATCGCTGTCGTCGTACCAGTACACCTCGACGGCGGAAACGGTTTCCGCTTCAGGGAACTGATACGCGGCCCATTCCTCCGTGCCTTTGTGCTTCCACCAGGTGAACCGCGGTTGTCCCTTTGCGTGCGAAGACGAGGGCTCGACCTGATCGTTCAGCGCATAGAGCGTGTCGCCCTCGTTTCGATAGGAGCTGGAGGCGTGAGCTCGCGCCGCCAGGGTAAGCACCGGCGTGAAGTCGGGGTGTTCGGGCAGCCACAACTCCATGCCGCCGGGCGTACGGTTATCCCATGCGTAATAGGGTACGGCGGTGAACGCGACGGGATGATCGGACGTCGTAAAGCGGTAGAGGTTGTGCTTCCATCCATCCATAGTGCGGTACTGGCCGTATCCGCGCAGAACGGTAACGCCGTCCAGCAGGTTCGGTTCGCGCTCGGCGACGACCGGCGCATCGGGCGGCAGCGCGATGTGATGGACGCTGACCGGATTATCCATTTCTTCCAGACAATACATCAGCGGTCCGCGTTGCAGGGCGACGCGTCCCCGGTCGGCTTCGATCATCGGGTTGCCGTGTACGCGTTCGATCGGCATGGGCAGCGAGAGCGTTACCGCGTCTCCGTTTTTCCATGTGCGGTGAATCCGGGCGTAGCCGTGTTCCAGCGACGCTTCGGCCGGTTCGCCGTTGACGCTCAGCGTATAGCCCCGGCTCCAGCCGGGGATGCGCAGACAGACGTCGAACTCGGAGGGTTCGCCGAGGCCGAACGTCAGCGTTGAGTCGCCATTCCAGGGGAGAGCGGTTTCCAATTGGACGTGAACGTCTGCAATCGTCGTCCGCGAGCCGATGTATTGATTGACGTACAGGCCGTCGTCGTCCGTCGCGTAGATGAAGCCCCCGATCTGGGGAATGAAGCGTACGATATTGGTGGGGCAGCAGGCGCAGGAATACCAGTATTGCCGGTGGAAGGGGCTGTCGCCCTGTTTTCCGCCGCTGGGGTCGTAGCCCTGGGGGCCTCGGCTGGCGAGCGGGTTGCGGTAGTTGAACTTGTCGCCGTCGAGCGAGACGCCCGCCAGCAGGCCGTTGTACAACACGCGTTCGAAAACGTCGGCGTAACGCGCGTCGCCATGGACGGTGGTCAACCGGTGGTTGAACAGCGCCAGCGCGATCGAGGCGCAGGTTTCGGCGTAAGAGTCTTGATTGGGCAGGTCGTATTCCGTGGCGAAGCCTTCGCCGTGATTGGCGACGCCGATGCCGCCGGTGACGTACATTTTGTTTTCGACGAGGTCGGTCCAGATGTCGTCCATGGCGGTGAAATAACCGGGGTCGCCGTTGATGGCGGCCACGTCGGCGACGCCGCTGTAGAGATACATGGCGCGCACCGCATGCCCGAAGACGCGATGCTGATCGCGCACCGGCAGGTGGTCTTGCGACGATTCGCCGTACAGTTCGCGCCCGTTATCGTGGCCGCGCTGATCGATGAAGTATTCAGCCAGTTTGAGGTATCGCTCTTCGCCGGTGACGCGGTACAGCTTGACCAGCGCGAGTTCGAGCTCTTCATGGCCAGGAACGCCGTGGCGCTTACCGGGGCCG
Organism: bacterium; assembly: GCA_016125385.1. Classification (GTDB taxonomy): domain Bacteria; phylum Hinthialibacterota; class Hinthialibacteria; order Hinthialibacterales; family Hinthialibacteraceae; genus WGLV01. Next base: position 23,212 of record WGLV01000025.1, read on the forward strand.
AACAGCGAGCCGATCAGGTCCGCGTAGCGGATCGCGACGTCGAGCAACGAGCGTTCGCCCGTCGCTTCAAAGTAGGCGACGCCCGCTTCAATCAGGTGGCCCGCGCAATACAGCTCATGTTTGTCTTTGAGGTTGCTCCAGCGGTTGCCGGGCTCGGCCACGGTGTAAAACGTGTTGAGGTAGCCGTCCGCCTGCTGGGCGGCGGCGATGCGTTCAATCAGTTTGTCGACGCGCTCCCGCAGCGCGGGATCGGGCCGGACCGCGAGCGCGTACGCCGCGCCCTCGATCGCCTTGTACACGTCGGAATCGTTGAAATAGATGCCTTCGAACTCGCCCTGCATCCGGCCGGAGGCCTTGTCGAAATTGGTCAGCCGTCCGGTCTCCTCGCACCAGTCCAACACGGCTGGCACGGTCGATTCATGATTCACTTTCAGCCGGGGCGACCAGAAGGCGTCGTCGATGACCACGTCCTTGAACGAAACCGGCTCCTGTTTGGCGTAGGGCGCGGGTTCAGCCCGCGCCGTCTGGCTCAGCGCGGCGAAAATCAGAACTGTCAGAATCGATCGCATGAGATCATCCTCCCCTTGATGACGCGCGCGGAGTCCGCTGATTCAGACGCCGGGCGCGTTCATGTAAAAAATCAGAATTGAAGCTCCAGCATGACGCCGTCCGGATGATTGGGATAGCGCAGCAGCAGCGTGTTGGAATGCGCGTCCCACTCCTGCTCAAATTCAATGGCGCCGCCTTCGGGCGAGTGCATCGCCACGCCGGAGGGTTCCATTTTGAGAAGAAGCCGCGCCACGCCCTGGCTTTTGAGCGGGCCTTTCAACGTCGCCGTATAGGCATGCGCGCCGGTTTCTTCCTCCTCGACGCGCGAGGCGGCCGCGAGTACGCACGGCGCCGGTTTTTCATTGCGGCGCAGGTTATAGACGAAGGCGCGTTCGCCGGGGTGAACGATCTTCGATTTCAACACCGGAAGCTCCGGGTCGTACAGATCGATCACCGGTCCGTCGATGACGTTGGGCGTTTCGCCCGCGCTTTCATCCAGCGCGGCGGCGACGTCGTAGGGGCCGCGTTCCAGTAATAGCCAGTTCTTTTCTTCCAGTTCGCCGTCCAGCGCCTGCCTTACGAGGTTCACCAGCGCTTCGCCGCCGTCGGGCGCCGCGCACAGCTCTTTCGGGTCGAGCCGCAGAATGGTCAGCGAGCCGCCGCCCACGGAGTAAGTCTTGACCGGCTCTCCGCCGTCTTTGACGCCCGCCAGTTCAAACAGGTGCTGGCTGGGCGCGCTGTACGAATAATCGCCCTGGCTCCACCATTCGTGAATGCCCTGGTACGGGTCGGCGTCGCGTCCCGCGTAGATCAAAGCGCCGCCCTGTTTTACCCAATTGACCAGCGCCTGATGATACTCGGGCTTCAGCGGTTTCATGTTGGCGTAACTCATCACCAGCACGCGCAGGTTCTTCAGCGTGTTTTCATACGGCAGGTTTTCCATCTGCGCCAGTTGTACGGGAACGCCGCGTTTAAGCAGCGGCAGCGCCATGCCGTAAAAATTCGACAGGCGCGGGTCTTCATACCCTTCAAAGGTGGGGAACCGCTGAAACATCATCGTATCCGAGAGCAACACGCCCACGCCCCGCGTTCCCGAAACGCGCGAATCGCTCGCCGGAACGTCGTTGAGCGCGTTGATCAGCGTAAGGATTTCCGTCTTGTATTTTTCAGGGATCGCCTGCGGTTCGTCGCTGCCCTCCACCTGATGCTTGCCGAAGAAGATGCGGTTTGGCCAAGGCATCACCTCGTAATGATCGACTTCCGGGTGCATCAATTGCGCGGTGAAGGTCTGTTCGTAGTTATATTTGTAGTCGTCCCATGAATGATTGGGGTTGTCTTCGATCGGGTCGGTCAGAAAATACACCAGTCGGCCGGTGGGCGCCGTCATGGCCAGCATCGAGCCGTATTCGAGATAGGCGTTTTCGAAGGTGCGCTCTTTTTCAACGCCTTTATAAATCAGCGGCGTGCGCGACGTACCCGTCCAGACCTGCGCGATGTAACCGTCCATCCCATCAAGCGCGGAGAGGCTCGATTCGGGGCTGACGATCTGCCACGCGGAATAATTGATGAGGGTGTGGGTCGGAACGAAGCACTTCACCCGCGTCCCCTTCGACTCGCTGTATTGCTTGGCGTGAGCGAAGAGTTCTTTCAACGCTCTGAAATACAGATGGTATTTGAGTTTCGCCGAGTGGTAAGCCGCTTCGGGCGATTCGTGTTGCGGGCGCCAGTCTTCGCCGTAATACGCCAGCCATTCCTGCTTGAAGCCTTCGCTGTAGCCGCCCCGGTTCCAGAACTCGGGCTCTTCCAGGTAGATCGACGAAACGCCCGCGTCGATGGCCCGCTCAAGCAGCGTCTTCATATACTCGATGTAACTCGGCGTGGGAACCATGTACGGGATGCCCCTGCCGTGCATAATAGGACGACCGTCGCGTTCGACCTGGCCCTCATCGTGATGTTCCTTCCCGTCGAACCGGCCGTTCAGGTAATCCTGATAGCCGCCCCAGGCGACGCCGGTCATGAATTGCAGCCCATAGCCGCGTTCTTTCCAGCTTTGCAGCCTCTCCATGAATGAATCGTTCATCCCGTAAATGATCGCGGCGTCGGAACGGATATCCATTTCGGCTCGCCAGGGCGAGGCGGTTTGAAACACGGTCTTGTCGCGAGTCTCCTGGCCCATCAACGGAGCGGCGAGCAGGGGAATGAGTAACGTCAGAATAAAAATACGGCGCATGAAATGAACTCCTTGTCGTACCAGAGTGAAGCCGTTTGCCTTGAACGGCGGGTGAGAAAAAGCGGTTTCGATGGTTGGCCGTCAATCAACGTCGTCAATATCAAAGCCAAACCTTTCTATCATGACAAAAACCCCTGCTTTCCGGTAGGGATCGAACGAGGGGATGACCAATCAAATGAATCGAATCACTGGCGTGCTGGTCTGGGCGGGAATCGCGGCCGCTTCAGCTTTTTACGGCTATTCGGGCGCGGCCGACGTTCCGTTTCAACAGGAGTATCGCGAAGAATATCTCAACGCGGCCAAAGGGGCCAACGACGCGCGAGCCATCGCGCTGGGGCCTGACGGCGCGGTCTGGACCGCTACAGGCGCGGGGCTGTACGTTTTGCGGGACGGCGCCTGGAGCGCGGCGTCAGGCGTGACCGATGGCCCCGTTTTCGACGTCGCCGTTGATAAACAGGGCGCCGTGTGGGCGGCCGCGTGGGATGGCCTGTACCGCGTCGCGGACGCGGACGAAAAGATCGCCGCCGTCGATGGCCCGGTCTCGGTGTTGTGCGTGTTGAGCGAAGGCGTTCTGGCGCTGGGACCCGACGGCGCATGGACGAATGAGAACGGCTCATGGCGCAAGGTGAAACGTGAATGGCCGGGCAATCTGCGCGATGCGCTGCAAACGCCGGACGGCGCCGTATGGATCGCGACCGGCGTGGGGCTTTGCCGCAAAACGCCGCAAGGCGTTCGGCTGTATGCGAGCGAGTTGTACTCCAGCGAGGTGAACGGCCTGGCGCTCGGGCCGGACGGCCGTCTGTGGGCGGGTGAGTACGGCGCGATCAACGCGATCGAAAACGGCGCCGTAATCAATACGCTGACCGCTGAAGATGGGCTGCCCTGTTTCGACGTGCGCCGCGCGTCGCCGGGGCCGGATGGGCGCCTGTGGTTCGCCACCGCGCTGGGCGTGGCGCGATACGATCCCGCGTCGCGCGCATGGTCGCTGCGTCACAGCCGCCGCTGGGTTCCTTCCGATGACGCGCGTGACGTCGCCGTCGCGCCGGATGGAACCGCCTGGATCGCCACCGCCGGCGGCGTCTGCGCCATCCGCCATAAAACCATGACGCTGGCGCAAAAGGCGGATTATTTTCATGAGATATGCCACGAGCGCCACGTGCGCGCTCCCTGGTTCGTTGAAAAATGCTGGTTCCCCGATCCCGATGACAAATCGAATTCGTATGTCCGCGATGACGACAACGACGGCAGCTACACCGCCTATTACATGGTCATGGAGTGTCTTCGCTACGCCGCCACCGGCGACCCGGAAGCGAAGGAACTCGCCGATAAGGCGTTCGACTCCATCGCGATGCTTCAGCCCATCACCGGGACCAATGGCTTTGTGGCGCGTACCATTATTCCCGCCACTCAGACCGAAATGGCCGACGCCAACCGGACCTTCACGCCTCAGGAGGCGGTGGAGAGCCGGGTGCGCGATCCGCGATTCAAACCGGTTGAACGGCGCTGGCGTCCATCCGCGGATGGTAAGTGGCTTTGGAAGGGCGACACCAGTTCCGATGAAATCACCGGTCACATGTTCGGCTATCTGTTTTACTACGACCTCGCCGCCGATGAACCCCGCAAGGAGCGCGTTCGCGAGCTGGTGCGCAAGGTGATGGACTACATCATCGAAGGCGGTTACGTGCTGAAAGACATCGACGGCAAGGCCACGCGCTGGGGCGTCTGGTCGCCTGAGCGTCTGTTGCACGATCCTGACTGGCGGGTTGAAAGCCCCATCAACGCCTTCGAGATCCTTTCATATCTCAAAGCGGCGTACCACATCACAGGCGACCGCAAGTATCAGCGCGAATATGAGACGCTGATTGAAAAACACGGCTACCTTGAGCTCGCGCGCCACCCCAAAAATTACGGGCGATCCGAACGAACTCACATCGATGACGAGTTGATGATGTTCGCCGCGCCCGCGCTGTTGTTGTATGAAGACGACCCTCGTCTGCTCGCCGTATATCGCGAGGGTCTTGCGTGGGCGTACCGCACCGTCGATAAAGAGATGAATCCCTTTTACAACTTCATGTACGCCCTGATGGGCGGCGAGGCGTACCATCTGGATGACAGCCTGTTCTTTCTGCGCGATCAGCCGCTCGACCTCACCCAGTGGCCGGTCGATAACTCCACCCGCGACGACGTAAAACTCGTCCGTGCGCCCATGCTCGACGCGCTGCAACTCAATCGCATGGTTCCGCCCAGTGAGCGCGGCGTGATGCGGTGGGATAAAAATCCCTGGACGACGATCTCCGGCGACTTCACCGATTCTCAGGGGCGGCTCGAAAGCAGCGGCGTATTCTGGTTGTATCCTTATTGGCTGGGACGCTATCTCGAATTGATCGACGCGCCGTAACGCGGCGCTGGTTTTTTGGCGTGCGATGCGTTCATTTGTAGAATGGATGAAACAATACGGATTGCATGGAGGAGCGAATGATGGGTATGACGGGATGGATGAAGAAAGGGCTTGTATTCGGGTTGTTCACGATCGGCGCCGTCTTGAGCGCCCATTCACAGGATTGGGCGCTGCAACGCCTGAACGACTCGCCGCGCCATCATGAATGGGTGGCTCTCGAGAGCGGCGGGCGAGCGTTGCATGTCTTTGTCACGTACCCTGAAACGGCTGAAAAAGCGCACGCCGTCATCGTGATTCACGAAAACCGGGGCTTGACCGACTGGGTGCGCTCGCTGGCCGATCGGCTCGCCGAGGCGGGCTACATCGCCGTCGCGCCGGATCTGCTTTCCGGAAAAGGACCGGGCGGAGGTAAAACCAGCGACTTCGCAAATGATGACGCCGCCCGCAATGCGATCTATGAGCTCGACGGCGCACAGGTTCTCGATGACCTCGACGCGTGCGCCGATTATGCGAAAAGCCTCGACGCCTGCGACGGGACGATTTCCGTGGCGGGTTTCTGCTGGGGCGGCGGTCAATCGTTCCGGTTCGCCGCTCATCGTTCCGATCTCAAACTCGCCTGCGTTTTTTATGGAACGCCGGTGGAAAGCGATGAAGAAGCCGAGTCGATCCAGTGCCCGGTGTATGGCTTTTATGGTGGAAACGACGCCCGCGTCAACGCGACCATTCCCGCGACGGTTGAACGCATGAAATCGCATGGCAAAACCTACCAGCCGGTCACCTACGAAGGCGCGGGGCACGCCTTTATGCGGCGCGGCGAAGAACCCGGCGTAACCGACGCGAACAAGGATGCGCGTGACGCCGCGTGGAAACGCTGGCTGGGCCTGTTGAATGACGCGGCGCGGTGAGCTTATTCCTTCGCGGCGCGGGTCGGAAAGACCTCGATCGTCGGGCCAGGATGACTTCGCCGCCATAAGCGAGTGACGGGATGATAGGCGTCTTCCGCCGATGCGGCGTGAGGCGAAGCTTCATCGCCGAATGGATCGAAACGCCTTGACGCCTCGCCTCCACCCGCGAATTCAATTAACGCCGCGCGCCGTTGCGAATAGTTATCCGTGATCAGGCCGGGAAAAGCGGCGAACGTGCTCAACGCGACGTACCCGACGGGAGGATTCATCTGATCCATCTGATTCAGTTGGGCGGAAGGCAGGCTGTCGATGATGATCTGTCTCGGATCGGCCGGCACGCCCCACGGCGGGACGCCGGTTTTATAGAACAGCGGCAGGGCGAATTGATCGGACGCGATCAGCAACGGTTTTCGCGCGTCTTCAAAAAACCACTGCAAGCATAACACCCGCGTGTCGGTTTGATGAAACAGCCAGTTCGCGCGAAAGTCTTTCGTCAGCGGTTCAACCGCGCAAATCAGCGCCAGCCCCGCCGCGATCCAGGTTGAATATTTTGGCGCGCGCTTCGCCGCCTGGTCGATGCCCAGCGCCGCGAAGAGCGATACCCACGGCAGATTGGGCAGCGAAAAACGCACGAAATAAAGCGGATGCGTCGCGATCAGGATCGAGTATCCCAGCGGAAACAGAAAAAGCGTCCATATCCGTTTGCGGGCCATCAACGCCGCGCCGAACAACGCCAGCCCAGCGCCGATCCACCCTTCGCTCCATACGAACGACCGCGCCAGTTGCCAACCCGTCCAGCTCGGGTCCTGCCCCGGCCAGGGCCGGGACGACGCTTCAGCCAGGCGTTTCATCTCGGAAAAGAACGTGGCGGAGTCAATGATGGGAAACGGACAGATGATGAAGAACACGATAACGCCGATGCCCGCCGCCAGCGCGCCGCGGGTGAGGGTTGACGCGAAGCGCGGCTTCTCTTCCGTGGGACGGTGGAGCCATTCGAGCCAGGGCGCCGCGCACAGCGCCAGCGAGGCCACCGCCGCGTTGTACTTCACCGCCGTGGCCGCGCCCGCCAGCGCCGCCGCGAAATAAAACAGCCGCGGCGACGAGCGCTCAAGCCCGCGCAGCCCCAGCGCCATCGCCCACGTGGTCAGACACGCCGCCGCCACGTCGTTGGTGGCGAAATGCGCGTCTCGAACGCCGATGAACGAAACGGCGGCCAGCGCCGCCGCGATCAGCGAGGCCCGCCGGCCGCCCGCGTTGCGGGTGAGAAAATACACGCCCACGGCGGTCAGCGCCCCCAGAATCGCCGAAAGCGTTCGCCCGCCGTACACCAGCAGGTAGGGCCGCGCCAGCAACGCGCGGTAAGGGTTCACGATCGGCGTGGCGGGCTGTTGAATCCCCATCCAATCCGGAATCGTCACGTCCGGCGTGATGTACATCCAGAGCGTGTACCACGCCGCGTTCATATAAGAAAAACCGGGCGGATTGCGGAAATATTTCGGATTCCACACGCCGTGGTGTACCTGTCCGCCCGCGTACACGTATTTCCATTCATCGGGATGCAGCCGGAAAGGCAGCCCCCAGTCCGCGCCGTCCCATCGCAAGGCGAATGCCAGCGCCGCGATGACCAACAGCGCCAACGCGAGTTTTCTTCGGTGCAGCCAGTCCAGCGGGGCGGGGGTTTCGTTCAAGTCAACCTCGGATCGGGAAAAATTCGATGCGGGATACGCGTGCGTATTTTAACATGGTTCGCGCGATTCGACGGGGTGGGCGGCGCGGCATAAAAAAGCCCCTTCGCGTGAAGGGGCTTTTGTCGTTTCGTTTTCAAACGGCTCAGGCGGTTTCGACCTGATCCTCAAACACGAGCAGGGGTTCCGAACGCTTCTGTACCACCTCTTTGGTGATGACGCACTTGGTTACGCCCGACATGGAAGGAATGTTGTACATGATGTCGAGCATGGCTCGTTCGAGAATGGCGCGCAGACCGCGCGCGCCGGTCTTGCGTTCCATCGCCTGCCGGGCGATTTCATCGTATGCGTCGTCGGTGAATTCCAGCTCGACGCCTTCGAGCTCGAACAGCTTGTGATACTGCTTGCACACCGCGTTTTTCGGCGTGGTCAGAATCGACTTGAGCGCGGGCAGGTCGAGTTCTTCCAGCGAGGTGATACAGGCGAATCGGCCCACGAATTCGGGAATCAGGCCGAATTTGATCAGGTCTTCGGGTTCGACCCGCGTCAGCACGTCGTCTTCGCCGATCGCCACCGGGCCCGCGTCAGACTGGCCGAAGCCGATGACGCGCTTGCCGATGCGGCGTTCGATGATTTTATCGAGCCCCACGAAGGCGCCGCCGCAGATGAACAGAATGTCGGAGGTGTTCACCTGGATGAATTCCTGATGAGGGTGTTTGCGTCCGCCCTGCGGAGGCACGTTGCAGACCGTGCCTTCGATGATCTTGAGCAACGCCTGCTGAACGCCCTCGCCCGATACGTCGCGGGTGATCGAGACGTTTTGGGTGGTGCGGGCGATCTTGTCGATCTCGTCGATGTAGATGATGCCTTTTTCGGCTTTTTCGACGTGATAGCCCGTCGCCATCAACAGTTTGAGGATGATGTTTTCCACGTCTTCGCCGACGTAGCCCGCTTCGGTGAGCGTGGTGGCGTCGACGATGGTGAAGGGGACGTTCAGAATGCGGGCCATCGTCTGGGCGATGTAGGTCTTGCCCGAGCCGGTGGGGCCGATCATCAGGATGTTGCTTTTCTGCAGTTCGACGTCTTTCGCCACCGTTTCGTGGTAGCGGATGCGTTTCAGGTGGTTATGAACCGAAACCGCGACGGACTTCTTTGTTTGTTCCTGACCGATGACGTAGGCGTCGATGGCTTCCTTGATTTCCTTCGGTTTCAGGAAATCACGCATTTCCACTTCGATCTCTTCTTCGAGCACGCTGTTGCACAGGCGAACGCACTCGTCGCAGATGTAAGCGGGTTGCGAGGTGTGTTTTTGCGGGGGACCGGCGATCAGCTTTTTGACTTCATCCTGGTGCTTCCCGCAAAAGGAACAATACAAAGGTTTATTCTTGCCAGCGTAATCCATAAAAAAACCTCTCAGACCGGGGCGCGGCCGCTCGCGGCCTGACTTTTATCTCGTATGAACGTATCTTACCTGAATTTTCGCCCGAAAGGGGCTTTTTTATTCGGATTTTTCACCGTCCGATTTGGCGGCGCCATTATCGCCGGCGCCCTTTGATTCTTTCAACGGTTCGAAAATATTGTCGATCAGGCCGTAGTCGAGCGCTTCCTGGGGCGACATGAAAAAGTCGCGGTCCGAGTCGCGTTCCAGCGTTTCGAGGTCTTTGCCCGAATGGAACGCGATGATCTCGTTCAGCCGCTGCTTGGTTTTCAAAATCTCTCGCGCGCGGATCTCGATGTCTGAAGCCTGCCCCTGAAAGCCGCCCAGCGGCTGGTGAATCATGATGCGCGCGTTGGGCAGGGCGAACCGCTTGCCGGGCGAGCCGCCGGTGAGCAGAACGGCCGCCATGCTGGCCGCCAGACCGACGCAGATCGTGGTGACCTGGGGTTTGACGTACTGCATGGTATCGTAAATCGCCAGACCGGCCGACACCGAACCGCCCGGGCTGTTAATGTAAAGCTGAATGTCCTTGTCCGGGTCTTCCGCCTGGAGAAACAGCATCTGGGCGATGACCAGGTTGGCCATGTTGTCTTCGATCGGAGTCCCGATAAAGACGATCCGGTCTTTCAGCAGACGCGAATAAATATCGTACGCGCGTTCGCCCCGGTTCGTCTGTTCAACCACCATGGGAACCAGAACCACGATTATTCCTCCTTGGCGGCGTCGCTGGCCGCGTCTTCGCTAGCATCGGCTATCTTTTCACGGGCGCTTGACTTTTCCGGCTTGGCTTCATCGCCGCCGCGCGCCAGTTTTTCAAGTTCGTCGATTACCTTTTCTTCAAGCGCCAGGCGGCGGTAGTAATTTTCCATCCCCTGGTTCTTGATCCGCTGCAGATAGGTCGCCGGGTCGGCGTAGGCGCTCTGCGCCATCTGGGCGATGTAGGTTAAATAGTCTTCATCCGACACCGCGAGGTTTTCGACGTCGGCGATTTTATCGAGAACCAGCGAGAGCCTTACTTCTTTCTCCGCCGTTTCCTCGTTACGCGTGAGCAGACCTTCATCCTGTTGCGCGGCGCTTTCCAGCGACTGGCCGTAACGCTTGAACTCGGCGTCCTGCATGGCGTTGATCAGGTTATACCGGCCGCGGACCATGCTGGGCGGAACCGGAAACTGATTCCGGTTGACCAGCTCGTCGCGAATCGCCTGGCGGAGCTGGTCGCGGGCATGCTGTTCCATGTTGGCTTCGAGGTCTTCGCGGATGCGGTTTTTCAGGTCGGCGAGCGATTCAAAATCGCCCATGTCCCTGGCGAACTCATCGTCCAGTTCGGGCAGGCGGCGTTCCTGAACGCGCTTGATTTTGACGTTGAACTCCGCCGCCTTGCCGCGCATGGATTCCGTGGGGTATTCATCGGGCAGGGTGAGCGTGAAGGTCTTTTCCTCTTCCAGATTCATGCCCTTCAACTGATCTTCAAAGCCGGGGATATAGCGGTTGGAGCCAACCTGGATGGGAATTTCGTCGTGCGTCGCTTCACGGAACGGTTCGCCGTCGATGGTGGCCTGACAACTGATGGTGACGTAATCCTGATCCTGAACCGGGCGGTCTTCGACGGCGGCGTAGGCGGCGTTGTTGTCGCGCAGCCGGTCGAGGGTCTGCACGACATCTTTTTCAGACACTTCGCTTTGGGGCGGTTCGGGGCGGATATCTTTGTATTCCGCCAGTTCAAAGGGCGGAACGTATTCGAACTTGGCTTCAAAGACGATGGGTTCGTCGTCTTTGAGATCGCCGACGTCTGAGATTTCGGGCTGGTTGACCGGTTTGACGTCGAGCTCATCCACCGCGTTCTGAAACGCCGATTCCACCGCCTTGGCCATGGCCTCCTGGCGCAGGTGCTTGCCAAAGCGCATCTGGACGATTTTACGCGGCGCCTTGCCCCGGCGGAAACCGGGCACGGAGGCGTGCGTCATGAATTCTTTGAAAACGGTCTCCAGTTCCGAATTCACGTCGTCTTGAGGCACTTCAATTTTCAGCGACTTGATACAGGTTCCAGTGTCTTGTTGTTCCAGGATCTTCAAGGCTTTTCCTCGGCTTTACCTGATATTGGTGTAATGAAAAAACGGCGACGGCTGACTGAGCGGCCGCCGCGAATACGAATCTATATTATGACCCCGGAAACAATTTACGTAAGTGTCAGCGAAGCCGCCTTTCGGCGGCGAAATCGGGCGATGTCTGTCACCTGTTTCTGAATGTTCAGTATTGACTGAACATTCAGAACGTGATGAAATGTCATTATCCTGATCGTGGCTATGAAAGCGTAACAGTAGATTATGAATGATCCCAACCAGCCAATCATGCGCTGGGTCGACGAATTCGGCCTCTACTTTGAAGAATCGGGTCTGCCCCGAACGGCGGGACGGATTCTGGGTTGGCTGCTGGTGGCGAACCCACCCGAGCAGTCGGCGTCCGACCTGACCGAGGCGCTAAAGGTCAGCAAGAGCAATATCAGCGCGTCGGCGCGCATGCTGCAACAATTCGGCCTGATCGAACGCGTAAGCCGCCCCGGCGACCGCAAGGACTACTACCGCATGCGGTCCGACGTATGGGCCAACGCATTTCTGAACAAAGTGGGACAATTTACCCGCATGCGTTCGCTGGCCGATCGTGGTTTGAAACTGCTCGACGCCGCCCCGGACGAAGACAAGGCCCGGCTTAACGAGTTCCGCGAATTTTACGCCTTTTTTGAAAAGGAAGTGCCCAAACTCATTGAGATGTGGATTCGCCGGAACGAGGGGCAATCATGATCGCGGTCACCGATCTGGAATTCACTTACCCCAAACGGCGCGAGCCCGCCCTGAAAAAACTGAACTTCTCGATTGAGAAGGGCGAGATCTTCGGCTTTCTCGGCCCCAGCGGCGCGGGTAAAAGCACCGCCCAGAAAGTGCTGACCGGTCTTTTGACGCGCTACCGGGGGACTGTGAAGGTTATGGGCCGGGAGTTGAGTCAGTGGGGGCGCGGTTATTACGAGCGTATCGGTGTTGGTTTTGAATATCCGAATCACTACCTCAAACTGACCGCGCGAGAAAATCTGGAGTATTTCCGCTCGTTGTACGCCGGCCCTGTCGAAGATTCGATGGCCCTGCTTGACCGCGTCGGCCTGACCGCGGACGCCGATACGCGCGTGTCTCAATTTTCGAAAGGCATGAAAAGCCGTCTGAATTTCGTCCGCGCGCTGATCAACCGGCCTGAACTGGTCTTTCTCGATGAACCCACCAGCGGACTCGATCCCGTCAACGCCCGCGTGGTGAAAGACATGATTCTTGAATTGAGAGATCAGGGCAAAACGATCTTTCTCACCACGCATAACATGAACGTCGCCGATGAACTGTGCGGCCGGGTGGCGTTTATCGTGGATGGGGAACTGCCGCTGATCGATTCGCCGCGTGCGTTAAAACTGCGCGGCGGAGAGCGAACCGTCCGCGTCGAGTATCACGAAGGCGGGGAGTTGCTCCATGAATCGTTTTCTCTTGATCGACTTGGTTATTGCATTGAGTTTCAGGCTCTTCTCCGCGAAAAGCCGATCGAAACCATTCATACCCTCGAAAGTACGCTCGAACAGGTGTTTATCCAGGTCACCGGCCGGAGCCTGACATGACCGCGTTGCTCTCCACCTGCCGGCTCGATCTCCGCCTGCAATGGCGCAACGGATTTTATGCGATCGCCCTGCTGGCGGTGATGCTGACCGCGCCGCTGATGCGCGCGATGATTCCCGCGGCGTGGCTGGGCTGGTCGATTCCGGGAATCTATCTCATTTCAGCGGGGCAGACCTTTTACCTGATCGCCGGTCTGGTGCTGTTTGAAAAGGGGGAGGGAACCCTCGCCGCGCTGGCTGTGACCCCGCTTTCGCCGCGCGCGTGGTTGTTGTCAAAGATCGCGACGCTCAATCTGATGCTCGCCGCCGAAGTTTTCGTCACCGTGTGGTTCGCCTACGGCGCGGGATTCAATCACGCGCTTTTTCTGCTCGGATTGATGGCGATGGGCGCGTTGTATTCCATCGTGGGGCTGATCGTGGTGGTGCGGTTCGATTCGATTACCGATTACCTGATTCCTTCCATCTTTATTGCGACGGGCCTGCAATTGAACGCGCTCGATTATTTCAACCTCTTGCCTCATCCGCTGTTCGAATTATGGCCGACTCAGCCGATGTTGACGCTGATGGCCGCCGCGTTCGGCGCCGAAACGCGCTTCGGGTTGATGTATGGTCTGGCCGGTTCCGCCTTCTGGCTGGGGTTATTCTGGTTCTGGGCGATGCGCGAGTATCAGGCGCGCGTTCTGGAGGGACGGACGGTCTGATGAGCGGAACGATCCACCATTTGACAATCCTTACGCTGAACGACAGCCGGCTGGTGGGGCGCGACCCCTTATTGAAGCGGATGCTTTTCGTCCCGCTCGTTTACGTGGCGATGTTGCGCTGGCTGTTGCCCGCCGTCGCCGGGTGGTTGAGCGAATACGCCGATATCACGCCGTATTATCCGCTGTTCGTCAGTTATATACTCGTCGCGACCGTGCCGCTGATTTTCGGCGTGGTGACGTCGTTCATTCTGCTTGAAGAGCGCGACGAGGGAACTCTCGCCGCGCTGCGCGTGACGCCATTGCCGCCGCGCGATTACCTGTTGCATCGGGCGCTGCTACCGATGCTATGTTGTGCGCCCGCGCTCGCTCTGTCTTTCGCGTTGACATGTATGGACGGCATGACGTGGAACGGACGCTTCGCCGTCGCCGCCGCCGCTTCGTTCTGGGCTCCGCTGACCGGCCTGTTCACCGCTGCGTTGGCTGAAAACAAAATTCAGGGCTTCGCCCTGCTCAAACTGGTTGGCATCTTTCAGGCTTTCCCGCTGGCGGCCTATTTCGTCCCCATGCCCTGGCAACTGGCTTTTGGAGTGGTTCCGATCTACTGGCCGCTCAAAATGCACTGGATGCTGATAGACGGCGCCGGGCCGGTCTGGCCTTGTTTCGCGGCGGGCGCGCTGCTCCACATTATTTGCATCATCCTGCTGATGAAGATCTTCATCCGGCGCGCGGGCTGACGCCTTATCTCAACCATTTGCGCTCATTTTCCGTCCTGAAACTCGGCGGTTAGAGTTCCGCTTTGTTCCCGCGTCGATTCAACATGCTTGAACTCTCTGATTTCATTTCGTTCCGGTTCGCCAACCTGAATCGTGTACGATCCCGAATGAAAAACCTTTGGCTGAAACTCGACGCCCTGAATGCGCAGGGCGAAAACCAGCTCTCCGCTGGACTCGTCATAGACGCGCACGACGGGAGAGTCCATGCCTTTCACTCGCAGCAGGGGCAACCAGCCCGCCGGCTTGCGGCCGTAGTTATCCTGCTGGTGAATGGTGATCGGCCAGCCAGGATACTGCCGCGCGCCCGGGGCGGCGGGGTCTGAAAAACGCGGCCAGCATTCCATCGTGATCGATCTGCCCTCCCGCTGAAAACGGACGATGCCATAGCCTGTGGCGCGATCGTGCAGAATCGCCGGTTCGAGACCGGTGAAGACCGGGTTGGAGACGGCGAACACCGTCATCAGGTTGCCGAATCCGTCGTGAAATTCGCCGGTGTAGCGTGGTTGCATCGGATCGCGGTTCGCTCCCGGCTCGGGCGGAAACCATCGCCGGGGGAACACATTGGCGATGGCGGGGACGCAAAACGCGTAGGAGGCGTCGCCCCAGTCGTCCACGCCATATTGAATCGTGCTGCCCAGATGCTGATCGCCCGCGATGTGGATGGCGAAACATTTCCGGATCACTCGCAATACTTCGTTTCGCGGGGTTTGCGGCCAGCCGTTTGAATCCATATCGGCGGCGGGGACGTCGTTTTGCGCGTATTCGCCGGGGGGCAGTATGCGCAGCTTGGGCACCACATTGTCATCGGCCGCGTCGGATGGCAGAGTGGCGACGTTGGCGAAGATCGTCTGTGAGACGAGGCATTTCATCCACACGCCGGGCGCCCAGTCTTCAGCCCAGTTTTGAAGAAACCGCATCTGCCGCTCGCCCAGCAGCACCGCGCCTTTCACGTCCGCCAGTTTCGTGGCGTCGAAATCGCGATTGAGCGCCCAGCCGTTCACCACGTCGCCGCCGGGCAACATGACGCTGGGCGATGACTTGAACTTGCGGTCTTCAATGATGGCGAAACTGATTCCGCCGTATTCCATTTCGGTGTAGTACACGCCAACGCCCTGCAAAACCGGTGTGGGGTCGTAGGGATCGGGCAGGTGGCTGGTCTGGGTTCGCTGAACCATGTTGACCCATTCAGC
This sequence comes from bacterium, assembly GCA_016125385.1. Lineage (GTDB taxonomy): Bacteria > Hinthialibacterota > Hinthialibacteria > Hinthialibacterales > Hinthialibacteraceae > WGLV01. The sequence goes on from WGLV01000025.1 coordinate 38,727, forward strand.
CGGCATGGTGTATCCGCCGCTGTCCTGCCCCGGTTTGCCTTCGCCGATCGCTTTTTTTCCGCTCATGCCCCAGATGTTGCCGTGATACACGTCGTGGTCGTCGGGGATGGAGATGGTGGGGCGGTCTTTCATCAGGCCGCGGTACGACCAGCCGTAGAGATACCATTTGCGCAGGTAATCGAGCGCGGCTTTGTCAAGCGGGCTGCGCTGAACGCCATACCCCGCCACGCCTTCATAAATCTGATCGCCGGTAAAGATCAACACGTCGGGGTCGATCGAACCGACGTGTTCGACGACGTCGGCGTTGGGAAAACCAAAATCGTTGTTCCCGGTGAAGCCGGCCGCGGCGATCTCTTTCTCACCCGCCGGATCGTGACGGATCACGCCTCGCCATTCGTAGTCGGCGAGATGGCCTTCGGTTGTTCGCAGCCCGTAAACCAGGCGGTATTCCACGTCCCGGCTTGCATCCCAGCCCTCCCGGCGGAACTCGGCGGTACGCGCCAGCGGATCGATGGGCGCCTCGGCGAGGGTTCGCCATTCGCCGTCACGCCGGGTCTGAAGCCGCACGGATTGCGCATCGTTCGGCCCGGTGGGCGCCATCTGGGCGGTCATCTTCATGACGCCTCGGCTCAGGGTGTACTGCGACCAGAGAATCGGCCCGAATACGCGATCGTCGTGCGCGGCGATCTTGTCGCCCGACATCGTCCAGTCTTTGAACCAGAAGCGGAACTCGCCCCGGTTGGGCTTCTTTTCCGTATCGGGGAAGGTATGGCATACCAGCGCGATGTTGCCGTGTAACGCGTCCCGTTTGACGCGGCGTTCCATACGCAACAGTTCTTCACCGTGTTCAGGGTCGAGAGCGGTCAGAATGAGTTGATACTCATCGGGGCCGCCGGGTTGGGCGGTGACTTTCAAAACGAGTTCTGTGGTTGAAATGACGTTGTTCGACTCATACTTCGTTGGGTCGCCGACGAACAGGGCGCCTTCGTCGGTGATTCCCATATTGAGCCCGTCGCCGTACACGGCGTTGCGGCGGTAATCGTCGAAATTCGCCCTCGCGCCCAGGCGGAACCCCGCCCAGCCGCGCGCCGCGTGTCGCGCGTCGTCTGAAAAACGCCCCAGCCTGACGCTGATCTCAAAGCGCCCGTCTTCGGCGCTCAGGTCTCGGGTGAGCAGATGAAGGTTGCGATTGGGGCCGCTGAACTCGCATTCCAGCCGGCCGTCTTGAACCCGCCAATCCTGAAGGCGGTTGGCCCAATACTCCGGTCCGGCCCATACGCGCTTTGTCAGGGGCGGCCAGGCGGAGTGGAACGAGGCGGTCCATCCCGCAGGTAAACTGATTGTTATCAGTAAGATGCAATAAATCAGCGGTTTCAGCGTTTTTCGGGTCAAACGGTCCTTTTTCACTCGTCCGCCTCCACATTGCGCCGTATTCGGTGTATTTTGTCGTCAATAGTCAGATGGAAGATTTTGTCATATTCTTTCTATGTAACCATGAATCACGGTTTTGAAGAACAGGTCCGGGCCGGTGCGCGGCAGTATGCACGATGAGAGGCGGGCCGCGAAATGCACCCGGACGACTCGAATTACGAAACCGAAGATCAAACAGATCAGGAGAGGTACCATGAGCATGTTCCGTTGGCTGACCGCGTCCGTCCTGCTTGCGGCGATGATGGGGTGTTCTTCACTCTGCATCCAGAACAAAACGGTTTACCAGTGTTATCCCTATAGTTGGCAACAGAAATGGAATCATCACCAGGTTTACGTGCTGGAACGCGACGGCTCGCGCGATGGACAGAGCGCTGAAGCCCGTATTCTGGTCAGCGCCCCCGGTCAGCGCGATCCCATCGAAACCAGTTTCAGTTTCGAGGGATTCATTCAATGCGCATGGGTGACCGACATGGATGAAGACGGCGCCCCCGAGGTTTCGGTCTTCACCCAGACTGAAAGCCGCCGCGAATACGGCGAATTGCACGTGTTTGAGCTCGAAGGCGATCGACTGGCGGTGCGCCCGCTCTCTCCCTTCTCGCCGCGCGATTATCAGTACAAGGGCGAAGACTATTACGACGTGTGGGATGACGCCATCGTTCACGTCTTCCCCACGCACAAGGTGACCGACATCGACAGCGACCCCACCGGCGGCGTTCGCTGGATCGAATACCAGTTGAAAAAAGACAAGTGGGCTTACACCCTCGAACATTATCCTGAACTGGCGATGGCCGACGCTGGCGATTGCGATTGCGCCTGCAGGGAATGCAGCGATTGCCCCTGCGCCGGGTACGCCGAGTAAGAAGCGCCAGGGTTCATGCGGCGCCGCGATTTCATAAAACACAGCCTCGCCGGGGCGGCCTTCACCGCCGCTCCGGCGGTCGTGCGAGGCGATCAACGCCGGCCTCCCAACGTGGTGTTGATCGTCGCGGACGACCTCGGTTATGGAGAACTGGGCTGTTATGGCCAGACGAAGATCAGAACGCCCCGGCTCGACCGTCTCGCCGCCGAGGGCATGCGATTCACCCGCTTTTACTGCGGACAGGCGGTTTGCGCGCCCAGCCGCTGCGTACTGATGACCGGCAAACACACCGGACACGCCGCCATTCGCGATAATAAAGAAGTCCAGCCCGAGGGGCAGCAGCCGTTGCCCGATTCTGAGTTCACCATCGCTGAAATGTTGAAGGCGCGGGGATACGCCACCGCCGCCATCGGCAAGTGGGGGCTGGGGCCTCCCGGATCGAGCGGCGACCCCAACCGGCAGGGCTTTGATGAGTTCTTCGGCTACAACTGCCAGCGCCACGCTCACAATTATTATCCGCGTTATCTGTATTACAACGATGAGCGCATGCCCCTGCCCGGCAACGACCGCGGCCTGACGGGGAAACTCTACGCGCCCGATCTGATGCTTGACGAAGCGCTCGGGTTTATTCGCGATAACAAAGACCGGCCGTTCTTTCTGTATTATCCCACGACCGTGCCTCATCTGGCGCTACAGGTTCCCGGCGATTCGCTGAATGAATACAAGGGTGAATGGCCCGACAGGCCGTATGAGGGCAAGAGCGGTTACCTGCCTCATCCCTCTCCGCGCGCCGCGTACGCCGCCATGATCACGAGAATGGACCGCGACATCGGCCGCATTCTTGACGAACTCAGCGCTCAGGGACTGGATGACGACACGCTGGTGATTTTTTCCAGCGATAACGGCCCCACCTATCTCGAGGGCCCCGACACCGACTTTTTCGACAGCAACGGCCCGCTGCGCGGTAAAAAGGGTTCGCTCTATGAAGGCGGTATCCGCGTGCCAACTATCGCGCGCTGGAAAGGCCGCGTTCAGCCGGGCGCCGTGTCGGACTGGGCGGGCGCGTTCTGGGATGTCATGCCCACGCTCGCGGATCTCTGCGGCGGCGAAGCGCCCGAGGGAATCGATGGCGTGAGTTTTGCGCCGGCGCTGCTGGGTGAAGGCGCCCAGCCGGAACATGACTACCTGTATTGGGAATTCTCCGCGTACGGCGGCCAGCAGGCGCTGTGCGCCGGCGAATGGAAGGCGATTCGCCAGAACCTGACCCGCAAAGAAGGCGATCGCTCCATCCAGCTCTATAACCTGCGCGACGACGTGGGTGAAGAACACGACGTGGCGGGTGATCATCCGGAGATCGTGCAGCGTTTACACGAGATGATGCAAAAAGCCCGCGTTCCGTCTTCAGTGTTCCCATTCCCCGCGCTCGATCGCGAGTCATAATTCTCTCCACCATTTCGCCAGCGGGCCGCACAAATCAAACTCGCGCCAGACCGCTCGCCCTGAGTGAAACTCCGGCGAACCAATAAGAGGGAGTCCGTCATGCGTTTGTTGATGATCGTGGCCATGTTCAGCCTGATGATGGCGCCGGCTTCGCTGTTGCTCGCGGCCGTTCCGCTGAAGGTGGACGAACTTCGCAAGCTGGCGTTGCAGGCGCGGCTTGACGACGCGGGACGCAACGGGATCGCGTTACGGATGGCCGCGTTGATCGAAGAGGCCGATACCGCCTCGGTGAAGCATGAACAACGCGCCGTGCAGGAATCGCTTTTGTTGCTGTGCGATCGCGATGTGTACGACACGCTTCAACCTTCGGCGATCCGCGCGATTGATGTCGCGCTTGAGTCGCATTTCAGTCTGGATGAAATCAGCCGCGACGTGCGCATCGATCCGGTCGCTTACGTGTACGGTTATTTCAATCGGGACGTTACGGTTGACCAGATCGTTCAGGCGGGCGATCTGTGGCGCTCACTGTCGCTGGAAGAACGAGCCCCCCGGTACCCGGCGTACATTCATCTGATCGACGCCGTCTGCAAGCCGCTGTCGATGGGCATGCTCGATGATGGCGAAGACGCGACGCGCCAGGCGCTCGAATACGTCACGCCTTTATTGAAAGAGATGATCTCTCAGCCGCCGCGGCCCGGTACGGCGTTTCACGAACCGACTCATCCCGCGCTGATTCTGGGCCCCTTGTACGAGCGTTGGATCGATCACCCCCGGCTTGGCGGCGTGATGAAACGGCTGATCGGTGGACGTGACGATCTGATTGAATTTCTGACCGGCCGGCTGGTGAGCCGCCAGCCCGATCCATTGAAGTTCGACAAGACCGAACAACAGTTTTTCGCTTATACCGGCCGTTATTTCGCGAACGTACTGGCCCGGCTCAACGCGCGTTCCGCCGTGGACGCCCTGCGCGGATCGATTGAGGTGTACCGCAAGACGGGCGCGGACGCCGTGACGATCCATTACACCGAGGGGGCGTTGATCGCGCTGGGCGATGAATCGCTGCGAAAGCGGTTTGAAGAAACAACGGAAAGAAACGATAAAATCGAAACGCTGGTCTGGTTGATCCGCAATGGAAAAGGCGAGACGGTTGAGTATGCGTCGCGATTGCTGGGCGCTGAACTCCAGTGTCCGCCCCGGCAGGCATTGAGGCGATATTTTCAGAACCGCCTCGACGAGATGGAATGAACGGCTACAGGTCGATGGAAAACGTGGAACCGTGATTGAGCTGGCTGTTAACCGTAAGCGTAAAGCCCAACAACTCGCACAGACGTTTTGAGATGGAAAGCCCCAAACCCGCTCCGCCGTACTTGCGCGAGATGCGCCCTTCCGCCTGTTGAAACGCGTTAAAAATCACGTTGATCTTGTCGGCGGCGATACCGATGCCCGTGTCGATGACTTCGATGCGCCTCGGCGCCGAGTCGTCATCGCCCCTGACCAGCCGTACGGTGACGCCTCCCCGCGAGGTGAATTTGATCGCATTGCCGATCAGGTTGATAAGAATCTGTTTCAATTTGGCGGGGTCGGTTTCAATCGGGCCGCACTTCGGCGTCTCGACGTGCAGGTATAACCCTTTGGCGCGCGCCTGAATCTCCAGTGAATCGGTGGTCTCCCGCAACAGGCGGTCGATCTCTACTGGGACGCGGTCGACTTCCATTCGCCCCGCCTCGATCTTCGACAGGTCGAGAATCTCGTTAATCAGCGACAGCAGGTGGATTCCGTTCGACGAGATCTTCTGCAGAAAGAGAATCTCCCGTTCATTGAGCTGCGCGGCGGTTTTTTTGATCAGGAGCTGCGAATAACCGATGACTGAATTCAGCGGCGTACGCAGTTCATGGCTGATGTTGGCGAGAAACTCGCTTTTGGCGCGGCTGGCTTCTTCCGCGGAGAGTTTGGCGTACTCCAGTTCGGTCTGAATGCGGATCATGTCGGTGATGTCCTGCCCCAGCGCGATGACGCCCAGCGGTTCGTTCAATGGGTTTTTCAGCAGGTTGAGGTTCCAGAGCAGAATCCGCTGCTGGTGTTCCACGTCGAAGATCGGGCTTTCAAACGCACCGTCCGATTCTCCGCGCAGATAGCGCTCGATCTCTCCGTGAAAGCGCCAGTAGTTATCGCTTGATTTGAACGCGTGGCTCAGCGGCGCGCCCACCAGCCCATCCCGCTTCAGGCCGAAAAGCGCTTCGGCGGCGGGGTTGAATTCACGGATCCTCTTGTCAGGCGAGATATAAAGAATGACGCCGCCGGTCGACTGTACCAGGTGTTGAAAGCGGTGTTCGCTCTCGATCAGCGCCATTTTCGAGCGTTTGTGTTTGCTCGAAACCGTGGCGAACGCGACCGCGCCAGCCGCCAGCCCCACGCAGCCCGTGAAAAACAGCAACAGCGCCCACGGCTGTTTGTACCAGGGCGCGCCGGCGTGAATCACGATCTCGTCGAGTTGGCTCCACAGGTAGCCGCTTTTTTGCGCGCGAATGGCGATATGGTGTTGTCCTTCGGTCAGATTGGGCAGCCGCAGCGTGTGCGCGGAAGAAGGCGATGACCACGGCTCATCGTTAACGCGGTATTGATAGACGACGTCTTCGGACGGAAAAATCAGCGACCCGAATACGATCTCAAGAAATGAATGATAAGGAAGCGACTGGTTGAGAATCGACGCGGGGCGGATCTTTTCATCAAGCCTGATTTCAAACTGGCGCGGCGTGGGGGTTCTGAGCATGGCGAATTGCAACTCGCGGGTGAACGACAGCCCGTTGCTGGTGGCGATAAAAAGCCTGCCCTGCGAATCGCGAATCAAACCACGCGGCGTGATGGTGACGCCCGAAAGCCCGTCTCTCCGCGAAAAACGGTAAAACTCGCCTTCGGCGTAGCGCAACAGTCCGCGAATGGCGCCGATCCACAGGCCGTTTTCATCGCTGGAGATGGCGGTCATCAGCGAGTCGGTGGTCGAAGCCGGGTCGGTGACGCGCCGGAACTCGCCGTTTCGAAACCAGATCAGCCCGTCCGACGTCGCGAGCCAGACCGCGCCCTCGCCGTCAAAGGTGATGTCATTCACGCTGAAATCAGGGTTGACCGAAACCGGTTTGGAGATCGAATTGAAACGGTCCGCGCTTTCATCGTAAAGAAAAAGAAATTCGTCCCGGTCTCCGCCCGCCGCGTACAACGATCCATCGGGTGAAGTCCGGATGACGTTGATTCGCACCGGCAGGCCTTTGTCGTTCCCGTAATAGTCCACTTCGTCATCAGGCGAAACGCGGAACGCTCCAATCAGCCCATCCTGGCATACCCACAACCCGCCGGGGCCGCCGTTCATGAAAAACACCACCCGGTTGGCGATGTCAGGCAGATCGATCCGCCGTTCGATTCCATTGGTCGCCGCCAGGATGAAACCATTTTGAAAGCCCATGTACGAGGCGTTTTCATCCGCGTACACCGAGGTCACGATCTGGTTGTTGAGCGACGAGCGCGGCGTTACAGATGTCTCGTCGTGGTTGACGATGGTCTCAACCACGCTGAATCCATCCGTCGAGAGACATCCACCGCCAGGCAACGGCGCGACGGACGCGATATACGCGTTGAAGAAGTCCTGTTTGATCGAGTCGAACCGGTGAGGGCTTAATACCGCCAGACCTTCATTGGAGGCGATCCAGATTGCGCCTTCCCGCGTCAGGGTGATGTGGTTGATGGATTTGAACGTCACCGCCCCGATCGGGATGGGAGCCTCGTCTTCGCGAGGTTCTTTCAGGTAAAACGCGCCCTTGTTCCACGTGCCGAGATAGAGACCGCCGTGCTCGTCTTGCGCCAGGCAGGAGATGTCGGGCAGGGTTGTGACCGGCGTGACTCTGAAGGAGGGCTCAGGCCCCACCGTGACGTGATACACGCCGAAATTGCTCGCCGTATAGACGTCGCCGTCATCATCCACAATAAAGTCGTTGATTCGAAGATCGGGGCTGCTGTACTGATGTTCGAACAGGGTGAGTTCATCCGCGTCTTCATCGTATAGAAACGTCCCTCCCCGTTGCGAAACGATCCACACCCGGTCCCATTGGTCTTCAAAAAAGAAAAACGACCGGTCGTAACTTTCGGTGCGGTGTTCTTCCGGCATGGGATAGCGCTTCATGCGCCCCTGATGGACGCGCGTCACCGATTCGCGTTCGGCGATCCACACGTCTCCGCTCCGCGTTTCATACATCCGTTTGGGATAAACCAGAGCGCCGTCTTCGGGGCGCGGGGCCGCCGGAAGCCATATCTTTGCGCCCGGTTGGGCTCCGTACGGGTCCGTCACCTGGCTGATTCCGCCGTCCGACACGACGAACAACTCGCCGCTGGCCGATTCGACGATCTGTTTGACGAAGGCGCTGGGCAGCGAGGCGCTGATGGGCGTGAAATTATACCCGTTATACCGCACCGCGCCGAAATCGGCGGAAATCCAGACCACGCCTTCGCTGTCCTGATAGACGTTTTTGACGAGGTTGGAGGGCAGACCGCTTTCAATGTCGTACACGTCGGCGCGCCACGACTGCGCTCGCGACGGTTGAGAGGCGATAAAAACGGCGGCGGCGATCAGCAGGCGCGCGAAAAGTACGCCCGCCTTCAAGCGCGAGAGGCGCCGCCCGAAAAGAAGATCATGATAGAAGCTGCTCATTCAACAAAACACAGGCGGACGCGTTGTCATGATATGAATCATGGTTGATGTTCCACCGCGCCAGCAGGATATCCACACCCTTTCGCGGGTTTAGTATACTGTAGCCTGATGTGAAAAGACTGGCTATCCGATAATTCGGCCTGAAAAATCAGAACATCCGGATTAAACTGGAATGCATTTTCTTCGTGAGCGCCGTAATGGTTTCTGGTATGAAGATTTTTATTGTACGAATGATTCTATCAAGTCATCCGGATATCAACGTACATTGACGGTCAATATGAAACTGGGGAGATTCAGATGATGCAACGCCGTGATTTCATGCAGGGCATGGTTGCGCTGACGGCGCTTTCCGCGCCCTCCGTATCGCATGGAGAAGCCGATTCCAGATTGTTCGACGCCGTTCTCGCCGCGAATGACGCGCAGGCGCGTGACCTGATGAGCCGCCAGCAGCTCGATCCGAATTCGCGCGGCTACGGCGCGTGCGCGGATGGCGACGGGTTATATCAACCCGGTTCGGCCGCCGCATTGGCTCAAACCCTGGCGGCGTCATACCTGAGCGAGCGATCGGCGCTTTACCGTGACGTTGAAACGCTGAACCGCATTCAGCTGGCCGCGAAACACCTGCAACGCGTCCAGTCGCCCGATGGCTTCATCGACCTGCTGACGACGAACTTCAACTCGCCTCCCGATACCGGTTTTGTGATTCACCACGCCGCCTCAGCGGCGCGCCTCGCCCGCATGGCTGGCGACCATGACATTGAATCCGCGCTGGAGCCGTTTCTTCGCCTCGCGGCCGAGGGCTTGAGAAAGGGAGGCGTCCATACGCCCAACCACCGCTGGGTCGTCAGTTCGGCGCTCGCCCAGTTGAATGAACTCTACCCGGATGAAGGCAACCTGAAGCGTATCGACGAATGGCTTTCAGAAGGAATCGATGTCGACGAAGATGGACAGTTCACTGAAAAAAGCACGACGATCTATAACGCGGTATGCGACCGCGCTTTCGTGGTGATGGCCCACAAGCTGAAACGTCCCGGCCTGCTCGACCCGGTCAGGCGCAATCTGAGCGGCATGCTGTACCTTCTTCATTCAAACGGCGGCGTCGTTACGGAGATTTCATCCCGTCAGGACGTGAATACGCGAGGCGACCTTCAGCGTTACTGGTTTCCGCTGCGTTATCTGGCGATTCATGACGGCGATGGCGTATTCGCCGGGCTGGCGCGGTCGCTGGAACCGCGCAGGGCCAGCCTCGCCGACCTGATGGAATATCCCGAACTGCTTCAGGCGCCGCCCGCCGCCGAGCCGCCGCCAGACGATTACGTCAAAACCTTCGCGCGCTCGCCGATCACGCGTATCCGCCGCAAAAAAATCAGCGCCACCCTGATTCATCAGGGCAACAGCCGTTTTTTCAGCCTGCACGCGGGTGATGCGGCTGTCGGCGCCGTCCGTTTCGCCTCGGCGTTTTTTGGCAAAGGGCAGTTCATTCCCGAAACGTTTCGCCACAACGGCGGCGATTATGAATTCAGCCAGTCGTTGCAGGCGGGCTACTACCAGCCGTTGCCCAACGCCGAAATTGGAGCGGATCGTGACAAATTGCGTCAGGCTCACGCCCGGCGCGAGGTGAGCGAACTCTGCAAAATGGATTACGCCGCCGTTGTGCGCGAAATCGAGGGCGGGTTCGAGATCGAATTATCAGCGCGGGGAACCGATAACGTGCCGCTCGCGGTGGAGATCAACCTGGCCGAACGCGGCGAGATCGAAGGGTGCGCCGCGTCTCCGGTTCACGCGGACTCGTTTCTGTTCGAGGCGGATCGGGCGGTCTACCGGCGCGGGAATGATACGATTCACATCGGGCCCGGGCTTAACCAGCACGCCTATACTCAGGTGCGCGGCGCGCAAGACAAGATGCCGGGCCCCGCGATTTACCTGACCGGCTATACGCCTTTTCATCATACGTTTCAAATTACCGTGAGCTGATCGGGCTTGCGATTCATGATCAAAGATGGAGCCCGGCTGAAAGCGGAGGAGAAAGTCTGTGTTTAAAAAATCGGGTGAACTGGTCTTTTCTCCCAGCGATCTGATCTGCTATTACGAATCGCCGTTCGCGTCGTGGATGGACCGGTATTATCTGGAAAACCCCGGTTCGATCGCGCCGGACGATCTGACGGACGAACAGTCGCTCATCGTTCAGAGCGGCGAGCGACATGAACAGGCCGTTCTAAAAAACATCAGGGCGAAATACGGCGAGATCGCCGAGATTGACCGGAGCGATTATCATGCGGCTTTTTCCGCGACGCGTTCCGCCATCAACGCGCGCGTGCCCGTGATCTATCAGGGAGCGCTTGAAAGCGGCCGTTTCGCGGGATTCACCGATTTTCTCATCCGCCACGATACCGGCGGCTACCGCGTCTGGGATGTCAAACTCGCCCGCTCGCCCAAACCCTATTTCGTTCTTCAACTGTGTTGTTATTGCGAGATGTACGCCGAGGCGACGGGCGAACCGTTGCCGGACCGCTTCGGCGTGATTCTCGGCACGGGCGATTGGATCGAATACCGGCTGGAAGATTTTATTTATTACTATCGCCGCCTCAAAGAAAATTTTCTTGCCATGCATGACGCATTCAGCGGCGATCTGGATGATTGTCCTGAACCGTGTCCCGGCGCGGCTCATGGCCGATGGACCTCGTACGCGGAGCGGTTTTTTGAAGAGACCGATCACCTCGTCCAGGTTGCGGGAATCACGTCCGGTCAGATCAAAAAACTGAAAGCGGCTGATATTTCGACGATGGCGAAACTCGCCGTTTCGTCCGGCTGTTCCGTAAAGAAACTGAATTCAGAGACGCTGGAGAAACTGGCGGCTCAGGCGCGGCTGCAATGCGCGACCCGTGAAGATCGCGCCGTTGATCCCGATGCGCCTCCACGCTATGAGCTGCTCCCACTGGCGGGGCCGTATGGCGAACCCGCCGGTCTAGCGGCGTTGCCGCCTGAAGATCGCGCCGACGTGTTTTTTGACATGGAGGGCTATCCCCTCGCGCCCGGTGGTCTGGAATACCTCTTCGGCGCGTATTTCATTAACCTCGAGACGAACCAGGGCGAGTTCATCGACTGGTGGGCGCATAACCGTGTGGAAGAAAAACGCGCGCTGGAGGGATTCATCGATTGGGGCTATCAACGATGGCAAGATCACCCCGGCATGCACGTCTACCATTACGCCGCGTATGAAGTGAGCGCCGTCCGGCGGCTCAGTACGCGGCACGATACGCGGCAGGACGAAGTGGACGCTCTGCTGCGCGCCGAAGTGTTCGTCGACCTGTACCGGACCGTCCGGCGAGGGTTGCGCATCGGCGCGGAGAGTTACTCGATCAAGAAGGTTGAACTCCTTTACCGTCCCAAACGGGCGACGGAAGTCGCCACCGCGGTCGATTCCATCATTCAGTACGCCAACTGGATCGACAGCGGACAGCCGCCCGACTGGCGGCGAAGCGCCATCCTGAAAGATATTCGTGATTACAACGAAGACGATTGCGTCTCCACCGCCGAACTGGCGGCGTGGCTGCGACGGATCGCCCTCGAAAACGGCGCGAGTGTTGAACTGTGGGCCGGCGCTGAAACGATGGAAGCGCCCGAACCCAATGAGCCGCCTGAAGAAGCCCTCGAACGCCAGCGGCTCGTGGACGAACTGCGCCAGCGTGATGATTCCGTCTCGCTGGTCCTGGCCGATCTGGTTGATTTTCATCGGCGTGAAGAAAAACCGGGTTGGTGGAAGATGTTCGACCGCCGCGACGCGGAGCCCGAAGAGTTGCGAGGCGACCCCGCTTGCGTCGAAGGCCTGCGCGCTGCTGGCAAGCCCAAACAGGACAAACGCTCTTTTGTGCGGACCTATCGCTTCGACCCGAATCAGGAGTGCAAACTCGCCGGCGATGGAAGTTCTCAAGTGATGTTTTGTGATCTGATTGAGGCCAAATTCACGCTGGCTTCGCTGAATTTGGCCAGGGGAGAACTTCAACTCAAGATCAGTGAAAAGATGCTGAATGAAAAATGCGGCGGTGAATTTCCCGAGACGGGTTCCATCATCCCGTATGAACACGTTCCGGCCAAAGCGATTCAACAGGCGCTCGCCGACGCCGCGACGCGGCATTTATCCGGTGAGTTATATCCATCCACACAGGCTCTGTTGAATCGTAAGACGCCGGCGGCATTGCCGAAAAACCGTGACGAATCACCGCTCGAAGCCGCCATTCGTATTTCGAATTCCATGTCGGGCGATTGCCTGGTGATTCAGGGGCCGCCGGGCACGGGCAAGACCTACACGGCGGCGCGTGTGATCCGGACGCTGATCGCCGCGGGAAAAAAAGTCGGCGTCACGTCGAACAGCCATAAGGCGGTGATGAATCTGCTGACCGCATGCGGTGAGGCGGTTCGCGAAGAGGGCGGCTCGCTCAGGGGAATCAAAGTCGGCGGCGATCGTGAAGGAGCGCTTTTTTCAGATAACCCTGATTTCGAGTATGTATCGAACGCAAAAGACTCGCGCGACCGGTATTCAGGCGGCGCCGTTGGTGGAACCGCATGGCTGTTCGCGCGGCCCGAGTGGGAAGGCGCGCTCGATTATCTGTTTATCGATGAAGCGGGCCAGGTTTCGCTGGCCAACGCAACCGCCATGAGCCGGTGCGCGAAAAATCTGGTGCTGCTGGGCGACCAGATGCAGCTCGAACAACCGATTCAGGGCTCCCACCCCGGCGACGCCGGTCTGTCGGTTTTGCAATACGCGCTCAAAGATCGGAGCGCCAGCGTGCCCGATGCGCCGGTTTTTCACGCGGTCGTCCCGGATGACGACGGCCTGTTTCTCAGAGAGTCGCGCCGGATGCACCCTTCGGTTTGCCGCTTTATCTCAGAGAGCATCTATGAAGGGCGGCTCGGTTCATTCGCTGATTGCGCCCGCCAGAAAATCAAATTCGCGCCCGCTTCGAGAGGGCTGATTCGCCGCGAGAACGGAATCGTGTTCAGCGGCGTCGAACATGATGGAAACATCCAGCGCAGCGATGAAGAAGTCGAGCGGATTATGGCGATCTGCGGTGAGTTGAAAGGGCGCCCGTATACCGATGCAAACGGAAAGACGCGGCCGCTTGGACTGGATGATATTCTTTTCATCGCGCCCTACAACGCACAGGTGCGCGCCCTTCAGTCCGCGCTGCCGGACGCGCGAGTCGGTAGTGTGGATCGCTTTCAGGGGCAGGAGGCGCCGGTGTGCATCCTGTCGCTGTGTTCGAGTTACGGCGAATACGGGTCGCGCGGGCTGGCGTTTATTCTCGACCGAAACCGCGTCAACGTGGCGATTTCGCGCGCGCAATGTCTCGCGGTGGTGGTCGCCGATCCACGCATCGCCAGCGCGGTGGCTGGCTCGATCGATGAAATGAAACTGCTCAACATCTTCTGCAAGATCACGTATGAATGAGGAAAAAAAGAGGCGATTCGGAATGAACCGCCTCTCATCGCATTCCGTCTGAGCGAAATTTTGTTGCGTGATTTTTAGATTGAACCGGCTGAGACGGGGGCGCCGCCGCGGGCGCGGTGAAGCATGTCGATCAGCCGGGTTTTCGCTTCGCTGGCGTTGGCGATGGGCTTCTCGAAATCGATGCGGATCAAGCGGTCTTCCCGCCGCAGGTCGAAGCCTTCCGGATCGACGCCGGTCATGAGCCAGCCCGTTCCCCCGGCGGAGGCGTACACGCTTGCGTACAGATCGAGCGCGTCCCGGTGGCCGGCGTTCATGTGTTCGATTACGCCGGCTTCCTGCTTCTTCAGTTCGGCGGCGGCTTCTTCCGCAAGGATGATCTTCTCCGCGTTGATCCAGTGAATGCGTCCGAAGCCCGCGACCAGGTGCGCGCGCTCGACGTTCATGCGGAACAGAAAAAAGTCGTGCGCGTTTTCATAGCGCCGTGCATGTTCGTGACGGCGGAAAAAGCGCTGTTTCACCTCGGGGTCCTCAATCTCCTCCCACACGCCCTGAACCGAGGCGCGCGGCCCTGACAGTGGATCGGTCAGTCCGTCGTTTTCTTCAAACATCAGTGACGATACCGGGTTCTTACGGATGTTTTTGGTATGCACCGCCAGGTTGGAGATAAAAATCAGCGGGCGGGCCTGATGGTCGCAGGCGTTCAGCGTCAGCGACGCGTACGGCTCCGCGCAAGAAGATGAACCGAGTAAGGTGGCGAGTGTGGCTTTAACGCGAGACCGGATCAGGCGTCTCACGATCTGTTCGGGGGATTTGTCATCATACATAACGGCGTTCTCCTTGATTGATTGTAGTGGGTTCTGAAAAAGAAATCGAATTCGTTTGTTTTTCAGCGTTGGCTCGCCCATCCAGCATCACTTCGGGAATCATCATGGGACGCCCCCGGTTCGGATGCGTACTGATAACGGCGGGATGACCGAACGCGCGTTCGATCGCTTCGACGCGCATGGCCTCCGCCGGCGGCGCGTCGATTAAAACCTCGCCCGCTTTCATGACCACCATGCGGTCGGAGTACCACGAAGCCAGGTTGAGATCGTGCAGAATAATCAGAACGCCCACGCCGGAGCGGGCGATTCCATGCAGAACTCTCATCATTTCATGCTGACGGCGCAGATCGAGATTAGAGGCCGGTTCGTCGAGCAACAAATACCGGTTATGGTTCGAACGGGGCGCGTCGATCTGGGCGAGCACCCGCGCGAACTGCACGCGTTGCTGTTCACCGCCCGACAGGGTGGGGTAAATTCGGCGGCGCAGCGAATCCACGCCCGCCGCCGACAGCGCTCGCTCGATCGCGTCGTTGTGTTCGCGCCGCGAAGCCGTGGCATGATGCGGGTGGCGGCCCATCGCGACGACTTCTTCGGCCAGAAAAGGAAACTCCAGCGAAGACGATTGCGGCATCACGGCGCGGCGCCGCGCGATCTCGATCGGGCTGAGCTGACTGAGCGGGACGCCGTCAAGTTCAACGCGTCCGATGCCCGGTTGAATTTCGCTGGCGAGCGTGCGCAGCAGCGTCGACTTGCCCGCGCCGTTTTCGCCCAGTATGGCGGTCAATTCGCCCGGCGCGATCGAGCAATGCACGGCGCGCAACAGATCACGGCCCGCCGTGGTAACGGTCAAATTATCAGCCTTCAGCATGTTAACACCTCACCCGGCGGCGATGGCGAACCAGCAAAAACAGAAAAAAAGGGCCGCCAAGCAGGCTGGTGACCAGACCGATGGGGAGTTCGGCGGGTGAGACCCAGGTTCGGGCGATGATGTCGGAGAGTAACAGCAGCGCGGCGCCCGCGATGGCGCTGCCCGGCGCCACGAATCGATGGTCGGGCCCCCAGATCAGACGCAGCAGGTGCGGCGCGGCCAGCCCGATGAATCCAATGATTCCGCTTAATGAAACGGCGGCGCCCACGCCCAATGCGGTCGTGGCCAGCAAGGCGATCTTGAGCCGTTGTACGTTAACGCCGGTGTGCGCCGCTTCGCGCTCGCCCAGCACGTATAGGTTCAGCGCGTCGCCCGCGAAAACGCATACCGCCAGCGGCGCCAGCATGAAAGGGATGGCCGGCGCCAGCGAGGTCCACATCGCGCCGCTTAAACTGCCGAACATCCAGAACATGATGGCGCGCATCTGCTGGTCGTCGCTCCAGTAAATCAGAATACCGATGCAGGCCGAAACAACCGCGTTGACCGCGACGCCCGCGAGAATCATCATCGTTGCGTCAGTTCGGCCCTGGCGGGTCGCCATTCGGTAGACGAACCACGAGGTCAATCCGCCGCTGGCGAACGCGCTTAACGGAGTCAGGTAAATCAGCGACTCGCCGCCGAACGTTCCCGCCAGCGCGGCGCCCGCCCAGGTCGCCGCCACGGCGCCCAGCGCCGCTCCGCTCGACACGCCCACCAGGCCCGGATCGGCGAGCGGATTGCGGAAAAGCCCCTGTAACGCGGCGCCCGACACGCCCAGGCTGGCGCCCGCCAACGCTCCCAGTAAAACGCGCGGCAGCCGGATGTTCAGAACGATGGTTTCCTGTAACGCGGTAACCCCCTGTGCGTTTATCAGCCCCAGGCGCGACAGTACGATCGTCAACACGTCGAGCGGAGATACAGGCGCCGCGCCCATCCCCACCGAGTAAATCATTATGGCCAGCAACAGAACCGACAGCCCGCACAAGGCGGCTGTACGCGCTCCGGAGCCACGGAGCGCGGGGCCTTGGTGACGATTGAGAGTGATAGCGGCGATGTTATTCATGGCTGACTCTCAACGCCTCCGGAATGACGTAGCCCGGATGGATTTTCGCGGCCAGCTCCGCTGCTGCGCGGACATAGCGGGGGCCGAACATCAACAGATACTCGCTGTCCATGACCAGAATTCGGCCCTGTTGCACGGCGGGTAGATTCTGTAATTCGGGCAGGGAAGCCAGCGCGTCTTCGCCGCCCATCATTGCGGTTCCGTGCGATGGAACCAGAATCAGCGCGGGGCCGGACGCGATGATCGATTCTCCTGAAACCGGTTTATAACCTGAAAAGCCTTCCATCGCGTTACGGCCGCCCGCGAGGCGGATGATGGCGCCGGCGCCGGTGTTTTCGCCCGCCGCCAGCACCGAACCGCGTTGCACGCCCATCAGGCAGAGCACGCGGGGGCTGTCGTGAAAGTTCGTGAGCGATCTCTTCAGCGCCGTGCTCTCATGCTGGATGGTTTGAATCAACTCGGCGCCTTGCGGCTCGCGGTTGAGGGCCTTCGCGATGATGCCGATCTTCTCGGCCACCGCTTGTTCTGAATACCCTTGTGAAACCCGCACCAGCGGCGCACCCGCGTCGCGCAGGTGTTTGATCGCCGTTTCGGGGCCGGCGCCCTGCGTGGCCAGAATCAGGGTGGGGTTGACGGACAAAACGCCTTCGGGCGTCAACGTTCTCATGTACCCCACGCTGGGCAGTTTTTTTAACTCGGGCGGGAACAGGCACGTGTCGTCGCGCGCGACGATGTCTTCCATCGCCCCGAGCCGCGCGGCGATTTCCGCTACGTCGCCGCCCACCACCACCACGCGCGATACGCTGGCGATCTCAACGGCCGCTCCGGTTGAATCGACCACCGTATGCGCCGCGCCGGGAAGCGCCGCCACGATCGCTGCGAGCAAGAGAAGGCTGAATATTCCGATCCGGTGATCCATGAATCGATTGCTCCTGTTTTGATGTCTTTAATGCGCTTTCGCGTTTACGCTGCGGCGGAAAATCTCACCGCCGCTGCTCAGCCCGTTGCTGGCGTCGTATCGATACCACTCCGGCCTGACGAATCCTTCCGGAAAAAAGTAATAGGGGTAATGCAGCCGGTGATCGGGCCCGACGCTCGCCAGGCTCCATGCGAATCCGGCCGGGTGGTTATCCGCGCCATGCGACGCGCCGTTCTCCGCGTCGCTCCGGTTATAGATGTACATGCGGTTCTCCCACCGCTCCGCCTCGTCTTCACTGAACAGAAACGGGTGCAGCATCGGCTGAAACGGATCGGTGGGCGGAGCGCCGATGTAGGCGACCGGCGTGGTGAGCGGGCGCAGGCGTTCGAAGTACCCCGGCGCGAATGGGCCGTCGGTGAAGGGAACGTTTCCACTGTCGAGCCGGTACAGTTCGATGCACTGCGAGAGCAAACGCAGGTCGCTTTGCGCCCGGGCGATTTTCGCCCGGGTTTGCGCGCTCATGAAATTGGGAGCCGCGATCGAGACCAGGATCCCGATCACGGCTGTTACGACAAGCAGTTCAATCAAAGTGAACGCGTTTTTCATCGCGGCCGCTCGAATTCGCCTTAATACATCAGCCAGTTCGCCGCCGATGACGTTTCAGAAGCCAGCCGCCCGCTCAGCGTGAATTGTCCGAAAGGCAATTGATCGTAAGCTGGCTTGGTTTCGATCATGACGTAATAAATCAGACCCGCCTCCGCAGTGAACGACAGCGGCGCGAGACGTTCGCCTTCGTCCGTGTCGTCAACGCATGTGACTTCGGAAACCTGGTGCGTGTTGAGGTTGTAGGCATGCAGCGAGATCACCGTGTCGATTACCGGATTGGGGCCGTCTCCCGGCGTGATTTCGATCACGTATTGCTCACCGGCCTGGGTGGATGGCAGGCGGTACCAGATGTCGGCCCCACTCAGGGCGTTGCCGCCCGAACCGTGACCTTCACCCTCGACGGGTTCGATGCAGCCGCTGATTTCGAGATCGGCGTTGGCGGTGGTGTCGCCGCTGGCGTGGAAGCCCCAGCCGATCTCGTTGAGGTCGATCGCGTCCATGATGTCGTTCGCCGAAGCCTCGCCCAGCGCCTCGATCGACAGAGTCACCGAGTTTTCAGTGCTGCCAACGTAATAGTCTTCCCAGATCACGGTGTAGGTGACGCCCGCTTCGAGTTGCGCCGCGATTTGAGAATCGCCGATGATGCTGGTGGCGGTTTTCAGCTCGGTTAACGAGCCGCACTCACCGGTCCAGACGCCCACGCCGCCGAAGCCGCGCTCGGGTAGTTCATGACCGGGGATGGGCGCCGATTCGCCCCGGGTGGCGCCGAGCGTGATCAGATACGCGCCGGATGCGCCGGGCGTGAACGTCCAGAATCCATCATGCCCGCCGGGGCGGCTGATCGAGTCGGCCGCGCCGCCCCGGTAGTCGCCGCTGTCGGTCGACGCAGTCACGTCGAAGGTCTGGCTGTATGGCAGGTCGGCGCTGACGATCGCGTAGGGAAACGCGGCGCCGTTCAGATCGCCGCAAGCGTCCAGACCCGCCGGATAGGCTTCATCCTGCAGCGGGCTGGCCAGCGTCGATGTCCCGGCGCTGGCTTGCGGGATGTCAATCACGCGGCCGTTCGCGTAAATCACCTGGGCGAGAATCCCGCGCGGCGGTGGATCGCAGACCCCGGCGTCGATCAAGCCGTATTCCGATTGCAGATACAACAGAATCGGCAGTTCCTGATCGGCTGTAATGACGGAAAATCCGTTTGGATTTAAAGAGGTATACAGGTGAAAAGCGCCCCCGGGCGCCGCCGCGTCGATGGAACCAGCGGCGAAAATCGTGCAACAGGCAAGCGTGAACATAGAGAAAACGAATCTCATTGGTACGTCTCCTTCTTGAGTATGGTTTGAAGTTTGTTATGAAGTGTCAGAGTTGAAATGAGATGCGCTTTACCATTGCCGTCCGGTCCAGCTGATATCCGGCGTCGATCCAAATAAAAAAGCGCAACTCGGGCGGAGTCCGATGACCGGACCTCCACTGCCTCGTTGCGCTTCGACTGATTTACCCGAAGTAAACCCGGCAAACGCCCCTGGCTTGAATCAGGCCTGCTTCAATACTTCTTCGATTTTTTGTCTCAGTTCCATTAACTGCTTTGAGCGAAACGACCGCTTGGTTTTTTCCAGCGCCGCCGCCGCTTCCTCCAGCGTCCGCCGGTAACTGGCCTCGCGCGAGGGCTCTTCTAGATCACCGGCCGCAGGGGAGGATGGACCTTCGTCCAGCCGTTCGATTGCATTTTCCAGCCGGCTGACCGAATCGCTCAGCCGGTCGAGGAGCTGATGAGTTGATGCGTCACACATGGAACCGTTTTCGTTGACGTTGGCGTCGTTGGGTGAATCACTGAACGTTTGTTATGCTAGTATAACTTTTGTATGGCGTCAAGTTGATTGCGTAATAAAAGCAATTTTTTGCTTTATTTTTTATTCATTCATCATGGTGGGCAATCTATTGCGAGGGCGACGGCGTAATCAGCGGGCTCTCCACCGGGAATCGGATGACGCCGTTGAGCCGGGGCGATTGGCCCGGCATAGTGAACCTTGCTACGCTATGGCGGAGTTGATGGCTTGACCCGACGATGAGTCGATCAGGAGGGATGATGCTGATTACGCTGGATGACGCGGTTCAAATCGTGATGTCGAAGGTTAAACTTCTGCCGCATGAAGCCATCGGCCTGGATGACGCGTTGGGCCGCGTGCTGGCCCGCCCCGTCAAGGCTGACCGCGATCTGCCTCCCGCCGACCTGTCGGCTATGGATGGCTACGCGATTCGGGCTGAAGACCTTGCGCCGGAACAGACCCGGCTGAAGGTGATCGGCGAAAGTGCGGCGGGGCGCAAACCCGCGTTCCGCGTGCGCCGGGGAGAGGCCGCTCGAATTTACACGGGCGCGTTGCTTCCCTCCGGAGCCGACACCGTCGTGATGGTTGAACAATGCGTCGAAGAGAACGGCGTGGTCGTCATCGCCGGACCGGTCAAACCGTACTCCATGCTCTTCCGGCGCGCGGAAAACGCCTCCCGGAAAGACGTACTGATCCCCGCCGGTGAAGCGCTGCGTTCACCCTCCATCGGGACGTGCGCGGCGGTGGGCGCGTCGCCGGTCCGCGTATACAGGCATCCCGCGACGGCGATTCTCTGTACGGGCGAAGAGCTCCGCGCGGTTGAAGACGCGGTTAAACCGCATGAGACGCGCAATTCCAACGGACCGATGTTGCAGGCTGCGTTGCGTGAATGGGGATTTTCGTGCAAGCGCCGGGTCGTGGCCGACCGGCTGTCGGATATCACCAGAACCTTGCGCCGCCTGGCTGGCGAAAACGATGTGCTGATCGTAACCGGCGGGGTATCGAAAGGCCGCTATGACTTCGTCCGCGAGGCCGTTGAGCGCATCGGCGGGCGAATCCAATTTCATGGCGTCTCGATGAAACCGGGCAAGCCGCAGTTGTTCGCGACGTTGAAGGGCGGGAGGCTGATCTTCGCTCTGCCGGGCAATCCGCTCAGCGCGATGACCGGTCTGCATGAACTCGTGTTGCCGGCGATGCGCCGCATGGTGGGCTATGAGCCGGAGCGATGCCGCCCTGTGCTTCAAGCCATTCTTCAGCGTCCGCTGGCGAATCACGGCGATCGCTTGCGGATGGTGCTGGCCCGCGTGAAGTTTGACGGCGCGCGTCTCGCCGCCGAGCCGGTGGGAGTGCAAAGTTCGGGCGACGTCGTCGCCTGCGCGAAAGCGAACGGCGCGATCATTCTCCCCTGTGAAACGGAACTCGACGCCGGCGCGTTGGCGGAGTTTCACCCCTGGACGCCGGAATTATTCTGATATCTTGAATTCGCCGAGCTTTTCCGCCCACTGGTGGTAAGCCGGGACGCATTCACGCTGAAGCGCGCGGCGATTGGCCCACTCCATCATCTCCGGTTTCTTCGCGGCCTCGGTGCAGAGCAGCCAGGGGGAGGGGAAGACGCCGACGCGCGCGAGATCGAGACGATCCGAATCCCAGCAGATCTGTATGATCGGGTCCGCCTCCGTCATCCCGTCGGTATGGTGTACGCAGGCGAAGTAGAGCCGCTCAAAACGGTCGTCTGAAAGATGGATCAGGCTGCCGCGCAGCGTCGCCGCGAAGTCGGCGCCCCGCTGGCCGTGGCCGTAGTCGATTCGCTCATTCACCCGGCGGCTGTCGTGAAACAGGGCGAACAGCGCGGCGACTTCCAGGTCTTCATTCAGGCCTGCCGCGAGCCGTTGTCCGGTTTCATACACTCTCGCCCAGTGGGACATTCCATGTACGCCATTCGGGTCGAGTGGATAGCCCTTCAGAATGCGATGCAGAATCGCTTCCAGATTCAGTTCGATAAATTCTTCCACCATTACCTGATTATCCGCCTGATATTTCTCCGAATTGTTTTTTCATCAGATCGGCGATCCAGACTTTGTGGCGATCCATGTACGTATCGAACGTCTCTGGATGATGAGGGTCGAATTGAGGCCCGGGCCAGTCGAACTCAATGGGGCTGGGCGCGTTGGGGGCTTCGCGGTTGGCGTCTTCCGGCGGATTATGATGCTCGCCGAGGTAGCGGTTGCCTTCAAACGTCACGTTTTTCGCTGGCGCCCAGCCATCCGCGATACCGTAGGTCCCGTCTTTTTCATGGCTGGCGCCATGCCCGTAGAGCGCTCCGCCGCCTGATTGAAACAGGTTGTTTTTGAAGTGAAGCCCGTCGGCCCATCCCGACCAGTCCGTCACGATCACCATCTGGATATCGGCGTCTTCCGTGTAGATCGCGTTGTGTTCGACCAGCGTGTCGTCCGCCGCGCTGACGTGAAAGATGCGCGCGCGATCGTTTTTGCTGATGTTATTGCGCACGATGGTTCCCTGATTGCCCAGGTTGTCTTTCGGGTCCCGGCCGCCGGGCGAACAGATCAGAAAAAATCCGCCTTCGTTATCGTGGCTCAGGTTATATTCGAACACCGAGTTGCGCGAATTGTAATCCGAGTCAAACCCCTGCCCATCGAGCGTCGTCTTGACGCCGGAGGCTCGGTTAAACCGGAACAGCGAGTTATCCGTCGACCACGGCCAGATGCCCGCGTTGTAGCTGCCGGCGCGCTCGTTCGCGCCCTGCACGATGTTATATTCAACCAGCGCGCCGTCCGTCGCCCACGGAACGACGCCGTCGCCGCCCGCGCCGCCCACCCAGTTTTCGCGGATGGTCACGTTGAGCGAGGGGAACCACGCGGTGCGCTTCCAGTGCGAACTCTGCGCGGCGATTCCGGATCGGTCCACCTTCCACACGATGTTCCGCTCGATGCGCAGCCCGTCGAATCGGGTTGGAGTGCGCTCGCCGCGGGTCCGAAAGATGATGCCGCCCGAGTCTTTGCGTTTTTCCGTGCCGTTCACGTCGTGGATGAACAGGCCCGAGATGACGACGCCGTGCAGCGTTCCCGCGTTTTCGGCGAGCAGGTGAACGCCGCGCCGCATGGCCTCGCCTTCGCCGTGGTTGGTGATCTCAAGCCCGCCGATCTCCACGTATTCGGCGTTATGTATCAGCACGCCGTCCTCAAAGGCGCCGTCCGCGTCGATGCGGGGCATGCCGCCCTCGCCATACGCGGCGTATCGGATGGGGTTCCGCGCTTCGCCGCTCGAATGAACGGCCAACTGGCCTTTCCAGACGCACCCCGCTTTGAATAACACGCGGTCGCCCGGTTTGAACTCGAACGCGTTGATCCGATCGAGGCTCGCCCATGCCGAGCCGGGCGCGGTTCCCTGATTCGCGTCGTTGCCAGTCTGATTGTCGACGTAATACTCCATCCCGAACGCGGGAATGATCGATATCGCTATTAGCGTTAGGCTGATTAGTGCTCTCATGAGGTCATCCTCGAAGTGTATTTTGTTTATTTTATTCATGGCATTTGAAGAGAGATAGGTTTTATCTTTCTGAGTACGGATTGAGTTTGACCGTTGCCCATGAAAATGCGATGATTTTAATGTTTTGTTTGTTCCACTTCGCATGAATTGGAAGGGTGATATATCCAATGCCGATTCCTGATTTTCAAAGTTTTCTGCTTCCGGTTTTGCATACCTGCGGCGACTCCGCCGTTCACTCGATGGTGCAAATCCGCGCGCAGGTCGCTGAGAATTTCAACTTGTCGGATGCTGAAACCGCTGAATTGTTGCCGAGTGGTAAACAACCAATTTTCGTTAATCGAGTCGCGTGGGCGGTTGTCTATTTAAAAAAAGCAGAGTTGCTGGAATCCCCAGCGCGTGCACAAGTAAAAATTACTCAATTGGGCTTGGATGTTTTGAATCGGAATTTGGATCGTATTGACGTCAAATACCTGAAACAATTCGATTCGTTCAAGAATTTCCGGGAAATTAAGTCTCAAACATTGGAAAACTCAAATGAGAATGAATCGGATGTGTTGACTCCTCAAGAAACTCTTGAGTCCAGCTATCAGGATTTAAAACAGCAGCTCGCCCAGGAACTGCTCGACAAACTCAAAGAAGTCGAGCCATCTCGATTTGAGCGTATAGTGATTGAACTGCTTGTTCAGATGGGATATGGAGGTTCATTGAAAGATGCGGGTAAGGCGTTAGGCAAAGCAGGAGACGGTGGTGTGGATGGAATTATCAATGAGGACCGGCTTGGGTTGGATGTAATTTATATTCAGGCGAAAAAGTGGGATTCCACTGTGGTTGGCCGTCCCGAAATTCAAAAATTCGCTGGCGCTTTGCAGATGAATCGAGCTCGAAAAGGAGTTTTTATAACAACATCCACTTTTTCGAAGGAAGCGCTTGATAGTGTCAATCAGTTGTATGACAGCAAGATGATATTGATTGATGGTGAAAAACTGGTGGAATACATGATTGAGTTTAATCTCGGCGTATCGACTGAAACCGTGTATGAAATCAAGCGGATTGACAGCGACTATTTTTCAGAAGACTGACCGTTCCCTTTACCTCCCGCTTTTCTCGCCGTCCGTGATGAAATCCGCGGAGGATTGAATTGAAGTGGATACGCAATCGGTCTAACGTATAGAGGATGTGATACAATATCCATCAACAAACGATGAGGATGGTGAGCATGAACGGTAAAAGCGCGGCGGTTCAACGATTGGAGTCTCTGGTTGACAGTCTTCCTCCCAAAACCATAGAACAGATCGTGGATTACGCGGAATATCTGAAATCGAGAGAAGAGTGGGAAGCCACTCAGGAAATCCTCAACGACCCTGCGATGCTGCGCGATGTTGAAGAAGGGCGAGCGCAGTCAGCAAGGCGTGAAGGAACATCATGGCGAGAGGTTCGGCGGCGTGTATGAAGTTAGGCTCACGCCCCAGGCGGAGAAAGATTATTTGAAACTGGACTCTTCCGTTCGCAAACGAGTTGATATTGTGTTTGAGCGTTTTGAAGAAGGAGAATTTACTCATCCCAATATCCGCGCGCTACACGGTCGGCTTTCCGGCAGTCTTCGTTACCGTCTTGGGGCTAGAAGGATCATATTTCATATCCAGCACGCTGAACGGATCGTTTGGATCGAGACGATCACCCAACGTGGAGGAGCGTATTCTTAGTAACATCGAGTTAATCACGGCCAGGAAGAGTAACCAACGTTCCGTTCCCCTCAACCCCCCGTTTCTCCCACCAATTTGCAGATCGCTTCGAGATTGGCCTGATCGCATTCGTTGAACGCGGCGGGTTGGTTTGAATCGACGTCCAGCACGGCGATCAGCGCGCCCGCTGGAGTCATCACCGGAACGACGATCTCCGATCGCGTACTCGACGAACAAGCGATATGCCCCTCAAAGCGGCTCACGTCGTCGACAAGCTGGGTGGTTCGGGTGCGCGCCGCCGCCCCGCATACCCCCCGTTCAAAGGGGATGCGCAGGCAGCCGTGCGTTCCCTGGTACGGTCCGATCTTGAGCAACCCCTCCTCCACCACGCGGTAAAAACCCGTCCAGTCAAAATAATCGAAGGCGTGATGAAGTTCACACGTCACCGTCGCCATCACCGCGATGAGGTCGGTTTCGCCCGCGATCAGGCTTTTAATATGGCCAATGGTTTCATTGTATCGCTGCCGCCGATCCGTCATTGGTTTCTCTCTTTTTTATCGCCATTTTACTATCGAAGGCGGTTTTTGTTCAATAAAGTTCCATACAGATCGTTAAATGAAAAATATCGAAATAATTGTTGACTTGATGGATTTTCTATATTAACTTTAGTAATCTAAGATCGGCTTGCAGCCGTTTAACGCTCGTATTTGCTCTTAATCCCGCAGTCGGGACATTACTACACAATTCCACGATAAGCAGGAGGGAAAAGTCATGACTCATCAATCAGGTAGTGGGTGGGCGCCGTGGTTGCGCGCGGCGTTCGTCGTCGCGGTATGCGCGATGGCGCTCGATTCATACGCCGCGGCGTACATCAAGTTCGACGGCATCGATGGTGAAAGCAAAGACGCCGCACACCAGGGCTGGAGCGAAATCGCCAGCTTCAGCCATTCAATCCGGAGGCCCGTGACGGCTTCGACGGGAGGAACCACGCGGGCGAGAGCGGTGGTAGAAGACATCGTGTTGGTGAAAGAACTCGACAAGTCCAGCCCCAAGCTGGCGGAAGCGCTATTGACCGGCAAGGTGATTCCCCTGGTTACGATTCAGGTCGCCCGGGGAACCGGAGACACGGGCCAGATGACCTACTATGCCTACGAACTGAAAAACGTATTGGTCACCAGCTATCAGGTCCAGGTCGACGCCAACGGCGGCCAGCGGCCCGTTGAAAGTATCTCTCTGAACTTTGAAGAGATTAAAGTCACCTATACCGAAGTCGACCCGACCGGCCAGCCCAAGGGCAACGTCGAGTATAACTGGAAAGTGGAAGAGGGAACTTCCTGACCGGAAGGGAAGGAGACTCCCCCATGAATAAGCGTACTTTTTTTCCGGTATTCTTCGCCGCCCTGACCGTGGCGCTGATCGCCTCGCCTCTGGCTCGCGCCGCCGCGTATATCAAGTTCGACGGCGTCGAGGGTGAAAGCGTCGACGTAGCGCACAAGGGCTGGAGCGAAATCGACTCCGCCGGCCAAACGCTGGCCCGTTTGCGTGAACTCGCTGATGGCTCCCTCTCGGGAGTGGTTACGTCCAGTAATCTGACCGTCTCCAAACGGCTCGACAAGGCCTCGCCCAAACTGGCCGAAGCCTGCCTGCGTGGATCGGTTTCGCCACGAGTCACCATCGATTTTCAGGCGCGCCTGGCGAATCCATATCTGATGGAACGCCTCACCCTGGCGAATGTTTCGATCACCGGCGTGACCAGCAACGCCGGGGCCGATGGCGTATTCGAGACGATCTCGCTCTCGTTTGAGAAAGTTCATTGGAGTTATACGCCGCTGGAGGCGGATGGTTCGACGCAGCCCCCCGTGAATTTTGGCTGGGACCTCATCGCGAACGCGCCTTTCGATCCCGATGCGGGGCAGGCCGGTCCCACTCCAACGCCCACTCTGCCCGGCATGCCGCCGACGCCGACCCCGGGAGACGTGAAGCCGACTCCGATTCCGGGCGGGCCGACGCCCACGCCGCCCGTCGTTCAACCGACTCCAACGCCTCCGGGCGTTGAACCGACCCCACCGGCCGGAGGCCCCGCGCTGGCTGTTGAAGGCGATCTGTTCGAGTTGGCCGACGGCGGCTTTCATCAGCGCGCCGTGTTGATCCGTTCGGTCGAGCTCGATTCATCGACGGTTGAGTTTCAGACTCTTTTGGGCGACCAGTTCTACGCGATGATTTCGCTGCCCGGCGGCGGCGCGCTCACTAACGTGCTCAAAGGCGACCTGCGGCCTCGCGTTGAAGACGACCCTGGCGCTGACGAGATGCTCATCGCCCGGCTTGATGATGAAGGCGAGCTTGTTCCCTTCGCGCGGCTGCTGACGCCCAAAATCTCTCTGGGCGGCGAAACGCTGGGCGAAACCTCGGCGCGCCTGCTCACCATGTCGTTTAATGGAAAAGACCGGCTCGACCTGATCGTCGCGCTGCGCGGCGTCTCGCCGCAATCGCTCGAAACGCATTACGCCGCCGTCTACGTCCAGATCACCGGCGCGTTCGACGCGGCCTCCGTAAGCGCTTTCAGGCTGTATTAACGCCAGACCACTACGGAAGATGCCATCGCCCCGCGCGGCGGGAATACCTCCCTCCGCCGGGGCGATGTTGTTTCTTCCTCTCCCGTCTGTACATCCCCCCGCCCTCGGCGTAGCATCGAAGATCGTTCACTCCATATTTCATATCGGGGGAGACATCATGACCGGGATCAATCGCAGAACCTTTTCCAAAGGCGCCGTCCAGCTCGCGGCGGCGGCCGCCGCGCCCTCGCTCACCGCGCTGGGGGCCAACGATAAACTCCGGCTAGGCTTTATCGGCCTCGGCGGACGCGGACAGTATCACCTGGGCCAGTTTCTCAATGAATTTAAAAATGAAGTCGAGGTCGTCGCCATCTGCGACGTGGACGAAAACAACCTCAATCGCTGCCGCGAGCGCATCGGCAAGCCGGTGCAATCGACGCAGGACTTTCAGAAGGTGATCGGCAATAAAGACGTCGACGCGGTGGTGATCGCCACGCCCGACCACTGGCACGCCATCCCCGCCATTCTCGCCATGCAGGCGGGCAAAGACGTTTATTGCGAAAAGCCGATGGGCCATAGCGTTGAAGAACAACAGCGCATGATCGCGGCGGTAAAAAAATACAAGCGAGTCATGCAGATCGGCCTGCAGCAGCGCAGCTCCCGCCAGTTTCAACAGGCGGTCGAGTGGGTGCGCTCGGGCGAGATCGGCAAGGTGACCGCCGCCGAGTGCATCAATATGTGGGGCGTCGACGCCTATCTCAACAAACCGCCCTTTCTGCCTGAAATCCGCGCCGATGAAAAAACGCCTGAAGGCGTCGATTACAACGAGTTTCTCGGTCCCGCTCCAAAACTGCCTTACAACCGCAGCCGCTATCAGAACAGCTTTTATTACCACAACGACTACGCCGGCGGCATGATGAGCGGCTGGGGAGTCCATCTCTTCGATATCGTCGTCTGGGCGCTGGGTCATGAGATGAAGTCAGTGACCACCATCGGCGGAAAGTATTACTTCGACGACATGCGCGACACCCCCGACACCGCCGCCTGCCTGTTTGACTGCTCCGGCTACACCTTTCAGTACACCGTGCGTCACGCCAACGGGTTTCCCTACGAACTTGAACTCGACGGCATCGATCATGGTATCTATTTCTTCGGTTCCAAGGCGACCGTATTGGTCAACCGCTCCTACGCCAAACTCTATCCGGAAAACGACCGCAAAAATCCCGTCCTGGTTCCCGCCGAGGGCGGCGACATCGAGCATAAACGCAACTTCCTCGATTGCGTCCGTTCGCGCGAACAGCCGGTGGCCGATGTATACGTGGGCCATTACGCCAATTTGCCCGGTTTGCTCGCCATCATCTCCGGCCGTGTGGGGCGCCAGATCGTCTGGGACAGCGAGAAAGAGGTTATCGTCAACGACGCGGAAGCCAGCCGTTTTCTGAAAAAGGAATACCGCGAGCCGTTCGTCTTGCCCGAAGTGTAAGCGGGGAGAGCGCGGCGACGTCTCGTGTTTGGACCGTACATTTTTTACGGCTTCGTTGGGCCGGGCGCCCGATTGATGAAGAAACGCGATGGGTTTTTTGAAGAATGAGAAACCCATGAGTTATTATAATTGGTATGCAAAAGAGACTTGACTGGCTGTAGGGGCGCGTTGCACGCGCCCTTTTGCTTTTTTTCACGTTTTCACAATTCAAATATGCTTAATAGAATGGAGGATCGCTCGGGCGGGTTTGAAACCCGCCCCGACAGCAATATCGAAATTCGTTTTCATTTTCACCCGGTCATTTTGCCGATCGCATACCCGCGCGATACGATATAAGCGATGTCTGACGATAATGGGGACAGGGCGGGCGTTTAAAGATGAAATCATGCCGCGAGGCGTTTTTCATATTGCTCTTGGCGGGTTGCTCACTCGGCTATGCGCTCGGCGCGGCGGCGGAGGTTTTTGACGCGAAACCGTCCATCGCTGAAATCGAACGCTACGCCCTGCGCGTTCCGCCGGGCGGCCCTGAAACGCCGCCTCCGGGCTGGCCTCTCACACGTCCCGCGCAAACCGGGCCCGCGTTCACCCACGCGATTCGCGGCGGGCGCGATGCGATGTTGCATACCGGCTCGAACCGTGTTTCGATCACGCTGATCAAGCAGGACCTCAACTGGGAGGCGGGCGCCGAGCCGCTTTTCTTTCAACTGATCGATTCTCGCGGCGATATCGTATTTCATGACTCGCTGCCCGATGACGGCGACGATTCGGCTTCGTATCGCGCCGGGCCTATCGTCGAACGCACCTTCGAGATTCCACTCGCGCGCCCCGGAGACTATCGCCTGTCGATCAACTCGGGCCGCGATCAATTATATGAAGTTCGCGGCGGCGCGCCGCGTCTCGCCTGGCCCTTGCCGCTGGAGCTGTACGCGCCCGGCCGGCCGCTCGACCTGTTCTTTTACGCTCCACGCGGCGCGTTCGAGATTCAGGCGTATACCTGGCATGACGCCGGTCTCGGGAAAACGCTGCGCCTGTTTGACGCCGATGGCGTTGAGCGCGCGTCCGCCCGGCTCGATCGTACCGGAACGAGCGTCTCTCTGCTGGCGATTCCCCGCGCGGACGAGGCGGGGAGCGTCTGGCGGCTGAACATTCCCTATCAGGACCTCATCATTCAATCG
Source organism: bacterium (assembly GCA_016125385.1). GTDB lineage: Bacteria > Hinthialibacterota > Hinthialibacteria > Hinthialibacterales > Hinthialibacteraceae > WGLV01. The sequence continues at coordinate 69,143 of WGLV01000025.1, forward strand.
AACGACGTGGATTATTGCTCGACGGACGAAAGCCTGTTGTATGACTTCGCCTCCAGCGATGATTTGCTTCTGCCCGCTCAACTGACCATGACCGGCGCGCCGGGTATGCGCGTTCCGTTCCGTTTCAGGATTGAGAACCGTCAGTTTCAGCCGCGCCGTTTTTCGATTCGCGCCGTGCGGGACGGCGGCGCCGCGATGACGATTTCGCCCGCCTCCAGCGAAATCGCCGTAGACGCGGGAGAGACGGCGTATTTGCCTGTTTCGGTGAATACTCAAGCTGGCGCGGCGCCGGGTGAGCGCGGCGAATTCAGCGTAACGCTGTTCGACGAATTCGGCGGCGAGATCGCCCGCGCCACCGGAACGCTTAAACTGAGTGAGTACAACTACGACCGCCCCGAGCCGGAACTTGTGCTGTTTGATGACGCCCGTCTTGAGACGATTCGCGAGCGGGGCCGCAACGGCGCCGCCGCCATGCGCTCGATATATAACGCCGCGCTGTCTTACGCCGATCGCATCGTGAGCGACGCCTTCGCCGTGCCCGATCGTGAAGCGGGCTGGACGGGCATGTACATCGCCGATGGCCTTGGCGACGGCGATGACGACCCCAACGACGGCACGGGCGCGCCGTTGATCTTCAACCCATATCGTCCGGGTTATTACATCGATTCCACAAGCGGTGAACGATATTTCGGCGACCGCTACGAACGGGGCTGGCTGGGTTATTTTCATTCCGAATTAAGCAACCGGCTGCGCGTTCTGGGATACGCCTACGCGTTGGAGCCGAAGCCTGAATACGCCCGCGCCGCGCGTGACATGCTCGTCGCGTACGCCGAGCGATATTCAGCCTGGCCGCTTGACGATTACCTCGGGCGCCAATCCATCCAGGCCGCGCGCCTGACCACCGAGACGCTGGGCGAAGCCATCTGGATGCACCGCGCCGCGCCCGCCTATGCCCTGACTCGCGGAGACCCGGCGTATTCCGATGACGATCGACTGTTGATCGAGGAGAACCTGTTTCGCCCCGCGGCTGAGATCATTCAGCGAAACCCGATGGGCGCCTATAACTGGCAGTCGTGGCATGACGCGGCGGTTGGCCTGATCGGCTACGTTCTCAACGACGACGCCCTGGTCGAATGGGCCTTGCGCGGCCCCAATGGGCTGAACTACCTCAAGGCGAACGGCATCCGTGACGACGGCCTCTGGTTCGAGGGTTCGGTTGGGTACCACTTTTTCGCACTGTTGCCGCTCCATCTGCTGATGGAAGCCGCCGAGGCGCACGGCGAACATGAATACGACGAGCGGATTCGGCTTGCCCATTCATCCATCCTCGACCTGGCGTATCCCAACGGGCGCTTTCCCGATCTGAATGATTCCACCAGTCAGACGCTCATTTCGCGCGACGTATTGTATGAATCCGCCAACGCCCATTACGACGATCCGGCGTTCGACCGCGCCCTGACGCTGATTTACGAGACGCTGGGCTACCCCCGCTCCGACCTTGAAACGCTCTTCTTTGGCGAAGACTACCAGTCGGCTCCATTCGAGTTGCATCCCGTTCTGAAACCGAAAATGGGGCTTGCTATTCTCGACGCCGGTTCGACGCTCCACGCCCTCGACCTGTTGATGGATTACGGCCCGCACGGGATGGCTCACGGTCACCTCGACAAACTGCACGTTTCCTTTTTCAGTTTCGGCGACGCGTGGCTGCCGGATATCGGCTCCGTCGTCAGCAGCCAGCCCACCTGGCAGGGCTGGTTCAGACAGACGCTGGGGCATAACACCGTGGTGGTGGGTGAGACCAAACAGGGGGAGGATACCGAAGAAGAACGCGAAATCGGTTTTTTCTCCGGCGAGCCCGGTCTGTTGCAGGCGATGCAGGCTTCGTTCGGCTCGCCGGTATATCCCGCCGGCGCGTCGGTTCGCCGCACCGTGTTGCTGGCGGGGGGTGAATACGCCGTCATTCTCGACGACGTCACTGGCGCTCCAGCGCCGATCGATTTCGTCTTTCACTCCATCGGCGCGTTCGCGTTCCAGCAACCTTTCACGCCCTGGCCGGGCGCGGCGGCGTGGAGCGATCGCGAATCCTATCAATGGCTGCGCCCGCCGCGCGTGTGGAACGCGGAGGGGGCGAGCGTCGCGGACGGCGTCCTCTCGCATGAAAGCGCGGAGCCGTTCTTCATTGACGCCAGTGAGCGTTTCGGTTTCAGCGACGATTGCGAACGCCTCGAACCATGGAGCGGAAACGTCGGCCTCGCCACCGACGCCTTTCAGGGAGAGCGATCGCTTGGTTGGGTGGTTGTTCCCACGGATTATCAATCGATCGGGAAGGAATTTTTTCTGCTGACTTCAAACGCCCCCGAACGATTGGCGTTTCGCTACAAGGTTGAATCGGCCTCGTTCGAACGGTTTTCGGTTTCAATCAATGACGCCCACGCGAAGCGGCGTTCGATTTTCACCATCGCCCAGGGCGCCGATGCCACGCCCGGCGAGTGGCGCGCCGCCGATCTCGACCTCGCCCGCCCCAATGGCTCCGCTGACGATCCACTGGCGATCAATCGGCTTGATTTCGTCCTGACCGGCGCCGATGGATTCAGCGGTTCGTTCAAGATCATGATCGATGACATCCGCGCGTATCGTGGCGGGGCATACGCTCCCGGCGAGGTTCGGGGGGTGCGCTTTGCGTTTCCCGGCCGCGAGCCCACGCGCACGATTCTCGCCTCGGGGCCGTCGCAAGCGCTGCCGCGGTCTCATCCCGTGCTGATCTCGCGGCGCGAAGGGGTCGCGTCGACCCGCCATGTCACCCTCGTGGAGCCGTATTTGATCGAGCCTCGGATGACAAGCGCCGAATGGATCGGTGACGGTGTGCTACAAATCGATTCATTGATGCATGACCGGCTGACCATCGATCCAGACCGCAATCAATACACGTTCGTCCGGCGGATCTCCAGTGGCCGGCTTCGTGGCTTCGTTTCTCTCGGATCGCCAGAGTGGAAGGAGGACGATCTCTGGTTTCGCTTCGGCGCTCCCGCGAAGTTTACCGCGTATCAAGGGAGTCTCGATTGGCGGCTGCGTTATCTCTGTGACGCGCCCGGGGGTGAAATCACCCTGGCGATCCCCGAATTCGCCCATTTCATCGAAGCGACGCTCGACGGACAGCCGTTTTATGACTGGCGCATGGATTTTAGGGGTGATGAAACGGCGCCTGCTTTTGTGTTCACCAACCTGCCCGCCGGCGATCATGAAATACTCGTATTTCCCGCCGCTTCGACAAGAGTGAATGACTGGCGGCGGCGTTGACCGGATCGCGGTTTCTTTCCTTCCGATTCGCCCTGCATGATGGTACGATTCGGGTTCTGGCGCGGTTGAGATCATCATCAATCATGGTACGTCATGAACCTTGGCTCGATCGGTGAAAATCACACGAAAATCGTGATTTTCACCTCGATGAATTCAAACGAACCTTTGGCTACAAAAAAATATACTCCCACGCGGCGGGCGTTGATGGTTGAGGTCTCGCGCGCGGTTCAGTTCACATGACTTCAATTTTAGGAATTTCCGCGTTTTATCACGACAGCGCAGCCTGTCTGGTGGTGGATGGCGAGATCGTCGCCGCCGCGCAGGAGGAGCGTTTTTCGCGGCGCAAGGGCGACGCCCGTTTCCCTGAAAAAGCGATTGAATACTGCCTCGCCGAAGCGGGCCTTACCCCCTCTTCGCTCGACGCGGTCGCCTATTACGATAAACCCGTTCAGACCTTCAGCCGATTGCTGCAATCGTATCTTGAATACCCCAACAAGTGTTTCGCGTCGTTTAAGGCGAGCATGCCGGTCTGGCTCAAGGAAAAACTGAAAACGCCCAAACTGATCGACGCGCGCCTTGCCGGTTTTCAGGGACCGATTTATTTCAGCCGCCATCATGAGTCGCACGCCGCGTCCGCGTTTTTCTGCAGCCCGTTTGAAGACGCCGCTCTGCTGGTGATCGACGCGGTGGGCGAGTGGGCCTGCACCTCCATCGGCGTGGGCGAAGGCAATCGGATTCACATGCTGAAAGAAGTCCGCTTTCCTCATTCGCTGGGCCTCTTTTACAGCGCCATGACTCAATATCTGGGTTTCGCGGTGAATTTCGATGAGTACAAGGTGATGGGCCTCGCTCCCTACGGCGAACCCAAATACGCCCAGCGCCTGCTCGAAAAAGCCATCGATCTCAAGCGTGACGGCTCCATCGCGCTCAATCTCAAATACTTCCGTTATCCTTACGGGCTGACCATGATTCACCCCCGGCTTGAGCGTCTGCTGGGCCGCCGCAGCCGCGAGAGCGATGAACCCATCGAGCAGTTTCACATGGACGTCGCCGCCTCGGTGCAGGCGATCTGCACCCAAGCGATGATTCGCCTGGCGCGCACCGCGAAAGAGCTGACCGGCAAGCCGAACCTCTGTCTGGCGGGGGGCGTCGCGCTCAACTGCGTGGGTAATGGCGCCATCTACCGCGAAAAAATTTTCGATGACATCTACGTTCAACCCGCCGCCAACGATCCCGGCGGCGCCATTGGCGCGGCCCTGCAGGTTTGGCATCAGGTGATGGACCAACCCCGCGAGGCGGGCCGCGACCGAATGAATGGCGCATACCTCGGCCCGGCGGTGACTCGCGATGCCGCCGTCAGCCGGTTGAACGAATTGGGCGCCGAGTTCATTGAACTGGATTCCGCCGAACTGCCCGCGAATATCGCACGCTGGATCGCGGCGGGCTACATCGTCGGCTTGTGTCAGGGCCGCATGGAGTTCGGTCCTCGCGCGCTCGGCGCCCGCAGCATTCTGGGCGATCCGCGCGATCCTGAAAACCAGTCGCGCATCAACCGCAAGGTCAAATACCGCGAGTCGTTCAGGCCGTTCGCCCCCGCCGTTCTCGAAGAACGGGTCGGCGAATATTTTGAGATCGGCGCCAGCCCGTACATGCTGATGGTAATGCCGGTACGTGAAGAGCGCCGCCTGAATGAAGATGAAAACAGCAAGACGCGCGGCTTTGACAAGCTCCAGCTGGCGCGGTCCGAAGTTCCAGCCGTGACTCACGTCGATTACTCGGTTCGGCTTCAGACGGTCAATCCCGAGCGCAATCCGTTTTTTTACCAGGTGGTTTCTGAGTTCGACAAACTTACCGGATGCCCCATGATCGTCAATACCAGTTTTAACGTGCGCGGCGAGCCCATCGTTTGCGGCGTTGACGACGCTTACCACTGCTTCTGCATGACCGATATCGACATCCTGGCGCTGGATGGCGCCGTGGTGGTCAAGCCGGGCGTCGATCTCAACGCGCCGCCGCGCGAATTTCAGCCCGCGAGCGTAAACGCCCATGAGTAACGCGATCTTTAACCCCGGCGTCTCCGCCGAAAAACGCCATCTTCTGCTGGGAGGCTGCGCTCTCGCGATCGCGGCGTCCGTCCTGTTGTGGCTGACCGGCTGGCGCGTCCTGCCCTCCGTGATGTACGGGCTGGCGGCGTTGCAGCTGCTCGGGTGCGCCTTATACCCCGTCATGGGCCGAAACGTCTTTCTGCTTTTTACGCTGGTGGGCTATTGGATGAGCGGCGTGATCTCGTGGGTGACCGTTCGGCTCATGTACCTGTTCGCCATCGTGCTGATCGGCAACCTGCTGCGCCTGTTCGGGATGAATCGCCTGGAACGTAACTTTCAATCGTGCCGCGCTCGCGATACCCTGTTCGTAGACGCGCCTGATACCGATCTCGATAGCTTTGGGAGACAGAGTTGATGCCGCAATCCGATCCAAAGCCCGTCCGCCGGGGCGTTCTTTCCGAGCTGGGCTATTTCTTTTTGAAATACAAAATGTGGTGGCTGGTCCCCGCCGCGCTGGTGCTGTTATTGCTCGGCGTGCTGGTGGTGCTGGGCGGTTCGCATGGCGTATTTCTGATCTACGCGCTGTTTTAAGACATGAAAACCATACCCGATCGCATAGATGATTTAATGCAGTGCCCCAACACCGGCGGCGCCATGCGCTTCGATGGAGACGCGTACGTCAGCGAGGGCGACCCCTCCGTTCGCTTCCCCATTGAAGAAGGCATTATCCGCGCCTTCGTCCCGCATGAGGGCGCGAGCGACGACATCACCCGGACGATGAAGGCGTTTTACGAAGAACATCCGTTCCCCAATTACGATGGAATCGACAGCGTGGGCCGCCTGATTGAAAAAAGCATGGCGCGCGGCTTTCCCAACCTGCTAAACCGCAGCATCCCGCCCCATGCCGCCGTGCTGGAGGTCGGTTGTGGAACCGGGCAGCTGGGCAACTTTCTCAGCATCAAACAGCGCCGCGTCGTGTCGTTCGACCTGTGCCTGAATTCGCTTCGCCTCGCCACCGGCTTCAAACAGCGAAACGGCCTCAACAACGTGACCTTCGCCCACGGCAACCTGTTTCGTCTGCCGCTCAAACGCGAACAGTTTGATGTTCTGATCTGCACCGGCGTGCTTCATTCGACCGACGACCCGGTGGGCGGGTATCGCGGCTTCGTTCCGCTGGTCAAACCGGGCGGCTACATCATTATCGGCCTCTATAACCGGTATTGCCGCATGAAGACGGTCATCCGCCAGTGGATGTATCCGTTCATGGGCGACCGCGTCGCGTGGTTCGACCCGTACCTGCGCCAGTACAACGTCTCGGAAGAAAAACGCAAATCGTGGATCATGGACCAGTACGTCAATCCGCGCGAGTCGCTGCATACCATAGATGAAGTGCTGGGCTGGTTTGACGAACAGGGAATCGAATTCGTCAGGGCGCTGCCCACGGCGGTGTTCGGAACGCGGCCCGAATTCGACTACAACCGCTCGCTGTTCGAACCCGAATCGCGCGGTTCATTGTTCGACCGCCTGCTCAGCCAGGGCTACGAGATGCTCTTCGACGTCGACGGCGGACTATTTCTGATGATCGGCCGCAAACCGCTGGCGTGACGGTCGCGCGGCACGTTCGATCGGGATGATTCGCTGGCCAACAAAAGTTTTCTTATGTTTGAACGATGCAGGCAATTCATCCGTTCCGCCTTCTGGCCGGCGATCACCTTCGCCCTGCTGTTCTTCTTCGCCGAAATCTATTTTCTGATTTATCCCCAACCCAGGCCGGTTAAACCCTACAGCGTATCGTTTTACACCCATGACGGCGAACGGATCTCCACCTCCGAAGGCGAGGTGAAGCTCGCGCTCGCGCCCTATACGCTGTACAAGACTCTCCCCGATCAGCATCTCGGCTATCTGAACGTGAACTCCGATGGATTTCGCGGACCCGAACTGGGTGAAAAAAAAGAAGACCGCTTGCGCGTCATGCTGCTGGGCGCGTCGACCGCGTTCGGTTTTGGCGCCGCAAGCGACGAAGATACGTTCGCGATGATTCTCGACCGGTCCGGCGGCCGCTTTGAAGTGATCAACGCCTCGGTGATCGGTTTCGTCTCCGGGCAGGAGCGCAGTTACCTCACCAATGAACTGCTTCGTTACCAGCCCGACTGGGTGGTCACCTTCGACGGGTACGCGGATATCTTCGACGCGTGGCATCTCCACACCGCGCTGGGCGTATTGAAGTCCCCCCGCGAAATGGCGTATAACCTGATCGTCATGCCGCAGATCGAAGATGAACTGAAAGCGAACTTCCGCACTCAATCCTCCCCGTGGGCCGCGTTCACCCGCTTTGCGCGAACGGCGTTGTTCAAAAGTTTTCTGATCCGCCGCCTGAATGAACAGGTTGAAAAAGCCGAAGAGCTGGCGTCACGCAAACTCAAACTCAACCAGCGCGACTATACGCCGCTGCCGGACGAGTATTTCGATCGAGTGGTCGATGGTTTCACCGGTAATCTGCTTGAAATCGCTCGCTGGTGTGAAAACCGGGGCGTGCGTTATACCTCCGTCCTTCAACCCGACATTACCTCGAAACGAAACCGGACGCCGGATGAAGAAGCCCTGCTGTCGGCGATTAACGAACTCGTTCCTCATTACCGCAAACATTACGGCGAGGTGTATCGCCGTTTTATGCGGCGTTCTCACGAGGTTCTGCTCGAACGCGGCCTCGATGTGATCGACATCGCCGAGCAGCCCGCGTTCGCATACGACGGTGAGACCCTGTTTGTCGACTCCGCTCATTTTAACGCTGAAGGCAACCGCGTGATCGCCTCGATTCTGCGGGACGCGTTACGGCGCCGCGACGCCCGCGCACAGGGCAAGCCGGCTCCTCCTGAAACCGATCGGCCCGTGGTCCGCATGACCGAGGGGTACGAGACGGCGCCCGTCGACGGCTATGCGGCGGCGAAGATTGACGGCGCCACCAATGCGCCGATTCGCATTGAGGCTGAACCGGGGCGGGGGATTCGCCTGGTGGCGAAAACTCCCATTCTCACCGGTTCCGGCCCCGTGTTAATTGAATGCCTGTACAGCGTTGAACGCGGCGCCGAGGGCGCGTCGGTGTTATCCGTGCATGATTCCAAAGCGCCGAACCATCTCGCGTATCACGATCGAGCGCTGACCGCCGGGCCTCCGGGTTCGTTGCAGCGCCTTCGCCTGTTGTATGATCCCGCGTCCGGTGGAGCGCTCCCGTCGTTTGCTGTAACGGTTCCCGATAACGCGAAGAGCCCCGCCACGGTGGTATTCAGAGGCGTGAGTTCGATTCAGCCTGTTGAATCGGGCGATCTGACGCCTCTTGAGCTTGATACCCGTCACCTCAACGAAGACGGCGCGGGAGGCGTGACTGAAATCGTAAACGGAGAATTCCGCTTCACCGTTGGCGAGAAGAATTCCGTCGCGAACGCGCGCGTTGCGCTGCCCGCGTTGGATAACGCCGCTCGCGAAGACGTGATCGGCGTCCGAGCCGCGGCGGTGAACGTTTCGCGCTCCACCGGCGTTTTCAGCGTCAGCGTCGCCGCGCCCGGCGAACGCATCCTCTCGCAACACGCGTTTACTCCCCGTCAGGCCACCGCGTCCGTCGCCGCCGCTGGCGATTTGGTCTCGCGGCGCGGCGATATCAATGTGACCGTTCAGATCGAATCTTCGTCGCCGTCACCCAGCCAGTGGACCGCGTCCGGCGTTCGCGCGGGCCGCTTTCTTCCGAAATGGCGCTATGATATGCCCTGAGCGTCTCGCGATTTAATCCGTATTTCAACCAGCCCCGCTTAAGGAGCCAACCAATGTCAATGAGTATCGAACAGTTGCCGAAAACGATGTGGGTTATGGCGGCCCTGCATGACCAGGACCCGGAGAAATTTGAAGTAAGCGAAGACGACGAAGTCTCGCTGATCTCATTGACCGACGCTGAAGACGTGGGGTTTGTGCCCGCCTGGTCGTCCGAAGAGGCGCTCAGCCATTGGGTGCATGAATTTGAAGTCAAAGTGATGAGCGTTGAGATCGATCGCGACGCCCTGCTCGACATCGTCGGCGAAAGCGGATGTGAATACATGGTAATCGACATGCAGGCCGGTCAGGAGGAGTTTCCGCCCGATCAGGTGTTTGAATTGTACGAATACGAAGAGGGCGAGGGCTGCGGAGATGACTGCGGCTGCGGCCACGATCATGACCACGGTCACGATCACGCTCATAACCATGATCATGATGATTGTGATTGTGAACACCATCATCATGAAGATGGTGACGAACGATAACGCCGTCAAATATTATCAGCGCCAACTTTTCGGTCGAATCAGAGTGTGGCCATCAGGCTTGGTGATTATTTCGGGAAACAAACTTTTGCGGAATTTTGCTTCTCCAATGATAATGGTGGCATTGGAAACCTTTTTTAGCTCTTTGGATTTTCGATTTGGCGGGAATGCCACGACAATTCTTTTGGGGCTGAATTTTTGCTTTATAGCTTCAACTGCCGGGGTTAGGTCACTGTCTCCTGAAATAAGCATGGCGGTGTCGTATCTGTCATCCACTGCATCCATCACCATGGACACTGCAATGTTCACGTCAGTTTTTTTCTCTTGAGGGTATTTCATCTCATATTGGCAATTTGAGCATTTTTTTGTGGATTCCTGGTAGTTTCCATAAATGATTTCAATTTCTGGTATAAGTTCTAATGCTTCAATATAATTACTTTGACGCATCCGTTTGTCATCGGGTGATTTGATTCGAGCGGTAAAGTATTTCACTCCTATCAGGCGTTGGTTGTTCTTTAGTAGTGAATTGGATAAGTCTAATAAGTTCAGCCATAAATATTGTTTTCGGAATTTGGATTTAAGACCAAAATACAGATTGAAACCGTCGATATACACAATTACGCGTTGATTTTGCGTAGAAATCTCCATTGACAAAGTTTCCTGAAATATGTAGCCTAATATTGAGTAGCCTGTTAGATACTATTTCTTTAGTAGAGATAATAAGCGAAATTTGTTCTTGTCAACAGCCCCAGGGATAGCATCCCTGGCCCGACGCCCTCCCCGTGAGGGCGTTTCTTATTTCAAGCATCGCGTGAAAAACGGGTTACTTCAGTTCCGATCGGGTTGAGAGCGCCAGCGCCAGCGTCGATTCATCCGCGTATTCGATGTCGCTGCCTGAGGGAAGGCCACGCGCCAGCCGGGTGATGCGAACGCCCAGCGTTTTCGAAGCATCTTGAATGTAGTGAGCGGTGGCGTCGCCTTCGATGGTGGGGTTGGTGGCGAGAATCACTTCTCTGACCGGTTCGTTCAAACGGCGTAACAGTTTCGGGATGCCGATTTCTTCCGGCCCTACGCCGTCGATCGGCGACAGCACTCCGCCGAGAATGTGATACAGCCCGTGATACTGGCTGGTGCGTTCGATGGCGATCAGATCCTGATGTTGCTCCACCACGCAGATTACCGACCGGTCGCGCTGGTCGTCGGCGCAGATGCGGCAGGGCGTCTGTTGATCGTAATTGCCGCATTCCGGGCACGGGTTGACGCCGTCGATCAGTTGCCCCAGCGCGTCGACCAGCTCCTGCACTTCTTCCTTTTTGCGTTTTAACAGAGCCAGCGTCAACCGTTGCGCCATGCGCGGACCGATGCCGGGCAGCTTCGACAACTGCTTGACCGCCCGTTCGATGATGGGGACGGCGGATAGCGAGCCTGGAGAAGAAAGCGGCTGCGTCATGAGGTGAGCCCGGGAATATTCAGCCCGCCGGTCAGCGCGGTCATGCGTTCTTTCACGACTTCCTGCACGCGATCCTGCGCCTCGTTGACGGCGATTACGATCAGGTCTTCCAGCATGGCGCCGCCGTCGGCGGTCAGCAGGCTGGGATCGATGTTGATCGCGGTCAGCTTCTGCTTGCCGTTCATGGTGACTTTGACCATGCCGCCGCCGGATGAGGCGGTGACGGTCTCGCGTTCGAGTCCCTGCTGAATCTCTTCCAGTTTTTCTTTCATCTGCTGGGCCTGTTTAAACATATTGCCCAGGTTCGCCAGATTGCCGAGGCCTTTCATACAACCGTCTCCTTGCGATGGGTTATGACCATTATACGTCCATCGCGCTGTTTTCAGAATGTGAATTCAAGTTTGGTAAGCCGGATTTGATTTTGAATCGGGTCCCGTCAGGCTCAACGAGACCGGCAAGTAGAGATGACCTGAAAACGGGCCGCCGCCGCTGGCGGTTAGCGGTTGGGGGTGATATCGGTGATGCGGCCGCCGAATTCTTCAGCGATCTTGCTGAAGAACGGGTCCTGCTCGGCTCGTTCGCGCAACTCCCGCCGCGTGGGGCCGGGCGTTTTGGCGTCGTTCGCACCGGAGGACGGTTCGGGTGACGCGCTGTTCCCATTCTCGTTCGATCCGCCCGCGTGCGTTGGCATGTCCTGATGGATTTCGTATATCGCCTGCAGCGGTTTGCCGAACGAACGCTGAAGAAACTGCGTCATCGCCTTGGAATTGCGCGGCTGATTGAGCAGTTTGAGCTGGAAGGCGTTTTGCGCGGGCAGGGCGATCCGCACGTTCTGCCCCGTGATGTCGAGCGGCGCGCTGTCTTGCAGCGCCCCCGCCAGAAAGGCGTTTTCACTCTCGATTTCGTGCAGAAACTGGTCCCATGTCGATTGCAGCAGCCCCGCCGTGGGGCCTTCTTTCTGAGGCGCTTCCCGCGCGGGATTTTCTTCCTGAACGGGAGCGCGTTCAGCCTGAGTTTCCTGCGGCGCTGTGGCGGCGGCGGACGCCGCGCTCCCCGCATCCGATGCGCCGGCCGGTTTTTCCTTCTCGCTCGACGTGGCGGGTTTTTCCGGCTCGGGCGAGACGGTAGGCGCTGGCGCCGGATTGGGACGCGGGGCGGGGGCGGGAATCGAGATGGGCTGATTCGCGCCCGGTGAACTGGATATCTTTTTCAACAGGTCGTCGATCCGTACCGCCTGGCCTGCTTTGGCCGCCTTGATGGCGTACATTTCTAATATCAGCCGCGCGTCCGAGGCGAAGGCCATGCGGCGCTCCGCTTCCCAAAGCATGTCGGTGATATAAAGCACCTGTTCGATGGGCGCGCGTTCGGCGGTGGCTTTCAATTGCTTGATAAATTCGTCGGGCAGGTCGAGCAGTTCCGAATCGCCGCCCGTGATGCGGCAGACCGCCAGATTGCGCAGATGCCGCAGACATTCGCCCAGAAAAAGCCGGACGTCCTTCCCCTGGTCTGACACGCCGTCGATGACGGATAACACGCCGGGCAGATCGCAGTCGAACAACGCGTTGCAGAATCGTTCAAGCCAGTCGATCTCAATGACGCCCAGAATCTCTTCGGTTTCGGCTGCGTTCAGCCCCTCCGAACAGAAGGCCAACACCTGATCGAGCAGCACCAGAGCGTCGCGTAACACGCCTTCAGCCATGCGGGAGATGTGAAAGAGAATCCGGTCCAGCTCATCGCCTTCACATACTTTCACCTCAGTCTGGTTCGTCAGAATCGATTTGAGGTGGTTGACGATCACCGATACCGGAATGCGGCGAAATTGAAATCGCTGACATCGCGACAGAATCGTGTTGGGAATCTTGTGCAGCTCGGTGGTCGCGAACAGAAATTTGCAGTGCGCGGGCGGTTCTTCCAGCGTCTTCAGAAACGCATTGTTGGCGCTGTTGGAGAGCATGTGGCTCTCATCGATGATGTAGATCTTGTACGGGCTCTGCGAAGGGGTGAACCGCGCGTTTTCGCGCAGTTCGCGGATGTCGTTGACGCTGGTGTTCGACGCCGCGTCGATCTCGATCACGTCGGGGTGAACGCCGCGCATGATGGCGCGGCATGAATCACATTGGTTGCAGGGTTCGGCGCCCTGACGGTTTTCGCAGTTGAGCGCCTTGGCGAAGATGCGCGCGGTGGTGGTTTTGCCGGTCCCGCGCGAGCCGGAAAAGATGTACGCGTTGGCGATGCGGTTGCGCTCGAGGCTGTGTTTCAGCGTGCGCATGACGTGATCCTGCGCCAGCACCTCGGCGAAGGTCTGCGGCCGGTGTTTCAACGCGGAAACGATGAAGCTGGACGATCCCATTGTTTTGCAGTGTTTCTCGTGACTGGATTTCAGCCGGCGGATCGAAGGAAACTGATAATAGGAGACCGCGTGCGCCGGGTCTTCGAATTGGTTATATCTTTTCAGAGTGTCTCTAAAAAAGCAACGGCGCAAGACGCTCCAACCGCCTTCCACACATACCGGGATTCGATTAAGGCTGCTTCCTTTCGGACCTGACCTGGTTCACGAGCCGGCATTGCAAACAACGGTCTTCAACACGCCTTGCGCCGCGCTTTTGGTCCGGATGGACCAAAACGATATTCGATCGGCGGCTTACTTCGAGTCGCCGCTTTCCTTCGATTTCTGATAATCCGCCCAGGTTTCAATCTTCACGTGCTTGATGGTGACCGGTTCGAGCGGAACGTCGCGCGGGCCGACGGGCGCCGTGGCGATCTTGTCGACCACGTCCATGCCCTCGGCGACTTCACCGAACACGGTGTACTGATGGTCGAGATGAGGGGCCGCCTGGTGACAGATGAAAAACTGGCTGCCGGCTGAATTCGGGTCGGAGGTACGAGCCATCGAGAGCGTACCGCGTTTGTGGGGTCGGTCGTTAAACTCGGCCTTGATGGTATAACCCGGGCCGCCGGTTCCCCAAGCCGCCTGATTGTCGCTTTTGCTGTTGGGGTCGCCGCCCTGAATCATAAATCCCTTGATGACGCGATGAAACTTGGTTCCATCGTAAAAATACTCGCCGTTTTCGTCTTTCTTCTGGGCGAGGTCTTTGAAATTCTTGACGTGGCCCGGCGCAACGTCGGGGAAAAAGCGCAATACGATGTCACCCGCCGTGGTCTGCAAGACCGCGATTTCTTCGTCTGGTTTCATATCCATGGAGCCATCCTTTTTTGAATCGTCGTCCGCGGTAAACCCAGCCGCCGATACCAATACGAGAAATCCGGCAAGCAGCGCAATGAGAGAGATCCGTCGTTTCATCGTCTCTGTCCTTTCAATGGATTCCTTGTGTTTCGCCAACAATGCGTATGGGTTTAGTACGGCGTTTCGCCTGATTTCATAACGTCGATAACGCGGGGCGAAGCGCTACAGGTTGTCAATCTACTCACACCGATCGAATCAAGCAAGGGATAAGGCCGCGCACTCTCGCCGCCGTCTGTCAATTTGATGGACACTTTCAATTCAACCGTCAAATTGAAAGAGAACGTCGAAATCGCCGTTTATCGCTGAATCTTGAATTGAATTAACACATTGAAATAACTTTGGTTAGTGAAAATTGACCGAATCGCTCGCTTTGGCGCCTCTTTGGCAATAGCCCATCGTACTCGGGATGATTTGCAGGTTTGGATCGCTTCGGCTTGGGGTGTCGATGAAGCGTGAACTGGTAAAGGCGGGATGATTCGATGTGGTGGCTTCTGTTTCTGATAGCGATAGTCTCGGCGGCGCCGCCCGCGTCTTTAGCGGAAATTGAGCGCATGAGCCATCAACGCCCCGATCACTACCGGAATCTCTGGAACTCGGGCGTTGAAACGCTTTCTCCCGATGGTGAAACGCGCGTTGGTTTTCCCGCGTATGAATTCGCGCTGCGGGCTGAAGATCACAAAACCATTCTCACGCGGCGTGACTCATTCTCGAATGAAAGCCAGTTTGAAGCATGGGGGCCCGCGCCTCGCGCCGATCGTTACTTGAATCCCTTGTTCGCGCATGGACGCGTATTCCTGCTGGCCGAGCGCGAAGGCGAATATACCATGTACTCCGCCCGGATAAACGATCCGTCTCCGCAGTGGATCAAAGCGGCTGAGCCGTTGAATCAGGGCGTCGACCTCATGTTTCTTGATGAAAACGGCGATTTGTCTCTCTACGGCGCCGATCCGGTTACGCAAACCCCGTATCATCTGGCGGGCCAATTTACCGGAGGCGGCTCCCATGTGGTCTGGGGCGCGCCTGATTATCTCAGCCCGAGTGATGGAGCCGAAGAGCAGGCCCGCGTGCGGCGTTCCGGCGCGTTGCGGGTGAATGGCGAGTTTGATATTCAGAGCGAGGGCCGCTTTCTGGCGATCTCGATTCAGTCGAACGGATCTCGTGATTTTCAATACCGGGTCAGCGAGGGTGAAAACGCCGTCTATGGCGCGTGGAGCCGCCCGATGACCGATGGATCGGTTCAGCTCAATCATCATGGCCGTTTTCTGCAGTACCGCTTCACTGAATCGCGGCCCGGCGCCTGGAAGATCACCCCCCCCAAGCTGGAAGTAACCTATACCCACGATCATGACAAAAATCCTGAACAGAACGCCCGATACGCATCGTCAAGCGGCGGCGTCACCACCGGCGCCGCGGATAACGGTGGTCTTGGCGGCTCTCTCGGCGGTTTGAATGGATCGCTGGCTGGAGGGCTCGAAGGTTCACTGGGTGGTTCACTGGGTGGAAGGGTGAACGGAAACCTGGGCGGATTATCAAGCATGGACGATTTGAATAAAGACACGCTCTCTTTGGATTCGGCGCCGTCTGAAGACCAGACGAATTCTAATGAAGACAACTCTTCCGCCGCTTCGCCGCAATCATCCAGACAAAAAAAGAGCGAATCGTCTGATCCACAAAAATCAGATTCCCCAAACAACAATCAGCCGGCTTCAGCGTCAAATACGCAATCGCCGTCAAACCATGACGCAAGCCCGAAATCGCCGAAACCGGCTCAACCCGATGTAAAGTCCGCTCCCGCTCAATCCGGCGATGCGTCCCCGAAACAGGGCCAGCCCGCGTCTCGGCCCGATTCCAAAGCCGATCGGGACGCCTCCCCTCGCCTCAATGGCGATTCGCCGAACCCCTCCGCCTCTGATGCGGATCAACCTGATCCCAGACACGACGCGCCTCAATCAGACGTGAATACGCCGCCAGAAGCGAAGCCGTCGCCGCGAGCAAATCCCTCGTCAAAACCGAATACGCCGGACAACGGCGCGGAACCGTCTCAATCCGGCGCCAGCGTCTCGGCTCCCAATCCACAAAAGAGTTCTTCCGGCGCATCGCCGTCCACCGGCGCCGCCGATCAGAAAGCATCGAACAGCACACCCGCCCCGTCTTCGCCGGAGGTGAAGTCAGGGCCTCATTCGCCCAGTGGGAAGAGGGCTGAGGGAGCGAGTCCAGCGCGTGAGCCGGGCGAAGCCGTGCATCATGAGCCGATGCCGTTGTTTTTTGCCATGTCGCCCGGCTCCGCGCCACTCGCATCTCTGATGGAAGACCCGCCCCGTCCATCGGCGAAAAACGTGTCAAAAAATTCAGACGGAGAAAGCGGCGGCGCTTTACCCAGGCCGCGCGAATTGGACCCCGCCCCGGACGATACGCCTGCTGGGAACAATCCCGAATCCTCCCCGCGCGAGGCGGATGATTCCAATGGCGGCGGCGCCAGCCCTTCGCCCCAGAGCGATTCGGAGTCGCCCCCTGTTGGAGGCGCGAAGCCCCATCAATCTTCGCTGGATCAATATGGCGATATCCCTGCCCGGTTCGGATCGGGCGCAGGCGGGCGCGCCGGTTCTTCAGCCTCGACGCTGGATCGTGGCCGGGCGGCGTCTGACGTGATCGAGTCAACCACGTCGTATTACCTGGCTTCAGCCGATCCGAAACATAACGAATCGCGCCCCAAAGGGAAAACGCCGTGGTGGCTGCTATGTCTGCTGCCGTGGGTGAGGCGCAATGGAAAGAATTCATCGAGTGAGGAAACCGTCGAATTCGAGATGGATGAGCCGAGTTTTTCGCCTCGTTCGCTGATCGACGAGGCGGGCGGCGGCGGCGCCTGGAACCGGGTGCTGGTTTTTTCGCCCGAAGTCGCCGCGTTACATGAATGGAAGGGCGAGGCCTATGTCCTGTTCAGAAACGGCGAAATCTGGATAGGCCCCGCGCTGAAAAATGAAGCCGACTGGATCGCTTCGAGCGCAAATGCGGAACAGGCGCTGCATGGGTTTCATCGCCTGGGCCGGATCGGCGCGGATGTGGACTTTATCGCGATGACGATGGAGGCGAGCGGCCTTTATACGTTTGGCCGCGACCGGAACGGCCGCCCCGCCGGATGGTTCGCGCCGGGAGCGAAGATGAATGCAATGCGCAAACTCACGCTGCCGAAAGACCTCGGCGCGTTGCGTTGCGCGTGGGCGTCGGCGGGCCGTTTGTGTCTGATGGGCGAGTCGAACGGCCATCGCGTCGTAGTCTCGGCGAGAGCGGCCGCGAACGGCCCCGCCGCGTGGGAGAAAGAAAAACCCTCGCGCTTTCAGGCGGGCGAGACCGTCTGCGTTTCAAGCGGCGCCGATCTGTTTTACGCGGGCGCGCCCGAGACCGAGCAGGGGCTGCTCTGGTTGTACGCCGCCGAACGGGATGGTCACCACGGCGACGCGTGGAAGCCGATGGCCAAAACGCCCTACCAGGGCGGCGACGTCTTCATGGTCGGCGACGTGAAAAAGTGTTTTCTGATCGAGATGGAGCGCGGACGCCCACGCATGTGGTTCCACGTGCTGGGGCGCGGCGAGGATGGCCGCTTTCTGGGCCGCTTTACCCGTGAGGTCGAGTTGCCCCGCAATGGCGAGTTTTACGGTTCATCGGTCAGCGGCGGCGAACTGGTGCTGGAAGGCCGCGACCCCGAATCGGGCCGCTTGCTTCAGATGCGCGCGCCGGTGCGCGGCCTGCTCGGAGTCTCCGCCGGGTGATGCGTTGTTGTTTGGAATCCTGCGGTAAAGTTGATCTCTCTCTTTTTTTCACTTCCCCGGGTTCTGATTTTTCGGTACAGTGGGCTGAATTAGTTATGGAGCGTCAATAAGTTAAAGGGAGAGAACCTGACCGATGAATCGCCGATCCTTCGTTCATTCCGCCGCCAGCGCCGCCGCCGTAACCATGCTCGCCGGGCGTCCCGCCGCCGCTCAGTCGAAAGCGAAAATCAAAAAAGCCGTGGGAGTGGGCATGTTGCCCGATTCGCTTTCTCTGGAAGATCGCTTCAAACTCGCCGCCGGCGTGGGCTTTGATGGCGTCGAAGGGGCCACCACCGAAGACCCCAAACAGGTCGAAGCCATTCGCTCCGCCGCTGAAAAGGCGGGCATCCGCCTCCACTCGGTGATGAACTCGAATCACTGGCAGTTCCCCCTGTCGAGCCCCAAAGCGGACGATGTAAAAAAGGGAATCGAAGGCATGCGGACTTCGCTGCAAAACGCGCATGACTGGGGCGCCGATACCGTGTTGCTCGTCCCGGCCGTGGTGAACCCGCAGGTGCGATACGTCGAGGCGTATGAGCGCTCGCAAAAACATATCCGCGAAGACCTGTTGCCGCTGGCGAAAGAACTCGGCGTGGTGATCGCCGTCGAAGAAGTCTGGAACAAGTTTCTGCTTTCGCCCATCGAGTTCGCGAAATACGTCGATGAATTCGATTCGCCTTACCTGAAGGCCTATTTCGATGTGGGGAACGTCGTGCTATACGGATACCCGCAAGACTGGATTCGCACGCTGGGCAAGCGCATCGCCAAGCTCCACGTTAAAGGATTCAAGCGGGTCGACAGCGGCTGGCAATGGACGAACGTGCTCGATGGCGACATCGACTGGAAAGACGTTCGCAAGGCGCTCGATGAGATCGGGTATGAAGGGTTTATGACAGCCGAAGTGAGCGGCGGCGATGAAGCCTATCTGCGCGATCTCAGCAAGCGCATGGATTCCATCATCGCTGGAACGGCGTGATTCGCCGGCATGAGAAAATCAATCACAAGGGCGGGGTCAGGCGACCTCGCCCTTGGTGACTTTCATGAAGACTTCTTCCAGGTCGGCGGGCACTTCTTTGAAGTAAAGCAGCTTGATCCCTTTCTCCACCAGTTCGCGATGAAGCCGGGTCACCTCAGGCAACTCGCCAGCATATTCCACCCGCGTGACCTGACCCATCGGTTCGACGTTACGCACGCCGGGGAAATCCCAGAGAACTTTCTCCAGCCGGTCGTCGGGCTCCAGCAACTCAATCTCTAACACCAGCGCCTCGCGCACCTGGCTCATGATCTTGCGGATCTCGCCCGCCGCCAGCAGCGTACCGCGTTCGATGATGCCGATCTTGTTGCAGCAGTCGGCCAGTTCGGCGAGAATGTGCGACGAGATCAGGATGGTCTTGCCCATCCGCTGAAGTTCTTTCAACAGTTCTTTAATGTAATGGCGCGCGCGCGGATCGAGTCCCGAGGCCGGTTCGTCGAGAATCAACACGCAGGGGTCATGAACCAGCGTCTTCGCCAGGCAGAGGCGCTGTTTCATGCCGCGCGAGAGCCCTTCGACGAAATCGTCTTTCTTGTTGCCCAGATCGAGCAGTTCGATGACGTCGCGGATGATCTTGCCGCGTTTGTCGCGCTTGATGTTGTACGCGGCGGCGAAAAAGTCGAGATATTCCCACACCCGCATGCCCTCGTACACGCCGAACGAGTCGGGCATGTATCCCATCGAGCGCCGCACGTCCATCGGCTGATCGGTGACGCTGAATCCATTGATATACCCTACGCCCGAAGTCGGCTTGAGCAGCGTGGCGAGAAAGCGGATGGTGGTGGTTTTTCCGGCGCCGTTGGGGCCGATAAATCCGAAAATGTCACCCTTTTCCACGTGAAGAGTAAAGTCTTTGACGGCGACGTGATCGCCGTATTTCTTGTGAAAATTCTCCACCCGTATCATCTCGTCTCCTCGTCGGGCGCGCCCGAAGCCGGGCGCGGCGTTACGCGGGTTCGCGATCGTTATTCGAAATTGGAATCGGGGCCGCGTCTTTGGGGCGCGGCGGCGATGGGGCGGCCCAGAAAGCGTCCGCGATTCGCGCTGAAATCGACCGTCAGGCTGAACTGAAGCGTATCAAGCATGAATTGCCGGTCCATGTTGGATGGCGCCGTCATCTGACATTCAATCAGCCCCTGCTGCTTGTTGACGTAGCGGTCGGGTTCGATGACCGATCCGTTCGGCTGCGTGATATCCGACAGCGGTTTGTACTGCTTGGTCACCTGATCCCGCACCATCAATTCATATTCTTTTTGATCTTCCTGCGATTCAACAACGCCCGGCCGGTTCATGCGCATGTTCATCCGATCGTTGTTGAGCATCATCATGTTGGTGATGACGCCCCCCTGCAGCGGTTTGGAACAGCGCAGCGCGAACGATTGGGTCGTGTTCCGTTGAATGTAATACATGCGGTTGTTACCGCCGAACATGGCCTGATTCATGGCGGAGTTGCCCGAGCGAATAAACCCGGCCGTCACGATCAGGTCCTGATTCGTTAACTGAATGGAACCCCGCAGGTTTTGCCTGAATGGAAACACCACGCACAGCATGGCGTTTCCTCTTGGTTCGACGCGTTTTCCGTTGATGTCAAACGTCAGTTGCGGCTGGTTGATTTCGGCGGTGAACACGCCCAGGCCTTCAGCCTGGTGATTCTCCATCAGCTTCGCCGAATACATGGGGCTGAGGTTGTCTCGAATCATGCGGCTGGGGTCTTCGCGCATCTGCTGGTTGAAGTTGGGGTACATCATCTGGTTGTTCCAGCGGTTTGCATCGAAAATCATGGACGACGCTTCGGGGGCGATATCGAGCGTCTCGCCCGGATCCGCCGAGACCCATGTCGCCTGCATTCCGCCCGCCACCAGGGTCGGGTTCATCAGCGCCATTCCGGTGTTGTTGATGATTTTTCCTTTGATGCCGGGGCCTGACAGTTCCGCTTCGATCTCGACTCCATCGCCCAGCTCGACGGTGTGCAGGCTTTTGAAGATCCGGTTCGACCAGTGGTGAATCAGGTAGTTTCTGATCGCGGTTGAACCGTCTTTGAAATACACGTTGAGAATCTCGTCGGAAAACTCGTTTCGACGGGTGCGGTAATCATACGTTTCGGGAACCATCGGAAACGCGACGGGCGACGAGAATTCGAGGTTGTACCATTGCCGTACCGGTGAATAGACCGACGCGTAGGTGATCGCGGGCGCCATGCCCGCGCCGGGGCGCGCCTCGATGACGCTGATTTCGTTGACCGCGACCTGGCTCTGCTGACGCAACGCGCCGATGTAATACACGCCCACCGCAAAAACCACCGCCCACACCGGGACGGTGAACCAGGCCCACTCCAGCCGGCCGATCCGCTTGAACAGAAGATAGTTGACCGGCGCCACCAGAATGATGTAAAGCCCGAGATACATGGCGATGAAGGTGGTGCTGGGCAGTTCGGCCTGAATGCTCCAGCGCAGGTACGAAGTGGCGTATGAATCGAGATCGCCGATGGTCTGTGGATTGATCGCGGGGGCTGAATCGGTGATGAATTGCAGAAAAGTCTCCTGCAGGTCCGCGTCGCTGAAGATGGGCTCCTTGAGCGAACTCGCCACGAAGATGATGCGTCCCGCGCCCCAACGGCGTTCCACCAGAAACGGAGCGTCATCAAGAGTCAGCCTCGTCGTGGCGTGCGCGTCCGCTTCCAGCGCGCCGGTGGCGATGACCAGCCCCTGTGAAAGTTCCGGTTTCACCGAAGGCGTGTCGACGCCCGGCTCCCGCATCGCCGCGCCGGGGTCAACCGCTTTTGAACCGTTCAGCGTCATGGGGACGTACAACCGGAACGGCGAATTGTTCAACTCCTGCCATTTGTCGCCCGCCGCCAGAACCAGCGTCCCACCCATTTGAATCCAGTGATCGAGCGCCTCCTGCTGCCGGGCGCTCAACGGGCCGCCTGTTCCGCCGTCCCAGATCAGCGCGTCCAGCGAGCGGTAGCCCGGCCACCAGCGCGGCAGAATGTCGGGCGAGGTGTATAACACCTGCCTGATCAAGTCGATTTCGGCTTCGGGGTCCTGATCGATATAGCCGTGCTGGCCGCGTTCATCGCTCATGATGGCGATGATGCGGTGGCTCGCGTCGAGCATGGTTCCTACCGTGATGATCTCGACGGGAATGCGCTGGCTGGAGGTTTCGATGTAAAACTCGAGTTCGTCCAGCGCGTCGGGGGTATGAACGGGCAGGCTGAACGCCGCGGTGTTTTGCGGCGCCAGGTCGATCGGTACGCGATAACGCAGGTTGCCGTCTTTCAACTGAACCAGAAAGTCGCCCTTGATCGCTTTGCCGTTGTTTTTCAGCTCAATGTTCAGAGAAACCCACTCGCCGGCTCGCCGGAACGGGTATTCCGGATCGAAACCCGCGATGACGCCCACCTGTAACGGCTCCTCTTCTTCATCCAGCGCGGCCTGATCGGATGAGCAGCCCGCGAACAGAAACCAGCCCGCGAGAATCAGGCCGAGTGAAAAGGCCAGCTGGCGGCCGATGATGGGAGTTCGATCCATAACAACGGGTTGGAAGCGGGTGACGCTTCATCCTCCTCGGGCGAGTTGATATCCGCGTGCGCTTTAGACTACTATTCTTTTCTAAGAATATAAAGATAACGATTCGCGATCGCGGTTGTCAAACAGGATTCAGAATAAATTCGTAAAAAATACAGCGAGCGCCGCTCGATGATCGAATTGTCTCCGCGCCCGGTTCAAATCGTATGAAGGCGATCACGATATCAGAAAATTTTCTCCATGCCTCCCCTCTTTTGCGGAGAGAGATCACCGTATTCTTACGAAAACGGCGCGCGTTTCTTTTCATGAGTTTTTTATTGGCCCTGTTGTGGCTGATTTTCGTCTTCTGGTGGGACAGCGTCCTCGCCACGTTGTTTTCTGATTTCGGACCGGAGTATAACCGACGTTTCGTTTTCACTCTCGCCTGGGCTCACATGGCCGTCGTCGCGCTGTACGTTCCGTTTCAGACCGCATCGGTCATCGCGGGCGAGCGCGAAAACAAGACGTTCGAGATGCTCGCCTCGTCGCCTCTTTCCGTATTAAACATCGTGTTGAGCAAGACGCTGGCGCCGATGGGCTATATCATGCTTCTGATGGCCGCCGGGGCGCCCTTCATGACCATCTCGCTCATCGGTCAGGGCGTATCGCTGGATGACATCCTCGCGATTTATCTCGCATTGTTCAGCGCGGGGCTCAGCCTGGGCGCGCTGGGCCTGTGGGCCTCGACCTGGCGCCCACGCGTCTTTCAGACGATCTGGATCACGGCCGCGTTGCTGGTGGCGATGTTCGTGCTGGTTCCTTACCATCGTCCGATTCTTAGCGTGTTCGTTCGATACCAGTTCGTGGACGCCTTTTCCATGCTGAATCCTTCGTCGAGATTCGGCATGGGGCAACAATGGCTTCTATTGAATCCCTTCAGTGTGTTGTATCAACTTCAATATCCAAACTCCAACTACACCCCGGTGATGGATACCATCGTCCGCCACTGGATCGGTTACGGGATCGATCAAAGGGACGTATTACCGATCTCTGGCGCCCCCGTCGTTTCCGCCGTCCCCGTTGTTACCTCCCTGACCGTCGCGTGGGACATGCTGTTTGTTCACCTGCTGGTTGCTATTTTCTTTTACGGGTGGGCGCTGTTCCGCGTTCGGAAGCTGGCTCGTTTTGAGGGACGCGTGCGCAAGGCGCGAACGCCCGATGAAAGGCCGCCGCAAACTCTCTGGCAGTGGTTATTACGCGACATCGAATCAGACGTCTCCAAACGCTTCGCCTCCGATTCGGCGGGCGTGTTGCTGGAGGGCCGCTCTCAGCGGCTGGGGCGCGGCTCGGCGCTGGTGCGCATCGGTTACCTCTGCGTGATGCTCGCGCTGCTGGGCATACCCGTGATCTCCAGAGAGTTGACTACGCTCATGCTTATTCTTCCGTTGACGCTGGCGCTGATCTTCACCGCGCCGCTGTCGGCGACTCGGATCAGCATCGAACGTGAAAACGATACGCTCGATCTGTTGCGCGTAACCCTGCTGACTCCCGCTCAGTTAGTGAAAAGCAAACTCAACGTTTGCATGCGGTACGCGTTGATTATCGCGTATTCATTAGCCGTGCCGTGGTTTTTCTTTCGCGTCATGTTGTCCAGCGCCATTATGCCGGGCGCCTCCCGCTGGCACGATCTGGCGGCGCTGCTGACATACATGGCGATGATGTTTCTGTTCCTGCGGATGACTGCCGCGCTGGGATTGGGCCTTTCAGCCGCGTTTCACAACAGCCGCGTTCCGGTGATTCTGATCGTGCTGTTTTCCGTCATCGTCCCGTTTGGAGTGTTTTTCGCGAAACCTCTCCTGCTGGGAGCGGCGCCATCTCTTTTCTTCTCGGCGCGGATCGCCCGCTGGATACTGGGCTTGGGAATGGTGGGGCTGGGGTATCTCCTGATGCTGCTCAATCCGTTGACGGTGATCCCTGAGTTCTATCCGGACCGGCTTCAGGACATGATGAATATGCCTGATTCGTTTATCCCGTTTCGGATTGAGCGCGATATGAATATTTTCTATCAACGTCATCCGTTATCAGCCGATTGGGTCTATTCCGGGTTAGCGCATCCAATCGCCTTCGGCTTGATCCAGATCGCGTTCTATCTCGCTGTGGCGTACCTGGCGTTGCGATGGAGCGAAAACCGGCTTCGCCGCGATTCAGGCTGAATGATTCAGAAAGAAAACGCGCGGTGATGGATGACTCGCGTTGCGTTGAAATCGTTAAATTTTATAATGCCCTGATTGAGACGTCGAATACGAAACGGTTCCGGATATCACGTGACACAAGCCTTTCGAATCGCTTATACGCTGGCCTTTTCTCCGCTGATGTGGCGCGAGATCAAGACCTTTCTGCGCGGCCGAATCGCCTTCGGCGCGCTGCTGGTGTTTCAGCTGGCGTTGCTCTTTCTGGTGTATCAGTACTGGAACGTGTTCGCCAGGCAGTTCGCGCCCGATGGAAACATCGCCTTCGCCTCGCGCCGGTTTTTCGTCAGCCTGGTTCAGGGGCATCTGTTTTTTCTCATCGCCGCCAGCCCATTGCTGATGGCGCCGGCGGTGGCGGGTGAGCAGGAAAAATCGACGCTGACCCTGCTGCTGTCATCGCCCATATCAAACCTTCACCTCGTGGTCGCCAAGTGGTTTACCCCGATTCTGTATCTCATTCTGTTAATGACCACGTCGATTCCGTTTCTGTCGATCCCGTTTCTTGGCGAAGGTCTTTCCAGCCATGAAGTCGTGACCGCCTATGGTTTATTGATTACATCCACGCTGATGTTCGGCGCGCTGGGGTTATTTTGTTCGACGTTGCGGCCTCGCGTGTATGAGGTGTACCTGATCGCGGTGCTGTCGACGCTGGCGCTGGCGTTGTTGATTCCGTATGGCGCTTCGATCTGGCGCTTTATCAAAACGCTGGATTGGGAGCCGCGCGCCTCGGAAGGCTGGGTCGGGTTGATCCTCAGCCCGTTTTACGCGCTTCGGTGCGAGATGTACCAGACGCCTGATAACGCCTGTCTGACGCTGCCGTCGTCGTGGTTCGGCGGCCAGAGCTTGCAGATTTCCTACGTGTATCTCGCTCATATCGCGGCGTCGTTCGCGGTGACGGCTCTTTTTCTGACGCTGGCCGCCTGGCGTATTCGTTACCTGGTGTATGACTACGGCTCCGAGCGCGTCAAACCGGTTGAAGAAGAAGACGATATCGTCTTCGTGCGCGGTGAAGACGACGTATTGAACGACTCAGGGCTCGATCGCGACGCGGGGCTGTATCTGGAGCGCCGCGTCCAGTGGTTCGCGCGCTGGCCGGTGCTGTTTCGCCTGGGGTATATCGCGTTGATGATTTCGGCGTTGACCTTGCCGCTGGCGTCGTATAAGGGGTCGGGATTGTTTCTGGCGCTGCCCTTCATGGTTGCGGCGTTCTTCACGTTGCCGCTGGCCGCCGCGAGTATCAGCTCAGACCGCGAGCGTGAAACGCTGGATATCCTGTTGACCACGCTGCTCACGCCCGCCCAGATCGTTCGCGCGAAATTCATCGCCAATATTCAATACAGCGTATTAATCGCTCTGGCGCTTTTTCTTCCGGGCATCTGCATTCAGATGATTTTCGGCCTGATCTTGAAATATAACGTCGATCTGATCCTTCAGCCGTCCGATCTGCCCGCCTATCTGTTTTATCTCGTGATGTTGGGCCTGTCGTTGATGCTCTACACCGCGCTTGGTCTGTACTGTTCGGCCCGTTTCAAAAAGACCAACGTGGCGATGACCGTCTCGGGCGTGGTGATCTTCGTTACGCTGGTGACGCCCTTTCTGATCCCCTCGCAAGCATTGACGGCGCTGGCTTCCGTGTTTGGATATATCGCGGCGGTGGTTGTGCTCTTTTTGAGTCCGCTGTCGGGCGTCTCGCTTCTGTTTCCCGAAGGGCGCGTCGTGCTTCTTGACAAAACCATGCAGGGTTTGAGACTCTCAGACGGCTTCACGTGGTTCTTTATCGCGATGCAGTGTCTGATCTGCGTGGGAGTCACGATCTGGCTGTTACAAAAAACCCGCGCCGTTCTGGACGGCCGCGATTGAATCCTCCACCGAATTCCAGTAGAGTGATTGTGTGGGGGATGCGAAGAGACAGGAGAGTTGCACTCCTCAATGGACGTTTACTACAGGGTTCAATGGTGCGTGTACCGCTGGTTCTGTAAAATCTATTTCCGATTGGAAGAACATGGCGTTGAACACGTGCCTGATGAGGGGCCCGTTCTGCTGGCGTCCAATCACGCCAGCCATCTTGACCCGCTCATCGTTGCGCTCAGCATAAGAAGGCAATTATCCACCCTGGCCAAAAAAGAACTATTTAAAATCCCGGTTCTGAATTGGTGGATTCGTTCAGTGGGCACCTACCCCGTCGACCGCGGGGGAGGCGACGCCAAGGCGATGAAAGTCGCCATCAATCTTCTGAAACAGGGCAAGACTCTCCTTATCTTTCCTGAAGGGACCCGCAGCGCGGACGGAAACCTCCAGTCATTTTATGAAGGGTTGGCTTGGCTCTCTCTGAAAACGGGAGCGCCCATCGTCCCCTTCATTATTGAAGGTTCGTATCGGGCCATGCCGCGTAAACGTTATTGGCCCATGCCCGCGAAAATCAGAACCGAGGCGGGCGAAATCATCACGCCGAACGAGATGGAACGTTCGGTTTCCACTTCGGAAGGCGTTCGTTTATTGACGGATCGCGTTTATGAAGTGATGTGCGGCATGCAGGCGCGATTGCGCGGCGCGCCGCCCCTGACAGACGAGAACGATCCGCCTGAAATCGCCGGTGAATCGCGCGGAGACGCGAAAAAACCTGGTGACGTTTCAGCGGAATCATGATAAATCCAGTGAGAGTTCGGGGCGTGTATCGTCTCTGATAAGAAAGCCTTAACAGCGAAGAAAAAAGCGGTACAATCCTACCGGTTTGGCTGTGGTTCGATTATCAATTCGCAAACCCGCCCCCCCCGTCTTCATTGGGAAAATCCAGTAGTGGAGGCACGGTGTTTTATGGTTAGTCACGAGCATGAGCATGCGACGTCCCTGGCTGATCGCGAGGACGCGATCTTTAGTGGGGAGGTCAATCTAACCAGCGGCGACGCCGCCGATTTTCCTCCCGATGAAGACATCGATATGGCCGCGTTATTGGACGAGTCGATGTCTTCCATCGAATCGGGACAGATTATCACCGGAACCGTTCTGAAGGTGACGTCGGATGACGTCGTCGTCGATATTGGTTCCAAATCGGAGGGTTTGGTACCCCTTCGCGAATTCCTTGATGATGGAAAAGACCTCAATGTCTTCGTCGGCATGGAAGTCGAAGTCATGGTGGTTAAACAGGAAGGCTCCGACGGTCTTCCCATTCTTTCGCGCAAACGCGCCAAGCAGCTGAAGGCGCGCCGTGCGTTGCGTGACGCCCACAAAAACGGTGAACCCGTCAAGGCCACGGTCGTCACGGCCGTCAAAGGCGGCATGCAGGTCGACGTCGATGGTCTGCGCGGCTTTATTCCGTTCTCTCAACTCGGGCCCGGCGCCCGCACCGCGGATGAACAGAAGGCTCTGACCGGACGCCAGATCGACTGCAAGATCCTCGAGATGAAAAGCAAGAACGACCTGGTGCTTTCTCACCGGGCCGTCTTTGACGAACGCCGCGAAACCATGCGCGACGAAACCCTCCAGAACCTCGCTGAAGGCAAACTGGTCAAGGGCATCGTCAAAAACATGACTGATTTCGGCGCGTTCATCGATCTGGGCGGCGTCGATGGTCTGCTCCACGTGAAAGACATTTCATGGGGTCACGTCGGTCATCCCAGCGAAGTGCTTCACGTTGCGGACGAAATCGAAGTGGTGGTGCTCTCCATCGAGGGCGAACGGATCGGCCTCGGCATGAAGCAGAAAACCGCCGACCCGTGGCTCTCCGTCGCCGAGAAATACCCCGTCGGCGGCACCATCGGCGGAAAGGTCACCAGTCTGACCAAGTACGGCGCGTTCGTCGAACTGGAAGAAGGCGTCGAAGGCCTTATCCATATCTCTGAAATGTCATGGACCAAGCGCGTCCGCCATCCGTCTGAAATGATGAAGGAAGGCGAGGAAGTGGGCGTGAAGGTGCTCGGCATCGATATGGAGCGCAAGCGCATCTCTCTCAGCCTGCGCCAGACTGAAGTCGATCCCTGGACGCTGGCTCGGAACAATTATCCGGCCGGAACCATCATCGAAGGCGAAGTCACCGGCATGACCGATTTCGGCGCGTTCGTCCGGCTGCCCGAGGGCGTCGATGGCATGATTCACGTATCCGACCTTTCGTGGGCCGGCAAGGTGACTCATCCCAAACAGGTCGTTAAAAAAGGCGAGGTCGTTCGCTGCAAGGTTCTCGAAATCGATCCGTCGCAGCAGCGCATTTCGCTTGGACTCAAACAACTTGAGCAGGATCCGTGGGAAGCGGCGCAGCAGAAATACCGCCCCGGAACCTCGCTGCCCGTCGTGGTCAAACGCCTCACCGACTTCGGCGCGTTCGTTGAGTTGGAAGAGGGAATCGAAGGCCTCGTTCACCACACCCAGGTCGGTCAGAAGGGCCAGCGGCCCGAAGACCTGCTGCGCGTCGGCGATACCGTGGTCATGAAGGTTCTGAAGTTCGACCGTTCCAACCGCAAGATCAGCCTTTCGCTCAAGGAATACGTCCGCGAGCAGGAAGAAAAAGAAGTCAAACAGTATATGGCCGAATCGGCGGGCGGAAACGCCACCCTCGGCGAACTGCTTGGCGAACAGATGCGCGCGCTGATGGAAAAACAGCAGCAGGATTCTCCCGGCGAATCGCAGGAATAACGCGCCGGTCTGAAATCCGAATACCAAACAGGCATGACAAAGGCGGGATCAACCGATCCCGCCTTTTTTGTTGGCGCAACTCGATAGCGGCTGTCAGAATTACGTTCGTATTGGACCTTGGCGCAATCGCCGAAAATCACAAGGAAACGTGATTTTCGGCACGGTTAATCTGAAAGTAACTTTGGCAACAAATATAAATCAAATTCGATCCGGCTGGCTTATACCGGCAGCGTCTCCAGCTCGTTCCCGACTTTTTTCATCAAGGGCTCGATCGCCCGGTTTGAAAAATCAAACTCAATGCCGGCGGCTTCGAATAATTTGGGCAGAGGTCTCGAACCGCCCAGCGACAGCGCCTGCCGGTAGCGGCGCAGCGCGTCGGCTGAATCGACTTTGAAGCGGCTCCACAGTTGAAGCGCGCCCAACTGGGCGATGCCGTATTCGATGTAATAAAACGGATGGCAGAACAGGTGAAGTTGCCGTTGCCAGCTCGATTCCTTCGACGTTTCAAACCCGCTCCAGTCCACATCCGTGCCGAACCGCTTGTCTAACTCAAGCCAGAACGCCGTTCGTTCTTCCACGCTGTGATCGGGATGGGCGTAGAGCCAGTGTTGAAACGCGTCGATCTGTGCGATCCAGGGCAGAATCTGAATGATGCCTTCCAGATGAATCCGCTTGGCGCGCGCCGCGTCGTCCGTCGAATAAAATTCGTCGAAAAAGTCCTGCCCGAATAATTCCATCGACATCGACGCCACTTCGGCGAACTCGATGGGAGAGTCTCGGTAATCGACCAGCGGCTGGTTTCGGCTGGCGATCGCGTGAAAGGCGTGCCCCGCCTCGTGCAACAGCGTCACCACGTCGCGGTGCAGCCCAGCCGCGTTCATGAAGATGAATGGCCGGCGAACTTCATCGAGCGTGTACTGGTAACCGCCGGGCGCCTTGCCCTTTCGGCTTTCCAGATCGAGCTCGCCCCGGCTGTACATATCGTTCAGCTGGGCGGCGAGTTCTTCGTCGTAATGGTTGATGATGCGTTGAACGCCCGCGGCCAGTTCATCGCCGCGTTCAAACGGCGACAGCGGCGGGCGGCCTTTGGGGTCGACGGAAAGGTCCCAGGGACGAAGGCGTTCCAGCCCCATCGCGGCGCGGCGTTCTTCCTGAATCGCGCGCGCCAATGGAACCACGCTGGATTCAACCGAATGGTGAAACGCTTCGCAATCGGCGGGCGTATAGTCGAAGCGTTTGTACATCAGAAAGGCGAAACTGATAAAATCCGGATGTCCCGCGTTTTGCGCCATCCGGTTTCTCAGGCCGATCAGGCGGGTAAAGATATCGTCCATCGCGGCGCGGTCTGTCAGGCGGCGCAGAGCGACGGCCTCCCACGCCGATTGGCGCCGGCCGCGATCGGTTTCTTCAAGAAATTTCGCCATCTGCGGCAGCGTGCGCTCGGCCCCGTCAAACTCGACGGTCATGGCGCCGCACAGTTTCTGGTACTGTTGGCTCAGTTTCGCCGCCTCGGTTTGCAGCGGCACGTTCTCATCGCGAAACAGTTTTACGTCGGCTTCAACGTTTCGGTCGAAGACGTGATAAAACTCCCGATCGAGCTCGCTCCGGAACGGAGACGCGAGGTACTTCTGATTGAGCCGGTGCCAGAATGGCTTGCATTTCGGCTCGATGGTCTCGATGAATTTCAGGTAACTGCTCTCGATATCGCTGCTTTCCGTGTTGCAGGTCATGGCGATATAGCGCCGCGCGCGTTCTTCGCCAAGGCAGGCCGCCAATTCGCTCACGTGAGCAATCCACGTCTCCAGTTCGGAAACGGAGCTGGGTTGACGTTCCAACAGGGCCTGAAACAATTTTTCGAGCGATCCCCAATCGCCGAGGTCGCAGGCCTCGGGGACGAACGACCGGGGAAACTCTCTCGCGTCCTGATTCATTCGCTGCTCCTGAATATCATAAAATCGCAATGACGAATTGACGCGGCGTAAGGCCGCTGGATGGGCGAAGCGGTTCAGTGAATCACGCTTTCGCCTCCGTCCGGCGAGTCGTCGTCGTCATCGTCAAAATCTTCATCAAAATCGTCGCCCGGCGTCATGGCGCCGCCTCGCGCGGCTTCCGACATTTCTTTCATTTTCAGATAATGCCGCCATATCTGGTCGCGCGCGCCCGGGTTCAGGTCGTCGAGATATTGCAGAATAGCCTGAAGCGCCCAGCTGTTGCTGATCACCACGTCTTGCAGCGCGATTTCTTTTTCGTTCCACTCGTTCGGGTTGGTTTCGTCGGTCATGAAAAAATCCCTTCAACACGGCGCCGCTGTTTCATGCCGCGAATTGGTTTTGATCCGGCGGGGCGGTTGTCTGAATGCAGCCGCCTGCTCGCCGGCGCCATACTACATCGGCGCCGGATCTTCGGAGGCGTCGATCGGTTGAGGCATGCTGGCGATGAGGTTTTCTTTTTCTTCGATCTGCTGTTTAAGCCCCTCGATCGCGGTCAGATACCGGTCGATTTCAAGATTGATCGCATTCTGCTTATTGCTGATCTGTTCCTGCTCTTTTTTCAGCTTATCCATGTCTTGAAGAAAGACGACGATAACGAAAACCGCGCCGAGTGAAAAAAAGATCAGGCTGGCGATATAAAAGCCCAGTAAAAAGGGAATCAGCGTCAGCATGAACGCCACCAGAAAAATCATGAACGCGTTCAGCCCGGGCGCGACCGTCACCTTCAGCGAGGCCGATTGAGCGCGAAGCGTGGCGATGCGTTCTTCGTGCTCTTTTCGGCTTTTCTGCAGCTTGATCAGTTGTTCCTGCAGCTTTTGCAGATGGCTGTTAGCGGCTTCGCCGGCGCCTTCCACTTTTTGCCGCGCCTGTTCGATCAGCCGTTCCAGATCGTCGATGCTGTACTTGGTTTCGCCCGCGAGCGAGTTCAGCGCTTCGATAAAGTCTTCCTGCGCTCCGTTATCGACCGCGCGCAACAAGGCTTCGGGAAACGATAGTTCGTTCCGGTGAACTTTAAACGCCAGGTTAAATGCCGCGCTCTTCATGAAATCCTTGAAATACGAAGATTCCGTCCAACCACTGGTTGAACTGTGCGAATTATAACATCATGTACGCCAAGATGATAAAGCTGATGAGCGTTATTGTGGAAATACCTTGTTGACGGGCGCCGATTGAATCCGGTGGTTTTTTGTATCCGCCACGAAGACCCGCCCGGCGCCCCAGGCCACGCCCCAGGGTTCCGCGAATCGGCCCGGCGCATCGCCCAGGCCTCCCCAGACGCCCAGGCTCTTGCCCATGACGTCGATCAGTTGAATCCGGTGGTTTCCCCACTCACAAACCAGCAACCGGCCCTCATCGTCAAACGCGAGATCGTATGGATATAAAAACTCGCCCGGGCCGGATCCTTCTTTCCCCAGAATACGAACCATTGTACCGGATTCTTCGTAGACTTTGATCCGGTGATTGACCGAATCGGCGATGTAGATCAACCCGCCGGGCCCGAACAGAATCGACATGGGGCGGTCGAATTCCTCTGGACCGGTTCCAAATTCACCCCATCCGCGTATATACGTTCCATCGGGATGAAACACCTGTACGCGGCTTTTCTGCCCGTATTCGGTGATGAACAGGTCGCCCTCCGCGTTAAAATCGACGTCGGTCGGGTAGATGAACCTGCCCGCTTCTTCGCCGTATTCACCAAATGAAAAAAGCAGCTCGCCTTCGGTGGAATATTTCAGAATATGCGCCACGTGTGTATCGGGAATCCAGACGTTTCCCTCGGCGTCGAATCCGATGCCGGTCGGCGTCCCTTTTTCGGGATGAGCCAGCTTCCAGTCGAGTACATAGTCTCCCTGCTCGTTGAATTTCTGCACCCGGCCGGTGCGATCGATGATGTAGATGAATCCCCGGTTATATCCGATGGCGCGGGGCGAACCGAACAGGCCGGGCAGGGCGCCGCGAGCGCCCCATATCTGAACGGTCGAATCGCCCGCGTCTCCGCCGCATCCCGCCAGCAGGCAGAGGAGAAGTCCCAGGAAGGAGGCTCGCTTCAGTATCATCATTCCATTGTGATCCAGGCCGGCGGCCGGATAAATTCCGCGCGTAGCGCCGCGCCCTCCGTTGGAGCGGCATTCATGACGCCATACAGCGTGACGCCGTTCCACTGCGCCGTAACGCGATGCCCCGCGCTGGTCAGTATCGCCTCCTGTGCGGCGCATTCTCCCGCCTTGTTTTCGGTCAGTCTCACGCATTCCGGCGGCCACCCGGCGGTTCCGGCGCCGTCCGGTTGATGTGCGTTCCACTCGCCCCACGGGGTGTGGATAACCCCGTTCCGGCATTCGCCCTCAACGAACGAGCGATACCCCAGCAGCTCGGCCGCGCGCCGCGACTGTGGATCGCGGGCCGTCTCGGCGGCTTCGCCCGCGCGGATCACCCGGCCCTGATGCAGAATCACGAGTCTCTGCGCCAGCGCGAACGCTTCGTCGCGTTGATGGGTCACCAGCAACGTCGCCCGGGGCTCTCCCGCGCATTGGCGGATGAATGGCGCCAGAGCCTCCCGGCCCGGTTCCTCCAGTCCGGTGAACGGCTCATCCAATAACAACGCGGCGGGGTCGGGCGCCAGCGCGCGCGCCAGCTCAAGCCGTTTGCGCTCGCCTCCTGACAGATCGCCGGGTTTGCGTTCGGCGTATTCCGTCAATCTGAATCGCCGCAGAAGTTCATCCACCCGCCGCCGCTGCTCTTCTTTTGAATCGATCCCTTTGAGCGTGACCGAGAGATGTTCGCGTACTCGCAAGTGCTCCCATAGCGCCGCTTCCTGAAAACAGAATCCCACCCCCCGCTGATGAGGCGGCGTCTCCATTGTAGGCGTAGCCGTCAGCCTCCCGTGGATATAGATCTCGCCCTGAGCGGGCCGTTCGAATCCGGCGATCAGCCTCAACAGGGTCGTTTTGCCCGCGCCCGACGGGCCGAATAACGCGGTGATCGATCGCGCCGGCGCCGTCAGCGAGATCGAATGCAGCGCGGGAGCCGCGCCGTAGGCGAACGAGACGTCACGCAGTTCGACGCCGGATGCGGTCGATTCCATTCCAAGCCTCTTTGACGATCAGCCCGGCCGCCAGCACGGCGGCGGGAACCAGCAACAATAACAGCCCCACGGCGGCGGTGCGCGGCTCGCTGCCGTAATGCAACAGGTGAAAATATTCCATCACCAGGCTTTCGCCGCCCGGGGGTTGCAACAGCGTGATGATCGATACATCGCGCCAGACGAATAACCCGATCAGGAATAGCGCGGGCGGCAGAAATGGAGCCAGCGCCGGTCCGTGCAGGCGAAAGACTTTAACTTTCCACGGAGGCGCTATTAACTGTTCCGCCTCGCGTGGAGACCGGCCGTACCGGTTCCAGTACATCCACGCGGCGGCCAGCCCTAATAGAAAGAAATGCGCCGCGTACGCCGCCAATAGCGTCATCAGGTGCAGCGCGTAGGGCTGATACCCCGGCCACCAGCTTCGCAGTCTGATCCAGCCCGCCGCCAGCAGCACGCCGGGGATGATGAATAAAACCACCCCGCACATCGCGGCGGCGCGGGGCTCGCGCTTCCAGCGCGACCGGCTCAGCCATAACCCCATCATCAGGGTGATCGCCGCCGTGATGGCGCAATACGCCAGCGACCGGATGACGGTGACGCCGTTGCGATGCCAGGTGGAGTACGCGTTTTCGCCCTGACCCGCGTGCATCCACAAGGCGGCGAAGGGAACCAGAATCGAGGCCGCCAATACCAGAACGCACGCCGCATAAACCGCCGTCGCGCTTATTATTGCGCCGCGAATTTGAACCGCGTCTCCTGTCGAGCCGCGACGGCCCAGCAGGCGTCCGCTCCACAACGCCCACGCCAGCAGCGGCGCCAGCGCGAGGTAGGGAAGACACAACCCCAGCGCGCTGGATTCCTGCAACAGCGACGAAAACCGAATATAGATTTCCAACGGATATGCGCTGACGTTCAGTAACATCGGCGCTTCAAACTGCATCAGCGTCAGACAGAAAACGATCGCCGCGGCCGCTCTCGCGGGCCGCCCGATCGCCGGCAGCCAGAACCACCGCGGCCGCCGCCGGGGCGGCAGGTACAGGCGCGCCGCCTCCCACCCGGGCCGCGACGGCTCTCCCGACAAAACCAGATACAGAAAAACGATGGGCCAGTAACACAAGGCAAGCACGAACGCCGCGCCGGGGATGGAGTACAGCCAGCTCTCCCACACGGTCTGCGCGCCCCACAGAATCGCTCCGGTTTCGTTGCTCCGAAATTGCGCCAGCATGGTCATCCACGCGGCGGCCGCGCCGAACGGCGGATACGACAGCGGAAGCAGGCTCGCCGCCCATAACCAGCGCCGTGCGCGCTGACTCAGCCGCAGATTCGCCGCGAACACCGGGGCCGCCAGCAGAACCGACCCCGCCGACGTCAGCGCGGCCAGCGCCAGGCTGACCAGCAGCCGTTCGCCCGACAGTACGTCGAACGCCGAGAACCACGCGCCCGCGCCGGATGAATCGAGCGCCGTCTCCACCGCGAGCGTCAGTGGAGGCAGAAACAGCATCGCGCAAAAGATCAGACGCGTCAGCCAGGCCATAAAGAGCGTCTTATTGAGGGATCAGGCCGTGCGAGCGCAGGGCTTCCACGCAGGGCTCGATCTCTTTGGCGACGGCCTCGTAGTCGATCTTCATCGCCTTGACCTCGCTGAGCTTCGCCGCGCCTTCCGGAACGGGAATCGAGCTCCGCACCGGCATCTGCCGGGCGCGCGTCTCGGCCAGTTTCTGTTCGACCTCGGGTGAGAGAATGTAATCAATGAATTTCTTGCCGTTGTCGGGATGCTGGCAGCCTTTGATCAGCGAGACCGTGTTGGGGATCACCAGGGTTCCCCCGCCGTCCTGATCGAGAAAACGCATCTCGACCGGCTTGCCGTCCAGAAGCGCGCCGTAGGCGTCGTCGCTGTCGGTCAGCCCATACCACAGCGTCCCTTCCGCCACGCGGTCGCGCACGTCGGAGTTGCTCGAACGAATCTGCATGCTCGCCGTGGATTTCGCCAAAACCAGGGTCGCCAGGGTCTGCTGTTCACCCATCGTGGTGAACAGCGCCGCGATGTGGGTCCCGGTGGTGCCGAACGCGGGGTTGGCCATGCCCATGTTGCCCCGGTATTTCGGTACGCCCAGATCGGAGATTGAATCGGGCGTAAACGTGGGCGTTTCCGCGCCCGCCGGCCAGACCGGCAGTTTGTCGCGGTTGATCAACATGACCCGCGCCCGGGCTGAAAAGCCCGTCCAGTACCCCGCCGGGTCCTTGTATTCCGCCGGAATATCCGCCGCCGAGGGCGACTGATACGGCTGCAACATGTCTTCCAGTTTCAGCTGAACCGTGCGGGCGAATTCGTTGTTCCAGAACACGTCGGCCTGGGGGGTCCGTTTTTCCTGACGCAGCCGCACGTACAGGCCCGTGGTCTTCGTCACCTCGGTGTCGTAGACCACATTGACTTCCATTTCGGGGTTCTGATCCATAAACGTCTGGATGATGGGTTCCGCGTAATCCCGATCGACCGACGTGTAAATCGTCAGCGCGTTTTGTTTGGCGCATCCGCCCATGAAAAGCAGGGCGGCGCCGGCGGCGAAAGCCGCGATCAGTGAACGAAACGAAAATACCTTGGTATGCACGGTGATGACTCCTTATATTCGGTACGGTTGTCACGAATTCATCCGTAGAGGCTCTGGCGATCATCATAACGAAAATCGCATGGAGCCATAGACCCCATGCGATCTCGTTCGAGTGGATTCAGTGACTCTCAACGGGCTGAAACTTCATTCCCGCCCGTCGGTTTCGCCGCTTTCGCTCGACGCGGCTGGCGCCAGCGATTCAAAATACGCGCGCACGTGCTGGCGGTACGCCACCGGAACGCGTTCCTTATCGAGCGCTTCTTCCGACGCCTGCTCGTATTGAAACGCCGCGCTGCCGACCTCGATGGTCGACTCCGTCATAACGCCGTTGCCGTCGGCGGGCATGATGCCGGCGATGGGGCCGTCATGCATGTCGCTTTTCAGCATATCCGGCGTGAAGCCCGTGCTGGTGTCGGCGAAGGGCGCCTTGCCGCCGCGTCCCTTACCGGGGCCGCCCATACCGTTGCCCTGGTTCGACGTATCGCCCGCTTTCCACTGGCCGGTTTTGGCGAAGGGGCTGAGGCTGGAATTCGATCCGGAACAGGCGCCGTTGGTGCATTTGCCGTCCTTGAACAGCGCGCCGCACTTTTTACATTGCCCCGGCTTGCCCGACAGCGCCAGCTTGGCGTCTTTCATTTCGTCGAGCGCCCCTTGAATGAGTTTCATCTGCTCCATCATTTCCTGCAGGTCCATCATCTCGCTCTCCGCCAGTTTGAGCGATTCCATCGAGAGCTTCTGGTTGCCGCTGCCCAGCGCTTCAGACGCGCCTTTCATCATCTTCGAAAGCGGCATGCTCATGCTCATCATCGAACTCATTTTGGCGAGTTCCTGCGCGAGGCGTTTCTGGTCTTCCGGGCTCAGATCGCCCATTTTCATCTGCTTTTCCAGCGAGGCCATCTTTTCAGCCGCTTTTTCAAAATCGCCGGTCTGCATGTCTTTCATGATGCCGCCGGTGAACTTCTGCATGGCGGGGTCGGCGGCGGGGTTCAACATCGGCGCGCGTTTCATCATTTCCTCGCGGCGCTGTTCCCATTTCTGTTCGAGCGTTGAGACCTTGGCGAGCGCTTCGCGTTTATCGATCTGGCCCTTGGCGAGTTCTTTCGCTAACTCTGAGATGTCTTTATTGAGTTGGTCGGCTTCGGCGCGCTTCTTTTCTTCCACTTCGCGTTTGACGGTTTCCCGGTTCAAAAACGCGGTCAATTCTTTCTCGACTTGTTTGGCGGTGACGGCGTCGGCTTGCGCCTCGCCCTTGCCCGACCACAAATCGAGCTGGGGAAACACGAAAACGGTCAGAATCAGCGCCAGCGCGGGCGCCCACAACCAGTGCCATTCACCGGGGTGGGTCCACGGAAAAGCGCGTTTGACGTCGAGCCGGTTCACCGCGCGCCAGGCGTCCATTACGGCGGCCTGTTTCCATGCGCGGATCTCGTCATCGTTTTCTGCCTGACGGGTGAAATCGATCGCGGAAGAAATTTTTTCTTTCAGTTTCAGGCGGCGATCCGCCATCAGGGCGGTCGACATCAGGTCGCGCCGCCGGGTGAAAAAATGAATCAGCGCGGCCAGCGGCGCGCAGGCCAGACAGATCGCCGCCGTCAGGCCGCGATTCAGCTCGATGGGCGATAACGCGAATCCGAGAATCACGATCGACGCGAACAGCCCGCAGTAAAACACCCATCGTACGAAGTGATGCCATAACTCGATCGCGCACACCCGCCGATGCGCCCGGTGTACGCGTTTCATAATTTCCTGGATCGCTTGTACGTCGGTCATATCCTTCTCCCGTTACTCTCCGGCGAATTGCAGGATCAATTGATACGAGATGGATTCGCCATTGACGCTGGTCGTTATATTGTAGACCAGTTTTTCATGGTTGGCGATGGAGGAATATCGAAAATCGACGATACGGTATTCCGCCGATTTCATGGGCCAGGTCCACTCGCCTTTTCTGGGCAGAACCTCGATCTCGTTTCCGTCTTTGGTCGTCACGGCGTAGTCGTGATGTTCCAATGGAACTGTATCGCCGGCTATCTCGCCGGTTCGCGTACATTCCAATAACAGAACAACGGCTTGATCCATCCCCGCGTTTTGCATCGCGGCGCGTTTTTCAGCCGGGACCTTGATCGAGACGGCGTCGCTTGACATTTCGACGGGCTTGGCGTCCGCGTTCAGCGCGCCTTTTTCAAACGCGCTGGTTTGCAGGTCTGTGAGCTCCGCGCGTGAAAACCCCTCCTTCATCATGCTGACCAGGGCGGCCTTATCCATAGTAAAGACGCTGGCTTTCAGGCTGATGGGCGCTTGCGCCCAGCCGGCGGCTTGCGCGACAAGTACGCATACGATCGCGAGGCAGGTTCGTTTCATCGGAATTTCCTCCTTTTTCGCCGCGCTGAAACCGGTTATCGCTTTGGCGGCGAATGATACGACGTGATAACATCGAATAGATGGAGTTATTATGGCATATAGAAATTCGAATGGATACCGTGTTTTCGCCGCTCGGTAACCGGAATGAATTCCACCATAAAAACGATAAAAGCGTGAAAATCGTATGAAAACCGTCGCCGAACTGGGTGAGTTTGGGCTCATTCAACAAATCGAACGCATTCTTTCCGTCGCCCGGCCCGATATCCTCGTCGGGTTGGGGGATGACGCCGCCGTGATCGCGCCTTCGGACCGGCCACTGGTGGTGACCACCGACGCAATGGTGAGCGGCGTCCATTTCAAGAGCGAATGGACCTCCGCCGCCGATCTGGCGCACAAAGCGCTGGCGTCGGCTCTGAGCGACCTCGCCTGCAAGTGCGCTCGGCCCGCGTATGCGGTGGCGACGCTGGGATTGACCGGCGATGAACCGGTTGACTGGGTGTTGGAGTTTTACCATCGCCTGGCGGTGTTGCAGGGCGAGTGGGGGGCGGCGATCGTCGGCGGCGATACGGTTCGTTCACCCGCGATGTGGATTTCAATCGGCGCCTGGGGTGAACAGCTGACCGAAAATCCGGTTCGAATTTCAACCGCCCGGCCCGGCGATTGGATTCTGATGACGGGAGAAACCGGCGGCGCGGCGGCGGGGCTCGATCTGCTGTTGAGCGGCGCTGAACCCGCTTGGGATTACGCGCCGCTGCTGGATCGCTTTCACCGGCCTGTCCCGCGCATCGCCGAAGCGCTTCATCTCGCTGAAATCGCCGTTCCGTCGAGCATGACCGATCTCTCCGACGGCCTGGCGCGCGATCTTCCCAAACTGTGCCGTGCGTCCGGCGTGGGGGCGGTGGTCGAAGCGGAGGCGCTTCCGCGTTCGGAAGCGTTGAACCGGTTCGCGGGTGATAAAACTCTCGAATATGCGTGGCGGGGGGGAGAAGATTACGAGTTGCTGTTTACGCTCGATCCGGATCGGGCGCGCCGTCTGATGGAATCATGGCCGGACTCACTGGCGCCGTTGACCCGTATCGGCGTAACGGCGCAGGAAACCGCCATCCGGATTAACGGGTTGGAAAACCTATCCGTCGAGGGGTTTGATCACTTCGCTCATTAAGACGTCATCGCGGTGGCGTAGCGATTGATCTCCTGAAGCGACGCACGGCGGATCACCGCGCCCTTCAGCGTCTCGGCGTGAGGACGGCCACCCTTCAGCCATGCGTTCATCAGCTCGGCGGCGCGGCGGCCCAGATCGGCCCAGGGAAGCTCCAGCGTCGTCAGTTGAGTCATTTCGGCGAGACGCCCGCCGCCGAAACCGGTGATGGATACCGAACCCGGTTGCCGCAGTTCGGGTTTGCCGCGCAGAATACGCCATGCGATTTCATCGTCCAGACAGAGAATCGCGCTGGGCGACGCCTGCCGGAAAGTGAGATCGAAGCGGCGGAAATTCTCTTCTTCCGACAGCCCGCCGTCGAAGGTGAAATACTCCACCCACTCCACGGGCGAGCCGGTGTTTTCCATGATCTGTTTAAATCCCTTGACGCGGGCCTGTCGAACCGAAGGCCTCATCCGGTCGCAATCCACCAGCATCAGACGGCGATGGCCGCAGTTCGCCGCGGTTTGCGTCATGTCTCTCATCCCGCCCTCATGGTCGAAGCCGATTGACCACGCGTCGCATTCAAAATCGAACGCGCCGTCCAGCAACATCAGGGGGATCTGGGCTTTTTTGAGCAAGTTGTACCAACGCCGGTTTTCCGTCGCGGCCGGCGCGTTTTCAAGCGGAGCGGCGATCAGCCCCGCCGCGCGCCGGTCGATCAGGCGGGCGATAAAACGATCAACTTTGGTGGTGTTGGATTGCGTGAAACAGACGCTGGTTTCATAACCCAGCTCGCTGGCCTGTTCTTCAAGCGCCTGCAATAGCTGCCAATGGCGGCCGCAGTTTTCGCACGGCAACATCACGCCCAGCGCCGGGCCGCGGTGGTCTGGCTTGCGAACGTAGGTCCCTTTGCCCTGAACCCGGCGCAATAGCCCTTCCTGCACCAGTTCCTGCAGGGCGCGGATCACCGTCATCTTGCTGGCGCCGAATCGTTCGATCAGGTGCATCTCCGAGGGCAACTGCTGGCCTTCGCGCAGAACGCCCTGCTCGATGTCATGACGGATCGCTTCTTTGATCTGGATATACTTCGGCAAGCGGTCGAAGAGGTTTGACATGATTAGACGCCCCATCCGGCCGGATCAATCGCATTCCCCATGACATGCCTCCCATCATCATCAAAGAAAAGAGAATCAGTGCGCCGCACGGATCCGCCTCCAACTCGCGGAACTCGCGCCGTTCGCCGAACGATTCCATCAAATGCGGGAATGATTCAAAGATGACAAATACAAAGCAAATCCCCATTCAAAAAAACCAAATACGAGCGGAAGCCAATTTTCGAGATGATGTGTATCCGGATGTGGAGCGCAAGGCGCAAACTGGCTTGTGGCCTTTCAATCAGATATTTTTCGGCCATTCAATCATAACGCCGCAAAACAAAATAAACATGAATCGTTCGATAGAATGATATGTTCGGGAAAAATCAGCAAAAGATCAAGCGGTCAATTCATCTTTTTCTGATATTTTCGGCAAAACGCCCATGTAATACTCAATCGCGGATGCCACCGTGATGATCATCACCAGCGCCATTAAACCGTTGACGATCGTCAGGTAATGCGCCGCCACCCAGGCGGAATTGATTTCGAGTATCCGCATCACCACCACCGCGACGATGCAGATCGCTTGAAAGACCGCCTTGATCTTGCCGCTCGCTCTCGCCGCCAGCACGATGCCCTTCAGCGCGCAGAACATCCGCAGGCTGAACAGCAGGCTGTCGCGGTACAGAATCGGAAGAACCAGAAAAATCGAGACTTCCTGCCTCACCGCCATACAGATAAACACCGTGTCGCGGTACATGCTGTCCGCCAGCGGGTCCATCAGCTTGCCGAAGTCGCTTACCTGGTTCCAGCGGCGCGCGAAAAAACCATCCAGCGCGTCGGTGAGTTCGCAGACGATGACGATCCCCAGCGCGGTCCAGCGCGACCAGGGAGAATCGAGCATCAGAATCACCGCCAGCACCGGAGTCAGGCACAAACGGAGCAGGGTTAAAACGTTGGGTAGCGTAAATTGAAAATTCATCGTGATTTACCTGAGCGCTCGCGAGCGGCGTCCGATCGGGTTGAAACTATACGGCCTAACGCCGCCGATGGGGAGCATCGCCCGTTTTCTGAGCGCGATCAAGAGCCTGAAACGAGGGGAAAACGTCTTCGCGGCTTGATTTTTTTTAACAAGTCCGCACATTGTACATAACAAATCGAATCACGAATCGTTTACAATGAACGGAACCGCCCCCCGGGCGGCGCACGTCAGACAGTATACTACGAGCGACCAGAGCGGCTATGTCTTTCGAACGGAATATCAAACGCTATTTTCCCTGGCTTCCTTACGCCAGCCTGACGATATGCAGTCTCATCTTCGTCTGGCTCTGCCTTACGCTCTTCACGCGCACGTTCGGCGGCCCCTTCCCCGAAAGAACGCGCGGTCCGCTGGCTAAACACGATTATTATAAACTGGGCGAATTCGACGATTGGGAAAGCATTATCGATCAACCCGCCGGAGATGGGCTTCAGGTTTCTGAAGCCCTGGTCGAGTCCAAACCGATTCCCGATCTGGAATTCGGAACGCCTCCCGCCAAAGCGGAAACCGCCGATGATTCTTCGGCTGAAACCGTCCAATCCGCTTCGCAACCGTAGACGAAAACCCCTTCTTGAGCCAAGATATCAGGGTGTGTATGGACTCAAAAAACCATCCTTACGGCTACGGTATGTTTGAATGACAAGCGTCTACGAAGCGAAACAACAGATCGTCGAAATCGGCCGCCGCGTCTGGACCAAAGGTTGGGTCGCCGCGAACGATGGAAATATCTCGTTTAAAGTCAGCGATAACGAATTCGTCTGTACGCCCACCGGCGTCAGCAAGGGATTCATGGAGGTCGGCGACCTGTTGGTGGTTGACCGTCACGCCCGCAAGATCAGCGGCGGGCCGCTGAAACCGTCATCTGAAATCAAGATGCACTTTTACGTGTATGACCAGCGCCCCGACGTCAACGCGGTGGTTCACGCTCATCCGCCCACGTCGACCGGTTTCGCGGTGGCGGGCTTGTCGCTCGACGCCTGCGCCCTGCCTGAAGTGGTGGCGCTGATGGGCCAGATTCCGCTGGCCGATTACGGCCTGCCTTCCACCGATGAAATCCCCAAATCCATCGACCCCTACATCAAAACCAACAGCGCGGTGCTGCTCGCCAACCACGGCGCTCTGGCGTGGGGTAAAGACCTGATGCAGGCCTACTATCGCATGGAAACCATGGAGCACTTCGCCAACATTTTGCTGACCGCCGTTCAGCTCGGTAAGGTGAATCTTTTCACCGACAAGCAGGTCGAGGCGCTGGAAGGTCTTCGCGCCCGATTCGGCCTCTCCGATCCCTTCACCGGCTGCAACCGGAATCCCACGGGGCTTCCCGCTGAAACCGGCAAGGTGCGCGACATCTACGATTCCTGATCGCGGCCCGCGCTTCGCGTGAGCGCTAAACCGATTCCCGAACGTAAAAAGCCCCATCGAATCCGATGGGGCTTTTTTCAATAGAATCTGGATCGGGTGATTAATAAATCTGAAAACAAGTAGGGGAGGGTTTGAAACCCGCCCCTGTGACTAACTCTCTCTGGGGAAAAATGCGCCTCAATAAGAAAACGTCCGTCAGCCAAACTATCCGACGCCTGTCTCCATCCAATTAACGTCAGGCCCAACGAGGCCGGTT
Source organism: bacterium (assembly GCA_016125385.1). Classification (GTDB taxonomy): domain Bacteria; phylum Hinthialibacterota; class Hinthialibacteria; order Hinthialibacterales; family Hinthialibacteraceae; genus WGLV01. The sequence continues at coordinate 113,617 of WGLV01000025.1, forward strand.
TATTCAGATTCCCCAAAGACTTGCCCCCAGGCGCTGCCAGGTGGGCGCTGTCCGTCAGGCGCTGGCGGCTTCGAGAATTTCCTCGGGGATGTCGAAGTTGGCGTAGACGTTCTGCACGTCATCGTTATCTTCCAGCATCTCCATCAGCTTGAGCATGGTGGTGGCGGGTTTGCCTTCCAGCGCCACAGTGTTGCTCGGAATGCGGGTCAGGTTCGCCGATGTGATGTTATATTTCTTCTCCTGCAGGGCGGCGTTGACCGTGTTGAAGTCTTCGATCGTGGTGTAGATCTCCGCCGCGCCGTCTTCAAACTGGACGTCTTCGGCGCCGGCTTCCAGAGCCGCTTCCATGATCTCGTCTTCGCTGAGGTTTTCGCCTTCGATGACGATCTGGCCTTTGCGTTCGAACATCCACGCCACGCTGCCCGACTCGCCAAGGTTGCCGCCGTATTTGCCGAACATATGACGTAACTCGGCGGTGATGCGGTTTTTATTATCGGTCAACACTTCGACGAAGACCGCCACGCCGCCGGGGCCGTAGCCTTCGTAGGTACATTCATCATAGGTCACGCCGGGCAGTTCGCCGGTGCCTTTTTTGATGGCTTTATCGATATTGTCTTTCGGCATGTTCGCCGCGCGGGCGGCGTCGACCGCTGTGCGCAGGCGCGGATTGCTGCCGATGTCGCCGCCGCCGATGCGCGCCGCCGTGGTCAGTTCGCGGATGATTTTGGTGAACACTTTTCCGCGAGCGGCGTCGAGTTTCGCCTTTTTGTGCTTGATTGTACTCCACTTGGAATGGCCGGACATGGTCGTGATTCCTTATTGATTTCAAGTTTTCCATCGTGACGGACGCCGTTGGCGGCGTTCACAATCACAAACGCTTAGTATACCATCGTCTCAAAACCAAACAAGCGAGTGTCCGCGCGCCCCAATTTTGCCGCCAAAATTACGTTCAGATTGTACCAGGGATCAAAACGTACCTTTTTTGGCGATCGCTATCACACGCGAAAACGCGGAGCTCGCGCGGCGGGAAAACCAGACACGTGAACCATACTTCTTCTTCAGACGCGATGCTGAGTTGCGCCATTTTCATGCTGGTGACGGGCGTCTATCTGCTCTTTCTGCCCGGTCACTGCCTCACTACGCCTGACGAAGAACTCAACCTGCGCACCACGTTATCGCTGTTGGAAGGCCAGCGCGGCTCCGTGCCGCCGCTGCCCGGCGGATTCGCCACCCGGCGTGGAGTCGATGGCAAACAGTACGCCCAGTATGGTCTCGGCCTTCCCGTTGCGGCGGCGCCCTGGCTGGCGGTGGGGCGGATGATCAATCCCGCCGGGGCGGTTCATTTCAGCGATTGGCTGAACCTCGCCCCGGATGCGGGCGAGGCCGATCTCGCGGCGGCCGCCGATGAATCGACGCTACGGTTTTTACGCGTTTGGTTGACGGTGTTCGCCGTCTTCATCGCGGCGGCTACGGCGGTGGTTTTTCACGCTCTGGCGCGGCGGCTGGGGCTTTCGCCGCGCGCGGCGCTGGGGGCGGCGCTGCTGCTTGCCTTCTGCGCCTACCAGTGGCGGCATGGCCGTACCTTTTTTACCGAACCGCTCACCACCCTCTGTCTGCTGAGCGCTTTCTGGGCGATGTTGCGCGCCCGGGGCGGCGACGCGCTCAAATGGAACCTGCTCGGCGGCGCCTTCTGGGCCTATGCGGTCTTTACCCGTCCCGACGCGCTGGTCACCGCGCCCGCCGCCTTGTGGTTGCTTTGCATCGACACCGCTCAAGAGACCTCGCCGGTCCGGATCGATCTTCGCCGCCTGGCCGCGTTCGCCGCTCCCTGGTTAGTCGTTTTAACGATCGTGATGTTGTACAACCAGTACCGCTTTGACTCGTTCTTTTCGACGGGCTATGAAGATCAGGCGGAAGGCGTACATTTTTCCACGCCGCTGCTGGTGGGGCTGCATGGCTTTCTGCTGACGCCGGGGCGCAGCCTGTTTTTTTATTCGCCGCCGCTGCTGCTCGCGCTATTCGGCGCCGCCGCGTTCTGGCGCCGCGACCGCTGGCTGGCGGGCGGCGTGTACCTGCTGGTTGGCTTTCATCTCGTGGTGATGTCGATGTGGCAGAACTGGGCGGGCGGCTACGACTGGGGCCCGCGCCATATCTATCAGATCACGCCCTTTCTCATGCTGCCCGCCGCCTTCGCGCTGGAGAATCCGCGTCTCTATGACGCCCGCTGGAAGCGCGCCATCTGGGCGCTGGCGATCGCATTCGCGGTGGGCCTGCAACTGCTCGGACTCGCCGCCGATCCCGTCGCGGTGATTCACGACTGGCTCGATCGCTGGCCCGCCGTGATGGTGGGCGCCATGCCGTTGTCGACGCTGCTGTTGCAGTTCAACATTTACCTGCCCCACTTCTCCGCGCCGGCGTTGCACTGGCAGGCGATATGGACGCACGGGCCTGACTTCCTCCTGCTGGACCTCGCCCGCCATCATTCCGCCTGGCTGCCGCTTTACCTTCTCCCCGCCGCCCTCATCGCCTGGGGAACGTGGATCGTTAAACGAAATTGGCAAAGCGGTTGACGCGCAATCTCTCTGTTCCTTCCTGAAAATTCAGAATTTTTCCGAGATGGCGGATCGCATCAGGCCCAACGAGGCCGCTAAATTCCGATAGCGCCAATAGAGGCTCGGCCACCAATCCTTACGGCCCGTAGCGCACGATGCAGCCCCCGCTGTACAGCCCGTTGCTCATGTCGTAGGCGATGTATTCGCCCGCGTTGGCGTGTCCCGCCGGATACACCAGATTCGGCACCCATGATTCCGACGGCCCGAAGCCGATCAGAATCCACTCATGCTTCCCGGCGGGGAAGTCGGTGGTCGCTCTCCAGTAATTCGCGCCCTTGGTGTTGCCGTTGGCGGCCAGACGCGTCCAGTAGTCGTAGTGTCCGGTGGGGTTGTTGCCGTCCTTGGGGCCGGTTGAGGTGTCGGTGGGGCGTTTGTTGAAGGGGTCGAGCGGAATCGAACCCATGTACGCGACCGGGTGGGTCAGCGAGATGTACCGGTCGGCCATCCAGGTGGGTGGAAAAATCGGCGGGTAGGCGTTGCGGTCGAGCCGGTACATTTCCAGCGCTTCGGACAGGCCGCGGATATCCGAAACCGAGCGAGCCACTTTCGCTCGCGTCATGGCGTTCAGAAAATTCGGCACGGCGATCGACGCCAGAATTCCGATAATCGCCACCACGATCAACAGTTCGATCAGCGTGAAGCCTTTGCGAGTCATTACAATCCTCCCAATTTTTAAAAAGTATGGCCGTTCGGTGGGTTGTAATGAAAAAGAATCAACAAAGAAAAATCAAATCGGTTGTCTGCGTTCGTTGGATGCCGTGCGGGATGAAACGCTTATTTCGTCAGTGCCAGCAGCGAATAGCCGCCCAGGATTCGCGCCGTCAGCGGGACGCTGATTTTTGAAAACAGCCATCGCGGTATATTCGCCGCCGCCCGTTTGAGCGAAGGGTGTTGCCTGAACACGCCCAGCGCCACGTCGGTGTAAAAGTAATCCACGATCTCGTGCCCGGTGTCGCGCAACGCCGCGAGAGCCGATTCCGCGCTGAAATAGTGCAGATGGCCCACCGTGTAGCGGCTTTGCAGAAACGCGTTGCGCAGCACGGAAGAAACATGAATGCCGAGCGGAATATGATAGATTTTATAATCCGCTTTGGGCCGGCATTTTTCAAGAAAACCCAGATAATCGGGCACGTGTTCGAAAACGTCGATCACCAGCATCAGATCGAACGTCTCGGTATGCGCGTCCCTCAGCAGATCTTCGCAATAAAACTTCGCTCGTTCGACGCCGTGCGCCTGGCACAAGGCGATCGCCTGCGGCGAGATGTCATACCCTTCGATGCGGGCGTTCTTCAGCGCGTCCAGCCGCGAGAGCTCGATCAGTATCTCTCCCGCCCCGCAGCCCAGTTCCGCCACCGACGCCGGCGCCAGGCGATGCGTCTCGATCATGCGGGCGATCTGGGCGGCTTTCCAGGCGGAATCCTCGGCGTGCCAGCTCTGGTTTTGTTCGAGATAGTCTCCACTGGTGTAGCGATCGGTCATGGCTGGCGCGCCGCCTCTCTCACGCTCCCTTCGGCTTGGCGGCGCTGAACAGTTTGTTCATATCCAGCCGGATGAACGGGCGGTTGTACGCCTCCAGCGGACCCGCCTCGCCGTTGGCGCGGGCGTTGGCGTAATAACAGATCATGTTCGTCAAATCGTAAATCACCACCTGCAGGTTGCCTGTGCGTACGGTGGGGAGAATTTCGCGGATGGTGACTTCGGGCGTGATGGCGCCGTAGTTGTTTTCCAGCATGTCGTGCAACGGCTTTTCGTATTTCGGCACGTTCCAGCTCATGCCCCAGTACACAATGTCCTTGATGCGCTGATGCGTTTCGGTCAGCGGTTCGAGATTGCCGGGGTCATAGACGTTGCAGAGCGTGCGCGAGGTTTGCAGCGCGCGCGACTGGCCGAACTCGCCGTCGCCGATCGCGTACATGAGCGAAGTGGTGCGAGGCCCTTTTTTCACCCGCGCGACGGCTTCATCCAGCGACGTATCGAATTGCAGGATGTCGCGCAGCATGAACATGAACGGGTAGCCCTCGAACGAATCGTTCTCTTTGTCGTAATCGTCGCCGATTTCGCTGATGGCCAGTTGTTCCGACGAGATCCCCGAGATCGAACCGACGATCCCCGCCCAGGTGAAGTTGGCGAACGCGTGCCCTTCATCGGGGTGATACACCATCACCACCGGGTAGCGCTGTATCTCGGCCCGCACGGCGTAATCGAGCGCCCGCAGCTGAATCAGCGAGCCGGTCGATCTGGTCGCGTCGCCCCATGCGCCGAACAGCGAGCAGTGCCATTCCGTCGCCTCGCCGATCAGGTTGACGCGAAGCAGCGTCTTTTCATCGATGCCCGAACCCGCCGAAAGCCCTTTGATTTCTTCGAAAAAGTGGGGCGGCGTGTAGGGTTTCGTCATCGCGGCGACCTGATCGAGCACGTCGAGTCCGCCCTCGATCTCTCGCGTCATCATGCCGAGCACCAGGTCGCAATATTCGCTCATAGGCTCTTTCAACAGCGTCCCCGCCGCCTTCCCCATCTCGAACGCCGACCCCCACACGTGCAGAACGTTGACCTGATCGTCTCCTTCGCCCGCCGTTTCAAGCCGCGCGTTATCGATCTCTTTCACCATGATGGGATCGTTGATATAGATAGGGCTGTCATTGCGCTTGATCTCCAGCGCCCCGGCGGGCAGGGCGATCAACGCAATGAGGAGAAATGGACGAATTTTCATTTCGGCGCTCCTGAAAATAGAATTGCATCAATTGTCAGCGCTTCAGCATACCGCAAATTAACGGAACAATCCATTCATCGCCAGAGATTACACAACACTCCGCGGGGAGGCTTCCGCTGAACGTCCAGCTCTGTTTCGATTCATTAAGGCCGTCGATGGAGACCCAGCGGCTGGCGGATTTCAGCCGCCTGGAGTCCGGTGCGCGCGTGTTGGAGATCGGCTGTGGGACGGGCTACATCGCGCTGTGGCTGGCGTGGCGCTTTCCACAGGCCTGTTCAATAACAGGAATCGATCTGCAACCACAACTGGCCGCGCGAGCCGAAACCGCTGGCCGGGAGTTGATTCGGCGTGGCGTGGCGCTCGCGCCGATCGCGTTTTTGTGCGCCGACGCTCGCCGGCTTCCATTCCAGCCCGGCGCGTTCGACGCCGTGGTCTGCAACCCGCCTTTTTTCGCGCCGGGCGCGTCGCGGCCCTCCCCCGATCCCGCGCGGAGACAGGCGCGTCAGAGCGACGCTCTCGATTTGGTGGATTTGTTCGACTCCGCCTGGTTGGCGCTTGCGGCGGGGGGGAGTTTGACGATGGTCCTGCCGCATTTCCGTCAGCATGAAGCCGCCGCTCTCGCCCATCGCGCGGGTTTCGCGATTGAAGAAGAGCGGCGGGATGAAGAGATCAGAAAACGGAGCGGGGGAATCAGGCTGACGCGGTTTCGGAAGCCAGCGCTTCTTTAAAGTACGCGATGGTCCTGGTCAACCCCTCGTCGAGCGCGACTTTAGGCTCCCAGCCGAGAATCGTTCGCGCGCGAGTGATGTCGGGCTTGCGAACCTTGGGGTCGTCTTCCGGCAGTTCCTTATGGACGATTTCGCTTTTCGAACCGGTCAGCTCGATCACGCGCTCGGCCAGTTGTTTGACGGTCATTTCGCTGGGGTTGCCGATGTTGACCGGCGTTGTGGCGTCTGATCCCAGCAGCCGGATGATGCCGTCCACCTCATCCGAGACGAAACAGAACGAACGCGTCTGCCCGCCGTCGCCGAATACGGTGATCGGCTCGTCTCTCAGCGCCTGAGAGACAAACGTCGATACCACGCGGCCGTCTTCAATCCGCATGCGCGGGCCATAGGTGTTAAAGATGCGCACGATGCGCGTTTCGACGCCGTGCGCGCGTTGATACGCCATCGTCATCGCCTCGGCGAAACGCTTGGCTTCGTCATAAACCCCGCGCGGGCCGATCGGGTTGACGTTGCCCCAATAATCTTCTTTTTGCGGATGAATCAGCGGATCGCCGTAGACTTCAGAGGTCGACGCCAGCAGAAAACGTGCGGCCTTCTCTTTGGCGAGCCCAAGCGCCTTGTGCGTGCCCAGCGACCCGACCTTCAGCGTCTGAATGGGCAATCGCAGATAGTCGATGGGGCTGGCGGGCGAGGCGAAATGAAGAATATTGTCGATCGGGCCGGGGACGTGAATGTAGTTGGTGACGTCCCATTTATAAAACGTAAAGCCATCGGTCCCGATCAGATGTTCGATGTTTTTCATGCTGCCCGTGATCAGGTTATCGACGCAAATAACGTCATGGCCGCGCGCAAGAAGCGCGTCCGCCAGGTGAGAACCAAGAAAGCCGGCGCCGCCGGCGATTAATGTGCGTGGCATGTCGGTCCCTCAGGAAGAGATGGTGCAAGAATGACATCCTATCAGCCTGAGGGCCTCGAAACAACCTGCTGAAGCATAGCAAAATCAGGTCTTGCGCGGCTTCTTTTTGGCGGCGGGAAACAGCACGTTATTCAAGATCAACCTGTAGCCCGGTGAGTTGGGATGCTGCGACAAATCGGTGTCTTCTTCGCCGACAAGATGCTGAGGATCTTCGGGGTCGTGCCCTCC
>WGLV01000067.1 GCA_016125385.1 bacterium
CACCGCGGTGAACGACGCACCGAGTTTGACGCTGAACGGAAACCGGACAGTGTTGGAAGACGCGGGGGCGCAGAGCGTGGTTCAGTTCGCGACCTTTGCAGCGGGCGGCGGCTCGGATGAATCCGGCCAGACGCCTACCTATACGGTTGTGGTTACCTCGGGCGGCTCGCTGTTCAGCGCCTCGCCCGCGATCAACTCGTCGGGTACGCTGACCTTCACGTCGGCTTCAAACGCGGCGGGAGTCGCGTCAGTAAGCGTGACGGTGAACGACGGCGGCGGCACGGCCAATGGCGGCGTGGCGACGGCGGATCAGACCTTCAGCATCACCATCACCGGCGTGAACGACGCGCCGGGTTTAACGCTGGCTGGAAACCAGAAAGCCTACGGTAGCGCGGGCGCGAAGACGGTGAACGGTTTCGCGACGTTTTCACCCGGCGGCGGATCGGACGAGTCTGGCCAGACGCCCACCTATACAGTGGTCATTACCTCGGGTGGATCGTTGTTCAGCGCCTCGCCTTCGATCAACAGCTCGGGCGTGTTGACCTTCACGCCGGCCACGAGCGTGGATGGCGTCGCGTCGGTGAGTGTTACTGTGAACGACGGCGGCGGCACGGCCAACAGCGGCGTGGCCACGGCGGACGCGACATTTACCATTACCGTTTCAGCCAACGAGCCGCCATTCTGGAAGAGCGTCGGGCCGGGCGGTTCCAGTAATCTGTTTTACGTATGGGGCAACAGCTCAAGCGACGTATACACCGTTGGATCCGCGGGAACCATTCGACACAGCACGGACAGTGGGGCGAACTGGCCTCAACAGACCAGCGGAACCTCGCAATCCGTCTATCAGGTCTGGGGCAGCGGCGCGAATGACGTGTACGCGGTTTGCGGTAGTGGAACGATTCTTCATACGTCGGATGGAGGCTCTACCTGGACCGCTCAGACCAGCGGAACTTCAAATACCCTGCAAAGCGTGTGGGGCAGCGGCTCGGGCGACGTGTACGCGGTGGGTTCTAATGGCACAATTCTTCACACGTCGAATGGAGGAACCACTTGGACCGCCCAGACCAGCGGCGTCTCAAATATGCTTTACCGGGTTTGGGGCAGCGGTTCGGGCGATGTGTACGCGGTGGGTGACAGTGGAACCATCCTGCATACATCGAATGGAGGAACGACCTGGACCGCTCAGACCAGTGGAACCTCGCAGACCCTGTATGGTCTCTGGGGCAGCGGTTCGGGCGACGTGTACGCGGTGGGTTCCGGTGGCACGATTCTTCACACCTCGAATGGGGGAACCACCTGGACCGCCCAGACCAGCGGAACGTCGGTAAATCTATTGGTTGTTTGGGGCAGCGGCGCGAATGACGTGTACACGGTTGGATCAACCGGAACCATTCTGCACAGCACGGATGGTGGAACCAACTGGTTCAAGGAAGCCAGTGGAACCACGCAAAATCTGTTTTCGGTTTGGGGTTCCAGCGCCAATGACGTCTATGCGGTTGGCTGGAGCGGAACCATCCTGAAACGGACCGACGTAGCGGCGTATGACGATGTGGCGTATGTGTTAGAGGACAACACGGTTTCCATCGCGAAAACGGACCTGACCTCGAACGACGTTCAGCGATACGGCTCCGCGCTCACAATTTCCTCGGTCTCCGCCGTCACGGGCGGTTCGCCGTCGATCAGCGGTTCGAACGTGGTGTTTACTCCAACCGCGAATTTCAACGGCGCGGCATCCTTCCAATACAATGTGCAGGACTCGACCGGATCGTCCCGGACGGCGACGGTGACGGTGAACGTCACGCCGGTGAATGACGTGCCCGCGCTTGCTTTTGTCCCTTCGGTGACGCTTGAAGACAACGGCAAGTATTCGACCTTGTTCTCCGCCGCGACGTTGACCGACGCGGACGGCGGCGACTATAACGGCGGAACCATCACCTTCGAAGTGACCTCCAACCCCGATACAGGCGACAACCTGACCTTCACCACCGGAAGCCTCACCATCTCGGGCGGAAATATCAACTCCGGCGCGACCCTCATCGGGACGTACACCGGCGGAGGGACCTCGCCGCTGGTGGTGACGTTCAACGCGAACTCCACCCCCGCGCTCGCCGATCAGGTGATCGACCAGCTGGCGTATTACCGCACGGCTGCACCCTATACGTCTGCAAAGACCTTCAAACTGACGGTGACGGACGGCGACGGCGGTTCGGTCAACGTGACCAACACCATCAATCCGCGTACCGCTCCGGTGGTGACGTTCAGCGTGACCTCGAAGAACTACACCAGCGGATCGATGATTCTGGACGTCAGCCCCTCGGTGACTGACTCCGATTCGCCCGATCCCTGGCCCGCTTCCGTAACGGCGCAGGTGACGGTGAATCCGGAAAACGTCGATGTGCTTGAGATCATCGCCGGCACGGTCGGCCCGAGTGGTTCCAGCCCCAGCGCCTTCACGCGTCAGGTGGCGCGGTTGTTCGGCTTGAACCGGCCGTATACGCCGGTCACCGGCGGGTCCCTGACCCTGAGCGGGAACACGATTCTGCTCGAATCCAGCCCGATCGGCAGCTTCAAAGGGGGAACCAACGGCGCGCCGCTGGTGATCTCGGCTTCGCCCAGCACGAGCAAGTTGTACACTCAGGAAATCCTGTCCCGGCTGGCGTACCGCGCCAACGGTTCGACGGCGGTCGCCAACAAGACCATCCAGATCACTGTGTCGGACGGCAACGGCGGAACCAGCACGCCGGTGAATTACACCGTGCTGCTCAACAACCCGCCGCTGGCCAATGATGACAGCGCCACCACCGACGAAGAGAAAGCGGTGACGGTGAATGTACTGGCCAACGACAGCGACCCGGAATCGACGGCGCTGTCGCTGGTCTCGGCCGGTTCCGCCGCGCACGGCGCGGTGGTGCTGAGTGGTTCGTCGGTGGTGTACACGCCGAACAAGGACTTCTTCGGCACGGATTCTTTCACCTACTCCATCAAGGACGGAAACCTCGTCCCCGCCACCGGGACGGTCACCGTCACGGTGAACAACCTGCCCGACGCGCCGGTCGCTTACGCGCAATCGGTCAGCGTCCAGGAAGATTCGTCGAAGTCGATCGTGCTGAGCGCGACCGACGTGGACGGCGATTCGCTGACCTATACGCTGGGGGCGCAACCCGCGCACGGTTCGTTGTCGGGTTCCGCGCCCAATCTGACTTATACACCCGTGGCGAATTACTTCGGCTCGGATTCATTCACCTTCTCGGTGAAGGACCCCGGCGGACTGACCTCCGCGGAGGCCCAAGTATCGATCACGGTGAACAACGCGCCTGATTTCGCCGTGGCCAACCCGCTCAATCTCCAGACGCTGTCGGGCGCGCCGCTGGTGGTTCCATTCTCCGGCAGCGATCCAGACGGCGATACGCTGGTCTTCGCGCCGATCACTCAGCCGAAGAACGGTCTGCTCTCTCAAATAAACGGCGTATGGACCTACCAGTCGAACGCGGGCTTCAGCGGCGTGGATTACTTCTATTACAACGCCTACGACAACTGGAACTATTCCGCTCAGGCGAAGGTAACCATCTCGGTGGCGCCGCAACCCACGCAGACGCCGACGGCGGTTCCCACCTTCACGCCGACTGTGACGCCTTCTCCGACGGCGATCCCGACTCAAACCGCGACGCCGGTCCCGACCGATACGCCGACCCCGGCTCCGACAAACACGCCGGCGCCGACCAATACCCCGGCTCCAACCAGTACGCCGACGGTGGCTCCGACTTCGACGCCTGCGCCTTCGCAGACCTCGACGCCGGTTTCCACCAGTACGCCGACGCCTCAACCAACCTCGACGCCGGCGGCTAGCGCGACGCCGACCAGTACGCCCACGTTGGGTCCGACCAGCACGCCTACGCTGACGCCGACCGTGACGTTGACGCCCACGCCCACCATCGCGCCCATCAAACTGACGGTGTCGACTCATCGGGCGCGCCTGGCCGATGGCCAGACGGCGAGCATCAACATCAATGCGGTCCATCCCGATCAGGGCGCGCTGAACCTGACGTTGAGCAGCGTGCCGGGCGGTGGACTGGCGAGTTCGTCTCAGCTCGGCGGGGTTGTCAACGCGGTGTATGAGTTCACCGCGTCGCCCGCCAATCGCGGCGCGTACACGTTAAACGTTCACGTCGAAGACGCGACGGACCCGGCGCGTTTCGCCGACGCGTCCGTCTCGCTCGAATCGCTGCCCATCCGCTACGACGATCTGGTGATCTCGCAGGGGCAGGGCGGCGACACGCTGATCTCGGTGCGTAACATCGACCCGCGCGTCGACGCCAACGGGGATGGATCGAAGGATTCGCTCGACCTCACCGCGCTGAAAACCTCCTGGCCGGCGATTCCCTCCGGCTATGAAAAACTCGTCGGCGGCGGGACGAACCGCGAGGTCTACGTGGCATCGGGCGATGTCACCGGCGACGGCAATCCTGAACTGATCACCACCTTCGGGCCGCTGGGCCGATCCGCTTCGCCGAAACAGACCAACCTGTTCTTGACGCGCGGCGTATTCGGCGAAGTGCCCCTGCCGCCGTTCAACGTGTTCGACGATTCGTCCTCCTTCTCGCCGGGTTACTACACCGGCGGCGAGATGCGGGCGGCGATCGGGAACTTCTTCGGCTCCTCGCCCAGTCAGATCGCCTTCGCCCAGGGACAGGGCGGAGACGCGGTGGTGCGCTTCCTGCAACACACCGGCGTGGTCGACTTCACCAATCCGGGCCGTTCCTGGCGCACGGTGGGCTGGCTGGCGGGGCGGGTACTGTTACAGACCAACTCGTTCAGCCCGGCGGGACTGACCGACGAATTCAGCGGCGCGAAGACGCAGAACGCCAATGGAGGAATCACCCTCGCCGCCGGTGATCTGGATGGAGACGGGCTGGATGAACTGGTGGTCGGACAGACCGTCAGCCCCACCTCGCGCGGAACCATTCAGGTGCTCGACATGGACCCGCCCTCCGCGAAGAACTTCGGGCTGTCGCTGAGCGCGAGCCGCATGGAGTACAACCTGTTCGACGATCCGCGATACAGCGATGTGTACGGCGGGTTACGCGGCGACGGCGGGGTGGAACTCGCGGTGGCAGACGTGACCGGCGACGGCACGCCTGAAGTCATTCTGACCACGCAGGGCAACAGCCGCAACTACGGCGACGCCCGCGATAACGCGGCTTACAACCCGATCATTGTGCTGAAACCAGTGGTGGTTAACCATCATGTGACGGGCTTCGATGTTCCACCGGGCGGAATCTTCGGCGCGTTTCTCGCGTTCAACCAGCCGCCTGAGGCGCTCAATCCCTCCAGCGGGCTGAACGTGGGAACCGGTGAATTCTCCGGGTTGTATGACGACGGCGATGAACTGCTGGTGGGCACGAAGGCGCTGGTCAGTCACGCGGGCTTTTCTTCGAAGGCGAGCCTGGTCCCGCCGCGGGCGCGGGTCGATATTCTCAACGTGAACGAAGTGGATTTCGGCGGCTTCAAGGTGATCAGCAGCTCCAGCCTGCTGTTCAACGACGCGGAAGGCTTCGCCGTCTTCGCGCCGCCCTTCGAACCCAAAAGCGGAACCGTCTTCGTGACCAATTTTCAGAAAGATTGAAAAAGGTTCAGATCGATCTGAGTCACAGCTAAGAAGATTCATCGTAGACAAAAACAGGAGGCTGAGCGCACCCCGCGCTCAGCCTCTTTGAATTCGTGTTGAAACCTGCCTGTTGGTTGATTGTATCTGGTCTGATTATCCGTCCCTTTTTTGAAACGATGAAGTCAACGCTATTCGTTTGCCTTATGCCTGTGAATCCAGTGATGAACGAGAAAGTACGTTTTACTGGTCTCGCCAAGCATCATGCATTTGCCGCGCTCTTCGCCGGTTTTGAGTGACATTACGATCCGGTCATTCGCCTTGCTTCATTTGGATAAGAGCCGCCAGCGGCGAGATTGTGCCTTTTCGATCTTGGCTATTGTGAAGAGATCATTTCTATTGCTTTTTTCAATTGTTCTTCAGCCCAATCCTGATGGGCGGGTTTGATGGATCCGTATGTTTGAAATACAAGCAGCCTGACATCATCGACGCTCTTCCCTCGATCGAGTTGATTCTGAATGTATTCCCTCTCCTGAATCGCTGTGGGGCAGTTGCAGGAGGTCAATTCGTCGTCATTGCATTCTCCACAACCGCATTGAAAATACGATGCGACTTGATAGATATCCGATGACGCGGAAATGCTTGAGTTGATCTCCTTAAAAGGAGAGTTCACGGTAATTGAAGGAACGGCATCTCCTCCTGACTGCTGACTCATCCCCTGAATCGCCCACGAAGCGGCGAACCCCGCTGCGGCGATCGATGTGATGACCGCAATGATTAAAGGAATTTTCGATCGGTTGATTGAGATTTCCCGTGGATGAAATGAATTTTCCTCTGGATGAGAAATTGGTTTTTGTTTAGAGGCATGAACTTCGTTTCCGCATTTGGGGCAAAAATGATCTCCGGGGCGTATCCGGGCCTGGCAATCGAGACATTTTTTCATGATGAATCTCCTGATGAGGTTGGTGTTGATTGACCATTGGGCTTTCAGCCAGCGGTGTTTGTCTCGTTGAGCAAAATGGAAATGACATCATCGCCGTTTTGTTCTTTTCGATTTAATTTGAAAATTAAACGGAGAAATGGTTCCACCCGAAGACCAGCATGGCTCCAAAATGGCCGGTAAAAACGACTAGACTCGCGCTCAACAACAGCATGGTCCGGTAAACAATCAGCGCGGTGGGAGAAGAGTTTTTCCGGTTGATTCGTGATGCGATCCAGGAAATTATTACCAGGATTCCCGTGCCAGTCCCCAGCCATCGGTGTATCCACATTGTGGTGTTTAATGGTTCACTGAATTCCGCGAAGGCTCCCGCCGCCCATCCCAAACAAACCGTAATGACCGTTGCGATGACGGATAAATCCAGAATGAAATAGGCGGCTTCCCGGGAAAAACCTCTTATCCCCATGATCGATAAAACCTCGGCAAGCGCCGCAAGCAACAGAAGAACGATCGGAAAGTGGACCATGACCGGATGAAATTTTCCCGCCAAACTCACGATTTTCCACATGCCTTCCGCGTGAATATGATGGTGAGAGCCGTGGTGATGGTCCGCGCTTTCATGTTGGTCATGATCCACGCCTGTTTCATGGAGACTCTCCGCGGCTTCGTGATTGTGAGCATCGGGATGCTCCTGTGATTCATGGGCCGCGTCTTGTGCGAATAAAAAAACGGGCCCGGCGTCTTTCGGGAAGGAGTTCGCGGATGGAAAGCCCTCATGGCGCGAGAACGCGCCGATGGTGGAGGGAAGACGCCGGACCGATGAGAAATCGAGTTGATGAGTTTGGAACCGAGGCGAAAAACCAATTCCGCTTTGCGAACATACAAATGCGGCGATCCAGACGAATAATACGGATAATGACATTTTTCACCTCCGGTTTACTGTGTTTCAGTGATCAATGATGTTGATGAGACGCGTGTCCGTCGGCCGTCTCCGCCGCGCTTGAGGCGCCGGTGTTTGCTGACGCGGTATTATCGAGATATTTCCGGGGATTCTCGCGCAGTTGTTTTTCACAACCGGGGCAGCACAGACGCACGAGGCGGTTGGCGATGACGATATCCTGGACGGGGCCCATCTTGCCGAATTCCTCGCCTGAAACAGGGCAGGTTTTCAGCGAAACGTCTTCTTTCCGCTTTTCGATCACCGCCTGATTGAGCGTCTCCCAATACGTGCCGGGCGATTGTTTGAATTTGGCGACGCACATCGGGCAGCAGAAGCGGAAGAGCCGGTTGTTATAAATCACGTCAACGGCGGGACCCATTTTTCCGTCCAGCTTCTCGCCTGAAATCAGACACGTGCCGAGCGGGTAAAACGGTTTCTGATCTTCGATCATGGCCTGATCGATTTTGGAGAGGTACGTGGCCGGGTCGGCCTTAAACTTCTCCACGCATCCCGCGCAGCAGAATCGAATCTCCCTTCCTTCATATTCCAACACGGCTGGTTCTCCCATCTTTCCCAGCGTTTCACCGGATACTGGACAGGTTGAAAGAGTGTAGGGATCGCCCGGGCTGTTTTTCATTTCGTGCATCTTCATTCCGTGATGCATGGACGACGCGCCGTCCATCGCGCTGACTTGAAGGGGAACCCACGCTATCGCGGCCATACCGAACGGCAACAACCATAAAATCCAATTGCGTTTAGAGACTGACTTGTTCATTTGAATCTCCTGCTTTTTGTTTGATTGAATGGGAGCGGGCCTGTGAGAATCAGGCTCCGCTCCCTCCGATTGTGAAACGATCAAGCTTTCACGTGGGCCTTGGCGGTATGAACTTTGGTGTGAGACGTCCCATTCGAAGGCGCCGCAACCTCATGTCTGGGCAAATCGCCGCCCAACCGGCTTCCGAGCATCTTGCTCGACTGAAACCGTTTACTCAGGGCTGACTCGCGGGTTGTGTTCGTGTTCGGGGCGCCGTTCCGTCCTGGCAATTCACCGCCCAGCCGGCTGCCGAGCAGTTTGCTTGAATGCGCCGCGAGCACCGGGTTGGCGCTTCCAGCGGCCGCCGCCGATGGAACACTGATGGCGATCGAAAAACCCGCCGCCGCGACGATCAACATGCTCTTACGAATGATGGAATGGATGGCCATGTGTTTCATGATACTTTCCTCCAGAGTTTTGATGTGAATCGTTAATTTGTTTAAGGCTGGTACTTTTTCAGATAACCTTGGCGTCTCTTTTTCTGATTTCCTTAGCGCCTCCTCCAGATTTGTTATCGATTCATCCAACGTTGCCAGAATTTGAATCGAGGCTTCCAAACGGGATGACGGTCTTTTTGACTGGAATCCAGTAGTACTTGTTCGATTTCATCCATCGCCGCCTGTTTAGTAAGCGGCTTGGGTAAATAGTGGAGTACACCGAGCGCGGCGGCTTTGCTTTTAAATTGGGGAGTGATTGCTGAACAGATCAATGCGATTTTCGCTTCCCAAACGAGCGTCTTTAAAAGCCAAACCGTTTCAAATCCCCCCAGATCATCCTGGGCGTCCATGTCGATCAAGATCAGACGGTAGCCTTTCGCACGCACCCTCGCGGTCGCTTCCAGAGAATCCATCGCCTGTTCGATGACGTAACCATGAGGGGCCAGCCAACGAATTAAGTGCTCGTATTCACTCGGGGTTGCGCCAACCACGAGAATGGTGTGTTGGTCTGTTGTGAATGACTGATGGGGAACGCCGGTTTGAATCATCATTGGACTGCCTCCTTGTTGGGCTGCCTTTCTGATAACTCAAACAATGTGCCAGAGTGGGGAGAGATTGTGAAAATGGCTGCAAGGAGTTGAAGGCAAGAGAGTTATGACAATGGAGAAGAGAGCGGAGTGATTCGATGTGAGACCATCCACTCATTCAAATGCCACGGCTCCGTGTGGCAAATGAATGAGTCGTCACGATATTTCATATTTTTTCATGCGGTAAATCAGCGTCTGGCGCGTGATGCCCAACAGTTTCGCCGCCTGGTTCTGATTCCCTTTCGTTTTTTGCAGCGCGATTCGTATCAGATCTTTTTCCACGTCGTCCAGCACGATGCCCTCAGGAGGGATATCCAGCACTCCGTTCGCGTGGCGGTGTTCCTGATGCGCGATATAGGCGGGCAGGTCTTCCGCGCCGATCCGCTCGTCCTGCTGGCGAAGAACAAACGCCTGTTCGATGACGTTCTGTAACTCGCGGACGTTGCCCGGCCAGTCATGGGCTTGCAGCCGGGTAAACGCTTCCGGATCGATATGAATCCCGGCGCCGCCGAGTTCGCTTAAAAAGTGTTGCGCCAGCAGGGGGATGTCGTCTTTTCGCTCCCGTAACGCCGGCAGCCGGATCGGAACCACGTTCAAACGGTAATAGAGGTCTTCACGAAATCGGCCTTTTTCGATCATGCCTTTCAGGTTCTGATTGGTGGCGGCGATGACGCGCACGTCGACCTTGATCGGACGTTGCCCGCCCACTTTTTCGATCTCCTGCTCCTGCAACACTCTCAGCAGCTTGCTTTGCAGGTCCAACCGCATGTCGCCGATTTCATCCAGAAAGATCGTCCCGCCGCTGGCCTGTTCAAATTTCCCTATCCGGTCGTTCAGGGCGCCGGTGAACGAGCCTTTGACGTGACCGAAAAACTCGCTCTCCATCAGTTGTTCGGGAATCGCGGCGCAGTTCACCGCGACGAACGGCTGCTTCCGCCTTGGGCTGTTGTAATGAATGGCGCGAGCGATCAGTTCCTTACCCGTGCCGCTTTCGCCCTCCAGCAGAACGGATGAATGCGTCGAACTCACCCGCCGCAAAATGGTGAAAACCTTTCGCATCGCCTCCGAACCCGCCACGATGTGATCCATGCTGTAGCGGCCGATCAGTTCCTCGTGCAGGTGAAAGTTTTCCCGCATCAGGTGGTGATAGTCGAGCGCCTTGCGGGTGGTGTGCAGCAGTTCTTCTTTTTCAAACGGTTTGCAGAGATAGTCGTACGCGCCCATCTTCATCGCCTGAATGGCGGTCTCGATCGAACCGTGCGCCGTGATCAGAACCAGCAGCGCGTGCGGAGAAATCCGCTTGATCTCCGCCAGCAGCTGCAGACCGTCCATCCCCGGCATTTTGATGTCGCTGATCACAAGGCCGGGCTGATTCTCTTTAAACGATTGCAAACCCGAAGCGCCGTCCGAAGCGGTGGTGACGGTATATCCGGCTTCTTCCAGTTGAAACTGCGTAACGCGCAACAGGCTGGGGTCGTCATCAATCAACAACAGGCGTGATTCTTTCATGACCCGTTACTCCCCTTGGTCAAAGGAAAACGCAACTGAAAACAGGCGCCGCCTTCATCTCGGTTGGCGGCTTCAACCGATCCCCCGTGCTGATTCATGATTTTCTGCACGATCGAAAGCCCCAGCCCGGTTCCGTTGGGCCGCGTCGTAAAAAACGGATCGAAGATCCGCGAGTGGACCTCATCTGGAATCCCCGGCCCGCTGTCTTCGATGCGGCAGATCAGGGCGCCATCGTCTGTGACGCACGAAACGATCAGCTCGCCGCCGTTTGGCATCATCTGGATGGCGTTGTTGATCAGATTGACCAGAACTTGCCTCAATTGATCCGGGTCGAAATACAGCGAGGGTAGTCCGTCGTCAATCGCCGTGCTGACCCGGATATTGCGCGACCGGCATTGCTGGAGCGTAAGTTCGAGCACCGAGTTTAACAACGCGCGCAGGTCGCAATATCCCCGGCGTTGTTCCCTGGGACGCGCGAAGTTCAAAAATTCGTTGACCACGTGATTGAGGTGATTGATCTCTTTCAGCATGATCCCGGTGAATTCCTGACGCTGTTCGGACGGCAGGTCGGGTTTCGCCAGAATCTCGGCCGCGCCCTTGATGGATGACAGCGGCGTGCGGATTTCGTGCGAAACCCCCGCGGAAAGCTCCGCCAGCGCCTGGATCCGTTCCGTTCGCCGCAGGTGTTCTTCCGCGTTAAGAACCTGCTCGGTTTTCTCACGCAGGTCGGCGTAGGATTGCTCCAGTTTTTTTGCGGTTTGCAGAAAACGCTCCGAGAGGACGCCCGTAACCACGCCGAGAAGGATATGCACGGCGGCTTCCAGCGTCTGGTAGAGGTTCGCCCCCAGAAAATCGCCGCCCCATTGCAGCCCGATGTGCAGCAGGTGCATGGCCGACATCGCGATTCCCATGATCAGGCCTCCCCACAACCCAAACCAGAAGGCGGAAAGGATGACGGGAAAATAACACAACCGGTCATACACCAGGTGAAGATAATGATTGTGAGTGGGCGTCAGAAAATGCAGGTTGGATACAACGATCCCGATGGCGAGAACGATGAATAATTTCGCGGGGGTCAAACGCTGTAAAAACGCATCAAACATCATGGATTGAACTTTGAGCAATCCTTATGCCACCGCAGGGCGTATACCGGTCATCTGATTTTTACGTAAAAACGGACGATTGAGCCGGTTTCATCCCGCAGTATACCGAAAAAGTGTGGCATATCCAACGATTGGGTTGATGCAAATGCCACACATAAGGCGTTCATATCGCGCTTGTCTCGATCGCTCTTCGCTGTTGGAAATAATTTTTCCCCTCCGATGCGTTGGCGGCGATTCTCGCTGGAACCCCGCCTTGATACCGTTTTATCGGGATCGCCTTGTTTCAACAGGCTCCGATTTATGACTTCATGGAATGCGAATGGGCGAATTGGCATGCAACCTGTATGATTACCTGATAAGTTTGTTTTCAAATTCAGAGGCTCAGGCGATACAATAAAGACCTGCCTGCGATTTTGAGACAAAAGCATCTGACGGCGAACGTTGTGGCTGGAGACACTTATGAGCAACAAAGTTTTTCTTTCAAATTACGTCACCATTCTTCTGGTTGGTCTCATCATGGGGCTGGCGTTTGGTTACTGGGCGGCGGTTTCGCTTTACGCGCCCTCCAGCGCTCCCGCCGAATTGCACGAACACTCCGATGCGGCCGCGCCCGCTCAGAAAACGCTTTACACCTGCGGAATGCATCCCGAAGTGATCTCCGACGAACCTGGCACGTGCCCCAAGTGCGGCATGAAGTTGACTCCGATGGACCCGGATCGCGCCCGCACCATTTTGGAAGCGCGTGGCGAAAAGGTCGCCTCCACCGCCGCCGACAATAAAGAGCGCAAAATTCTGTACTGGCGCGCGCCGATGGACCCCTCATACGTCAGTGACAAACCGGGCAAGAGCCCGATGGGGATGGATCTGGTCCCCGTGTATGAAGACCAGGTCAAAGGCGGCCCCACCATCACCATCGATCCCGTCACCGAGCAGGACATGGGAGTCCGCTATGACGTCGTCCGCAGCGGCCCCGTCGTGAAAACCATCCGCACCGTTGCGAATGTCCAGTACGACGAAAACAGTCTCGGAACCGTGACCACCAAGGTGGATGGCTGGGTTGAAAAATTGTACGTCCAGGAGACTGGTACGCAGGTTCACAAGGGCGACCCCTTGTTCGAGTTTTATTCGCCCCAGTTGTACAGCGCTCAGGAAGAATACCTCGTCGCGTTGTCCGATCTCGAAAAAGCCCGCCAGCGTAACGCCCCTGAATCGGTGAACATGGCGCAACAGCGCCTTACATCGGCGGAATCCCGCCTGTTGTACTTCGACATCGCACAGGACCGGATCGATCGGCTGAAAGCGGAAAAGAAAATCAGCAAAACCATGACCATCCGCTCTCAACTCACCGGCATCGTCACCGATAAAAACATCGTGGAAGGCGACTTCCTCAAGTCGGCCATGCCTGCTTACAAGATCGCCGATCTGTCGTCCGTCTGGGTAATCGGCAAAGTCTACGAGTCTGACCTCCCCGCGATTCACCTGGGGCAGGAAGCCCACATGACGCTCGATTACCTGCCCGGACGAACCTACCGGGGCCGGGTGACGTATCTCTACCCGTACCTCGAAAAAGGAACCCGCGAAATCTCGGTTCGCATGGAATTCCACAACCCCGGCTATGACCTCAAACCGGGCATGTACGCCACCATCGAGATCAATTCTGATGAATTGTCGCGCGAGGCGGTGCTCGTTCCCGACATGGCGGTGATCTTCACCGGCGAACGCCGGCTCGCCTACGTCATGCGCGAACCGGGCAAGTTTGAACCGCGCCGGCTCGATCTCGGCGTCCGCACCGGCACGCGCGAGTGGGAAGTCCTGTCCGGCGTGGCGCCCGGTGAAAAAGTGGTGGTCAGCGGACAGTTCCTGCTGGATTCCGAAGCCCGCCTGCGCGAGGCGACGTTGAAGATGCTCAACCCCGGCATGACCGATTCACGCGACGTCATCTCGGGAAGTTCAAGCCACGTTCATTCCGCTTCAATGCCGATGGAAGCCACTCCGCCCGCGCCCGTGCTGAACGATAAGTTCGTCTGCCCCATGCCCTCTCACGCGGGCATACTGTATGACCATCCCGGCGATTGCCCTCTTTGCGGCATGAAACTGGTGCCCGTTCAGCCCTGGAATCTCGAACAGTCCACCATTGAATATTACACCTGCCCGATGCCCGAGCATTACGACGTGCATGAAGACCATCCCGGTAAATGCCCGCGATGTGGAATGACGTTGATTCCAGTCACCAGCGATGAGGTCAGCCGATTCCAGAAGGCTCCGCAAGATCAGGTCCCCATGACGTTGTACACCTGTCCCATGCCGGCGCATGTGGACGTGGCGTCCGATCGGCCCGGCGATTGCCCCAAATGCGGCATGAAACTCGTTCCCACGTCCAGCGTTCCTCACGGTCAGGAAGCGGAACGCCTCTGGCGTGAAGCCCATCCGTCAAAACCGGAAATCGAGCCGGCGACGGCGGAACGGCAAGCCCCGGCTGAGGTTCTGTACACCTGTCCGATGCCCTCTGACGCTGATGTGGTGTCCGATCGCCCCGGCGATTGCCCCAAGTGCGGAATGAAGCTCGTTCCAACATCCAGCGTCGATCATGGCGCTCAAGCGGAAGCGATCTGGAAGGCCAGTCATCCCGTCGATTCCGCCACCGGCGCGCACGCTCATCCCTGAGACCATCGCTCCGTCTTGTTCCGGCCACGGCCTCGTTACGATACCCGATTGAGGAAAGAACCATGATTCGCCGCATCATCGAGTTTTCCATCCAGAATAAATTTTTCGTCCTGGTCCTGATGGGCGTGATCGTCTTTGGCGGCGTGTTCGCCATGCTTCATATCCCGCTCGATGCGATCCCCGATCTGTCCGATGTTCAGGTGATCATTTTCACTGAGTATCCCGGCCAGGCGCCCCGCATCGTTGAAGATCAGATCACGTACCCGCTCACCACCAAAATGCTCGCGGTCCCTTACGCCAAGGTGGTGCGAGGCTATTCCTTTTTCAATTACTCGTTCGTCTACGTCATTTTTGAAGACGGAACCGATATGTACTGGGCGCGCAGCCGGGTCCTTGAATATCTTTCTCAGATGCAGTCTCAACTGCCCAAAGGCGTTACGCCTCAGTTAGGGCCCGACGCCACCGGCGTGGGTTGGGCGTTCATGTATTCACTGACCAGCAAAGAGCGCGACCTCTCTCAGTTGCGCACCCTGCAGGACTGGTATCTGAAATACGAACTGACCGGCGTGCCCGGCGTCAGCGAGGTCGCGTCCGTCGGCGGATTCGTACGGCAGTATCAGGTGACGGTCTATCCTGAAAAAATGCGCGCCTACGGCGTCCCGCTGGGCAAGATCCGCGCCGCCATTCAGCGCTCTAACGGCGAAGTCGGCGGCCGCGTGATGGAGATGGCCGAAACCGAATACATGCTGCGTGGGCTGGGCTATCTGGGTACGCTGACCGATGAGGAAAAAGCCAAAGCACAAGAGAGCGACACTCCGGTTGACGTCGTCCGCTCGCAGAAGGCGGTTCGCGAGTTGGAAGAGATCGCGGTGGGCGTGCGGGATGATGGAACCCCCATCCTGTTGAGAGACCTCGCGCGCGTCGAGATCGGCCCCGAGATGCGCCGGGGGATCTTCGACTGGAACGGGGAAGGGGAGGCGGTCGGCGGCGTCGTCGTCGTGCGGTATGGCGCCGATACCCTGACCACCATCGCCAAAGTGAAAGAAAAACTCAACGAGCTGAAACAATCGCTTCCACCAGATGTGGAGATTCACACCGCCTACGACCGAAGCACGTTGATCACAAGCGCGGTCGAAAATCTCGGCCACACCCTGTTTGAAGAATCGGTCATCGTCTCCATCATCATCATCCTCTTTCTGTTTCATGCCCGTAGCGCGCTGGTGGCGATTTTCACCATTCCGCTCGCGATTCTGATGAGTTTCACCATCATGTATTTTCAGGGGCTCGGCGCGAACATCATGAGCCTCGGCGGCATCGCCATCGCCATCGGCGCGCTGGTTGACGCCTCCATCATCATGGTTGAAAACGTTCATAAACATTATGAAAACAGCGATGGTTCCAAATCGCACTGGGAACTGATCGCTGAAGCCGCGACCGAAGTCGGCCCCACGCTCTTTTTCGCGCTGCTGGTGATCACCATCAGCTTTATGCCCATCTTTACGCTGGAGGCTCAGGAAGGCCGTCTCTTCAAGCCGCTCGCTTTCACCAAAACCTATGCGATGGGCGCCTCGGCGTTTCTCGCCATCACGGTTTCACCTCTATTGGCGGGGCTGTTCATCCGAAATACGATCCTCCCGGAAAGTTGGAGCAAGACTCGCCGCTGGATGACCCTGATCCTTCTCCCGCTGCTGGTGTTTCTTTCCATTCTGTGGTTCGTCCCCGGCGCGGAAGACGCCCCGGCATTCTGGTTGGGCCTTTCGCTTAAAACGTGGATCGCCCTGCTGGCGGCGGGCATTACGTTTATCGTTCTTGCTCCGCAAAAATTGCGGCCTGAAGAAGAAAACCCCGTCAATCGTTTCCTGATCCGGGTATACCATCCGGTGCTGGAGGGAATCCTTCATCATCGCGGGCGCTGCTGGGCGGTGATCGCCGTCACGGTGTTGATCATGCTTTCGGTGATCTATCCGTGGAGCCGTCTCGGCAGCGAATTCATGCCGCCGTTGTATGAAGGCGACTTGCTGTACATGCCCACCACCCTGCCCGGGATCGGAATCAGCAAGGCCCGCGAACTGCTCCAGCAGACCGACAAGATCATCAAGTCGTTCCCCGAGGTTCATCACGTCGCGGGTAAGATCGGCCGCTCAGAGACCGCGACCGACCCCGCGCCGCTCACCATGATCGAAACCACCATCATGCTTAAACCGGAAGAAGAGTGGCCGGTGGTCGATGTTCTTGATGACGCGGGAAAAGTCATTGCTCATCGCAGGCGCACGCCTGACGAACTGATCTCGGCGATGAACCGGGCGATCCATTTTCCCGGCGTGACCAATGCATGGACCATGCCCATCAAGACCCGCATTGACATGCTTTCAACCGGCATCAAGACGCCGGTGGGCATCAAGATCGGCGGCGCCGATCTGCCGACGCTGCAACGCATTGGCGAGCAGGTCGAGGCGGTGATCCATCAGGTTCCTCATACCCTCAGCGCATACGCCGAGAGAGTCATGGGGGGCAATTACATTAACTTCACCCCCGATCGCCATGCGATCCAGCGTTACGGCCTGACGGTGGGCGACGTGCAGGATGTCTTTATGACCGCGATCGGCGGGATGAACATCACCACCACCGTCGAAGGGCTTGAGCGCTATCCGGTCAATCTGCGCTATCCACGCGAACTGCGTGACAATGTCGATGAATTGAAGAAAGTGCTGGTGGCCACTGACAAAGGCCAGATCCCCCTCGAACAACTGGGAACCTTTGAGATCAAAGTCGGCCCTCCCAGCATCAAAAGCGAACAGAGCCGCCCGAACGCCTGGGTCTACGTCGATATCAGTGGAATCGACGTGGGAACCTATGTAAAACAGGCTCAGGAAGCTTTGCAAACAGCTATCAAGGAAGGCCGGGTTAACCTCCCCCCGGGTTATACCATCAACTGGTCGGGGCAGTATGAGTATATGCAGCGCGCACAGGCTCGTCTCGCGCTCATTATTCCCATCACGCTGCTCATCGTCATGCTGTTGATTTACCTGAATACTCACAGCCTGATTCAGACGCTGATCGTTATGCTGGCGGTTCCATTCAGTCTGGTGGGCGCCATCTGGTTGCTCTATTTCCTCAATTACGATCTCTCCGTCGCGGTCTGGACTGGCATGATCGCGCTGGCGGGGCTTGACGCTGAAACCGGACAGGTGATGTTACTTTATCTGGAGATCGCCCACAAAAAATGGATTCGTGAAGGTAAACTCTCGACCTTCGCCGATTTGCGCGACTCCATTTACCATGGCGCGGTTCAGCGAGTTCGCCCCAAGGCCATGACGGTGGGAGCTCTGTTCATGGGATTGATTCCCATCTTGTGGAGTCATGGCTCGGGCGCCGATACCATGAAACGGATCGCCGTCCCCATGATCGGCGGCGTGTTTTCCAGTTTCGTCATGGAACTGATCGTCTATCCCGTGATTTATTACCTGTGGCGCGGGCGTTCATTGCCCGATGCGAATGCCGAAAAAAACGCGCATGGAGAATAAGATGAATACACCACGAATCCGCTCGCGTGTGATCCTGCTTTCGCTGCTCGGTTTGGCGGCGGTCTTCATGGCGGGATGCGCCGATATCCCCAAAATGGAAGAAGTCCGCCCGGCGGCTTTGCGCGAGCGGTTGCAGCCCCCGCTCACCGATGAGCAATTGTCGCAGTTGTCGGGTGAGTTGCGGCTCGCTCCCGCCCTGATTCTCGGCGCGTCGCGCAACCCCATGCTTCAGGCTGAACGCAAGCGCTGGCTCGCATCTATTGAAACGCTGCCCCAAGCGACTTCGCTGCCCGATCCGATGGCGCAGGCTGGTTTTCAGATGCAGAGCGTTGAAACCCGCGTCGGCCCTCAGGAATTCAACGCCGGTCTCACTCAGAGTCTCCCCTGGTGGCAAAAACTCTGGGCCCGAGGCAAAAGCGCTGAAATTCAGGCCGCCATCGCTCAACTCAAATATGAGACCGCCTTGCGCGATCTCGTGATTCAGATCAAGGATTCATACTACGAACTCTATTACCTCGACCGCGCCATCGCCATCACTCAAAAAATCGAATCCCTGCTACGCGATGAGGCCATCCTTGGGTATCAGGAACTCCTCGTGGGCCGCACTCAGCTTAACGAATCGTTCCGCGCCGAGAGCTGGGCGGCTCAACTCGGCTACGATCGAATCCTGCTTGATGAACAGCGCCGCGCTCAGGCTGAACGCTTCCGCGCTCTGCTCAACCTTCCGCCCGATACGCCGATCGGCGAGGTTACAACCTGCCCCCTCTACGATCCGGTGGATGACATTACTCCACTGTATCAGCGCGCTGAAGATTACGCGGAAATCCTGAAAATTCGCGGCCTCGAAATCGTCAAATCCAAATACGACGTATTTCTCGCGCAGCTGTCGCGCGTGCCGGATATCGCCTTGGGGCTGAACTTCATCAACACGGGCGCGGCTCGTATGGCGGGCGTTGGAGATAGCGGCAAAGACCCCTTCATCGGCCTCTTTTCGATGAACCTCCCCATCTGGGAACAGCGCAACCGCGCGTTGATTCATGAAAAAGAAGCCGTCGCCGAAGCGATGGAACAACAGGCGATGAACGAGGTTAACGACGTTCGCCGCGGCGTGGCCAGGGCGTATTTCGCCGCTAATCTGACCGGGCGTCTGGTCCATCTCTACGCGGATACCCTCCTCCCCCAGGCCGAGTCGGTCATGCAACAGGCGGAACTCTTTTTCCGGAACGATCAGGCGTCGTTCTCCAGCATGATTGAATGCACGCTGGCGTACCACAATTTTCAGCTCGCTTACCATCGCGCCCTGGCGGATTACGGTCAGTCTATCGGCCGCCTCGAACAGGTGATCGGCGGAGTCGCCTTCGCCAGTGTCGCGAACGCCACGGAACAGGAATAGACCATGAAACCGGCCATCACACAACCCGCCATTCTGGTTTTGTTATTGCTCGTTGGAGGCTGCGCCGCGCATCAACGCGCTCTGCGCGAGTATGAGAATGAACGCGCCACGCCGTTCTTTCAGCAGACTCTCGGCTGGATCGGTTCAGCGGCGCAAAGCCAGTCTCTCGAACCGTCCGCCGCCGGGCCGCTGCCCAAAATCGAACTGGAAGGGGCCGCGTCTCCCGATGAAAAGTTCGTGTCGATCGCGTCGGATTTCTTTCAGGCCGATCCGGTTGCGCTTCAACAGCGCATTGCCGCGCTCTCTGAATCGGAAGGATTGAAAAAAGTCCTTCAGCCGCGCCTGACGTGGAACGATTTGAGCCTGGCCGTCGCGATTCATAACCCCGCCGTGCGCGCCGCCCGAGAGCGCTGGCGCGCTACGTTAAACCAGTACGATCAGGCCGACTTTCTCGATAACCTGATCGGCGAATATCGCTCCTTCACCCGGTATCTCAACGTGACGCCGGGCAAACCGGTCAATAAACAGATGCTGCAATCCATCTATCCCTTCCCAGGAACCATGGCGCTGAAAGGCGAGATGGTGAAAGAACAGGTCCGTCTGGCTGAGCTGGACTGGCGTCGGACCCTGCGTGAAAAAGTTGTTGAAGCGGGGCAGCGATTTTATGACGATCAATACGTCATGCGCGCTCAAGATACAACGCGGGAAAATATCGACCTGCTCCAGAACCTGTTGAGTGTGGTGCGCGAACTCTATCAGGCCGGCGGCGCCAGTCAGGCGGGAATCATCAAAATTCAAAACGAACTCGAACGCCAGCGCAACATGCTCAAAGATCTCGACTCTCGCCGCATCGCATTGCACGCCCAGTTAACCGCCTCGCTGGGTCTGGAACCCGGATTCGCGCTGGGCCAGCCGGAAAAAACCAACCAGCCGGAGGTCACGCTGTCGGCGGAAGACCTGTTCAAACTCGCCCGCGACTGCCGGCAGGAAGTGCTCATGCAGCAATCGAAAATCAACCGGACCGCCATAGCCATTCGGATGGGAGAGGTCATGAATCGCCCATCGGCCAGCCAGGGGTACAGCCAGCTTGAACGAGGGATGATGCCGGAGGCGTCGGTGGACGCGTCGAAAATGCCATTCGGTCTGGAGCCGAAAACGCGGGATCGGCCCGCCTATGCGCAGGCTGAATCGTACCTCGCAGAGATGCGCCAGCGTCTTTTGGGCGAAAACGCGATGATGGACGACGTTCTGCGCGAAACCGAAGCTATGGCTCGGACGATGATCGAAACCCTCGACGTCGATCGGCGTGAGGTCCATCTGATCGATAACGTCATTCTACCGCAGGATCAGGCCGCCTATGAAATCTCCTTAAGCGATTATCAGTCCGGCAAGGCGACGTTTCTCGATCTGCTCGACGCGGAACGCCAGCTGATCAAGAGCCGCCTTGAGTCGCACGCTTCTCATCGCGATCTCAATCAGGCCAGCGTCCGGCTGCTTACCGTTTCAGGCGCGATGCTGCATGAAAAAAAGTGAATGGATGGAGAAATAAAACGGGGAAGATACAGGAGAGAAATTGAATAACTTGCTTCCATCGTTTGAGTGAAACAGGGAGGAGACGTTCAATCGCCTCCTCCCTTTTTTACTGGATGTTTGCCTTGTCAGAATCGCATGATTTCGATCAGTACAGCATGAAATCGGTCACGGCTGAGTCGGGAGTTTCGCCGGGCTCGATCACGGTCGTCAGGTTGAGCGTTGGATCGGGCGTTATGGCGATCCAGTCAACTTTGGTTTCGGGTTCGCGTGAATGCCAATGTAAGGTGTGCGCACCCGCGGTCAATTCGTGAGGACGCAGTTCATCTGTGAGCACCCAGAATCGTTGTCCATCCACAAACAGCCGGTTCCAGATTTTCTCAAACGTCCCTCTTGAAGGCACGACGAAACCATAGCGGTCGTTATCCGCTGAATCGGACATCCCGACGAAGTCGACGTCGAATCCGATGTAATAAGAATCCGTCTGATCGCTTTCAGCGCGCACGTTGGCGAACAGGTAATACACGCTTGATTCGAGAACATTCAACTCAAAAGTTAATTCCTGATCGTTCATGACGCCGCCCGATCTTCCGGATGACGTCGGCATTGCATATAAAAGACTGACCAGAGAATCATCCGCCTGCACGATAAAATCACCGGAATGGGCGTGAACCGCTTCCGCTTGAATGAACGTGGTTGATGTGGGAGACACATCAATCGGCTCGGTTCTGATTTGGAAGGGGATGACGTCGGGAACAAGATATTTGCCAAACACCGGCTGTGATTCACCCGACTTCAGATCGTACGCCCTGCCGCTGAAAATGCCGAGAACCGCATCGGCTGCCGGTATCGCTGAATAGGTTAATTCAGCATCTTGATTCAGCCCTGATACATTCCAGACGATCTTGTTTGCATCGACGTCGAACGAACCCGCGGCGGCGTTGATGTTGGCGGCCGTCCAGCCCTTCGGGATGGTTTCTTCAACGCGAAGGTCCAAGGCGCTGTTTTTGACGACGCCGGCGCTTAGTGAAACATCGACTGATTCAGGAAGCGTGGAACCCGTCGATGGCAAACTTCGTGAAACAATAAAAAAGGCTTCTCGCGGTTCAAAATTCCCGATAGCCAGATTGGGATCGGAGGTAATAACCAGCCAGTCGATCTCCGCATTCGTCTCGCGGGGGGCGATATAGAGCGTGTGTTGTCCCTCTGTCAACTCGAATGGACGTATTTCAGTCGTCGTCTCCCAGAATCGCCCGCCTTCATTGAAGGTATACCACCACCGGCGAACAGGGTCTCTGCTGCCTGTCAGCGGATAGGCGTATTCATCCGTCGCGTCGATCGAGTCAAAGCCGATGAAGAGCGAATCGCTCTGGTCGTTTTCCCGGCGGCACTGAGCGAAAATGTAGTAGGTCCCCGTCTCCTGTACATCCAGCGTGTATTCAAGCACTCCGTCCAGAATCGCGCTTGAACTCCCTTCGGCGGCGGTTACAAGAAATCCGCTTTCAGATCGAGGATCGAATTGCAGACCAAAAGTGCGCACTCCTCCGGTTTGCTCGCCCCACTCCGCTTCAATGAATCGCGGAATCTGGGGATGAACCGAGAGTACTCCGTGGGGTTGGAAGCCATTTGAGGGGGCGGTAAACATTCTCCCGCCGATATAACCGTCGTGAGTTCCATCCGTGAATGAGCCGTTCCAGATCACGACGGGCCGATCGGGCGGATCGATTGTGTATGTCAGTTCCGCGTCTCCGGTCAAATCAGTCAACGTCCATTCAATATCGCCGTTTTCCGTCTGAACGAACTCTCCGGCTGAAACGGAAATATCCGAAACTGATGCGCCGGATGGAATCACTTCGCTGACGGTCGCGCTTGATACGCTTGCGGCGTGGGCGGCGAGCGTAACTGTCAACGCCGCTCCCTGTTCAGGGGTGGCCGGGTTGAAACGGCGCTCAACCGAAAAAGGATATTCTTCGATCTTGACCGACTCCACGTCAAATAGTTCCAAGTTGTCATTGTTGCCGGCTGTTACAGCTAAACCAACATAAACAGGGTCGCTTAACTCAATGTGCTCGGTCTGTTGTAAGGCCCATTGTTCATTCAGGTCGAGCGTATAAAAACGAATGGTATTCCCCACTCGCTCCAGCCGGATGGTTCCATCCAGCAGCGAATCGGCCGAAACGAAACCATCGTCCGTCATCGCTTCGCCCCGTAACGTTCTGAACAGTGGATACACGTTGCCGTTACTCTGTTGTACGTAAGCGGCGAAGGGTGAATCCGCTTCCAGGTCCTGGCGAATCATCAATCCGCCTTGCCCGCCCCCGAGAAGAAAAGTGATTCCTTCAATGGAAAAATTGCCTGACAGCCGCTTGTATACGAAAAAGCCTGAATCGGAGAAATCGTCGAATCCCGATCCGGACGTCTCCAGTTGATAGGTTGAACCCGAAAGTGCGGCGGCTCCTTCAAGACCTACATCGCCGATGTCGGTATAACCATCGAATAGACCAACGGGTTCTTGCGCTTGAGCGTAAATGGCGCAAAGAATGAAAATAATGCTGCAAAACCTGAATAATCTCATCATGGCGGGCCTCCCGATGCTGTGTAACTTTGCGGATGTATCAATGTGAATATCAAACAGGGCAGGGATTAATCAAATTCAATAAATACCAGTATTGCGATTGAGGCATGACGCCTGCAATCAGATCACATTGATGAGGTGGCAAAAAACTATCATGGGGTGAATATACAAGTCAAGCGAATGGGGTCCGGCGAAACCGCGATCCGTATTGGCTGATCCAGATCCGTTGAGACCATGTGTATGTTGAAGCATGATCTTGATCCTCATCGGTTCTGAACCGGGCGATGGAATAAGATATGCTCTCGCCGCCGGATTACGCCGCGCCGGGAAAGGGATGCTTCGCTTCTTCAATCGAGAGCCCGCTGATTTCGACCTGGCTCAGGTCGCCGGTCCCCACCCCCGCCTGGTGCGCGGCGAGAATATGATTGATGCATCGGTTAAACGGAGCGCTCGACCGATGATTCGCTAACGGATTTGAATACCCCATCACCGCTGTCGCGGCCGCGTCGGTCGAAACCGGGTTCAGACCCGCGATGATGACGCCCGCTTTTTCCAGCCGCAGGTTGCCGCCCCGGCGGTTCCACGGACCTTCGCCACCGCTGATCGTGCTGATTCCATCCACGATGGCCAGGTCGATCGGCCGTGCGTCGTTGATGTCCGTTACAATGTACGGTACGCGAAAATGGTCGTTCTGATCGCTGAATCCTTCTTTTTCGCCTTCCGCGCTGAATCCGCGTGAATAGTGCAACTGTTTCCCGCGTCCTTTTTCCGCGTTTTCTCCGGGGTCGTCTCCATAGATCGAATTAGGCGTGATGCCGAACAGGTTTTTCATGGAGAGCGTGACGCCGGCGGTGGCGTGATTCTTCATCTTCGCCAGTGAGATGAAAACATCCGTGTCTTCGTATGAATGATTCAGCATGAAGTGGTCGAACATATAACCGCCTGATTTTGGTTTAAGCGTCGCGTATTTCTTTCCTTTGCCCAGGTTCCGGGTGTTTTCAAATTCCACCTCGCCCAGCGATAGTATGGAGTTGACGTCCCATCCCGCTCGTCTGGAGGCGAATACCTCCAGCGTCTCGCGCGCGGGCGCCGATTCGACGATGCGCACCCGCCTGGCGCCGTTGTCGAACAGAATCGCCGTCAGCGCCTTGACGCTGTTTTCATGCGTTACGTAGGTCTCACCGCATGGCAGGCCGAACATGACCGGAAAATCTTCGCCGGTCAGGTTGACCTTGATTGTGACCGTCTTGTTTTTTACCAGCGTTCCGATGCCGCCCAGCCCGTCGAAACATTCCTCCATCGCGCTTCGAATTCCCGGGCCGTAATCACCGCATCGCGCAATCGAGACCCGGGCCGTGTTGAGGCGGATCGGTTTGTTTTCGGTTGGCTCGATCTGAGCCATGCGGCCCGAACCGCATGAATAGAGAAGCGGCGACGCGGCGCTCAGGGCGCCGGCCGCGAGAAACGCCCGGCGGTTAATTCGTTCAGACATATCCATCTCCCAAAAAAAACAAAGAATACCAATACCTTATCCTCGCGGCGCAACCCGCCGCGCTGGAACGTGGAGAAACGAAGCGAAGAACGAACGCTGGCGTGATGAGTCGGAGGCTTCGTTAACCGGGTGAGTCGTTCAATCAGGCGTCATGGTTCACTATTTTGATCGAAGATCATTAAGTTGCAAAACGTTAATTAAAAAGTTCAACCGTTTTTGCATTCCGGTGCGTCTTATCTTTGTGTAGATACGATTAAAAATTTTAGTTGTAAATCGGATTTTATTTGCTTTAATGCTATGAAATAGTACTTTTGCGAAGCGTGGAATATGGTGAGTGATCCTGAATACACCGTGATGAGGTTTTGTTTCGTGCAAACCGCGGCTGTCGTCGTTTTCAGTTTGATCTACGCTCCCCTGCTTTTTGAGGCGGCGCCGCTTCTGATGGGATTCCCGATCCCGTTTCATTCCGCCGTTTATGCTTCCATGTTGAACGCGTTCTGCGTCGGGCTGCTGATCGCGACGGTGTGGCGGGTGAGCCTTCACGATGGACGTCCAGTGGTCGGCGTAATGATCCTGCTCGCGGTCCTCGTATCGCTCGTTTGCTCCGGCCTCTGGGGAGTCTTGCTCTCCAACCCCGATCATACGCCCATCGGGCTCTGGCGGGGCATGGCTTTGTATTTCATGGTGAACGGGGCGTTATGCGCCGCGCTTTGTCTGGCGGGTGTTGGCGCTCTGCTGTTCGCAACGTTGACGATTGGCCGAGGTCAGGTCACCGGGCGGTAATGCCGCGCCAGCCAGTCCGCCAGCCCGTCCAGCCCGGGGAACAGAATCCGCTCGGTGATGTTCGACTGATCGAGCTTGTCCCGAATTTCCCACTTCAGCTCTCTTGGAATAATGATGCGGCGGAACAATTGCGGCCGTTCACGCAGCCACGTGTGCAACCCGGCGAGGGGGCTCGACATCACCGAAAAAAAGGCGAACTGGTTGACGATGCGTTCGTCCAGCGAGGGCGGCTCGAAAAACAGCGCCATCGGCTCCGGGCTTAGTTGGTCGTAATCGAAGATCTCGGGCAGAGCGCGCTCGATCATCTCCAGCGTGAAGGCGTTCGATCCCTCGCCTTCCAGCACGTCGCGCAAAGGCGGCGGCAGAAGACGGTTGGTCTCGACGTAGTTCACCGCCCAGATCGCGCCGTCGAGGTCGTATCGAAAGGTGTTGGCGGTGGCGAAATGCAGCGCCACGAAGGGAGAGTATGTCCAGTCGAGCAGCCGTGTGGGCAGCCCGTGATGCTGGGCGATGGTGATCCATCGCCAGTCCGAAAAATGAGCGTTGCCGCCCTGGATCTCCGCGTATTTCTTGAAATTGCGCAACAGGTGATATTCCAGTTGCGCCTTGCCACGGCATTGCCGGGCGAAGCTCGGGCTCAGGTCGTACGCCCGGTCCGAAACGCCCCGGTAGGCGTAATTCGAGCGGAACCGCCCGATGACCGGCTGCCATGAGTCCTGAAACAACTGCTCGCAGACTTCCGGCCAGCTGTGGACGATAACGTCGTTGGGCGTCGCGTCGATGAGGTCCATGAGGCCTTCCATAATTCAGGGTTCTCGCGGCGGGGGAGGCTTTGACGTTTATATCTCGACCGTAACCCGGTCTCCGGCGATGACTTCGCCCGCGATGACGCCTTCCTCGAACAGGCTCCTCAATGTATCGCCGTCTTTTTCGCTGACGATCAGAATCAACCCGATCCCCATATTAAACACCCGGTACATTTCGTTTGGGTTAACCTTGCCAAGCGTTTGCATCAGCATAAACAGCGGTGGAGGCGTCCACGCGCCTGCGTTCACTCGCGCCCCGCATCCCTCGGGCAGGATGCGGTTGATGTTGCCTTCAAAGCCGCCGCCGGTGATATGCGCCACGCCCTTGATCGTGACCGCCGCGCTCGCCTTGTCGAATTCCGCAAGATAAGACCGGTGAGGTTCAAGCAGGACGTCGCCCAGCGGGCGTCCCAGTCCGTCAGGCGTTGACGAGAGATCGAGTCCGGCTTCTTCCAGCAGGATCTTGCGCGCCAACGTGTAACCATTGGTGTGCAGCCCAGACGAAGGCAGCCCGAACAGTACGTCGCCAGGCTGGATGCTCTTTCCGTCGAGGACGCCGTCACGCTCCACCGCGCCGATTATCGTCCCCGCCAGGTCGTATTCGCCGGGGGCGTATACGTCCGACATCTGGGCGGTTTCGCCGCCGATCAGCGACATCCCCGCCGCCCGGCACGCGTCGCTCATGCCTTCCACCAGTTGCAGAAGCACATTGTTATCCAACTTGTGGCAGGCGAAGTAATCGAGAAACATCAGCGGCCGCGCGCCGCAGCACAGCAGGTCGTCGATGCAATGGTTTACCAGGTCCATTCCGATTCCGCGGTGCTGGCCGTGAGCGGAGGCGACCTTCACCTTCGTGCCCACGCCGTCGACGCTGGAGACCAGCACCGGCGATTTCATCTTCAGATCGTCGAGTGAAAACATTCCGCCGAACGCCCCGTCGCGATGCAGAACGCGCGGGGTGAAGGTGTTCCGGCATAATTCGGCGATTCGTTTCTTGACGCGGTCTCCCGCGTCGATGTCCACGCCCGCCTGGGCGTATCGGCTTGATTCGGTCATGAGGCCTTCCCGTGGTGGAATTGAGATCGGGTTTCGATTCGTCTCGCTTGAAGATTGTACAACCAACCGCTCGATTCTCTGAGCCGCCCCGTCAGGGCCGAGTGGGGCCTGCCCCATGCAGCCCCGCTTGTGAAACGAGAGGCGTGAACAGCGTCCATCGCCGCGCGCCGTTGGGAAGAATCTCACCGAACAGGTGTGCGGCGTTGCGAGGCGTCAGCGCGCCGAGCCGTTCGCCCCACTCCACCGCCGTCACCGCGTCCGCTTCGAACATTTCGTCCCAATAATCGATTTCCTGCGCGGGGATCTCATCCAGCCGGTAGAGGTCGGCGTGATACAGCGTCGCGTCGCCGTGATATTCGCGGCAGTAGACGAAGGTGGGGCTGGCGGCCGTTTCGCGGGTATGCAACGCCTTCGCCAGACCGTCGGCGAATCGCGTCTTTCCCGCGCCCAGTTCACCGTGCAGCAGCAGGACGCCGCGCCGCAATCCGTTTTTCACCAGCCGTTCCGCCAGCGCCTGCGTCGCGGATTCATCGGCGCACTCCACCGCCGAAACGAGCGGCTCATAAGACGCCGCTTCACTGACGATGGCGTCGACCGGGACGTCGTGCGCCTCCGATTGAATGGCGTGAACGATCTGGAATTCAAACGCCAGCGCGATGACGCGCGCTTCCCGCCGTTTTTCCTGCAGAATGCGATCGTAATAACCGCCGCCGAAACCGACCCGCCCGCCGAATGGATCGAACGCCGCGCCGGGCGCAATAAACGCATCCGCTTCGTGCAACGCGGTTCGCTCGCAGCGCGCCGGATCGGGTTCGCGAATCCCGAACGCGCCTCTCACGCTCAGGTCGTTAAGCGATTCCACCCGATAAAAAGCCGCGTGTTGGCCTTCGATCCGGGGAAATAACACTCGCGTCCCGCGAGTCAGAAGGGCGTCCGCGATGGTATTCGTCTGAACTTCGTCCGCTGTGGATGCATATAGCGCGATGCAGTTCGCCCGCTCAATGTCCGGCGTCGTCAACAGGCGTTCGGCGATGCGTTCGCTCTTGCGCGCCGTCAGCCGGGCGTCCTGCGCCCGCCGCTTCGCCAGCATGGCTTTGCGCAGCGTCTTCTTGTCAGTAAGCCCGTTGTCGCCGAACGCGCGCCGTTTCAGGTCCATCCATTCCGGATACGTGAGTTTCAACGTCATTGCTTACGTCCCGCGCCGATAAAAAAACCGGCGTACAGCCGGTTTTTTTGAGAGTTCACTTGAAAAGAGAGTTTACTGGATCGCTTTGACCGGCTGCGCTTTCAGCCATTCCAGCCGTTCCAGCGCGAAGTTAAGCCAGGGCGAGTCTTGCGCGATCGATTCATACGCCTGAACCGCTTCATCGGTGCGGCCCAGGTCTTCGAGACAACCGCCTTTCAGATAGAGCACCTGGTTTTTCAACTCGTCCGTCTTCGCTGAAGCCATCAGCGCGTCCACTTCCTTCAGCGCGTTTTCCGGCTGGCCCAGGCTGCGATACGCCTGAATCATCGCAAGTTCGATCAGGTTCTTTTCTTCGGGCGTTTTCACGGCGTTCAGCGCGTCCTGATATTCCTTCAACGATTCATCGTAGCGCTTCATGTTATAAAAGCAGTTCCCGCGCATCAGATGCGCCTGAACGGCGACCTGCGAACCGGCGTGCTCACGCAGTACCGAGTTGAACTTCTCCAGCGCCTGGTCGTACTGATCCTGATTCAGCAGTGACATGCCGTTGGCGAAGGTCAGTTGCGCCAATTCGTAATCGGCCTTCGACTGAACCTTGTAATAAAATCCGGCCGCGGCCACGACGGCCACGACGGCGATGCCGATCATCAGGTTCTTGCCGTACTGTTCGAAAAACGTACGGGCGTTTTCGATAAATTCCTGAAGATGGACTTGAAGATCGTCTTCTTTCAGACGCCGTTGCAGTTCTTTATGATCGAGTTTCGAGGCGGACATATCCTGAGAAATCCCCTTACAGATAAAGTATGACGCACGAACCAACTATTCTGGCCAGACCGGTTCGATTCGTCAATGCGCGCGA
Source organism: bacterium (assembly GCA_016125385.1). GTDB lineage: Bacteria > Hinthialibacterota > Hinthialibacteria > Hinthialibacterales > Hinthialibacteraceae > WGLV01. The sequence goes on from WGLV01000067.1 coordinate 29,801, forward strand.
TGGATGATTTCCACGCGGCGCCGCGATTCCAGACGGGCGCCTAGTGACAGCAGGGGCAGCTTCCACCGTGGCCTCCGCCCGTTCCACACGAACCCGGGTCCATCCCGCAGCCCCCGTCGCCGCAACCGGACGGCCCACCCATACTGACTCCGAACGTCGAGAGTTCCTTGTTGACCTGCTTGTTGCCGCACGCAGGGCATTTTGGGGTATCCTGACTTGAGAAAACCAGCTCTTCAAATCGCAGGTTGCATGATTGGCAATAATATTCAAAAATCGGCATGGCGAAGGTCCTTTACTGGCCGCGTGATCGGTGAGAAAAAAATCTCCGGTTGATTGCCGGATCGCTGCGTCTCAACCTACCCTTAAGGATAGGGCTGCTTCAGCGGCTGGATTGTCGCTCTGATGGGACGGTTTATAGTCTATTTCTTTCCGGCGGCGAATCAATCTGACCTGAATTACGGCTTCGCCTGTAAAGGATGTTTAGTGGAATAAGCTCAAAATCATTAGTAGTGGCGTTAGAGTTTTATGGATGAATCGAATGATTATTTCGTCTGGATTTCCTGAACATCTGAAACAAAAACTGCGACCAACTCGTTTAATAAGATAAGTGGCCGACCGGATTTTGTGATTTGTCGTCATTTCGGCCAGGTTTACGACTGAGTGATTGAACTTGAATACAATATGATTTATGGTTTTCGATAGCTAACCGTCTGGGCTCTTCGATTAAAGAAGAATATCCCCAGTTTTTATTGGTAGTTATTTTGTTGTGATTGTTCGCCCGAGCGGCGATTGGATACTTTCGGCTGGCCCAGAGCCACTTTCTATTCTATTTGATGCTGATGGCCTGATCGGTCAAACCATGTTTCTTCATCGTGAGAGAGTTGTGTATGGAACCCGTTGATTTGATTTCGCTTTTGATGGATAAGGGATTGCTGACGCAGTCAGAGGTCAGTCAGGTCCGTGAAGAGTTGGCTGAAACCGGCGACGGAGTTGAAGATATTCTGCTGCGTCGCCAGTTAATTGACGAAGAGCGCCTGCTTGAGGTCATGGGTGGCGCTTATGGCGTTCCATGGGTCGAAATTCCCGACAAGATTCCTCCCAGCGCGATCAACGCCGCGCCCGCCGAATTCGCCCTTCGTCACTGCGTCTTACCGCTCAGTAAAAATAACGGAAACCTGACCGTCGCGGTCATGAATCCCGCCGAGTTGCAGGTCTTCGACGACCTGCGAATGCTCACTGGTTGCGAAATCGAGGTCGTCCTCGCCCGGCGCGGCGCCTTGCTCGAAAACATCCAGCGCTATTTCGGCGCCAGCATCGAAAAGATGATCGCCAACCTCAGCTCCGAGGATGACGCCTCCGGTTCAGTCGGCGAAAATATCGCCGACCTGCAGGAACTCGCCCGTGAACCGACCGTTGTCAACCTGGTCAACCTCATTATCTTTCAGGCGGTTCAGGAGGGCGCCAGCGATATCCATATCGAGCCGTTCGGCGTCGAGTTAAAAGTCCGCTACCGCATCGACGGCTTGCTTCAGGAACAGCCGCCGCCCCCAAAACACCTCCAGTCGGCGATCATCTCACGCGTCAAAATCATGTCCGAGATGGATATCGCCGAGCGTTACACGCCACAGGACGGCCACATTCGCCTGCGGCTGGCCGAACGCGAACTTGATTTCCGCGTATCCACCATCCCCACCGTGCATGGGGAGAGCGTGGTTATGCGTATTCTCGATAAAACCAACATTTTGCTCGACATCACCGATCTGGGTTTCTTTCCCGATACCCGCAAGACGTTTGAGCACCTGCTTCACCGCAGCCACGGCATCATTCTGGTCACCGGGCCCACCGGTTCCGGTAAGACGACCACTCTGTACGCCGCGCTCAACCAGATCAAAACGCCCACCCTCAAGATCATCACCGTCGAAGACCCGGTCGAATACGATCTGGAGGGCATCAGCCAGATGAACGTCAACGTCAAACGCGGCCTGACCTTCGCCAATGGCCTGCGCGCCATCGTTCGTCAGGACCCCGACATCATCATGGTGGGTGAAATCCGCGATTATGAAACCGCCGAGATCGCCATCCGCTCCGCGTTGACCGGCCACTTGGTTTTCAGCACGCTTCACACCAACAACGCGGCCGGCGCGGTGACCCGTCTTACCGATATGGGCGTCGAACCCTACCTGATCTCATCGTCGCTCTGCGCGGTGCTGGCTCAGCGGCTCGTCCGCCGTGTCTGCCAGCATTGCAAACAGCCCTACGAACCCGATCCCGAGTTGTTGACGCTGGCCGGCTTCCAGATTCCCGACGGCGTCCAGGTCTATCACGGCGCGGGCTGTGAACATTGCCACAATCAGGGCTATCGCGGCCGGACCGGCATCTACGAACTCATGATTATCAGCGACGCGCTGCGCGAGCTGATCAATCAGCGCACCTCCTCCAACCAGATCCAGCAGCTCGCCAACATCCGCACCTTGCGCGAATACGGCTGGATGAAGGTTTTGCAGGGGGAAACCACCGTCGAAGAAGTCATCCGCGTTACGGAAGAAGAAGAGTTCGTGGACGAATAAACGAACGCCGCCTGACAGGAAAGCATTGACGAAATGCCGAAATTTCAATATCGAGCACTTACCGCCGAAGGCCGAACCATCGACGGCGTCCTCAACGCGGACGCGCGCGGCGAAGCCGTCGCCCAACTGCGCCAGCAGGGTATTCGCCCCTTACAGGTGCTTGAAGTCGCTTCGGGCGTCAAGCCGGTTGACGATGACGCCTCTCCCGTCCGCAGGGGCCGCGTGCGTCAGCATGACGTCCAGATCTTCACCGCGCAGATGGCCTCTCTGTTGCGCGCGGGCATCGTCCTCTCGCAGGCGCTCTCCATATTGGAGGAACAAACCGAATCCGAGGCCCTCAAGCGGATCATCCACGACGTCCGCAAGGAAGTCGTCGGCGGTTCAAGTCTATCTGAAGCCCTTCAGCGCTATCCCCGCCAGTTTTCCGAACTTTATTGCAGCATGATCCGCGTGGGCGAGTCGGGCGGCGTGCTTGAGGTCGTCCTCAAACAACTGGCCGCGTTCATGGAACGCGAAGCGGCTCTGCGCTCCAACGTCCTCACCGCGATGGCGTATCCCTCGTTGGTTGTCATGGTGGGTCTTGGCTCCATCGGCGTATTGGTTACCTTCGTCATCCCCCGGCTGGGGGCGGTGTTCGCCGATTTCGGCTCCAAACTGCCGATGATGACGCGCGTGCTGATCGATTTCAGTCATTGGGTGATCGATTGGGGCTGGTTGATGCTGATTCTGCTCGCCGCCGCCGGGTATTTCTTCCGCCGCTATCTCCAGACCGACAAGGGCAGTGAAACCGTCACCCGCGTCGTCGATAACATCCCGCTGCTTGGCATCGTTTTCGTCAAAGCCCAGATCGCCCGTTTCGCGCGGACGCTGGGCACCCTCGTCAAAAGCGGCATCCCCGTTCTCAACGCGCTGTCGCTGGTGGTGGATACCACCTCCAACGCCATTTTGAAAAAAGAACTCCGGACGGTTTGTGAAAAAGTCAAAAAGGGCGAAGGTCTCTCCCGGCCGCTGAAAGACACCGGCTTCTTCCCCGCGATGGCGGTCAACCTGATCGCCGTTGGCGAGCAGTCGGGTACGCTCGACGAGATGCTCTTTCAGGTCGCTGACACCTTCGACGTGGAGGTTGAACAGGCGATCAAGCGCTTCATCACCCTGTTCGAACCGATGGTCATCATTCTCATGGCGATCGGCGTTGGTGGAATTCTGTTCGCCTTCCTGCTGCCCATCATGAACATCGGCGAGATGATTAAATGAGGGCGCGCGCCGCATCGCGAAACGGATTCACCTTGATGGAAATGATGATGGTTATCGTCATCATCGGAATCATGACCGGCATGATGATTCCCTCGTTTCGCAATGTGCTTGATGGCCAGGCGTTAAAAAACACCGCGCAGGGCGTCGCCAATCTGGTCCGCTACGCGCGCAGCGAATCCATCCAGCAGAGCGCCGAAACCAAACTGGTATTCGATAGTGAAACCGGTCAGGTCGTCTTTTCCATCGAATCCGATCCGTTCAATCAGGCGGGCGTCTTCACCGAACAGCGCACCCCGTTTCCTCCGCCGGAAGAACTGATCAGGGGCAAGGTCAAGATCGCCTCCATTCTCAAGAGCAACCTGTTCGGCGGACTCGAAGAAAACGAGCTGGATTTCCGGCCCAACGGCTCATCCTCCGACGCTCTGATTCAGATCGTCGAAGCCGATAAAGAAAATCCGAGGGTCTACACGGTGGGCGTCGTCGGCCTCACCGGTCAGACCTTGATCTGGGACCACGCCGTGGAGAATCTGTATGCGGAATAACCGGCCCGGCGAAGCTTCTTTTTCCCTGGTGGAGGCGCTCTGCGCCACCGCCATCATGGGCATCGCCGTCACCAGCATACTCGCCACTTTTTCCGCCTCGCTGCTGGCCGGGCGCGCCGCCGAGGACTACGCCCTCGCCTCGTCCATGATGACCGAGTTGCGCGCCTATGTGCGCACCAACCAGTTCTCGCCGCTCATGCCCAATCAGGGAACCTTCACCGAACATCCTGAATTTTCCTGGACCGCGACCTATACCCAGGCCGAGTACGCCGATCTCTATCAGGTCGATCTCATCATTCAGTGGGCGCGCGGCGACCGTGAATATCAGAGCCATTTCGTGACCTATCATTACCAGCCCGCCGTCGAGGAGACCGATGAAACCGGCGCCGCCGCGGGGGAGGGGACATGATGGATCGCCGCGCGGGCTTCACCTTGATCGAGTTATTACTCGCCACCGCGTTGACCGCGATGGTGGTGACCGGCGCGTTGTTTTCTCTTTCCGTCATCCTCAACGCCTATAAGGCGTATGGGGGAAAAACCAACGACGCTGAAATCGCCAACATGATCTTCACCCGCATGCGGCTCGATCTCACCGCGGCCTTCCTGTCGCCTCATGAAGACCGCACCCGTTTCGTCTGCAACGATACGCAGAGCGGCGATCTCGATGCCGATACCCTGACCTTCATCGGCATGGTCAACGAACCCGTCGAGATCGGGCAGGGAACCAGCGACCTCGCTGAAGTTCAGTACTACATCGATGATGACGATTCCACGCCCGAGCGCTGGCTGGTGCGCCGTTTCGATAACACGCCCGACGACGATCCCTTCACCGGCGGCGAAATCGCCCTGCTGGGCCCGGGCGTCCAGACGATAGACTTTCAGTTCTTTGATGGAACCGAATGGTGGCCCCTGTGGGATTCCTCTTCCAGCCTGCCCATCGCGGTCAACGTCAGAATCGGTTTCTTTCATCCCGAGCGCGAGGGCGAGCCGCCCGTGGCCGAACGGATGCAGACCTTCTCTACCACCTTCTGGATCGCGCTCAGCCGAGGCGGCGACGCTCTCGACGATCAGGCTCTCGGCCTCACGGGAGATGAAGAGGGGCAAGGGCAAGGACAGGGGCAGCAGCAGGGAGGCGGGCAATGAACCGTCAACGCGGCGTGGCATTGATTATCGTGCTCTGGGTGGTGACCGTGATGGGAACCTTCACCATGCTCTATTCGCGTCAGGCCCGCCTCGCGCTCAAGGTCAACAAAAACCTGAACGACGGCGTTCAGGCCGAGCTGCTCGCCGAAGCCGGCGTCCAGCGCATGATCGGCGAACTCGTCAATGACGATACGACCACGACGTACGATTCGCTCGACGAAACGTGGAGCGACAGCGCCGATCTGTTTTATGACGCCCAGTTGGGTAATGGCGTCTATCGCGTGACCCGGCCCGATCTGAGCCAACCCGGCGCCGTCGCCTATGGAGCGGTCGATGAATGTTCCAAACTCAACGTTAACACCGCCACCCGCCAGCAGTTAATGGCGTTGCCCAACGCGACCGATGAAATCGTCGACGCCATTCTCGACTGGCGCGACGATGACGATGACCCGCGCACCTATGGCGCCGAATTCGACTACTACATGTCGCTCGAAGAGCCCTACCAGCCCAAGAACGGTCAGTTCGATACGCTGAATGAATTGCTGCTGGTGAAAGGGATGTCCGTCGACGTTCTCTACGGTGAAGACGTGAACGCCAATGGCATCCTCGACGCGAATGAAAACGACGGCGAAGCCAGTTACCCCATCGATAACGCCGACGGCGAACTCGATAAAGGGTGGATCCATTACCTGACCGTTTTCTCGTATGAAAAAAACGTCACCGGCGATGGAAGCTCCCGCGTCAACATCAATGAAGCCGATGAAGAAACCATGAAAGACCAGCTGGGCGATGTTCTGGAGGATCAGGATATCCAAAACATCATCAGCGGGCGCAACAACAATCAATATCAACGCATCGGCGATCTGATTTCGCCGTCCAATAATAACAACAATGGCGGCGGTGGACGTAACGGCGGCGGAAGCGGCTCCAACGGGGTGCTCGATCGCGACAAGATGCGCGACGTGGCCGATCTCATTACCGTGTCCAGCGATCAGCAGCTCTTCGGGCGCATCAACATCAACACCGCCCCGCGCGAGGTGCTGACCTGCCTGCTGCCCAATAATGAAGAACTGGTCGAGGCCATTCTCGAACGCCGCGAATCGGGCGACGGCCCCTTTGAAAACATCGGCCAGCTGTTGGATGTTCAGGGCATCACCAACGGCCAGTTCGCCAATCTGACTGAAACCTGCTGCGCCAAATCGGCGGTGTTTTCCATGCGCGCGGCGGGGTATATCGAAACCAGCAAAGCGTATAAAGAAATCTACGCCATCGTCGACCGTGGCGCGGACCCGGTCACGTTGCGATATTGGAAAAACGTCCGCTAACCGCACGGACTGAATCACGATGGAGATGGGTGGGTGAAATTGAATTCATTCTGGTCGAAAGCAAAACGCGAGAGCGAAAATCATTATGGCTAAGGCACAACATCTGGTTCTGTTTCAGCGTATGGATGACCGCCTCGTCTGGCTTGAAGCCTCCAGCGACCGCGGCGTCTCTCGCGTCGTGTGCGCGGGCGCCGAACCGCTCGAAGGCGGCGTGGACGGCCTGCACTCGGCGGTGGAAGCGGCGGCGCGGCGTTTGCGGCTCGGGCTGATGACGCGTTATGACGTCGTCCTGACCGCGCCCAACCACCTGCTCACCGCGCGCCACATGGAGACGCCGCCCACCGATGAAGACGCTATGCGCGACCTCGTCGCCTTTGAAGTCTCTGAAGCGCTGCAGGTTCCCATCGAAGACGTCGCGTGGGATTACTGGTCCTCGCCGCGCCGCGAAACCGGCGAAATCGGCCGATTGCTCTGGTTCGCCGCGCGCCGCTCGATCCTCGAACAGTGGCTTTCCGTCTGGCCCAACAATCTCATGCCTCCCAGCCAGATCGCGCCCTCCGTCTGGGCGTTGTATGAATACGGTCTGCGCATGGAGGGCGGCCCCTTCCGTCAACCGGCGATCCTGATTCATCGCGAGGGCGACCGCGCCGAGATCGCGCTTGCCGATTCTCAGGCGATCTATTACACCCGCTCCGTCTCCTTGCGGTCTTCCGTTGAGGAGGATGAATCATCCGAAGCGCGCATGCGCCGTCTCAACGCCGAAGTAGAACGAACCCTGTCGTTCATGAGCGGCCGCGTGATGGACGGCGAATTACGCGGGATGGCCCTCATCGGGTTCAATGGTTCCGCCGGCCCGCTTGAGTCGCTGGCCGCCGAACGAAGTCTGACCGTGTATCACGTGACGCTTGATGACCTCAAAGGCGCGTTCGAATCGGCTGGAGACGGGCTGACTCCCGATCACGCCTCGCTGTTGGCCATCGCCTCTTCGCGTCTCCGCTCCGGTGAAGAGGGCGTTAACCTGCTTCCACGCGATGAGGTCGCCGCGTCGGGATGGGGTTCGCCATTATGGGAAGCCGCCCGGCCCTCAAAACCCTTTATTCAGAGGGTGGGCGGCTTGGCCGCCGCGATTCTGCTGGTCTGGATTGTGGGGTCGATCTGGTTTGGCCGCGCCGTGGAAGCGCGGCTCGAAGAAGGCGCCAATCTCATCAAACTCGCCGAGCGCCTTCAGGCTGAAGAAACCGCCCTCCGCGCCATGAAAAATCAGAACGTCGACATGGCCGGAATCATGATTTTTCTTTCCACCATTCTGCCAGACAAGATACTGGTTAAAAATTTCCAACTCAGCGCGTCCGATGGAATTCACATGTCGTTAACCGGCGGCAACAACCAGAGCGCGCTCGAGATCATCGAAAAAATGAACGCCAGCCCCTATTTCCGCGACGTGATTACCGACCGCGCCGTGGCTGAACGGGAAGGCATCGTGATTTATCTGGAAGGCAAGGTCATCCCCGGCGCGAGAGGGTGAATCGCACCGTCCTGTTTGAAAATCGGGATGAACTTCGCCGCTGGCGAAAAAAAGTGAAGAGGGACGTAATTCATGGCTATGTCTGAACGCGAAAAAAAACTGGCTCTCGCCACCGCCGTGGTAATGGTGGTGGGGCTGTCCTATATCGGGTTGAAAGTGATGAGTTCGGGTGACAGCGTTGAAGTTTCCGCCGCCACGGCGGGCCGCTTCCAGACGCTGTTCGATCAGATGGAAGACGTTGAAAATCAGAAAGACAAAAATCAGACGCTTCGCAAATCGATCGGAAACCTGCAGGGAAAATTCATTTCCGAAAAAGACATCAGCGAGTTGTACGCCGAAATCGAACAACTCGCGGGGCGCAGCGGCGTACAGGTCAAAAACATCTCCAACGTCACCAATCGCCGCGCCAAGCCCATGCCGCGTCTCGAAGCCAATCTCTCCATGGAATGCCAGTTTCAGCAGCTGATCCAGTTTCTGGATAATCTGAAAACCTCGAAGCTGATGCTTCAGCCGCTTGACGTGCGAGCACAACTCAAAGACCCCAACCAGCCCAACCTGCAAATCCAGTTGACGCTGGTGACGTACCTGATGGACGGGCGCGCCTCATCATCGAGCCCCACCTCGCTTCAACAGGAGAATGGCGCATGAATACCCGCATCAACGAACAAATGCGCGGCTGGGTGCGGGTCTACTGGCAGCCCGCCATTTATGGCCTGCTTGGTTTCATTTTGCTGATCCAGTTCGGCGTGTATGGATACCGCTGGCTGGAGCTCCGCTCCATCGATTCCCTCATCGCCAGCGCTGAAAACGCTGACCCCGCTCCGGGCGCGGGCGATTCCAAACCAGGTGAAAATTCAGGCGGACCGGGTAATCCCGGTGGACCCGGTATGCCGGGCGGCCCCGGAAATCCGGGCGAGGAGCGAAAGCCGGAGAAGGATATTTTCCGTAAGGAAGAAGTCAAATATCAATTGACCGCGATCTATTTTGACAAAGCCGTCATCAATGGTCAGGAGGTCGCGGTAGGCGGGCGGGTCGGCAAGGCCACGCTGGATGAAATCGACGGCTTCAGCGTCATCATCAGCGAAGAAGGCTCCGATCAATCCAAGCGTCTTGAGATGTTTACCGGTCAGGATGGTGGAGGCGGTTCACCCGTGAACCGGGGAGGGGGACCGTCTTCTCGTGGCGGGATATCGAGGCCGCGTCCTTCGTCTCCGCCCCCATCCAATTCCAGCCGGAGGGTTTCCAATGATGGCGGATCATCCGGCATTCCGGATGACATTCGGGAACGGTTGCGATCGATGTCGCCCGATGAAAGGCGCCGCGCGTTTGAAAGCTTGCCGCCTGATGTGCGTGAGCGCATCATGCAGCGCCGGGGCAACCGGGGCGGATGAGTTTCGCGCGATGATGACTGATCTGAACAAAAAACAAAAACAAGAGATAGAGGCGTAATCATGAAAAAGACGATGCAATCCACCATTCGGCGAAGCCTGCTGGCGATTCTGTTATTACTGCCGCTGGGGCCGGCCGCGTTCGCTCAGAATAGCGAACCCGCCGCTCAACCCGCCGCCGCGACCCCTTCGCGCAACAACCTGGGCGCCATCTTCGCCGACGCCATCAAATCACTCGTCAACGAGGGCAGCGTCTTCGTCCCCAATGGACAGTCCGCTCAACCCGTGCCGGGCAAGGAAGGCGAGCCTGAGAAATTTCAACTCAATTTCAACAACGCGCCTGTTGAACAGGTGTTGAAGTTCATGAGCGACCTCACCAAAAAAGTCGTATTGAAAAGCGACGAGGTTCAGGGCCAGTTCAACATCATCAATCCCGGCGAAGTGACGAAGGAACGCGCGCTTGAAATCATCGACGCCGCGTTTCTGTTGAAAGGCTACACCTTCATCGAATCCGACCAGATGATCATCGTGATGACCGTTGCGGCCGCCAAACAAAAAGGCCTTGAGGTCGAAGCCGGAACGGGGACCGAAGAGACCGGTTCGCGGATGAAACATCAGGTCATCAAACTGAAGTACGCCTCTCCGTCTCAACTCAAAGACGCTTTGGCGCCCTTGATGCCTGAAACGTCCAACATGATCGCCGACGAACGTACTCAATCGCTTGTGATCACTGACACCGCCTCCAATATCCAGCGCATCACCGAACTGATTAACGAACTCGATAAAGAAGACGTTCTCAGCAACACCGCCGTTCAGGTCTTCCGTCTCAAATATCTCAACGCCAATGAAATCGGCCGCAATCTCGACGATCTGCTCGCCAGCGTGGCCCAGTCGGGCATGTCGGGCGATGATCGTCGCCGACGCAATAACATCAACGTCGAAGTGATCACCGACCGTGAAACCAATTCGATTATCGTCTCCGCGCCGAAAGATGCGATCGATTCCGTCAGCGAATTCATCAATAAACTTGACCGGCCGAAATCCGATGAACTCCAGACCCAGAATTTCACGCTGCAGCACGGCGACGCCACCGAAGTCGCCCAGACGCTGAACTCCATCGTTCAGTCTCGCATGACCCAGTCGTATCGCCCCGTCGTCTCGGCCGACTCGCGTACCAACACCATCATCATCTCCGCCTACCCCGAAGACGTACTCGCGATGGGTAGCCTGATCCGCATTCTCGACAGTAAAGACTCGTACGAAAAAATTACTCGCGTCTTTAAACTCAATAACGCTGACGCCATCCTGCTGCGCCCCATGCTTGAGCAACTCATCAATCAGGAAGATGCCGCCACTAGCACGCGTTACCGCTACTGGGGCTATAACCAGCAGCAGAAAGACGTTTCCATCATCGAAGACCAGCGCATGAACGCCCTGGTCGTCACCGCCAAGCCCGGCGAGATGCCCATGATTGAAGATATGATCGAACAACTCGATCAGCCCCTGCCTGAGTCGGCGGAAGAACCTCGTGTTTACCAGGTCAAACACGTCCGCGCTTCTGACCTGGCCTATCTGGTCAATAACCTGTTTCAACAATCGCAGAACAATAACTATTACTTCTATTCCGGTCAGCAGAATCAGGACATCACCGGCCTCTCCGGCAAGGTGAAAGTTATCGCTGACACCACCACCAACTCGATCATCGTCATCGCCGCCACGCCCCGCGCCTTCAGCGTGATCGAAAAACTGATCGAAAAACTCGATCGCATCTCGCCGGAATTCGGCGGAACACGCGTTATCAACCTCAAAAACGCCAGCGCGGTCGAGCTCGCCGATCAGTTGAATGAGTTGTTTCAGGAAGACCGCCAGGGCGGCGCCAACCGGGGCTTTTACTGGTATCTCAATCAATCCAGCGGCAACGCGCGCGACGAGACCTTCAGCAACCTGATCGGCAACGTGCGCATCGTGTCTGAGACCCGCACCAACTCGCTGCTGGTCACAACCAATTCGCAATATTTCGAAACCATCGAACAAATCATCAATGAACTCGACCGCGAAATCGCACAGGTGCTCGTTGAGGTGCTCATCGTCGAGGTGACGGACCTGAAAGATAATGAACTCGGCATCAACTGGCCCGATAACATTCCGATCACAACTTCTCTCAGTTATGACGGCCCGTACGGCGGTCTCGCACTCAACCGCGCCACAGTGTTGACCCAGACCAGTTTCCAGACGGTGTTGAACGCGTTGGGGCGCTATGACAAAACCAACGTCCTCGCTCGACCCAACATCCTGACGGCTGATAACAAGTCGGCTTACGTCGAGGTGGTTGAAGAGGTCCCCGTCATTGGCTCGATCTCTCAGAACAACATCTCCACCAGCCAGTCGATCGATTTCCGTGAGCCGGGCCTCAAACTCACCGTCGTCCCGCGCATCAATGATGAAGACACGGTGACCATCAACGTGAATCTGGAGACGGGCCAGGTGCTCGATCAGTTTTCACTCAAGGTCAACGGTTCTGAAATCCCCGCGTTCGCCCGCCGCACGGTGACTACCGAACTGACCGTCAATAATGAAGAAACCGCCGTGCTCTCCGGCGTCATTGACCAGAGCGTCACCAAGGTCGATGACGGCATCCCGGGACTGATGCACATCCCCGTCATTGGAAGCCTGTTTAAGTCTCATTCCAATAAATCGAGCAACAAGGAACTGATGGTGTTTATCACGCCGTACATTTTGAATGACAAAGATGACCGGCAGGATGTTTTGAAGCGCCAACAGAAACGGCTCGAGCAATACGACGTTTATAAGAAGAGTCTGATGGACCTGAACATCCACTCCGGCGTTGATGGCGAAGCAAACGATGCTCAATCTTCGGAAAAATAATGTGGACCAGCTCTGTTCATGCGCATGACAGTACGAAACTGAATGAGAACATGATGAAAAATATCTGGATGACGATTATGATCTTCGCCGCGGGGCTCGCCATTGGGTACGCGGTGAATCAGGTGATGAAACCCGGTGGCGATGAGCCCCTCGCCGTGGTGGCGAGGGACGGCGCCGGCGCGAAAGCGGATCAGGATTCCGCTTCAACCCCGAAAGAGCAGAAGACTGCTGGCTCGCTCACGTCTGAACAACTGTTCGATCAAGCGTTGCCGAACGCGTCGCTCGCCTGGTTGTGGGTCGACGTAACCGGCTGGCGAAAACAGCTGGGCGCGTTCGATTCGCTCTGGAAAGACGAAAACGCCGCCCGTGTGCTTGATGGCTTCGCCTCCGCGTTTCCTCAAGGCGCCACCGAAGCAGTTTCCACGCTGGCGTCGCTGAGTGACGCCATGCGGCTATATCTCATGCCGCCTCGTGGAGAGTCTCACGAAACGGTCAAAATCGCCGCGTTTTCGATGAAGAATGACAACGCCATCGAAGCACTTCAGAAAAACCTGCCGGGCGTATCTTCCGAACAGAAAGAGTTCAACGGTCACAAACTGACCGTGCTCAAAACGCCTTTGGGCGAATGGGGAGCGCGCGAAGACGGTAAGGTTCTCTGGCTGTGCAACGACGCGCCCGCCCTGGCGGAAGTGCTCGACGGCCCGCCGCCTCCCGGCGTGATGGATCGCCCTCCCGCTCATCATGAAGTGCTTGGCCGCTTTCCCAGCGCGTCGGCGGCGCTGTTTATTAATCAGCCCGGATTGGCGATGCCCGGTCCGTTGGCGGCTCTCGCCGCGCTGGGCGCTCATGAAGCCGCCTGCGTCATTCGCTGGCCGGATGGAAAAGGATGCCTGACCGCGATGGCGCGAGTCGAAACGCCTCCTCCGTGGGTTGATCAATGGCTGCCGATGGATTCGCCGCTCTTCAGCGATTCCGACCCGGCGGGGCTGCTTGAACTCGCGTTCCGCCGAGCCCCCTCCGGCGGCGTGACCGCGGCGACCGGGGAGACCGGTAATGAGCCCTCCGCCAATGCTTCACAGGATCTATCCGGGCAAATGGAATCCGCCTCTGATTCTCCGCGTGGATCGCGTGGCGAACGAGGCGGCGGGCGTGAAGGCCGCATGCGGCGATTCGGGGGCTCTGGCGGGGTGAACGGCTTGACGCCGTTTCTCAATCTGGCTCAACCGGGCCAGGTCGTGGGCGTCAATCTCTTCGGATTTTATGAAGGCGCTCCTGCGATCGCCTTCGCCGTGCCGTCTTTCTCGCCCAAAGGGACCATGCTTGATTGGCTTGACCGGGCGCCATCCATCGAAAAGACCGAAGTGGAAATCAATCATCTCCCCGGAGCCGAGTATCGTTTTCCGGATGATTCTCGCCGGGGATTTGACCTGTCTCAGCTGCTGGCGGTCGAGCGCGACTCGGTGATGTACATGTTCGATTCCGAAACCGCCGCTCGTCATTACTTCGGCGAGGTCTACAACGATCCGGGTGGAAAGATGCGCCGAGATCGTTCTCAGCGCGATTTCCTGAATAATGTTAAAACACCTTCTCAGGCGCGGATGGTCATTTCATCCGACCTCTATCAATTGATACTTGATGTGGAACGCAACCGACTCGCTCTTGAGGGAGACGCCGCCGATCAGTTTGATGCGCTGGTTGACGCGATCCATCCATATCTGGCGTCAGCGGCGGTTTCAGCGGGGTACGAGGGTAAGGAATGGTTCCTCGACTTCTATACCAATGACGAACAATCTCAGATCGTCGAAACGCTTTTACTGGGCCTCGGCGCGTATCGCCTCTTCTATCATTGATCTCCGCGCCAGCCCGATCATCGGCGCGTCATGACTCAAAATCGGGGGCGGGGCGGATTTAAAACCTGCTTCGCTCCTTTGTTTTTGTATTTCAAACGCGCAACCGGAACGTAACTGCCTTGATTTGTTATCCTGTATATCCTTCAAATCCTTCAGACAAAGAAAGCGGTATTTCTCAATCTCGCCTGCCTCGGCGACCAACGGGAGCCTTGATACGTGCAATCCAAATATTTGGCCGCGGACACTGTCCGCAAAAAAACGGGGCCGAATTTCGGCCCCGTTTCGACATGCGGTTTGTAATCGGTTTGTAATAAAAATCTAGCCGGCGTTCTCCAGCACGACGCCTTCATCGGCCAGCTTCTGAAAATACGCCGCCGAATCTTCCTTGAATTTCGCGTCGCAACCCGGGCAGCAGAAATAGACTTTCTTGCCGTCGATCACCGCGCTTACGTCTTTCTGAATGGGTTCGCCGGAGATCGGGCATTTCGTCTGCGCGATCGTCAACACGATGGGCGCCTGCTTGCTTTCCATCAGTTTGGCCATGCCTTTCTCTGGGTCTTTCTCAAAGGCGGCGGCGCAATCGGGGCAGCAGAACTTCACCAGCGCGTTGTTTTTCACCACCCAGATGTCTGCGTTCACGGCTTCGCCTGACATCGGGCATTTCGTCTGTGTGGTGAATCCTTCCGCCAGTTTCGGTTCTTCGCCTTTTTCGCGAAGTTTCATCAGGGCGGTCAATGGATCTTTTTCCACAGCTTTGGCGCAGTTGGGGCAGCAGGTGCCGATTTTATATCCCATCACTACCGCGCCGTTGTCTCCCACGACCGGCTTACCGCTCAGTGGACAAACCGTTTGCTCCTTCAGATCGCCGATTTTTTCCACAGCGGCTTTGATGGCGTCTTTCGCCGCGTCGTCCCCCGCGTTTTCCGCCGCGAACAGAAACGGCGCGCTGAGCGCGACCGCCAGACCGCATACAACGATTCCTGTCAACAACTTTTTCATCAGGACGTCTCCTTTTCTTTTGAACTCAAGATTGATGCCGTATCCGTTGATTGTACGTTTATCGCTTAATTATCACAAAATTTCTAAAAATAATAAAGTATAAACTTCCGCATTCTCCTAAACGAACCGTCTCCCCGCCGGGTAACGGTTCTTCGTTGCCCTCGAATTCCGCCAATTCAATAATGCGCTCCATACCGATCGGATTGTGAGATTCGATGGTTTGATCAAACACTTTAGTGATCAAGGTAGGCAGGTTGCAATCCCGAAATAAATTCATTACAATCACCAGTGGCTTTGTCGTTCAAATCGCCGAAACGCGTCTTTTGTTATTTAGCTATTTAACCAATGAGGAACGGATATGTCAGAATCCAACTCAGCCCCTTTTCTCCTCCGCCGATTTCAATCCCTGCTGGGTATCATTCCCGTGGGCGCTTTTTTCGCCGAACACGCCTTCACGAATGGGCTGGCCTTTTTTCAGGGTATGGAACATTGGGATGAAGCCGTCGCCTTCATTAACGGCCTCCCCTTGTTGTTGTTCATGGAAATCTTCCTGATCGGCGTTCCCATAATCCTCCACGCGCTGATCGGCATCTACATCTGGATCTTCTGTGAGACCAACGTCCAGCATTACGGCTATTTTCGCAACTGGCTTTACACGCTTCAGCGCTGGACGGGGATCATCGCCATCGTCTTCATTGGGTATCACGTCTACAAACTGCGCATCGAGTGGCATTACACCACCGATCTGCACATCGTCAATTCGGGTTACGTCGCCGCTTATTTTCATGAGCTCTGGCACGTGATCTTCTACTTTGTCGGCATCTCCGCCGCAACCTTCCACTTCGCCAACGGCTTATGGAACTTCGGCGTGAAATGGGGAATCACGGTGGGCGAACGCGCGCAGGTGATCTCCTGCTACATTTGCACCGCGATCGGCGTCGCCGTTTACGTCTTCTTTATGGCGTCCTTATACGCTTTCACCACCGCCTGAAACCGGATAGGAGCATTGATATCATGGCACAATCGCGTTTTATCGTTGTTGGAGGCGGACTGGCTGGCTTGATGACCGTCATCAAACTGGCGGAAGCGGGCAATCAGGTCGATCTCTTTTCCGTGGTTCCCGTCAAACGGTCTCACTCCGTCTGCGCCCAGGGCGGCATTAACGGCGCCGTCAATACCAAGGGAGAGGGCGACTCCCCCGAGACCCACTTTTACGACACCGTCAAAGGCGGCGACTTTCTCGCTCATCAGCCTTTCTGCAAGGATATGTGTTATCAGGGACCGGCCATCATCTATCTGATGGACCGCATGGGCGTCCCCTTTAACCGGACTAATGAAGGCCTGCTCGATTTCCGCCGCTTCGGCGGAACGCTGTATAACCGCACCGCGTTCGCCGGCGCCACCACCGGCCAGCAGCTGCTCTACGCTCTCGACGAACAGGTCCGCCGCTTTGAAGCGGACGGTCTCGTCAATAAATATGAACGCTATGAATTTCTCGGCGTGGTGAAGGATTCCAACGGTTCCTGCCGGGGCATCGTCGCCGTCGACATGGACACGCTGGAAATCAAATCGTTCAAGGCCGACGCCGTCGCGCTTGCCACCGGCGGCCCCGGTCTGGTGTATGGCCGCTCGACCAACTCGATGATCAACACTGGCTCCGCCGCTTCATCCGTCTATCAGGATGGCGCCAAATACGCCAACGGCGAGTTCATTCAGATTCACCCCACCGCGATCCCCGGAACCGACAAACTGCGCCTGATGTCCGAGTCGGCGCGCGGCGAGGGCGGCCGCGTCTGGGTTCCCAAACAGAAGGGCGATTCCCGCCCGCCGCGCCAGATCTCCGCGAATGAACGCTGGTACTTCCTCGAAGAAAAATACCCTCGATTCGGCAACCTGGTCCCGCGCGACATCGCCGCGCAGGAAATCTATAACGTCTGCGTCAATGAAGGCTACGGGCTCGGCGGTGGAAACATGGTCTATCTCGACCTCACCCACATCCCCCGCGAACAGCTCGACAAAAAACTGTTCGGCATCATGGAGATTTACGAGAAATTCGCGGGTGACGATCCCCGCGACGTCCCCATGAAAATCTTCCCGGCGGTCCATTACAGCATGGGCGGCCTCTGGGTCGATTACGAACGTACGCCCGACGGTTTCCTCGACCGCAAGAGCCCTCGCGTTCACATGACCAACATTCCCGGTCTATACGCCGTCGGCGAGGTCGATTACCAGTATCACGGCGCCAATCGCCTCGGCGCCAACTCGCTGCTCTCCTGCCTCTTCGGCGGCATGGTGACCGGCCCCGCGATGATGGAATACGTCAAGAACCTCAACGGAGCCAGCGGCGATCAGCCCGGCTCGATTTACGACGACGCCGAGTCACGCTGGAAAGACCGCTTCAACCAGATTCTCGCAATGGATGGCGAAGAAAACCCCTACCGTCTTCATCACGAAATGGGCGAACAGATGATTCGTACCTGCACCATCGTTCGCTTTAACAAGGCGCTGTCCGAAAACGAGGGATACCTGAACGGTCTCAGCGACCGCTGGAAGAAATGCAGCGTGCTGGATACCGGTATCACTCGCAACCAGTCGGCGTTGTTCATGAACCATCTCTGGAACATGATCGAGCTCGCCAAGGTGATCAATAAGGGCGCCCTGCTTCGCGATGAGTGCCGGGGCAGCCATCTCAAGCCCGATCTGAAGATGGAGCAGCCCAAAGATCAGAATTCGCCGGAATACAAGGAATTTCTCGACAAGTGGCACAAACAGAATGATGAGTGGCTTAAAACCACCATCGCTCAATGGTCGGACGAGGGGCCGCAAATCTCGTATGAACCGGTCGACACCAGCATCATCAAGCCGATTCCGCGCCGTTACGACTGAGGCGCGGCGTCTGGCGAGTTATCGCAGGGTGGGCAAGAGGCCGCCGCACCGGGAGGATCGCCCGCGGCGGGTACAATGTACGAAACGACGACGCATCGGAGGTTGATTGATGTCATCCACCATTGAAGTCCATATCAAACGCCAGAAAGAAGCCGGCAAGCAGCCGTATTGGGAGAAATTTCGCGTCCCGTATCAGGCGAGCATGAACGTCATCACCATCCTGCAGGAGATCCAGCGAAACCCCGTCACCACATCCGGTGAAAAGGTCGCTCCGGTCGCGTGGGATTGCAGCTGTCTCGAAGAAGTCTGCGGCGCCTGCACCATGGTCATTAACGGGCACGTCCGCCAGTCGTGCAGCGCACTGGTCGATAAACTCGAACAGCCCATCGTTCTCGAACCGATGCGCAAGTTTCCCGTCGTGCGCGACCTCGTGGTCAATCGCCAACGCATGTTCGAAAGTCTCAAAAAAATTCAGGCATGGACGGCTATCGACGGAACCTACGATCTTGGTCCCGCTGAAAAACAAGCGCCTCAACACCAGCATGAACTTTACCTGTTCGCGCGATGCATGACGTGCGGATGCTGCGTCGACGCCTGCCCGCAATATACCCGCGAGGGTGATTTCGTCGGTCCCGCCGCGCTGGGTCAGGCGTATCTCTTCAATAACAACAAGTCGGCGCGCTTCCAGGCGGAAGAACGCCTCAACGCGTTGATGGGCGAGGGCGGCATTCAGGATTGCGGCAACGCTCAGAACTGCGTTCGCGTCTGCCCCAAAGATATTCCGCTCACTCGCGCCATCGCCAAACTCAACGGAGCGACTATGGCTCAGTTCTTCAAAAACTTGTTGTTCAAATAATCCTGATCAACCGGCGCCGCGTCATCTCTATTGACGCCGCTTGAAACGGTTCCAACGCAATCCCGAGACTCGCGAACCCCTCGCGGGTCTTTCTTTTGTGGATTTCCTGCTTTCGTAATTCAATAACCAAACGATTCCTCGTGATACAATCTCATACAGATCTTGCCTGTCCTGACTCATACTAAAGAAAATCGCCGCGCTGCCACGCTCGTCGCTCCAATGTGGTGTGATTCTGAAAAACGCTGATATCTGCGCCAAATCGCCCTATAATGTACTTAAAGCCTTTGATGGAAGCGGAGAGCCTTTCAATGAACACCCAGACGCTGCAACGCCCTCTCAAATACACCTACGACGACTATCTTCAGTTGCCGGAAGAGAAGCGGTTTGAACTCATTCAGGGAGACCTCGTCATGGTTCCGTCGCCTTCAGAAGGGCATCAGGATATTTTGGGCCGCCTGTATATGTTGATTAACTCGTATGTTGTTAGAAGTGGACCCCGGAAGCTGGACAGTGGCCTAAGTGAATCTCCTGGGATACAGTAGGCTCAAACTGGAGCCGAGAAGGAGATGGAATCATGCGGCGTAAACGGCGGAATCATGCACCGGGTTTCAAGGCGAAAGTCGC
>WGLV01000019.1 GCA_016125385.1 bacterium
AGCGTTTCTGATAAATCAAAATTCCGAAACCGTTTCTCTATCAGATCGCTTCAGCAACCAGCGAGCGCGCTTGAAACGCACAGCCCAAAGACCGGTCGGCGGGCGCTGCCCGTTCTCCCCCCGAAGACCGGGGGGAGTTAGAGGGGGGTTGAAAGCATCGCTCAGACATCCCGCCTGATCGATCAACCCCCTCCTCGCCTCCCCCATCTTGGGGGAGGAATTCTTGCTCGATTCCACCGCAGGGACAGGTTTGAAACCTGCCCCTGCAACCTTTCGCTTCTCATTTTGCTGCTGGTTATTTATTCCCAGCGTTTCTGATAAATCAAAATTCCGAAACCGTTTCTCTATCAGATCGCTTCAGCAACCAGCGGGCGCGCTTGATACGCACAGCCCAAGGACCGGTCGGCGGGCGCTGCCCGTTCTCCCCACGAAGATCGGGGGGAGTTAGAGAGGGGTTGAAAACATCGCTCAGACATCCCGCCTGATCGATCAACCCCCTCCTCGCCTCCCCCATCTTGGGGGAGGAATTCTTGCTCGATTCCACCGCAGGGGCGGGTTTCAAACCTGCCCCTGCAACCGGACTAGTCTCTCTAATGAAACGCCGGATGATAGAAACGTTTCTTATTCACCAAAACTCCGGTGACGAATCTTCATCAACTCACGTCAGCAACCAACGGGAGCGCTTGATACGCACAGCCCAAAGACCGGGCGGCGGGCACTGCCCGCCCAGCGGGCGCGCTTGAAACGCACAGCCCAAAGACCGGGCGGCGGGCACTGCCCGCCCAAAGGGCGCGCTTGAAACGCACAGCCCAAGGACCGGTCGGCGGGCGCTGCCCGTCAGCGCGCGTAGGCCACTGACCGGGTTTCACGCACTACGGTGATCTTGATATGGCCCGGGTAATCCATCTCGTCTTCGATTTTTTTCGAGATGTCATACGCCAGTTTGACCGCGCCCTGATCGTCGAGTTCGTCAGGCTGAGCCACCACGCGTACTTCGCGGCCCGCCTGGATGGCGAAGCATTTTTCAACGCCGGTGAACGACTGGACGATACCTTCGAGTTTTTCGAGGCGCTTGACGTAGTTGTCGATGGTCTCGCGGCGTGCGCCGGGACGCGCGGCCGAAATGGCGTCGGCCACCAGCACGATCACCGCCTCGGCGGTATCGAATTCAACGTCTTCGTGGTGAGCCGCGACCGCGTTGACCACCTCGGGCCGCTCGCCGAACTTGCGGCAGATGTCGGCGCCGATGGAGGCGTGGGTTCCGTCGCGCTCGAAGTCGACCGCCTTGCCGAGGTCGTGCAGCAGAGCGCCGCGCTTGGCGATCTCGATATCGAGGCCCAGTTCTTCAGCGATGGCCGAGGCCATGAAGGCGCACTCACGGGCGTGATAGAGCTGGTTCTGACCGAACGAATAGCGGAACTTCAGGCGGCCCAGAACCTTGATGATCTCGGGGTTCATATCGACGATGCCGAGGTCGAACAACACGCGTTCGGCGGCTTCGCGCATGTCTTCTTCGAGGTCTTTCATGACCTTTTCATACAGTTCTTCGATGCGCCCGGGGTGAATGCGTCCGTCGGCGATCAGTTTTTCCAGCGTCTGGCGCGCGGCCTCGCGGCGGATGGGGTCGAAGGCGGAGAGAACGACCGTATCGGGCGTGTCGTCGATGATCAGGTTGACGCCGGTGATGGTTTCAAAGGCGCGGATATTGCGGCCCTCGCGGCCGATGATGCGTCCTTTGATTTCATCGGAAGGCAGCGCCACGGTCGAGACGGTGGTTTCGTTGACCACTTCGGTACAGCCGCGCTGCATGGTGTAAGCGATGATCTTGGCGGCTTCGCGCGAGGCGCTGGCTTTGGCGTCGTCCATAATCTCTTTAATGATTCGGGCGGCGTCGCGCTTGACGTCCGACTCAAGCGAGCGCAGCAACAGGTCTTTAGCCTGTTCGGAAGTCAGGCCGGAGATGCGTTCGAGATGGACGCGTTCTTCCGCGATCAACTGGGTCAGTTCAGCGTCTTTCTTTTCGAGGTCTTTGTCTTTCTTCTCAAGCCGTTTGGCGAGTTCGTTGGTTTCCTTCTCGATCTTGTCGACCTGTTCGGCCCGTTCATCCAGCGCGGTTTCGCGCTTGTCGAGTTTTTTCTCCTGCGCCGAGAGCTCGGCGCGGCGCTGCTTTTCTTCTTCTTCCAGCTTGCTCTTGTCGCGCAGCAGCTGTTCTTTCGCTTCGATGGCGGCTTCTTTGCGGATAGTGGCGGCGTCTTTCTGAGCCTCTTCGCGGATGCGAAGGGCCAGCTGTTCGATTCCGCCGATCTCCTTGTCGGTCATTCGCTTGTGAATCACGAAGCCGACGATCAGACCGATTAACAGGCCTACGACAGCCAGTAAGTATTCCATTTGTCCGTTCGTCCTTTCTGAATCTATAACTATGCGCCAAGCGCAGATTGTCCCGATTGGCGAATCTCTCGAATCGCAAGGGGAATTTCTTCAATAACCTGTCCGGCGGAGAGCGCCTCGGCGCCGGTTCGTTCAACCAGCCGGTCGGCGGCGAGCCCATGAATGAACGCGCCCGAAGCGGCGGCCCGCGCCGCGGGGATTCCCTTCGCCAGCAACGCGCCGATCAGACCCGACAACGCGTCGCCCATTCCGCCCGACGCCATCGCTGAATTGCCCGTCGGGTTCACGTAGAGTTTTCCTTCCGGACCGGCGATCACGCTTTTGGGGCCTTTTAACACCGCCGCGCCCGCGCCCGCCGCCAGACGCCTGGCCGAGGCCCAGCGGCCGGACTGAACCTCGCGGGACGAGACGCCCAGCAGGCGGCCCGCTTCGCCGGGATGCGGCGTGATCGTCCACGGCGCCGTGCGTGACGTCAGCCGATCGAGCGACAGGGCGAACAGCCCGTCGCCATCGATCAACAGCGGCTTGTCGACTTCGTCAACGACGCGCTGGACGAGAGCCTGGGTGGAGGGGTGACGTCCCAGCCCCGGCCCGATCGCGATCGCGCTGAAGCGGTCGAGACCGGCGGCGATGGCGTCGAACGCCGATTCGCTCAATGCGCCGGTTTCGGTTTCATCACAGGGCAGGGTCATCATCTCCCACAGGCCGCCGGCGTATACGGGCAGCAGCGACGCCGGACACGCGGCGGTTATCAGCCCCGCGCCCGCGCGCAGAGCGGCTTTGGCGCACATCAGCGCCGCGCCGGTCATGCCGCGCGAACCCGCGATCACCAGCAGATGCCCTTCGGATACCTTGTGCGTCGAGACGCCGCGCCGGGGCAGCCAGGCGTCGATCATCTGGGGCCGCAGCCATTCCGCTTCAGACCCGGCGCCTTCCAGCAGGTCACGGGGAAAACCAATATCGAGAATCTCAAGCCGGTTGTAATAATCGACGCCCGGCGGCAGGGCGTGACCCACCTTGGGCAACCCCATCGTATAAACCACGTCGGCCCACACCGCATCGCCTTCAACCCGGCCGGTGTCGGCTTCGACGCCCGAACAGACGTCGAGCGCCGCGGTGAAGCGGCGATGCGCCCGCTGGCTCAGTTTTCGCGCGGCCAGCCCGACCAGCCCGCGCGGCGCGCCGTGCGCGCCGGTACCCAGCAGGGCGTCGATGGCGACGGGGGAATTTTCGGTTTGGGAGAAATAGTCTTCGACGCCGCGTTCATCGCGGCACTCGGTCAGGGGGACGCCGCTTTCACACATCCGCTCGCAAGCGGTGCGCGCGTCGCCCTTGAGATCGTCACGCGAACCCATAAGCGCGGCCACAGGCTGAAAACCTTCTTTGTGAAGCAGGCGGGCCACGACGAAACCGTCGCCGCCGTTGTTGCCTTTGCCGCATACGATCGCGGATCGAAACAGCCGGGAGGGATCGAGGGAGGTCATCAGGCGGCGCGCCGCGCCTTCACCGGCCCGTTCCATCAGGCGCAGGCCGGGCGTCCCGCGTTCCTCAATCGAAACGCGGTCGATTTCGGCCATTACGCGGCCGGTCACGACGGGGCAGGAATACGGCGTTAAATACATACGCTGCTCATGGGTTTTGGGAGAAGCCCACGGCAGTGGAAAGAGGGATTACGCCTGCAATACGAGACGGATCAGGTCGTATCGTCTTCTTGCGTGTCGCGGTAAAACACGTCGTGCAACCACACAAGAAACGTCACGATGACGAAACCTTTCCATAACGTATCAAAAAAGAAATTGACCGCGTATTTCTCGAAGTCGTAGGTCTCGAATCCGCTCGCGCCGATGAAGTACTTCATGATCACCCACTTTTGAATGTAACAAAAGACGACAAAAACGATCGAGATCACGAGGTAATCATAAAAGTAGAAGCGGCTGCGCGTTACGCTCCGCTTTTCGGCTTTGCGCGGCGAAGGCGTCGGCGGCTGCGCCGACGGCTCGGGCGATGTCAATTTCCGGCTTTTCTTTCCACGTACCATAGCGTCAAGCCCTTTTGATTCAGTAACAGCGTATTGTAAATCAGTTCAAGGGTTTTAGGGAAGGCCTTGATAACCGTCAATTCATTCGATGGTTTAACTGATTTCTCACATCCGAATCCCTCTTTCATCATGAGACTTCTGGATTCGGTTATTGAACAGGATCGAGTTTTCCAGTTGATGTTCACCGGTCACTCCGCAGCGTGTTTTGAACGCGGCTCCGGCATCCGATGCAGTGTTAACGGATGAATGGCGCGAACGTAATCTGTAACTCCGTTTGTTTTTACATAAAAGTCCACCGCGAACCGCCGGCTTGCTGATAATCTTTATCCCGTGCGTTTTGGCGCATTACCTTTTGAACGGGGCTTCGTTTTGTAAGGGTTCCCCATTATTCTTAGATCGGCTTGGGGACCGGCGATCAAGCGATCGTTCGCAACCAGGCGCCAACGCCGCCAATCACGATTTCCGGCAGGATTTTATGAATCAGGATAACGCCATCACCTCAACCGCCGAAGCGATGGAAACCGCCGCCGGCGCCGCGCTCGACGCGGAGATCGACGCCTCGGCCAAACTGCCCCCGCTGAAAAACCTGGCCGCCGCCATCGTCATCACCGTAATCGGGATGGTGGCCGTGGGTCTGTTGATTACGCTGATCTCGTCTGAAATCAAACAGTTCCGCATTCTGCCCAACCTGGGGCAGGTAGTAACCGACGCGGACGGAAACCAGACCTTCAACCCGGCCTACAGCCACATGCGCCGTTTTTCGTACTCAACGCCGGAAGACCCGCTCGCCAACTCGCACAACTATCTCCAACAGGCGGGGATGATGGGTACGGCGTTGTATTTTTACACGATCACCAACACGCTCAACTGGGCGCTTGAGGCTCAGCTGAACTATCTGGGCGAGATGGTCTTCGTGCCATTTTTCGTGATTCTGATCGGGTGCGCGCTGTTTTTCTTCGTCTTTCTGCCGCGCGAGGCGCAGACCCAGGACGCGGCGATCTTTTTCGCCATCCTGTTCAGCGGGCTTCACGCGATTCTGTTGATACTGCTGATGTTCGCCGGTTCGATGGCTTCAAACAGCTTCGGCATGCTGTATGCCCAGCCCTGCCTGAATTACTCGGGCCAGATGATCGGGACGATGTTACCCGGGGCGTTCGTACTGTTTTTCACCGACATGTTTTACGGCGCCATCACCGGAACGCTGTTGGGCTTCATCACGCGGGCGGTGAAGTTCGTCAAATAAACGTCGCGAACCGCTCACGGGCCCTGCCGCCCCGCGTTCGCCTGGAATGGGGATGACCCGATTCACCCGGACGCCGGTTTGGGCGCTCGCCGCCCTGATGATCGCGGGGCATCTGGCGCTGGCGCTTTCAAGCGCGCGCCTCAAATCAGCCACCGCCGACGAATATACCTACATCTCCACCGCCTGGCTCTATGACAAAACCGGCGATTTCCGCCTCGACCGCACACACCCCCCGTTGACCCGTCTGCTGATCGGACTCCCGCTGCAGTTTCTTACGATTCAGACTCCACCCATTGAGCGTGACCGCTGGGACGAACCCGAGGCTCAGACACTGGGTTATACCATCGGCTGGGCGATGTTGCTTGGCGGCGAAAACGACCCGTGGCGGCTGCTTTTCTGGGCGCGGCTGCCGGTGATGCTGTTGTCATGCGGGCTGGCGGCGCTGATTTTCATCTGGGCGCGCGAGTTGTACGGCGACGCGGGCGGCCTGCTCAGCCTGGGGCTGTATTGTCTCTCGCCCAACCTGCTGGCCCACGCCCGGCTGGCGACGCTCGACCTGGGACTATGTTTTTTCACCGTGCTGGCGCTGTACGCGGCGTATCGATACCGCCTGAAACCTTCGCTTCAACGCGCCGCGCTGACCGGTCTCGCGCTGGGGCTGGCGCTGGGTTCAAAAGCGACCGCGCTGCTGCTGGTTCCCGTGGTTTTTTTGTGGATGTTGCGCCCCGCCGCCGAGTCTGGAAACGATTCGCTTGCGCTTCGCACGCGGTGGCTGAACGCGGCGGCCGCGCTGGGAGTCGCGGCGGTTCTGTTGAGGCTGATGTATTTCGGCCAGCCGTTTTATTACATCGACACGCTGAAGAACGTATTTTATAAATCGCTGCACACCGGCGAGGCGGGCGTCGAGATTCCCGGCATGCCTCATCTGAACTACGCGTTTTACCTGCTGGGCGAGTATTCCACCTCGGGGTGGCCGTGGTATTACCTCGCCGCGATGCTGTTCAAGACGCCGCTGGCGGCGTTCGCCGCGCTGGCCGCCATTTTACTCGCGGGACGCCGGCGCTGGATCGATTCAGCCGACGGCCTTATCGTGGGAACCTTCGCTCTGATACTGATCGCCTCCGCCTTCAACCGCGTCAACATCGGCCTGCGTCACATCCTGCCGGTGTACGCGTTGCTCTACCTGGTTCTGGGGCGCGCCGCCGATCTGTGGCGCGGGCGTGGATTAAAAGCTTTCTGCGTCGCGCTGGCTCTTTGGTTCATCGCGGCGTCGGCCTTCATTTACCCCGACTACCTCAGCTATTTCAACGAACTGGCGGGCGGGCCGGGTGGAGGTCGTCTGATTCTCGACGACTCGAATCTCGACTGGGGGCAGGATCTGGCGCGGGTAAAATCGCTGGCAGAGCGGCATCCCGGCGAAACGGTCTACATCGCCACGAACTGGATGTTCGATCCCGCCGCGTATGGCTTTTCAGCCGAGCGCTTGCGCGATGAACAGATCGCCTCGCCGCCGCGCGGGCTGGTGGCGGTGGGCGAACACTGGCTGATCCGTCATCGCATCAACCGGCGCTCGCCCGATTATTTCGACTGGTTGGAGAAATACGAACCGATCGGAGAAATCGGCCATTCGATTCTGGTGTACCGCTTCGAGTGAAGCGCGGCCGATTCAGTACAGCGTCCAGTCCGGCACGGAAGAAAGCCCCAGCCCGCCGCGTACGCAGCGCACGTAGTTGTAGACGCGAATCTGGTCGGCCTGCGGGCCCAACCCGGTGGGATACCGCGATGGATCCCCCGCCTTGGGGTCGCTGCGTTGCGCGCCCGCGCCGTGCGCGTCGATGGTGAACTGGCCGGTGCGTGAATCGTACGCCAGCGCCCGCCCGAAGCAGACGTAGACGCCGAATCCGTTATCGTTGTGCGTGGTGCTGGTCCAGAACCACGATTCCGTCTCGGTCAGGTTGAAGATCGAATCGATGGCCGGGCCCCGGTTGGCCGCGTCAACCGCGTTGGGCGAATGCGTGTAGTCGACGATGCTCTGCAACTCTTTCGTGTTGGGCAGCCGCCAGTCTGTATAGCCCGCGTATTCGAGCGACTCGGCGTAGGCGAGCGCGTCTTCCCAGTTCATGGTTGTGACGCTGTCGTCTTTCATCCAGGTCAAGCCGGTGGCGCGGTCGGTGACGGTTCCATCGCCGTTATCGGCGAAGTCGTTCACGCCGTAGGTTTGAGGGCCGCGCACGCAGCGCACGTAACAGGTTCCCGCCGGGCCGCCATTGGTGTTCACGGGGTATGACTTGATACGGCCATCGGCGAAGTTGTAGCCGAAGACCGACGAATCGTTATTCATGGTCAGGCCGGTGTAGTGAGAGCTCGTCCAGTATTGCGCGTCGATCTCGCGGTAGCCCTGCGACGTGTCGGGATAATAAAACGTGAAGTATTGAGTGTTGATGTAGGGCGTGTAGGTATGAATGTCGCCGTTGAAATTCGTCAGCGAATAGAGTTCTTTGATGGTGGGCAGACGCCAGTCGTCGTGGCCGCCGAGAATCAGCCCTTCGGCGTAGGCGGCGGCGTCGTTCCACGTGAAATGGCTGGTGGGCGGAACCTGTTCCCAGGTCAGGCCGGTGACGAGATCGGTGACGGTTCCGTCGCCGTTATCCTGATACGATGGCTGGTTGCCGTCGTATTGCGCGTCCTGCCCGTAAAAGCGCTCGCCCGGCCCCGGTGGATTGATGATCTGGTTATTGTCATAGCAGACGTCCTGCCCGGTATCGACGATCGGGTAGGTCAGCGCCTGAGCGTGGCAATCGGCGATAAACACCAGACCGATCAGCGCGGCGAACGCCAGTAAGAGGGCGTGGATGACATTATTCAGTGTATTGTTCATGATTCACTCTCCAATGAATGAAAACGAACAGTTGCTTTTCGCTCGTCGCTCAATCGATCGTAAAACGGTAAGCCCCGCCGCGAGACCCTCAACAACGCGTTGTAAGAGTAAACGCGGCATCCGTGAAATTATTGGCTTAAAATCAAGATAACTTTGGTAAACATCATCACCCGGCGAGAAGCGGTCATGACAACGAATCCTGCGCAGCGGCGCACGCGCCTGTTTTTTCCATTGCTTGCTCTTCTCATCGTTTTCGCGAGTTCCGTTCGATCTCAGGAAACCACCCGTGATAAAATCCTGATGGTTCACACGATGCCCTGGTATGCATCCAAACCGGTGAGCGGCGCATGGGGCTGGCACTGGACGATGAATCACTTCAACCCCGGCCGCACCGATTCAAGCGGAAAGCATGAAATCGCTTCGCAGGTTTACCCTCTGATCGGTCCGTATGATTCCAGCGATCCCGATCTGGTTGAGTACCAGGCGCTGCTGATGAAGTTTTCAGGAATCGACGGCGTCATCGCCGACTGGTACGGCGTGAAGGATTTTTATGACTATGGCTTCATACAGCGATGCACGCTGACCCTGGTTGACGCCGTCAAAAAAGCGGGGCTGTCTTTCGCCGTCTGTTATGAAGACCAGACGATCAAACACATGATCGACGGCGGCGGGCTGGACGCCTCCAATGCCGTCGCGCACGGTCAGGAGGTCATGCGCTGGCTTGAAGAAAACTGGTTTAACGAAGAATGGTACTGGAAAATCGGCGGGCGTCCGGCGCTGTTGGTGTTCGGCCCTCAATACTACAGCAACGCGCAGTGGACGCGCCTCTTTTCCGTATTGAAGATCAAACCGTTTTTCTTTACTCTCAACACCGCTCAGCCGGTCGCCGACGGCTATTTCGGATGGCCGCCGGTTCAGGCCGTCACGCCCGCCAATCCGCTTGGATGGAAGCAGGCGCTTGAAGATCAATACAACAACGCCAACGGTGAAAAACCGCTGCTGGGAACCGTGTT
Source organism: bacterium (assembly GCA_016125385.1). Classification (GTDB taxonomy): domain Bacteria; phylum Hinthialibacterota; class Hinthialibacteria; order Hinthialibacterales; family Hinthialibacteraceae; genus WGLV01. The sequence continues at coordinate 9,561 of WGLV01000019.1, forward strand.
TCCCCAGTTTCACGACATCTATCGTGAAGCGGGCGTGAGCGATGGGTACGCGCGTATCGGCGATCAAAACGGCGAGACGTTTGTCCAGACGCTGAAGATGGGAGTCGACAGCCGCTCGGCGTATTTGCAGCTGGTCACATGGAACGATTGCGGCGAAGGCACGGTGATCGAACCGACGCGTGAATTCGGCTATCGCTTTCTGGAAGACGTTCAGGCCTATCGCAAGGCGTCGCGCGGGGAGGATTTCTCATTCTCAGAGAGCGATCTGCGGCTTCCCGGCGAGTTATATCGGCTTCGGAAGGAATACGCTTCCGCGCGGGAAAAGCAGGAGCTGGACGAGATCGCGGAACTGCTTTACGCGGCGGATACCGCCAGCGCGGCGGAACGGATTCGCCTCTTTATTGATAGCCGCGAGGCCGGCGTGCGCGAAGCGCCCCGGTATTGACGGGCTTGCTGCGGCGAGGACTTTATATGGCGTCCGGCAGCTCCTTGCGGCCCGCGTACCCCGCGTCGAGCCCGTGGTAATACAGAATGCGCTCGCCGTCTTCCAACTCGTAACAGAGAAAGACCTCGTCACCCTCGATCACAGCGGGAAAATCGATCAGGCCGCGCGTGATATCCTGAATCACCACGCCCGCGTCGGTGATCTCGGTCACCAGCTCGTTAATACGCTTGAGAATTTCTTCGCGTTCATGGACGGCTTTGGCGTGGTTGCCGTTGGTTCGGCCTCCGTGTGGAATCACGCCCGGCCTGACCATCGGTTCTCGCCCGCGCGCCTGCACGATCAGCTCGTGAATCTGAGTGAAGATCTCGCGGAAACGCGGAATCAGGGCGTTGGCTTCGTCGACGGTAAAGTGTTTGTCAAAGTGCATGGTTTCCCCAGGCGGCGATTGGGGCGTTTATTGAATCTCGCCCGCGCGCCGTTTGAGATCGTACAGGTAAAGCGCGTTTAATACGATGGAATGTTGTATGGTTCCGTTTGCGATCAGGTTCGGGATGTCGTCGAACGCAACCAGTTCAATGGCGATGTCTTCACCCGCGTCGAGCGTCTGCTCGAATTTCTGAACCACGTTGTGCGCGTAATACAGATAGCAGCGATTGTTCTGTATGGCGGGGTTGGGCAACACCACGCCCAGCTCGATCATCGATTCCGCCTCGCAGCCGGTTTCTTCGGCCAGCTCGCGCCGCGCCGCCGCCTCCATCGACTCGTCGGTCGGGTCGACCAGCCCGCCGGGCGCTTCGAGCGTTACGCCTTCAAAGCCAAAACGGTATTGCTTCACCAGCACCACGCGCCGGTCGGCGGTGATGGGCAAAACGGTGATCCAGTTGTGGGTTTCAAGTATGTACGCTTTGAGTTCGTACGCGTTGCGCGGCGAAACGATCACATCTTCGCGCAGGCGGAAAACAGGGTACTCGCCCAGGATTTTCGATGACCGTTTTTCCCATCGTCTGACCATGAGATCTGTTATCGCCTTCCGCCGTGGATTGATAAACGAATGGGGGGCGAAGGCCCCCCGCCGGTCATCGTAACGGATTTTCACCGATGACTCCAGACAACAGGCGTTTCTATTCGCCCGAACGATGGCCACACGTGGCGGATTGAACCGGTTTCTCCGCGTAAAATCCGTCTTCGCTCGAAAGAAAAACCCCCGCTCGATTGAACGGGGGTTTTGTGTTCGTGTTAACCAGTGCGAATCTTACTGGAAGTTGGTGATATCGTCTTCAGCCGCGCGCGTTTTCAGGGCGTTGTCATCGTTGCGCGGAACATCGGCGGTATCGACGAAGTCATCGTTGTCGTTGTCGATCTTGTCTGAATCGAGCATCGAGCCGATTCCACCCTGACCGTCGTCCGCGTCGGTGATACCGTCGGGACCGAACGAAATCAGCTGAAACGTATTCGGCTTGAAGGGACGAAAGCGCTTGTTGTCTTTCACTTCATACGCGCAGGGCGAACTGAGATTGACCGACATTCTGGTCGCGGTGCGGTAGTCTTTTCGCCCGCTGGGGTTGTACACCGCGCTTGAAATGTAATAGATCGGCATGTTCCACGCGTCGACGAAGACGTATTCTTCATCCATCTGCGCGACGAGACCTTCAGCCGGAACGCCTTCTTTGCTGAGCTGTTGTTCGAGCTCATCGCTTTGCGTGCCTGAAACGTCGGTGCTCAGGTAGTAATGTTCGCTCTTGGCGAACTTGCGCGTTTCTTTGGCGTCGGGTTCATAGGTGGTTTTCGCTTTTTCGGTCAAAGCGATAAACAGGCCCTGCAGGTCGTAACTGGGGGGATACTCGCCAAAATCGTTCTGATACGCCACGATGGCGAATTCAAGGCTGCTGATTAACGCCTTGGTTTTTGCGACCTTGGCTCTTTCGAGATTGTGTCGAACGTTCGGTACCAATATCGCGGAGAGTATGCCGATAATCGCCACGACGACCAGAAGTTCAACCAGAGTAAAACCTTTTTGCTTCATGATCGTTTACCAATCCGGGGTTTCATTATTTTACTTCTGATACTGAATATAAGGTTTCATGAAATGAATGTCAACTAAACCGCCGCGACTTCCCCGCGCGGCGCGGGCCTGTTACAAATACCCGGCACGCCGCATAAACGAATGAGTATCTTCGCATCGCGGGCGGTATATGCTATTCTGCCCCACGTGAGCAACCTGTGAGTGTTCTGTTGGGAACCATTCGGATAACATGGGCGCCGATTTTCACCTCGCCGGCGCGGGTGGGTTATCCCCATTTTCACTACAGGACTCCACAGGAAATTTGAAATATAGCTACAGGGTTTCTTACAGAACAGGTTTAATCATATCAGCCGGTTAGAGCGTTACTTCCAGAATCCACAGGCATAATAAGTAATAATAATAATAAGAGATAAATAGAAGTAGCTTTTCATTATTATAAAAAAGCATGTACAAAGGCTGTGAAACATGAAATTCACTACATCAAGCGCCACGTGGCAGCGAGGCATCGCCGCGGTTCAGCCCGCGGTGGGCAGCGCGATTTCAAACCCGATTCTCGAAAACATTTTCATCTCGTGCGATGAAAACAAGGTTTCGTTTATCGGAACCAATCTGAGCGTCACTTTCCGTTGTGACGGCGAGGCTCAGATCGAAACGCCGGGCTCGACGACGGTTCCCGCCAAGATCATCATCGGGCAGGTTCAATCGCTTCCGCAGGACGACGTCGTCTTTACGGAAAGCGATCAATCGATCGATATCAAATGCGCCCGCTTTTCAGCGAAAATGAAAGGTCAGGACGCAGCGCTGTTTCCTCCGTTTAACCAGGTGGTGGAAGGCGTCGAGTTTTCCATGCCGGTTTCGCGGCTGAAGTCGATCGTGCGAAAGACGATGTTCGCGACATCGCAGGAAAAATCGCGATATGAGCTAGACGGCGTCAAGTTCGATATCAAAGACGGTGTGATGATGTGCGTCGCCACCGATGGGCGCCGTCTATCCATGTGCCGCTACGAAGGCGAAGAAGCCCCCAAGGAGACGCTCAGCGTATTGATCCCGTCGAAGACGCTCCAGGTGATTCAAACGTCGCTTCCTGACGACGGAGAGGCCGCTATTCGAATTCATGAACGCAAGATCCAGGTCTCATGCGGCGACAGCGTGATCGTTTCGAACTTGCTGGTCGATAATTTTCCTCAGTATGACCGCATCGTTCCGCCGGAAGGCAAAATTAAAATCATGATTGACCGGGGCGCCTTGATGGCCTCGATCAAACGCGCTTCCAACCTGACCAGCATCGAAACCAGCATGCTTGTTTTCAAGTTGAATAAAGGTTCGCTTGAGATTGTGGGCGAACGTGAAGAGGTAGGCGGGTCGGGACGCGACGTGATCGAGACGGATTACGACGGCGATCCGATGGAAATCCGCTTCAATTACAAGTATCTCGCTGACGCGCTGCGTTCGATGGAAGAAGAAAAGGTAGAGATTGAACTCACCGATTCGCGCAAACCGGGCATTTTCCGCTCGGTGGGCGACGATTCGTACAAATACGTTCTGATGCCGATGCGTCCGCCGGATGAAGAAGAAACGCCCTCCGCGTAAGGGAGGATCAAAGAAAAAACAAGAGAGGACAGGATATCAACCTGTCCTCTTTTTTTATGGAAACGATGATGGCGCAATTTCCAGAGAACGACCGTAAAACGACCATTTCCCGCAAAAACCCGCTCGAGGAAAATCGATCTATATATCGAACATAATCAAGAGCATATCCTGTGTATAAGAAAAAATTTCTTGCCTGAAATGATCCCTGCGTCTATACTCTCCGTTTGCGGTTTGTTCGTACTTTTTTATTGCAATAGGAAGCAAAAAATAATTCAAACCGATCACCCCAGCCGTAATCAGGAAGGTTGAAGAAAACAGGATGAGTGACGCACTGACTCAAAAAACGCCGAGATTCGACCGTGAACTGGCCATCGAACGGGCCTGTTACTGTCCATCGTACAGTCCAAGCAAGATTCGCATTCAGGAATATTTTGTCTGCGATCCGCCTAAACCGCCGCTCGACATCTGCGAAGAGTGTCCGATTAACGGATTGCGCGAACCTTCCACCATCGTGGTGGCGGCCTACGTCAAGCCGGGCGAACTGGAAGACGTTGAGGAAGATGATTTATAAGATATAAAGATTCAGCAGGTTAAAACACCCAGAGTTCGAAGACGGTCAGCCAGCTGTTATCTTCGGGCGGGGTGAAACGAATCTCGATCGAACGTGAAACAACGGGCTTATCGGTCGTCAATATACTCGACCGGTAAGCCCGATAATATTTTAAAGAACCCACCTCGTACCACTCGCCGCCTTCCGTCAAACAAAATGCCTGGTTCTCGTGAAGATAGTCGTTCGCTTTCGTTCCGTGAAAAAGAACCACGCGCGAAAATGGTTTCGGCTCGGGAAACGTGATTCGTAAATACCCGCCATCGCTGGGGATATATCCACTCGACCAGTAGGTGTTGCGATTGTATCCGCGCGGGCTGATGTTGTTGTCAGCGGCTGCGTCGAGAAAGGTCGGGTTGTTCGATTCGAGTTTCCACGTGCTTTTTTCCATCGAAATCATTTTTTCCGATGGAAGAAATAACTCATAGTCGTCAAGTGTATAAGCATGATAGTCAAGACATTCTTTTCCGAACAGGCTTTTCAACACATCCATGTTCATGGGAAGGTAGCGTTCGGGCGACTCAAGTGAGGGGTTGTTATAGTAAAAACCTTGACGGTATAGATAACCGACGGCGTTCGATCGTATGGCTCGCCAGGCGTCTTCAGGAAAACGCCGTGAGAGACGGTCCGAACCAGTGACGCTTCCATTGGAATCGAACGTGAGACATTCGCCGATCCAGTCCCGGCCCGCGTCGTTCGGACTGATGTCGAACCCCTGATCGCACAATAAAAACTCGATTCCCTTTTCTTTGACAAGTTTTTTTACTTGATTGAACCGTGTGGGAACCAACATGCCGTCTTGTGAGAGACTGCTGGGATTCTGCATTCGCGGGCTGCTGAAACTCGCCGTGCTCATCCAGCTGACAAACAAGAGACCACATAGACCAATCGATAGCGACGGTGATAACCGCCATGCGGATCGGAGCAGAGAAAAGAACAGAACAGGCGACAACCAGTACAGCGGCAGGGCGTACCACGGCCACACGCCGAAGGGAGAGTATGACACCAGCAAAATGGTGAAGACCCCCATGCAGAAAAGCGTCAAACGAATTAACTTGTCGCCGATCAGGTTTCCTGTTTTTTGAGCGAACCCGGCGAATGGAATCCACGCCAGCGAAATCAGAAACAAAATAGACGGGATGTAAGCTAGTTTTGCCTGACGGAGGTCGCTCTGTTGATTGTAGGGCGTCCGTGAACCGAGCAACACGGGGAGGCATTCGCCGATAAACCGGTCAACCAGGGGACGCTCGCCCGCCACGCGCGCTTCGGGAAGCGCTCGGCCCTGGCGAAGAAACTCGGCTGCCCGGGCGCTGCCGGGGTCGATCGGCGCCCAATAGGGAAACAGCCCGGCCGCCAGCGTCAGCCCGGCGAGTAGATATGGACGCAGTCGCCGCGATCCGGCCAGTGCGGCGATTCGTTGGCTGAACGCAACGCTTCGCGATTTTCGCCATGAAACGAACAGCGGGTGGACGATCAACACTCCCGACGCCGCGACGAAGGGAAGGGAGATCGGCAGTTCATAAAGCGTCGCGGCTGACAAGGCGCCCCACGCCAGCGCGGACAATGCGGAAAACTCATTGCGCTGATATGCGCGCAACCCGATCGACATCAGAATCGACCCAGCCGCCAGCGAAAATGAATAGCCGAACCACGCCTTGCTGAGTATCCAGCCGAAGTGCGCACCTACCACGCAGAAGAATACCAGCGCGAACAGACTGGAACGGGTACTGAAAAACTCAAAATAACAATATATAGTGGTAATTATAAATATTATACCCCATATCATGGGTAATACCTTTAACGCCAACGCCGGATCGCCCAGAAAATGGATCAGAACCGCCAACGGCCATGCTTCCCAGGTCCCTTGATAAACCTGGCCATAATGAAAAAGGGGCGGCGCCTGTCCATCGAGCAGCCGCTGCGCCATTACGCCAAACGCGGCTTCATCCGCCTCGTATCGAATCGCGCCGGAGAGCGCTTCATGATGGGGCAATGGGTGAGGCAGGGCGATCAGCGCGATCGCGGCGACCGTCACGGATGCGGCGAAACGCGTGATGGGGTGGGCAAAGAACGGGGCGGCGATCGCGTTGAGGCTTGGCGCCGCGAAGAAAAACGCCAATACACCCAAAGCCGCGCCGAGCCATCCAGCGAAGATCACTTCGCGCCAGGCGAGAGGATGAAGACCCGGATGGATTCCAGCAACCGGCGTGAAACCAGTCGTCCCGCTGCGCGTCGCCGAGACCGCCACGCGGGGAAACGGCGCGGCGCCGTCGATGACGCATTCAACCTGATGCGCGCCCGCCTCCAGTTCAAGCGGCAGAACCAGAAACCGGTTCGATTCGCTTTGCTCCTGCCATGCGGCGAGGCGCCCGTCGATGTTCCACACGGCGCCTCCGTGGCTGGCGAACAGCATGACGGAGTGAAGCGCCCGATCCGTATAAAAAGACGCCGTAACCCGCAGGCGATCCGGCGCGGGCTCGATCCAGCCGTCATCCACCAGCGAGGGTTGCAGGGTGAATTCATCAAGCAGAATGTCTTCGCTTTGTTCGATAGCGTCATCGGCGCCGAGCCGTTCGATACGCAGACCCTGCTGGGGGCTGAGCCATAGCGAGACCGCCGCGCACATTGACAGCGAGACGGCGATCAACAGATGAGCGGGTTCGTACCGTGAAAGCGTCAGGCGGCGGACGGCGAGGGCGCCGCGAGCCGATTCGGGAGCGAAGCGGGCGATAATCAGCCCCGCCGCGCCCAGCACGGTCAGCCATTCGACCCGCATGGGCAGGGCGATCCCCGGCGCCAGGCACAGCCAGAAGAATCCGAAAAGCAACATCGTCAACAGGGCGTTTATCATCGCAAGAATTGACCGCGTCGGGAGTCCATCGTATGCTACGCCGTATCAGGCAATTCGGCAAGACAACAGGAAAGGGGAGGCAGGTCATGACGGAGACCATCCGAGTAATCGTCAACGGCGCCAAAGGCCGCATGGGCAGCGAGGCGGTGAAAGCGGTAGAAGGCGCGAGCGACATGCAATTGGCCGCCGCTCTCGATATGGGCGACGATCTGAAACAAGCCATCGAGAAAGAAAAACCGGCGGTGGTGATCGACTTTACCACGCCGAACAGCGCCTTTGATAACACCATGCTGATCATCGAATCGCAAGCGGGAGGCGTGATCGGTACCACCGGTTTCACCACCGAGCAGATTCATCAGTTGCGCAAAAAGGCGGAGTTCAAAAAGCCCGGCGTCATCATCGCGCCCAATTTCTCCATCGGCGCCATCCTGATGATGCATTGCGCTCACATCGTGGCGCACCACATGCCTCACGTCGAAATCGTTGAAATGCACCACCCCGCAAAACTCGACTCGCCTTCCGGAACCTCGATCAAAACCGCCGATATGCTGGCCCACGCCGTCAAAGACACCGTTGTTCCACGTGGAACAGACGAGGAACCGGCGCGGGGACTGGTTCATGAAAACATCCCGATTCACAGCATCCGCCTTCCCGGTTACCTCGCCCATCAGGAAGTCATCTTCGGCGCCGACGGTCAGACGCTCACTATCCGTCACGATACCTATAACCGCACCTGCTATATGCCGGGCGTGCTGATGGCGGTTCGCGAGGCGGTAAAACGCCCTGGATTAACCTACGGACTCGAAAACATCCTGTTTCCCGGCTGATCGTCGGCGGATCGAATGAACGAGAAAGACGCCTTTTTTCAGCAATATCACGCGATTCTTCAACAGAACAACATCACGCCGTCCGGTGAGATCGACCTCGCCGGACGGTTTTTTCATCTGCTGCTTGAGGCGAACCAGCGCGTCAACCTGACCGGATACCGGTCGCTGGAGGATATGGTGGACTTCAATCTGCTGGACGCCATCGCGTTTTTGCGCCATGCCGAGCCGCCCAACGGCGCCAGCCTGATCGACGTGGGCGCGGGAGGAGGCCTGCCCGGCGTCCCGATCGCCTGCCTGCGGCCTGATCTGCGCGTTACGATGATCGATTCCATCGCCAAAAAGATCGCCTTCATCCAATCGGCATGCGAAGAACTGGAGTTATCAAACGTGACCGCCGAAGCGGCCCGTGCCGAAGAATATGTCCGCCTGCCGGGTAAACGCGCGTCATTCGACGTCGCGTTCGCTCGCGGGTTGTCATCGCTGGGGGCGTCGATGGAATATTGCGCCCCGCTGGTGAAGACCGGAGGGCAGGTGATTCTGCTTCGCGGGGCGGAAGAGATGCTCTCTGAAGAGGCGGATCGTTTCCAAAAAACGCTCGGTTGCCGCTTCGATCGGGCGGAGCGGTATGTTCTCCCACGCCGCGACAAGCCGTTTTGCGTGGTTTTTTACCAGAAAATCGCGGCGGGAGACAGGAAATTCCCCCGAATGCCTGTGCAAATCAAAACCCGCCCCTTATAATCCAGGCAGCGCCTGGGGGCGAGTATTTGGGCTGTACGTGCCAACCGCTCCCGTTGGTCGCTGAGGTAAGCGCGATTGAGCATCGCAGCCGGAATTTTGGTGCACGAGAACCGTTCACATTGCTTAAACGATACGAAATAGAGAAACGACGGGTTGCAGGGGCGGGTTTCAAACCTGCCCCTGCGGTAAGATCGCTCAGCGTTTCCTCCCCCAAAGTTCGGGGGAGGCTAAGGAGGGGGTTGTCGATTCCACGCGATGCATTAATTTGGAGCTCAACCCCCCTCTAACTCCCCCCCGGTCTTCGGGGGGAGAATGAAATCACCACAGAAATCCTGTTCCACGTGGAACATCACCGATAATCGACCGGAAATCTCACGGAGAGGCGCATTCGAGGCGCGAATAGCGGATGAATGAACTTGCGGCCCAATCCGAACCCGTTCAAACCCAGCAGACAAGCGAGAAACCTGTGGCGCGCGTCATTTCCATCGTAAACCAGAAGGGCGGGGTCGGAAAAACCACTTCCGCCATCAACCTGGCGGCGAGCCTCGCTCATCTCGGGAAAAAAGTCATCCTGATCGATGTCGACTCGCAGGGAAACGCGTCCAGCGGCCTTGGCGTGGCGAAAAACGAGGTCGAGGGCACGGTTTTCGACGTGCTGGTCGATCGCGCGCCGCTGGCGGAGATTCTTCAGCCCACGCCGCTGGAAACCCTCAAGGTCGCGCCCGCGAACAGCGACCTGCTCTCCGCTGAATTGCATCTGGGTGGGCAGGAAGACGGAAAAAAGCGCCTCAGCCAGGCTGTGATCGACTTTTTCGCCCATGCGCCGCATGAACTGCACCCTGAATTTATCGTGATCGACTGCCCGCCTTCGCTGGCGTTGCTCACCATCAACGCCATTCTGACCTCCGATTCGCTGCTGATTCCGGTGCAATGCGAGTATTACGCGCTGGAGGGGCTCACCGACATCATGTCGTCGGCCACCCTGCTTCGCCAGAGTTTCAACCCCTCCTTGTCGCTGGAGGGAATCCTTCTTACAATGGCGGACCGGCGGCTGAATCTCAGCCACCAGGTGGAAACCGAAATTCGCCAGGTCTACGCCGATTTTGTCTTTCAAAACGTGATTTACCGCAGCGTCAGGCTGAGCGAAGCCCCCAGCCACGGGCTGCCGATTCTGCAGTACGACCCCGAATCGTCCGGGGCGAAAGCGTATCTGGGCGTAGCGGAGGAAATCATTCAAAATGAAGCGAAAAGCCCTCGGCCGTGGCCTTTCCGCGCTGCTGTCTAACGCGCAGGTCGAAGCCGCCGCCGTTACCAACGACGCCAGAACCATCGAAGAGATCGCCGTCGACGTCATCGAAGCCAACCACTGGCAGCCCCGGCTGAGCTTTGACGACGAAGCCCTGCTCGAACTCTCCGAATCGATCCGCAATCAGGGCGTGCTGCAGCCGCTGCTGGTGCGGCGCGACCCCGCCAACGTGGGCCGCTTTCAGCTGATCGCGGGCGAACGCCGCCTGCGCGCTTCGCGGCTGGCGGGGCTTGAGAAAGTCCCATGCCTGCTGCTTGACGCCGAAGAAGCGGAAATGCTGGAGATCGCGCTGGTCGAAAACATCCAGCGCTCCAACCTGTCGCCGGTTGAAGAAGCCCGCGCTTACAAGCACCTCGGCGACCGCTTTTCCATGACGCAGGAGCAGATCGCCGACAAGGTGGGCAAAAGCCGCGAAGCGGTTGCGAACGCCCTGCGGCTGCTTAATCTGCCGGACGACGTGCTGGAAATGCTCGATGAAGGCCGTATCAGCGTCGGTCACGCCAAGGTGCTGCTCTCTCTGCGCGATCCGGAACGGATCCAACTAGCCTGCGACAAGGCCATCGAAGAACAATGGAGCGTCCGCCGTCTGGAGGAATACCTGCGCGGCGATGACGCGAAACCCGCCTCATCCTCCGAAAAAACATCCAAACCCGCCAAAGAGGAAGACCTGTACGTGTCAGACCTGCGCCGAAAACTGCAGGAGGCGTTTCAAACAAAGGTCGACATCAAAATGCGCGGCGCCAGCAAGGGAAAGATCGAGATTACCTTCTACGATCTCGACCAGCTCGATCACCTGCTCAAACAATGGCGCGTTGAACTATAAGCCGACAGTGTCGGCTGCCGGGTCTTTGGTCTGTACGGATCAAGCGCTCCCGTTGGTCGCTGAAGCGCGCGGGATGTAAGGGCGGATCTGAAACTCGCCCCCTGCGATGTGGTCGAGCGCTGTTTCCTCCCCCAAAGTCTGGGGGAGGTTGGGAGGGGGTTGACCGAATTTGCGCGAACGCAGCAATTTGGCGCTCAACCCCCCTCTAACTCCCCTCGGTCTTCGGGGGGAGAACTGCCAGCGGCAGTGGCGTGTCTTTAGGCGTTGGTTGCTGAGGTAAAATGTGTCGACCGGCGTTTTCCTCCCCCAAGATGGGGGAGGCGAGGAGGGGGTTGACCGAATTTGCGCGAACGCAGCAATTTGGCGTTCAACCCCCCACTAACTCCCCCCCCGGTCTTCGGGGGGAGAACCAGATTTCCTGAAAACAAGAGAATCAAGGTTCGTTGGCGACGCTTCAATTAAATCTAGGTTAAAATATGATTATGTGATATTCTTTTTCTATATTCATACTATTCTGAAGCGGATAGAGCCGTATGGAGAATTCTTCCTTTATATCGGTTACTCCCGACATCCTGCGGGCGGTCGGCGACAAGGCTATCGACGTATATATTCAACGGGAAGAAGACGACGCGCCGATTTTGTTCCGAAGCAAAACCTACCCCTTCACGGAGGGCGACTGGCTCGATTTCAAATTACGGAAAGACATTTACTTTCTGGTTGACGCTGAGGAATTCGGCGATCTCGACAAACATTTCGAAGAAAACTTGACCAGTCTTGTCAACGATGAAAACGCCCCGGTCGAAGAGAAATGCGAAGCGGTTTACAACGTTTCGCATCTCTGGATGCACCACATCTTCGAGACCTCCAATCCAGAATACGTTCTCGAGACCTCTGAACAGATCCTGCCCAACGTGCTGGAAGTCATCTTTTCAGACCGCGACGCCGCGCACAATTTCATCGTCAAAGCCAGCGTCGATTACGAATTGTATTCACACTCGCTCAACGTCTGTCTGTTCGGCGTGGGGCTCGCCCATCGCACACTGGGCATCAGCAAACAGGAAGCGATGAACCGGTACGGCCCGGGATTTCTGTGGCACGACTTGGGCAAGTTGTTGATAAATAAGAACTTATGGGACAAAGAAGACCTGCTTGGCGAAGGCCTGCACAATGACATGCGTCAACATACCGTGAAAGGCGTCGAGATGCTGAAGGAGTACATCGACCTGACGCCGGAGAGCGAGTCGATCATTCTGCATCATCACGAACGCCTCGACGGCAGCGGATATCCCTTTGGGTTGAGCGGCGGTGAAATTTCGATGGGCGCGCGCATCTGCGGCATCGTCGACGTGTTCGATACGCTCAGCACCGGACGCGAAGACCGGGAGCGCATGGTCTCGTTTGAAGCCCTCAAATACATTCGCGAGCGTACGCCGCATCAGTTCGACGCCGAGGTTTTTCATGAATTCGTCATCATGTTTCTGCCGCCCCGCGAGGCGAATGCGTTGACTCGCTGATGAGCGCCGTATTGCCCGCCCTCTCAACTCCCGCCACATTGCGCCGCTGCGTTGAAACGCTCGACGCGGGCGGCGTCATCGCCGTTCCGACCGAAACCGTATATGGCCTGATCTGCCGCGCCGGCCGAGATGACGCCATGCGGCGCATCGTCGACATGAAGCGACGCCCTGGCGATAAACCCTTCGCCCTGTTCGTCAGGCGCTGGAGCGATCTCGCCGGACACGCGCCACCCTGCGCGATGGCGCAACGGCTGGCGGACGCGTTGTGGCCTGGGCCGCTCACGCTGGTGGCGGCGGCGCATCCCGAATGTCCCGCCGAACGCGATGGATCGGTGGGGGCGCGCTCGCCCGATTATCCCGTTTTGCAGGACCTGCTGGCGGAGTGCGGCGGCCTGCTCATCAACACCAGTCTGAACCGTAGCGGCGAGCCGCCCGCGCGCTCGCTGGATGACGCGGGCGCGCTGATCGATGAGGTTGATCTTGCGCTCGACGCGGGACAGCTGCCGCGGCGATCGCCCTCCACCGTGGTGGATTGCCGGGGCAGCGAACCGAAAATTCTGCGCGTGGGAGAGATCGGCGAAGACCGCTTGCGGAGCGTGTTGGGGCTGGAGTAAACAGCCGCGATCGCGTGCGGTATAATCGCGCATAAGATCATTTCTTGTCAAAGTTGAAGGGGAGCGCCGTTTGACAGTGGCCAAAGCGGCTCGAAATTCGTTATAATGCGAAAGAAATCATAATTCGATTTAAATCAGGCGAGGCCGCCGCGCTTTCAACCGCGCGGCGATGAAACGGAATCGTATGAGAATCGTCTGGCCGATAATTCTGTTGCTGATCGCGAACGCCGCGAACGCTTCGCTGCGCGATCTGCCGCATTTTCGAGTCCCTGACGCGATCGGCGTGAACATTCATTTCGTCGACCCGAACGACGACGAGATGGACATGATTCAGGCGGCGGGCTTCGGCGTGCTGCGCATGGATCTGGTCTGGGCGAGCGTCGAGCGTGAAAAAGGCGTCTACGATTTCGAGGGGTATATCCGCCTCACCGAGGCCATGCGCAAGCGCGGCCAGATCCCCATGTACATTCTCGACTACAGCAACCCGCTGTACGAAGAGGGGCATTCGGTCGTCACCCCCGAAGGCCGCAAGGCGTTCGCGCGGTTCGCGGCGGAGGCGCTGATCAAGCTGGGCCAGGGGCCGGTGATCTGGGAAATCTGGAACGAGCCGAACCTCGAACATTTCTGGGCCCCTCAGCCCAGCGCGCAGGATTATCTGGCGCTGGTCAAAGAAACCGTCGAGGTGTTGCGCAAAATCGACCCGCTCTGCACCATCGCCGCGCCCGCCACTTCGCGGATTCCGAAAGAGTTCATCGAGGAACTGTTCAAGGGCGGCCTGCTCGATTCCGTCGACGCGGTCAGCGTTCATCCCTATCGCTCCAGCGAACCGGAGACCGCCTACGACGAGTACCGCGATCTGCGTGAACTGATCGATCGGTATTCGCCGGAAAAGTTCATCCCGATTCTGTCCGGCGAGTGGGGCTACTCGGTTTACAACGACGGGCGCGTACTGATCGACCAGGAACAACAGGCGCGCTATCTCGTGCGCCAGCTGCTGACCAATTTCATGGCGGGGGTGCGCGTCAGCATCTGGTACGACTGGAAGAACGACGGCGACGACCCCGAAGAAAAAGAACATAACTTTGGAACCGTAGAACCCGACCTCACGCCGAAACTCGCCTACTGGGCGGTGAAAACGTTTTCTCAACAGACGCGCGACATGACCTTCATCTCGCGCCTGCCCTCCGAACAACCTGAAGACTACCTTCTGCTGTTCAGCAACGGCGAGCGTGAAACCCTCGCCGCGTGGACCACCGGACGCACTCACCTGATCACGCTGACGCTCGACGCTTCCATCGATCAGGCGGTCACCATGCTGGGCGAGACCGCGCAGTTATACCGCGTGGGTGAAAAGCTGGAGATCGAGCTTTCACAAAGCCCGATCTACATGCAGGCCGCCCGAATTCATCCCGCCGGAAATTGATTCCCGACTCGTCTCAGCCGCTGGTTACGGACGCCGCTCGCGCTAAAGCAGAGAGGCGGCGGGCTCGTCGAGCCAGATTCTGACGCGGGCGTGCGTACGCAGGCTCGACGCGGGACATAGCGTTTCAATCGGCCCCTTCAGCGCGTCATGCACCGCTCGCGCCTTGCGTTCATCGGGAACCACGCAACTGACGCGCTCGGCGCGCAGGATGGCGGGCACGGTCTGCGTCAACGCGTGAGTGGGGACGTCATCCATGGTGGGGAACCAGCCTTCGCCCAGCTGCTGCTTGCGGCAGGCTTCATCCAGCTCGACCACTTTCACCATAAGCGGGTCATGAAAATCGGCCACGGGTGGATCGTTGAACGCGATGTGGCCGTTTTCGCCAATGCCGATGCAGGCCAGATCGATTTCGTCCGCCAGCAACAACCGGGTATATCGCGCGCATTCCGCCTCGGGGTCGGCGGCCTCGCCGTCGAGCAGATGAACCTCCGCCGGATTAACCAGCGAAAAGAGGCGCTCGTTGAGGTATTTTCGAAAACTGGCGGGATGGCCGATCGGCAGCCCGAGGTATTCGTCGAGATGAAACGCGGCGACCCGGTTCCACGGCAGGCTGATTCGCGTCAGCGCACGCAGAAACTCGAACTGCGACGCGCCGGTCGCGAAGATCACCCGCGCCGCGCCTTTTTCCCGCACCACCGATTCAATCACGCTCGCCGTATATTCCGCCGCCGCCACGCCCACCGCGTCTTTGTCGCGGTAAACCTCGACTTCGCATCCATCGGCGTTTAATCGTCTCACCGGTTCCGTCATTGGAATACCCCAGTTTTCTGGTTCGATCAAGCCAGCCGCTTCATCTCTTCAAAGGGCTTCGCTTCTCCATTCATCAGGCGCGCCGCCGCTTCGGCGGCCCGCTCTTCGCCATAATAACAACGCGCGTACGCCTTCAACATGTCTTCGAGCGAGTCCTGCGGCGACCAGCCCAGGCTCGACCACACGAAGCGCGCCCACTCCGCCTCGCCGCCGCACACGCCCAGCGCCGCGTAGATCATCGGGGCCAGTTCGGTATGCGCGCGCGCCAGGTCAAGCGCCGTCTCGCCCGCCAGCGGATGAAGCGCCGCCAGTTGCATACTGAGAGGGGCCTCGCGTTTGAGCGTTTCAAAACCTTCGCCCGCCGAGCGGTGTGCTAGAACGCGAACCGGGGGAAACGGATCGCCGAATACGTCATCCAGCAGATCCTGTAACGCATCCGGCGAGAAGCGCGACGCGTCGAGCCAGAACTCGCGCTCGCCTTCCAGCGGAAGCACGTCGAGTTCAAGCCGCCACTCTTCATCGCCGGGCGAAAAACACACGATGGCGCTGCTCTCCGCCCGCGCGGGCGGGCCCATCAGCAAGCGCCGTTCATGACACGTGTCTTCAAAGGGGCGCGTGCCACCGATCAGGTTGTTGCCCCACAGCTGGCTCTGGCGCGAGGCGTATTCATCGGGAGCGCCATCAAACACAAGCCCGCGCATCGGGTTCAGCGGACGCCGGGTTTCATGCAGCGGGGGGATCTCGACCCGGTCCGCGAATACGCGAAGATGTTGTAGCAGGCGTCCCGCCGCGAAAGGCAGCGCCCGCGCCGCGCCCGAGGTCAACAACAGCGCGGGCGGCTCGCCGCTCATTACCGCCAGATGGGTATGGCTGGCGTAATCGGGATACGGATGGATCGGGACCGGCGCTTCGAGCCGCTCACTCACGGCTTCGGGCAGCGCGTTCGCCGGGGCGAGATAGACGCGCAACGCGGCGTCATCGGATGGATCGTCCATTGTTCGCGACGATACCTCAATCGCGGCGCGGCGCGAAAGTTCTTCGCCAAGCATCGCGGCGGCGTTTCGCGTTTCCGCGTCATCCGCCGGGGTGAGCAGCGCGATGGTTCGACCGGCGCCCACCTGGATCATGCCGTTCAATTCTTCCATTTTTTTATCACGGTGTACGAGTCATTTTTTGAAACGGATCAGAATTTTGCCGTCCGGTCATAGTATCACGATCGAAAAAGCAACCGATCCCCCGGCGCATAAAAAAAGCGGGCGGCTTGCGCCGCCCGTCTGCTAAAAGGCCATTATATTCTGACCAGGAATGTGTGTAGATTGAGTATAAAAACTCGTTCGTTGATTACTTGTCAGCCAGTTCGATGTTCACCGGTCCGTAGCTGCCTTTAACTTTGATCGATCCCGCGCCCTGGCCCACGCTGCCTTGCAGCGTCTGGCTGAACATCTCTTTTTTGCTCTGTAACGAGTCGAAGCCGATCGCGTTGACTTCGCCGAAGCTGCTTGACGCTTCAACCCGGCCTGAGAAATTGCGCGGGACGACCACATGCGCGTCGCCGAATGAAAACGAGCCATCGAGCTGAGCCTCGGCTGAATGCAGAAAGATATCGGCGCGGCCGTAGCTGCTGGTGACATTGACCGGATCGGCGCCGGAGACGTTGATTTTCATTTCGCCGAAGCCGGCGCCGGCTTTCAGCGCGCCGTCGTGGTTGTCGATCTCAAGCGGGCCGTATTGGACGAAGGCGTTGAGGTCGCCGGCGGTCTCGGACAGGCGGGTTCCGCCAAACTGGTTTTTCACATCCGACGCGCCTTTCATTTTGTTGATTTCCACGTCGCCGAACTGATTGTTGATGCGCAGCGTGGTGCTGGCGGGCGCTTCAATGTGAATCTCGCAGTGCATGAAAGAGTTTTCCATCTTTTCGTTCTGGTTTTTAAACTGGACTCCAACCAGCACGGCCTCTTTCTTTTCTACTGTAACGTCGAATTTCTCGATCAGTTTTTGAGCCTCTTCCCGGGTTTTCGCGCCGGCCTGTTTCACGATTTCAACCGAGATGCGGTTGGCGTCCGTCGGTTCGATCACGATGGAGCTGAAAGACGATTCGATCTGAACCGGCAGGTCTCCACTCGCCTCAAAGCGCTTGAACACGACGTCTTTCACCAACTCGCCCTTAAAATGGTCGGCGACATGGCCCAGGTGAGGAGGACTCACCGGTGGAACGGGAGGAATGGCGACGTGGATGTTCGGGATATCGAGGTCGAGATCGAGGTCGAGGTCGGACTGTATCTGCGCCAGAATCTCCGCGCGTTCCTCGCTGTCTTTCACCTTTCGCTCCAGCTCCACTTGCAGGCGTTCGAGCTTCTGCTGCGCCTTTTCAAGTTTCTGCTGCTGTTTTTCATGAGCCTTCTGGGCTTTTTCATCCGCCTTCTGCATGGCGTCGTCGCTTTTCTCGCGCAATTTCTGAATCGCCGCGGTAACGTCGCCGACGTTTTCTCCGTTCGTGTTTTCAACCGCGCGGGCAATGGGGTTCAGCGCGGCGCACAACAGCAAAGCCATCAGCAAATTCATCGTGACATGGGTCCATCGTTTCATGATTCGGTGCTCCTCGTATCTTTGGAATATTTTCTGGAACGGTTTTACAGTTTCATCCCCGCCTGAAGCGTCCACCCCGGACGTGGCGCTTCGCGAACCTTGGATGCCGCCTAAATCGCGGGCGACTCGTTGGCGTCGAACAGGGCGTAATCGAATTCGGGAATCGAGCCGCTCGACTCGACGTACTGATTCAATGATTTGAGCAGCGCCAGGTTCTGCATCACCGCGATGGTGAGGCCGCGCGCGACGACCGGGTCGGTCTGGTGTTTTTCAAACGCGGCGGCGAGGCTGGCGTTGGTTTGTTTGAGCGCGCCGATGGGGCCGCTCCAGGGATTGGCCGCCGTCAGTTCGGCGCCGTATTTTTTCGCCAGGTTGTCTTCAAGCCGCTGCATCTCGCCCGATTGATCGGCGATCAGTTGCGCGAAGACGTCCGCCCCGGTCTGGACGCGCTGATGTTCAACCATCATGCCCAGCGCGAAAACGGCGGCGATCAGGGCGAAAGCCGCCGCCCAGCGCCTCACGGGCCGCATGACCGGCGCGGGACGCCGCGCGGCATCGAGACAGCGCGCGGCCAGACCCTCGGGAGCGCGGGGCGCGGGCGCCGCCCGCATGCGGCGCAGCCGGGCCTCGATGGCTTCGGCGCGCTCGCGCAGCGTGGAGTCATCGGCGATCCGTTCGCTCAGGGCTCCGGCTTCGTCCGGCGTCATGGCGTCAGAGCGGCCCAGCCGGTATTCAGCGTATATAAAGAGCGTCTGTTCGAGTCGATCGAGATCGGTCATGGCGTGTCTCCCGTGGTCAGGTACATCCAGTCATCGGGCAGGCGGTCGCGCAGTTCACGTTCCGCGCGAAAGGCGAGCGATTTCACCGCGCCTTCGGGTTTGTTCATAATCGCCGCGATTTCGGCGTAAGTTCGTTCTTCAAAAAACCGCAGAATGACGACCGCGCGCTTGTCGGGTTTCAGTCCATTGAGCGCCCGCTGCAGCGCGGCTTCGGCGCGTTGTTCATCCAGCGACCGGCGGGGGCACTCGCCGCTCGCCTCCAGCCGGTTTTCGTCGGCCTCGGTCATGGGCGAAACCAGCGACCGCACCGCGCGCCAGCGCAACTTGTTGATCGCCTTGCGCCGCGCCACGGTGTACAGGTAAGGCAACGGGCTGACGCCGGGTTTGAGCCGGGCGCGGTTTTTATATAGCTCCATGAAAGCCTCCTGGGTGGCGTCTTCCGCGTCTTCAGCCGACCCCAGCATGCGCCGGGTAAAGCGGAACACCACCGCCGAATACCGCCCGGCCAGCAAGGCGAAAGCATGCTCGTCGCCGCTGGCCAACCGGGCGGACAGCTCGATCTCATCGAATGGTTCGGCGTGGGGTGCGGCTGTCATCAGCCCTCGTGGCTCCATGGGTTCTGGTTCATCGCGCCTGTATAGAGTATTTCGTATCGCGGGGCGTGGAGTTGCACTATTTATTCAATCATGAAAAAAATTTTCGCCCGAACAAAAAAAGGGCGGCCGGCCGCCGCCCCTTTCCGCTTTCATTTCGCCTGATTTTTACGGACCAAAGCGGTAAATATCGCCGCTGCTGACGACGCCGTTGCTGGCGTTGTAATAATGCAGCGGATATCCCTCGGCGGCCTCGTAATCGGTGTCGGGCCCGGCCCCGTGCAACACCCAGCGATGACGGCGGGTTTTTTCGACGGGCATCCATTCCAGATCGCGGCTGTTGGCTTCTTTTTTCGCATCGAAGGTTTCCGGGTCCCACAGCGGATAGGCGCTGTCGTCGGCCTGAAACATATTCGAAGACGACACGTCGACGCCCTTGCGGAACGGATCGAGCGGGACGGAAGACATATACGAAATCGGCGAGGTCAGCTTGGCTAGGCGGGCGAAGCGCAGGTTGCCCGCCGTGTTGGGCGTGGGCGGGTACATGTTGTTATCCATGCGATACATCTCCATCGCGGTCGCCAGTGAGCGCAGGTCCGATTCACAGGAGGCGACCTTTGCGCGGACCTGGGCGTTGATGAAGTTGGGAATGGCGATGGCGGCGAGGATTCCGATGATAGCGACGACGATCAGCAGTTCGATCAAGGTAAAACCATTCGAGGGCTGGCGGGTCATTCGATACCTCCCGAGGGCGCGGCATGTCATGGCAAATAATCGATCGGAGAGTTCATCTTACCACGAATTGACCAATCTTTTTCAACTCACGGCGGCGAAAAAATACAGCCTCGTCATGGCCCGGCGCGTGGATGTACGATACGATGTGTTTTCCAGATGAGATTCCATCATGCAGAACGATGTTCCAAACTCCATGCGCGACCGATTTCCCGATACCCCCTACCCACGCGTGAACGCGATTTTCCGCGCGGGCGAGCGCATCCGCCGGCGTCAATACGGCGTGAGCCGGGCGTTTCCCGAGGTGGATGGGCCCGAGTTCTGGTATTGGCTGATGTGGTACGGCCCGGCGATCTTTCACGAGATTCAGGCGGTGAACTACGCCTTTCCCGGCGAAGGGCTGCGCGCGCGCGTGATCGGTGAAAACGCCTCATGGAAGCGCTTCAATCAGGGCGGGCTGGTCGACTGGCGCCGGATCGAACGCTGTCTGCGCGAGGCGGGGATGAACTTTCGCGGCGGCGGCGCGGTTCTCGATTTCGGCTGCGGTTGCGGACGCATCCTGCGTCATTTCGCCCTGTACGCGGGCCGAGGCCGCTTCTATGGAACCGATCTCGACGCGGAGGCGGTTGGCTGGTGCGATCTTCATCTCGACTTCGCTGCGTGTTCGGCTGGGCCCGCCGCGCCGCCTCTCGATTTCAGCGATGGATTCTTTGAAGCGGTCTACGCGTATTCCGTCTTCAGTCATCTGCCCGAAGAAGCCTCGCGGGCATGGCTGGCCGAGCTGGCCCGCCTGCTTAAACCCGGCGGGCTGGCGGCGCTCACCGTGCAGGGGCGCGCCGTGGCGGAGGCGGTATTAAGCGGAGCGGCCAACCTGGGCGTTCCCTCGCGTGAAACCCTGCGCGGCGGTCTGGCCCGGCTTGAAGAGAGCGGCTTTCTGTTTTATCCATATCAGGCCCTCGGAGAAACGGACGCCCGCGAGCTGGACCCCGCCCGGTATGGCAACGCCTTTATTCTTAAGCCATACATCGAACGCCGCTGGACGGAGGCGTTCGATCTGGCCGATTACCTGCCCGCGCCCGATGGCTGGCAGGATTACGTGATCCTGAAACGGCGGTAAGCAACTCATTTTCCGGGTAGCGCGGCAAATATGCGAAAAACGATTCTGAGTATTCTGATCCTGTCATGGTTCCCGCTATGCGGCTCGGCGCAATTCATTTTCTCACCGGACGCCGCCATCGATTTCAACCGGTCGGGCAAGGCCGACGCGGGCGACCTGTTCATTCTCGCCGCCGCCTGGCGCGATAAGGGCAGCGAGTACGATCTCGATTTCAACAACCTCGTCGACGCGGACGATCTGTTGCTGTTCCGCGCCGCCTGGGACGCGGGCCGCGCCTATGCGTTGTACACGCCCCTGCTGGGCGCGTGGAGCGGCGAAGCCTCGCTGATTTCGGCTGAGCGGCCCGGAACGCCCTCGCATCATTTCATGGTGGTGCGCATCGATCTGGCTGACAACAAGCCGCGCTTGACCGATGTGTTGAGCGATCCATTCTCAACCGATTACATCGCGCTGTCGCGTTCCGGCTCGACGGTCTCGGGTAAAAGCCCCGATGGAACGCAAGCGTTTGAAGGCGTACTCAGCGGCGACTCCATCGCAGGAGACCTGACGGAAACCGGCATGGACGGCGATCTTGCTTATCACGTAGAATTGAAGCGGGCGGCGGCGATGAGCGGCGATTTCAGCGGACTGTGGGCTGTGGAATTCAGCGGCCAATACGCCGATGACGGCAAGCCCGCGCCCTCGCTGGGCTTCATCAATCTTGAAGCGCTCGACCGCTCGGCGGGTTTGACCCAGTGGCTGATGAGCGATCCCGCCGAGGGCGATTTTATCTACGCGTTTTCCGCGAACGATCTTCTTGTGGCGCATGACGGCGGCGGCGAGACCGATCTCGGTCTGCGGCTGGCCGATGGCGGTCTGACCGGCGTGGCGGAGACGCCTTCGGGCTGGTCGACCCTGCGCGGCGAGCTCATCGAAAGCGAAGGCGAGCCCATCGCGGGGAGCTGGTCGCTGGCGCTGGGTGGACTGTACGGCGAACCCGCGATCGAATGGATGGGCGTCACGATCGAGCAGACCGGTACGGCGTTGACGATGCGCGTGAACGGCGTTGACTACGCGGGCGTGCGGCTTGGCGAGTGGTTTCTCGCGCGGGGTGAAGACGGCGCTGGCGGCGCGTGGCGATTTTTCGGCGAAGCGACGGCGAAATCACTCACCGGTCACGCGGTGTATGAGTCTAACGGCGCGCGTTCGGTTTACGTCATGACAGGTTCAAC
Organism: bacterium; assembly: GCA_016125385.1. GTDB lineage: Bacteria > Hinthialibacterota > Hinthialibacteria > Hinthialibacterales > Hinthialibacteraceae > WGLV01. The sequence goes on from WGLV01000019.1 coordinate 32,150, forward strand.
TTCTCTCTGACGGGCCAGACAACAGGCCCGCCCGGTTATCGCTCCCAATACTTGAAACCGATTCATCATCCGGGAGGCCGGTTCATTCGCCGATTGTGTGGCTCCATTCGATCCTCGTTTCACCGGGCGCTATAATCAGGAACAAGCAAGTTCACCCATTGGAGCCGATCATGGATTTCGATGCGTTTGAGACGCTGGTGCGCGCCCGCCGCGCGGTGCGTCATTTCAAGCCCGACCCGCTGCCCGAAGGCGCGCTGGAGCGGCTGCTCGATCTCGCGCACTGGGCGCCGAGCGGCTATAACCTTCAGCCCACCCATTTCGCCGTGGTCACCGACCCCGCATTAAAAGAGCGCATGTTGCCCGCCTGCATGGGGCAGAAGCAGATCGTCGAAGCGCCCGCCGTGGTCGTTTTTCTCGGCGACCGCCAGGTGTATCGCGCGAACTTCGAACGCGTAATTCAGCAGGAAAAAGACGCCGGCGCCATCAATGAACGATACGAAAAAATGCTGCGCGGCATCATCCCGCTGGCGTTCGACAAGGGGCCGGGGGGCGTTCATTGGTTATGGAAATCGACCGTACTGCCGGTGATGAGCCTGTTTCGTCCCATCCCGAGGCTGCCCGCCGTGAGTGAAGAATACTGGCTGACCAAACAGGTGATGCTGTCGGCGATGGTGTTCATGCTGGCGGCTTCGGCGGCGGGGCTGGCCACCGTTCCGATGGAAGGCTTCGACGAGCGCCGCGTGAAAAAGGCGCTGAACATCCCGCGCCGATTCATCGCGCCGCTGGTCGCGCCGGTGGGCTACGCCGCCGACGGCGAGCTGAAAAAGACCCGGCTGCCCATCGCGGATTGCGTTCATTACAACACGTGGAACGCCGCCGCCGCGCGATCATGAACGGCTCAACCTCACCAACCGCTCTCATCACGGGAGGCGCGCGGCGCATTGGCCGCGAGATCGCGCTGACCCTGGCGCGCGCCGGGTGGAACATCGCGCTGCATTACCACCACTCGCGCGAAGACGCCGAAGACGCCGCGCGCGAGATGGAAGCCATCGGGATGAAGTGTGAACTGTTTCAGGCGGATCTGGGCCGTCTGGATGAAGCGCTCGCGATGGTTGAACGCGTCTTTGAACGCATGCCCGGCTGCCGCGCGTTGATCAATAACGCCTCCATCTTCGAACGCGCTGCACTGCTCGAAACCAGCGAAGACCTTTTCGATCGGCATTTCACGCTTAATTTCAAGACGCCGTTTTTTCTCACGCGCGATTTCGCGCGGCGATGCCGGGAGGGAGAGGTCGTCAACCTGCTCGATACCAAGATCACCCAGAAGCATTCCAACTATTTCGCCTATACGCTGACCAAGAAAGCGCTGTTTGAGTTTACCCGCATGGCGGCGAAGGAACTCGCCCCGGGAGTGCGCGTCAACGGCGTCTGTCCGGGCCTCATTCTGCCTCCCCCCGGCGAGGGCGACGCCTACATGGAGCGCATGCAGATCCGCGTCCCGCTTCGCCGCAAGGGCGACCCCGCCGATATCGCGCGCGCGGTGCTGTTTCTTCTGCAAAACGATTTCATCACCGGCGAATGGATCTTCATCGACGGCGGCGAACACCTCAAATAAGCCGACAGCGCCCGGCTGACAGTGTCGGCTGCCGAGTCTTTGGGTTCTGCGGACCAAGCGCGCCCGTTGGGCGGGCAGTGCCCGCCGCCCGGTATTTGGGTTGTACGAGTTTAGCGCGCCCGCTGGTTGCTAAGGCGATCGGATGGAGAAACGGTTTCTTAATTTTGATTCAACGTAAACGCATGGCACACTCAAACGATTCGGGAAAGAGAAATGGCGTATGGTAGGGGCAGGTTTGAAACCCGCCCTTATAGTGAGACCGGGCAAGATTTCCTCCCCCAAAGTTTGGGGGAGGTGAAGGAGGGGGTTGTAAGATGAATCGTGAAGGTTGCGCGATGCGCTCAACCCCCCTCTAACTCCCCCCGATCTTCGGGGGGAGAACGGCCAGAAGCCGTGGCGAGTCTTTGGACTGTGCGCGTTTAGCGCGCCCGCTGGTTGCTGAGGCGATCGGATGGAGAAACGGTTTCTTAATTTTGATTCAACGTAAACGCATGGCACACTCAAACGATTCGTGAAAGAGAAACGGCGTATGGTAGGGGCAGGTTTGAAACCCGCCCTTATGGTGAGACCGGGCAAGATTTCCTCCCCGCGTGGATCATGAAAAAAACAGAAAAATATCACAAGCAACGATTTTTCTGATGACATCGGTGGCGTTTCGTGATTAAGTGATTCAGCAACACTGACATTCACCCGGGAGCGCCGCCCGTGTTTGTTCTTACCTACGATCTCATTTTACTCTTCATTACGCTTTATTACTTCTCAAAAGCCGTCCGCTCGCTGCAACGGATCGCCGCCGCATTGATCGCGCGCAGGCGAAAACTGGAGAGGGCCAGCCGATAATGGAGTACTTTCTACTTTTTGACATAATCTCCGGATTGATTATTTCAATCGTTCTCCCACTCTTTATCCTCTATTGGGTCTACGAGTTTTCGGCGGCGCTCGAACGCATCGCAGACGAGCTGGAGCGCGCCGTCCCGGTCAAAAAGCAAAAGACCTCCCCGGTAAAAAATATCCAGGTTTCCGTTTCGCCTCAGCCCGCTTCGATCCGGCTCGCCGGGTACAGGCGCGCCCGGCCCCGAAGGCGCGAGTTCGGTTTTCGTCATTGGAGAACGAGATGAATGATTCGCCATGCTTAAAAAAATGAATAAAACATGGGGGAAAATTCGTCAGGAATAAAAAGGGGGGATTGAATCATGCTGGATTTCTTATTCGGTTTAATTTGCCTTTTACTGTTCATTCAACTGTTTTCGAAACTCATCAAAGCGCTCGAACAAATCGGGGCGAATCTCGGCGCCATCGCGCATGCTCTGGAGCGGGGTAACAGCGAGGCGCCGGCGCAATCCGATCCCGCTGGTTGATGAAAATCCCTCGCCACTGGGCGCATAGACCGGCGGCGGCTTTCAGCCACCACACCTATTCACTTAACAGGGTGGCGGTGAAGACAAACGCCGCGTTCCAGGGCAGGGTGAACTCGTTAGACGAAAAGCTCTCTTCACTGTCGAGATAGGCGGTGGCGGGCGGCGAGGTGCTGGTAAAGCGGCTTTTTAACGCGCCGTCGTTGAGAAACTGATTGGGCCCCGCTACCAGAAAGCCCGGCAGCGGCGTCTTGCTTTTGCCCTGAAGCCCCTTCATGCGGTGGGGGTTCATCGGCGAACGCTGGCCGAAGCCGGTGAGATAACAGATCGAGTTGGGGTTGCGCCCCAGTATGTAATGCAACTGATCGAGCGCCGCCTCGCGGTACGCCGGCTGAGGGTGAAAGTAATCGGCCATCAGCAGAATCGAGGCGTTTTGCAGCACGGCGGCGTTCGACCCCCAGACGAATTCGCCCTCCTGCAGGGTGAGCAGAAACCCGTCACGTTCGCTCTCTTCAGAAAGAATGTCGGCCAGCGACAGCAGGTCGCGCCGCGCCTCATTGCCCAGGCCTTCCAGTTCTTCCCGGTCGTTCTGTAACAACAATGACGCCACCGCCAGCGGCGCCACGTTGCCCCAATACCCCGAGGCGGAAAGCAGGGGCACGCGCTTTTGCGCCAGCGCCGCGATGACGCCCAGCCAGGCGCGATCGTGCGTGAGGCCGTAGAGTTCGATCGCCGCCCAGAAGCGCTCGTCGCTGTCGTCGGGATCGGTATAGGCCTTGGTGGCGGCTTCTGGCGGGTTGATAAAGCCCTCGTCGTTGGGGTTGTTCTCCAGCCAGCGCCAGGCTGATAGCGAAGCGGTTTTGCACTGGGCGGCGAAGGTGGCGTCATAGGGCGAGTAAACCCGCGCCGCTTTGGCTAACACCGCGCTGGTTAACGCGGTGGCGGCGGTCGACGGCGCGAAAAGAAAGCGGTCCTGCTTCTCGGCCCCCGCGCCCATGTCGGCGGGCGTCAGTTTGTGGTTGACGGCGCCCTCGGCGGTCTGCATGCGCAGCAGCCATTCGAGTTCCCAGCGGGCTTCGTCGAGAATGTCGGGCGCGCCGTTGTCGCTTTCTGGAATCGACAGCGCGCCGTCGCCGTAGCGGTTGGGGGCGAGTTCATGCAAGGTCAGCAAGACGCCGGCGGCATAGGCCCCGCTGGGGACGTACTGACCCGGATCGCCGCCGTCCATCCAGCCGCCTTCCAGGTTGCGCGCGGCGGGCGGGTCGGTCCCGCTGGCGGCGGAAACGGCGGGGCTGGAGGCTTCCGCGCGATGCTCCCACTCAACCACGCGATGCGGCGAAGGCTCGACGGCGCGGCGCAGATAGGCGAAGGCCTTCATCGCCTGCCGGGCGCCATCGGCGTACGGCGACGCGCCGATGATGAAGCGGGGCGAGTCGCCCAGGCTCGGGACGTGAATCACGAATTCGCCGGTGGCCGAAAAGGGAGTGAAACGCGCCGCCCACAGGTTGGCGCCGCTGGCGGGGTCGGCGGCCTCGCGCAGCTGTAGAAAGCCCTCAAAACGAGGCTCGCGCGTCTGGGCGTCAAGCAGGGTGAAAGGCAACGCCACCGGCGACGAAGCCAGCGCGACTTTTTCAGCTGGCGCGGGATACCCCATCTGGTCGACGAAAATCGGCGCGATTTCGCTTTCCGCCGCGTTCGCCAGCGTCCCAAACCCGCAAACCAGCGCTACAATGACGGCGAGGACGCGCTGTTGCGATCGGTCTCGCGTCTTGCGATCGGCGTTTGTCTGCATTGGCGATATTCGTCCTCCCGCGCGGTCTCCCCGGCGTTGCGAATCCATGATACCATCGTTGTATCTCAATAGGACGGTTGACGGGGAGAAAAAGGTACGCCCTCTCGCGGACGCCATCCCGGCGTCCGCGCTGGAAAGGATAGGCCCGATGCGAATTCCGAGTCTTCTCTTCTTTGTAATGTTATGCGTTCTGGCCGCGCCGGGCGCGCTCGCCGATACTCTCCTGCTGCGCAGCGGCGATCAGATCATCGGCTCCATCGCGGGAGAAACCCCTGACGAATACATCGTCGATATTCCCGGCGAAGTCGTGATTCAGATTCGCGTCAGGCGCGCCGACGTGATTCAGGTGGTTCGCTCGGGCGATGTTTACCCCAGCGCCACCCCTTCTTCCGCTACGCCCGAAGCCGCGTCGGCGGCGATTGACGCCTCCACGTCGACAACTTCGATTTACCCCACGATTCCCACGCTGCCTCCCGACTCGTTGCAGCCGGTCGGCGATTCGATCCAGACCGGTGGATTTACCACGCCCGTGACCGCTCCAGCGCAAGCGCAAGCCCCCGATCCTGATGCGGCGCTGCCGTTGTTGCCGCTGGCGCTGCCTCAAAACAACCTCTACCAGGTCAGCGGAGCGGGCGTTCGTTTCCGTGAAGGCCCCAACCTGACCTTTCCCATCGTCGACACCCTGCCGGGCCGAACACTGCTGATCGAGATCGAGACGGTCGACGGCTGGATTCACGCCAAAACCACCGAAGGCGTCACGGGGTGGATTCACCCCAATTTCGTGACGCCGCTGCCGCGCCAGCTGTTCGCCATCACCGGCGACCTGGTCAACGTGCGTGAAGCGCCGGGCGAGGTGTACCGCTCGCTGGGCCGTTTGCGCAAGAACGACGTGGTGATTCAGCTTGAAGAACGCCCCGGCTGGCGCCGGATTCTATCCGGCGATTCGCTGGCGGGCTGGGTGAGCGAGGAGTTTCTGCAGCCGCTCGACCCCCAACAGGCGCAGAACCCGCGCATGGTGGTGATTCAGAACCGCGACGCGGGCTCTCCGGTCGCGGTCAAGCGCCCGATGAACGCCAGTTCGCCCGAGGTGACCTTCAGCGTGCTCGACGAGCGGCTGGTCATCGGCGGTACGACCAAGCTGATCGTCTTTTTCAACAACCCCAACCAGCTCGCGCAGGCCAGCGAAGCCTACGGCGGGCCCTCGATCATTCAACGGACCCATCTGGCGTCATCCGTCGAGATGATGAATCGCGGCTTTCCGGAAGAACTGGCGGTGAATTTCATCGGCGGCGAGATTCTCACCCTGCTGGGCGAGCGCGCCGCGCAGGGGTGGGACTTCAACCTGCTCGCCCCCAACGATCCGGGCGTACGTTATGGATTCATGGTTCAGCGCGGGCCTTCGCGCGGGACGCTGATTCTGGTCGAGCCGCCCGCCGCCGCGCAGTAGGGCTTCGCGGCGCTACGGCAACATCGGTTGTAGCGGGCATCCCTCGCAGGACGGCGTTTTGCGGCAGAAGCGATTGCCCACCGCCACCAGTTGAGCGTGGTAATCGTTATAGAGTTCCACCTCGGGCGGAATGGCGTCTTCAAACATCGCCTTCATCTCGTCATACTCGACGTCTTCGGGCGCCCAGCCGTGACGCGTCAGAATGCGCCTGGTATACAGATCGATCACGAACGAGCGATGCCCGCCCGCGTACAGCAGAATCGAGTCCGCGGTTTCTTTGCCGATTCCCTTCACCGCCAGCAGTTTTTCACGCAACGCCGCCGTATCGTCTCGAAAAGCGGCGGTCAGGCTTCCCTTGTAATCCCGGTCGAGAAATTCAACGAACGCCTTCAGTTTGAGCGCCTTCTGATTGAAATAGCCCGAGGGCCGTATGATTCGGGCGAGTTCATCGACGGGAAGATCGCGCAAGGCGCGGATCGAGAGCGCGCGCTCGGCCTTGAGGTTGGCGATGGCCTTCTCGACGTTCTTCCAGCTGGTGTTCTGGGTCAGGATCGCGCCGACAGCGATTTCGAGCGGCGAATCCCCTGGCCACCAGCCGCGATGCCCGAACGTCTCTCGCAACACGAGGTACACCGCCATCAGGTCGACCGGTTTTACCGTGTTTTTTCGTTTTCTCTGTTTCACGCTTACTCCATGATCCGGCGATGGGGAGCCATTTTCTGCGACGCTTGAAAGAGAACACCATAAAAAAACGGCCCGTGATTGTCACGGGCCGCTGTTGAACTGATTGCGATCGATTCCACTCACGCGATCATGGCCGAAGCCTTGGCGTGAACGAAGTCTTCAATGCGTTTGGCGACCTGCGAGGGCAAGAGGCCGTGATCTTCAAAGACCTGTTTGCGCGGGCCGTGTTCGATGATCTCGTCCGACAGCGCCAGCCGCAAGAGCGGGACGCCTTCCAACCCGTTGTCGTGCATCGCTTCCGACACGGCGCTGGAGAATCCGCCGTGGAAGGTGTGATCTTCATAGGCCACGAAGTGATGGTGTGTTTTCGCGAGCTCTTTGATAAGTTCCTGATCGATGGGCTTGGCGAAGCGCATGTTGACCACGGTGGGGCTGATCCCCGCCTTTTCCATCAGGTCGGCGGCTTCGAGCGCGCGGTATACCATGAAGCCGTAAGCCAGAATGGCGACGCCCGATCCTTCACGCATCACCACGCCCTTGCCGATGGGGATGGGCTCTTCTTCCGTGCTCCATTCGACGCCTTCGCCGTTTTCGCGCGGATACCGCACCGCGAAGGGTCCGTCGTGATGGAGCGCGGTCCAGAGCAGCTGGGAGAGGTCTTTTTCATCGGCCGCCGCCGACACCACCATATTGGGGAAGGTGCGCAGATAGGCGGTGTCGTACAGGCCCTGATGGGTGGCGCCGTCGTCGCCGACCACGCCGCCGCGATCGAGCGCGAAGGTCACCGGCAGGTTCTGGATGCACACGTCGTGGTAGATCTGGTCGTAGGCGCGCTGCAGGAAGGTCGAGTAAATCGCGCAGACCGGGCGCAGGCCTTCGCAGGCGAGGCCCGAGGCCAGCAGTACGGCGTGCTGTTCGGCGATGCCGACGTCGTAAAAGCGTTCGGGACGGTGTTTCTGTAACGCCGAGAGACCGGTGCCGCTGGGCATGGCGGCGGTGATACCGACCACGCGGTCGTCTTTGTCTGACATCTTGCATATGACCTCGCTGAACACCTGGGTATAACTGGGCGGCGAGGGTTTGTCGCTCTTTTTGGCGGAGGGTTTTCCGGTGGTGACGTCGAAGGGCTTGGCCCCATGCCAGTTGGCGGGGTCGCTGGCGGCGAATTTATAGCCGTGGCCCTTTTCGGTGACGATGTGAAGCAGTTTGGGGCCTTTCAATTCGCGCAGGTGAGCCAGTGTTTCTTCAAGGATATGAACGTCGTGGCCGTTAATGGGGCCGAAGTAGCGGAAGCCGAGTTCTTCAAAAAAGACGCCGGGCACGATCAGCGACTTGAGGCTTTCCTGCATCTTGCGGATGCGCTTGCTGATAGCGTCGCCCAGGCTTTTTTCAATGACTTTGTCGATGTCGTTCTTGGTTTTGTTGTAGTAATAACTGCTGATGATCCGGTTGAGATAATGTGAGATGCCGCCCACGTTGGGGGCGATCGACATATCGTTATCGTTGAGAATCACCAGCACGTCGGCGCCGACGTCACCGGCGTGATCAAGGCCTTCATACGCCACGCCGCCGGTGAGGCCTCCGTCGCCGATGATGGCGACGACCTTGTAATCGGCCTGTTTGATGTCGCGCGCGACCGCCATGCCCAGCGCCGCCGAGATCGACGTACTGGCGTGACCCACGCCGTAGGCGTCATGGGGGCTCTCATAGCGGCGGGGAAAGCCGGAGAGACCGTTGTACTGGCGGATGGTGTGAAACTGGTCGCGGCGGCCGGTCAGAATCTTGTGGGGATACGACTGGTGCCCCACGTCCCACACGATTTTATCGGCGGGCGTTTTGTAAACCCGGTGCAGCGCGATGGTGAGTTCGACCGCCCCCAGATTGGGCGCGAAGTGGCCGCCTTTCTGGCTGACGACGTCGATGATGGATTGCCGGATCTCCTGAGCCAGCGGCTCCAGCTCGGATCGATCGAGCGCGCGGAGGTCTTCCGGACTGTTGATGCGTTCAAGAACCATAAGAACGAACCTGACGTGAATGGGTATCCCGGCGAGTTCGAGGCGAGACCCTGTAAGCTGGGGCGGCCGCGTTCACTCCGGCGTAAAACATATAGTATGATCGAATTACTTACAATCGAAAAGCGCTAGGCCTCCCGCTCAACTAATTCCGTCGTAATATCAAGCAGAACCCGGGCGCGTTCGCCCTCGGGTTCGAGCAGGGCGAAGATCTCGTCGCGAAGCGCGTTGACCCGGGCTTTCGATTGATCGAGACCGATCAGGGCGGGGTAGGTCAGCTTGCCGAGTTTTTCATCGGCCCCCGCCTGTTTCCCCAACGCGGCGGTGTCTCCGACCACGTCCAAAATATCATCCACCACCTGAAAAATCAAACCGAGTTTCATTCCCGCCTGAGCGAGAATCTCCACGTCGCGTCCGGCGCCGCCCATCATGCGGGCGCCCATCGTCAGACCGGCGCGGATCAGCGCGGCGGTTTTGTGATGGTGAATGTATTCAAGAACCTCTTCGGTTCCCTGTTTCTGTTCGTATTCCAGGTCGACCACCTGACCGGCCACCATGCCGGGGTATCCGCACGCCACCGCCAGATCGCGGGCCACATAATATGAACGTTCGGCGAAGCGTTCAGGAACGCTGGCGAGAATCTGGAATCCCAGTGTGTGCAGCGCGTCGGCCGATAACACCGCCATCGCCTCGCCGTATACCTTGTGCGAGGTGGGGCGGCCGCGGCGCAGATCGTCGTCGTCCATACAGGGCAGGTCGTCATGAACCAGCGAATAGGTATGGACCATCTCGATGGCGCAGGCGGTCATCAACAGCGCCCGGCGCAGTTCGTCTTCGCCTTCGGGCCACCAGCGCCCGGCGTACAGGTCGGCCTGGCTCGCGCCCCGGCAGAAATCGGCGCCAATGAGCACCAGCAGCGGGCGGATGCGCTTGCCGCCCGCTTCCAGCGGGTAGCGCATCGCCTCATTCAGCCGCGCGGCCATTCCATCCGGTTTGGGCAACAACTCCCACAATACCGTCTCAACCTCGTCGCGGCGGGATTTCAGGTAACTTTTTAATTCCGTGCGGGATGCCTGACTTGCGTTCACTTCCAATGTCTCCCTGTTGCCGTTCGGCGATGATGAACCGCGATCGCTTCGTCGCGGGGATATCCGGCTGGCTTCGCCTTTTCGTCTTGTTTCTTCCTCCCCATCCTGAGGGAGGAAAAATCTGACCGATTCCACCGTTGGTGCGGGTTTGAAACCCGCTCCTGCAATCAATCTTGTCTCTCTTAATAATACGCTTGATGATGCAAACAAATCTCATTCACCAAAATTCCGGTGACGTATCTCCATCAAATCGCGTCAGCAACCAACGGGCGCGCTAAACGCGTATAACCCTAATACTGGGCTGCGGGCTGCTGTCCGTTCTCCCCCCGAAGTCCGGGGGGAGTTAGAGGGGGGTTGAGCGCCTTGCTCGCTCGGGTTTTCCGCCCGATCGATCAACCCCCTCCTTCGCCTCCCCCATCTTGGGGGAGGAAAACGTCGTTCGATCTCAATCGTGTCAGCAACCAACGGGCGCGCTAAACGCGCACAACCTGAATACCAGGCCGCCTACACTGCCCGCCCAGCGGGCGTTGCCCGTATTGTAGTGCGGCGTGCGGTGGGAACAATGTCGGCCGGTTCATTGATCAAAACGCGGTTTGCGGTCATCATCATGGTGAGCGGCGGGCTGATAAATATCACGGAGGGAGCCCGATTTTCACCCTTGTTTCACCCGGCCGCCGCATTAACAACATCCGCTGTCCGCCGGATCGATCTCACATGCGTATATCCGAAATGTACCGCAGCATTCAGGGCGAATCGACGTACGCCGGGCGCCCCTGTACGTTCATCCGTACGGCGGGGTGTTCGTTACGCTGCGGTTATTGCGACACCGAACACGCGCTCAGCTTCAAGGCGGGTGAGGAAATGACGCTCGACGCCGCGATCGAACAAGCCGCCGCGCTGGGGCTCGATCTGGTCGAGGTCACCGGCGGCGAACCGCTCGAACAGCCCGAAACGCCCGAACTGTGCCGCCGCCTGATCGAACGCGGCGCGCTGGTGCTGATCGAAACCAGCGGGGCGTTCGACGTCGGCGTATTGCCGCCCGGAACGATCCGCATCATGGACATCAAGACGCCCGGCAGCCGCATGGCGCGGCGCAACCGGTGGGAGAACCTCGGCCTGCTTACGTCGCGCGATGAGATCAAGTTCGTCCTCACCAGCCGTGAAGATTACGACTGGGCGGCGGAACTATGCCGCCAGCATGGCCTGTTCGAGCTCTGCCCGGTGCATTTTTCGCCGACGTTCGGCTCGGTTGAACCGGTCGAACTGGCGCAATGGATTCTGAACGATAACCTGCCCGCGCGGTTGCAGCTCCAGTTGCATAAATACATCTGGCCGCCTGACGCGCGCGGCGTCTGAACGGGATATTCAATGACCGAAACACAGGTTTCAACCCGCGCATCCCGGCGAAACGGCCGCGCCGTGGTGTTGCTCAGCGGCGGGCTCGACTCGGCGGTCACGATGGCCATCGCGCGCGGCGCGGGGCTGGAGTGTTTCGCGCTCAGTTTCCGCTACGGTCAGCGTCACGCCGTCGAGCTCGACTCGGCGCGGGCGATCGCTGAGCGTTTTGGCGCGGTTGAACACGCCGTGGCCGATATCAACCTGCGCCTTTTCGGCGGTTCGGCGTTGACCGATGATATTGACGTACCCAAGGGGCGGTCGGCGGACGAGATGGCCGGTTCCATCCCCGTGACCTACGTGCCCGCCCGCAATATCATCTTTCTGTCTTACGCGCTGGGGCTGGCTGAAGTGAAAGGCTGCGGAAGCATCTATATTGGCGTGAACGCGCTCGATTACAGCGGTTACCCCGATTGCCGTCCCGCGTTTATACAGGCGTACGCCGAGATGGCGCGCCTGGGGACCAAAACCGGCGTGGAGGGCGCGCCGTTCGCGATCGAAACGCCGCTGATCGACCTCACCAAGGCTCAAATCATTCAGCGGGGGGCGGCGCTCGGCGTTCCCTTTGAACTGACTCACAGTTGCTACGACCCCACTGAAACCGGCGAGCATTGCGGCCAGTGCGACAGTTGCCTGCTCAGGAAGAAAGGTTTTCATGAAGCCAATGTCACTGATCCGACGCGCTATCGAACGCTATAACCAATTCGCCCGCCCGCTGGCGGCCGCCGCTCTGGGCGCGGCCGCCCTGGCGCTGATCGCCTCGTGCGGTCCACCCGCGCCCGAATCGCCCGAGGCGTTGAAAAACAGCTCGGCCGCCGCGCCGGTCAACGCCACGCCCGAAGTCGAAGTCTCCGGCGTGATCGACACGGCCTCCATGCTGGAACGCATGGCCGATCCGGCTTCGCCCTCGATCTACGATCCGTCCGAAACCGTCGCCTACACCTCAAGCCACAGCACCGATTACGGCCTGATCGACGCCGACTATTTTCAGGGCGAAAAAACCATCGACGGCAAAACGTGGAAGATTCTGTTCGATCGAGACGGGCCGGGCTGTCTGACCCGAATCTGGATGTCGGGTAACACGAAAGGCCGGTTGCGCATCTATTTCGACGGTGAAGAACAGCCTCGCATCGACGCCACGGTCGATGATTTTTTCAGCGAAAACATGGAGCCGTTCACCTCGCTGTTCGTACTGTCGTCCAAATCGAGCGGCGGCGGACAGGTGTGTTATTTCCCCATGCCGTTTGAAAAACACTGCCTGATCGTTATCTACCCCGAAGTGGAACTGGTGCAGTACCAGGTTCAGGCTTCGATCTGGCCGCCCGAGATCGAGGTGAAGACGTTTGACCCCAAACTCGACGCCCGAACCCGGGGCGCGAAAGAAAAGGCGTTCAACTTTATCTCGAGCGTCGCCTACAACACGTTCAAGAATACGAGCAAAACCAATACATCCGTCACCATACAGCCTGGCGAACAGGCGGTCCTCGCCTCGTTGCGCGGACCCGGCGCCATTGAATACCTGCAATTCGAAATGCCTGAATTCGATTCGCAGAAGATGATGAAGTTGCACCTCAAGGCGTATTGGGATGAAGTGGTCGAACCCGCTATCGACGTCTCCATGGCCGACTTTTTCAACGCCATCGACAATACCAACGGCTGGAGCATTCCACCCCTGGGCGGGATTCCAGATCAGAAACTGGTGTTCACTCAGTTTTACATGCCTTTCTTTGAAAAAGCGCAACTGTTCATCGAGAGCGACCTCGATAAACCCATCACAATCAAGGCGACCTACAAATTAACGCTGGACGAATTGCCCCCCAACACGATGTACTTTTTCGCGCGCAGCAAACAGCGCGACATGGGCGTTGGGCTGATGTTTCCGTTTCTTCAGTTCGAGGGGCGCGGGCGCTATGTCGGCATGAGCCTCAAGGCGGTGGCTTCACCGATGGAACCCAAGCATTTTTACATGGAAGGCGACGACTATTTCTTCATCGACGGCGAAGAACTCCCGTCGATTCAGGGTACGGGACTCGATAACTACTTCAACGGTTTCAACCGCATGACCAGCGTTTCGCGTTTCTGGTCGCCCACCAACGGCTGCTGGGTGAAAGACGATGAAGACGGCGGAAAGTCATATTGTTTCCGCATTCATTACCTCGACGCCATCCCGTTCCATACGTCTCTGACGCGCGTTGAAGAGATCGGCTGTCCCGAACAGTTTTACAAGGTGGCCGACGCCAACAGCGCGGTGGTTCATTACGAATGGACTCAATACTGGTACGGCGTTCCCCAGTCCGCGCACGGCAAACGTCATGAACGGCTCTATCATTATGGAATCAGCAGCCAGCCCAACCAGGCTCCGACCGAAAACAGCCCGGTCATGATCGATCAGAAGCTGGTTATGCCCGTCAACACAGGCGATTGGTGGTTGCATCTTTCGCCGGTGTGGGACGTCTCTCAGGTCCAGCACGTCTTCAAGAGCTCGGCGGTTCAGCCTCCGCAACCGGAAGAATCACCCGCCGAAGCGGCCGGTGCGGACAATGCAAACGAGCCTCAGGCGGAGACGCCCGGCGAACCGGAAGCCTCCGCTCCGCCTGAATCAGCCACGCCATAGCGAAAGATACGAAACCGATGATCTCGCATCGCGGGGGGCGGGTTTTAAATCCGTCCCCCTCTTTGTTTTCACCCAATCGTTTATTTTTGCGATAACAAAGTTCGTTCTGAACGCATTTCTGACTACCACGTAAGATTTGCGAACTTACTGCATTTTGGCGCCGTTTTTTCATTTCAATCATTTCGTAAATAACAGCCGTCCCCGCGTCTCTGACCCTCAGCATGGACATCATGACGGCTTAAGTCGTTTTGTTTCAATGAAAAACCGGATTAATGCCAGCGGAGTTCGTGTTCACCGTTTCAGTTGCGAACATCCCGGGACGGGTGAAGATTCAACTCAAACTGTCTGATTTTGATCAGGGGGAAACTGTTTGAGATGATCCCCGGCCATTCTTATCGAGAATACTCATGTCCGGATTGTAATGAGCCAGATGAACGCGGAGAGGCGAACGGGATGAACCACAGGACAATAATCAGGAAAAGAAAAACGGCGGACCCCAACCATGGCCAGACGAGACGCGGTCCATAATGGAGTGCATACACGAGAACTGACGCTGCTGCATAAAGTCAGCCAGTGGATGGACGACTGCGCGGGGCTGGAATTCGTCGCCGAACCCGTGCTGAAAGCCCTGTCAGAAGACCTGGAGCTTACCCAGGGCTCCATCGCCATATTCAACCGGTATACCAACGAAATCGTGATCGAGGCCTCTTACGGCCTTTCACAAAGCCAGCGTGAACGCGGCCGCTATCGCATCGGCGAAGGCATTACGGGCCGCGTAGTGCGCGAAGGCCGCCCCATGACCGCGCCCAGCGTGTCGCACGAACCCGAGTTTCTCAACCGGGCCGCGGCCGCCAAGCCGCCCCGCAAAAAAGACGTCGCCTTTATCTGCGTGCCCATTCAATGGAACGGCGAATCGATCGGCGCGCTCAGCGCCTACCGGGTCATCGACGAAGGGCTTTCGCTCGAAGGCGACGCGCGGTTGCTGTCAATCGTCGCCAGCATGGTCGCGCATCCGGTGAGGATGAGACAAACCGCCATTGAAGAACGTATGGGGCTGGTTCAGGAAACCATCACCCGGCGGCATGAATGGAACACGCGCTTCCGGCTCGACGATCTGGTCGGTCAATCTGAAATTATGCTGGCCGTATTTGACCGAATCGCTCAGATCGCCAAAAGCGACGCGGCGGTGCTGCTGCGCGGCGAGCCCGGCGGCGGCAAAGAACACGCCGCCCGCGTGATTCACGCCAACAGCCCGCGCGCCGAACGCCCGTTCGTCATTCTCAACTGCGCCCAGTTGCCTGAAGACAGCCTCGACCGCGAGTTGTTCGGTCAGGCGCACGAACCCGGCCAGAACGGCAAGACGCGTCGTCCCGGCCTGATCGAACAGGCGGAGGGAGGCGCACTGTTCATCGAAGAGATCAGCGACTTCAGCCTGCCGCTTCAGCTTAAAATCCTGCGCTTTCTCCAGACGGGCGAGTATGAACGCGCGGGCGGCGGCGGAACCGAACGCGGATCGGTGCGCATTATCGCCGCCAGCCGCCGCGACCTCGAAAGCCTGATTCAGGAGGAATACTTCCGGCAGGATCTCTACTATCGTCTTTCGCTGTTCACGATCTCGATTCCTCCCTTACGTGAGCGCAAGACCGATATCCCGCTGCTGGCCGATCACTTCGTCGACAAGTTCAGCCGCGCCAACCGCAAGAGCATTTACCGCATCTCGTCTCCCGCCATCGACCTGCTGATGCGCTACGACTGGCCGGGCAACGTGCGCGAGCTTGAGAACTGCATCGAGCGCGCCGCGCTGCTTTCGAACAATGGCGTGATTCACGCTCATCACCTGCCGGGAGCCTTGCAGAACGCTGGAGTCAAAACCAACGGACAGGGTGAGACGCTGCTGGCGATTCTCGACAACGTCGAGCGCGAGATCATTCTCGACACCCTGGAAGCGGCGCGCGGCAATCAAGCCAAGGCCGCCAAGATGCTGGGCGTGACTGAGCGCATCATGGGCCTGCGCCTCAAGAAACATGGAATCGACCCCAAACAATTCCGCACCGCCCGCTAGCCAGCGGACAGCGCCCGCCGCCCAGTCTTTGGGCTGTGCGTGTTTAGCGCTCCCGCTGGTTGCTGACCGACAGTGTCGGCTGCCGAGTATTTGGGTTGTACGTACCAATCGCGCCCGCTGGTCGCTGATGCGAGCGGGATGCAGGGGGCGGGATCCAAACCTGCCCCTTACGGTAGGTGCGGTCGAGCGGAATTTCCTCCTCCAAAGTTTGGGGGAGGCGAAGGAGGGGGTTGTCTGATAAATCACGCAGTCCGCGCAAGGCGCTCAACCCCCCTCTAGTCCCTTCGGTCTTCGGTGGGAGAATTTAAAGCCAACCCGCTGGACGGACAGTGTCCGCTGCCCAGACTTTGAGCTGTACGAACCAAACGCGCCCGCTGGTTGCTGGCGGGCAGGGTCGGCTACCGAATTTTCAGGCTGTGCGGTTTCAGCGTTTCTGCAGAGTGCTTGCCGCTGATAATGGCGGCAAGTCTATACAACCGAAACCGATTACAAAAAATAAGAGCGGGTGGTTATCCCGCTCTTATTTTGAATGCCGGTTTATCCTGTCTCAAAGCGTAATTCAGGATCCGTCGAGTTGTTTTTCAATCGCGCCAAGCCGCATGGAAAAATCGGCCAGCTCATCGATATATTGCTGGAAGACGGCGTAGCGATCCTGCTCCATGGCGGGCGAACCGACCATCACCGTCCCATCGTGGACGTCTTTGCTGATACCGGCGCCGTCTTTGACGCGGGCACCATCGCCGATGCGAATATGGCCGACCATGCCGACGCTCTGACCGATGGCGACGTTGGAGCCGATCTTGCAGCTGCCGCAGATTCCCGTACCGTCGCCGACTCGCGAGTTGGGGCCGACCACCACGTTGTGGCCCACCTGAACCAGCGCGCCGATCTCGGCGCCCGCTTCGATCTCAGTGATGCCCAGCGTCGCGCGGTCGATGGTGGTGTTGGGCCCGATATGAACTCCATCGCGAATCACCACGTACCCCACCTGAGGCACTTTGTAATTCACGCCGGATTCTTCTTTGGCGTAACCGAAACCGTCGCTGCCAATCACCACGCCGGACTCAATGACCACCCGGTCGCCCACACGGGTTTTCTCACGCAGAGTGACGAATTGATACAGGATGGCACCTTCGCCGATCACGCAGTCTTCGCCCACGTAACAGCCTGCGTGAATCACCGCGCCCCGGCCCACGCGCACGCCTTTTTCAATTACGGCGTTGGCGTGAATCCTGACGCCCTCCGCCAGTTGAACCGACGGATCGAGCACGGCGTTCGGGTGAATCTGACAGACTGCTTCCGAATGTGAAGAGGCCAACTCAGACGTAGCCGCCATCTGCTTCATCAGTGCGTTTCCCCCTACTTCAATCCGCCCGGACATCAGCGGACGCTAGGTTTTGGCTTCACCGAAGGACTTTTCACCGATGGGTCGCGTGAAAAACCCCCTTCATCTTCGCCCTTACGAATCGACTGGACTCCGCAAGGTTGAACCGAAGTAGTCGAACGTCTCCATTATCTCAAACACACAGGCGATGCACGGTTCTTAATATTACACTCACCGTATTTTCGCCTATTATAAGCATAGTCGCCCGTATAGAGCAATAAAGTTTATAAATTTTTCACCCATTACGGGTTTTTTACCCTGTTCTAACAATCGCTAATATCATAGTCCACAATCCAAAAATGAAAAGCGGCAAGATTGTCGCCCGCGATTCAACCGATTTTATAGTATAACCGGCGCGAATGGAGCGAGTTAAGCCGCCGGTGCCTCTCTTGAAGCGCGGAGTGAGGTCTTTTTACCCCGGTTTGCTGTTTCCTCCACCATTCAATCAGCGGTTCTGAATCGACCAGACGTCGTCAAAAGCGTCGATCGGCGCACGAATCTCGTCAGGATTGGCGGGATCGTAGGTCTCGGTGGGCATATTGAGCAGGTATGTGAACTCTGAAAGCGACATCTGCCCGTGCCACACCATCGTGGGAATCACCAGCAGCGCTTCAAGCCCGTGCTCTCCCAGGACCACGGTCTGATACTGGCCTTTGGTGGGGCTGCCGTCGCGGTCGTCGTAGAGACCGATCTTCGAGGTTCCGGCCACCACGTAAAAGTGGTCGGTCTGCTTCTCGTGTTTGTGCCAGGCTTTAACCACGCCCTTGCGCAAAAATGAAATGTACGCCTGACCGAACTTCTGATAATGAGCGTCGTCGTTGCGCAGAACTTCGGTCAGATAGCCGCGGTCGTCGGCGTGGCGTTGAAGGCGGATCACTTTTACCCCATCGATCATGCTTTCACCTGTTCCATCTTGGATTCAGACCCGCTTGCTTCAATAATGATCGCGTCCACGCGGCGAGCCGAAGTTATGGTACAATCGCGCGCGCGGATGGAAAAGAGACCACGGGAGGAAAGCGGATGCACGTCATGGTGGTGGGCGCTCGCGGCCAGCTGGGCCGCGATATCGTGGAGGCGTTCGGCGACTGCAAGGTCACGCCTTACGATTCGGAAGATATGAACATCGGCGATGAAGCCAAGGTCCAGCAGCAGATCGCCTTCATCGGCCCGGACCTGGTGATCAACTGCGCCGCCTTCACCCGGGTGGATGAATGCGAACGCGAACACCTGCGCGCCTTTCAGATCAACGCGCTGGGGCCGCTTCACCTGGCGCTGGCCTGCAAGCGCTGGCGCATTCCGCTGATGCACATCAGCACCAACTACGTTTTCGACGGCGGCAAGGGCGCGCCCTATCATGAGGGCGACTCAGCCCGCCCGATCAACGCCTACGGCGTCACCAAGCGCGCTGGTGAAGAATACGCGCTCTATACCCTGCCCAACGCCGCCATCGTTCGCGTCTCAGGCCTGTTCGGGCTGACCCCGAGCCGTATGAAGGGAACCAACTTCGTCGAAGCCATGCTGCGGCTGGGCGGCAAGGGTTCGCCGTTGCGCATCGTGTGCGACGAGGTGATCTCGCCGACCTTCACCCAGGACGCCGCCGCCCGAATCCGCCAACTGGCCGACTTCAACGCAACGGGTCTGATTCACCTCGCCAATCAGGGTGCGTGTTCGTGGATGGATTTCGCGCGCTGCATCTTCGACGCCGCCGGCATGTCGGTCGAGATCGAACCGGTCACCGCCGAACAGTACGGCGCGCCCGCGCGGCGGCCCAAAGATTCCAGCTTTGAATGCCGCCGCATCGCCGAACTGGGGCTGCCCGCCATGCGGCCCTGGCGCGAAGCGGTGGAAGACTACCTCGCCCAGCGAGCCCGGCGCGAAAGCGAAACCTCATGACCTCCACGCCGGGCGCGTGGGGCGTGATCCGTGGATACGCGGGCGCCCTGCTAGACCTCATCTACCCGCCCGCCTGCGCCGCTTGCGGCCGCGAGGTCACCGGCGGCGAGGTCATCTGCCCGGCGTGTCTGTGTTCGTTTACTCCCTCGCCCCGTCCCGCCTGCGCCTCATGCGGAGCGCCGGTCGAACGCGAGGTTCGCGAGTGTGACGAGTGCCCCAATCCACGTTATT
Organism: bacterium; assembly: GCA_016125385.1. GTDB lineage: Bacteria > Hinthialibacterota > Hinthialibacteria > Hinthialibacterales > Hinthialibacteraceae > WGLV01. The sequence goes on from WGLV01000019.1 coordinate 51,722, forward strand.
TCGAGCGCGCCGTTTCACTGTACGATTACCATGACGATCGCATGCGCCGCGCCATTCATGAATTGAAATTCGCCTTTCGCGATCCGGTGGCGCAGCCTCTCGCCGGTTTGCTGGTTGATGGGTATGGTGAATTTTTTCAGGATGAGACGTTCGACGCGATCGTTCCCGTTCCATTGCATAAAAAGCGGCTGCGCCAGCGCGAGTTCAATCAAGCGGCGTTACTGGCCGTCGCGCTGAGCCGCGCGCTGAACGCGACGCTGCGCGAGGACTGGACGGCGCGCATCCGAAACACGAGGCCGCAGTTCGGGCTGCCCGCGCATCGGCGGCCGGAAAATATTCGCGGGGCGTTCACCGCGTCCGAAGCGGTACGCGGGGCGTCGATTCTGGTCGTCGATGACATCTATACCACCGGCGAAACGGTGAACGAGCTCAGCCGGGTGTTGAAAGAAGCGGGCGCGGCGCGGGTATGCGTGCTCACTCTTTCACGCTCGTCACTGTTGTATAAACAGAACCGGGCGCGATAGCGCATTCGTATGACGCGGATCGCCGCTTTTCACTCATCTGAAATCAAAAAGCCCCGGATGACCGGGGCTTTTTGATTTTGCGTCGATTCGCCAACGGCATCTCACTTCATCCAAACCACTCAATCCCGCCGACGGCGGCGGCCATCAACCACAACGCCGTGATAAGGCCGATCGAAAGGTTGAGCGAGCCGGTGCGCCCGCGATATTGATCGGGCGCGCGGTATACCATCAACGAAAACACCGCCGCGCCTCCGGCGACCGTCGCGAACCCGCCATAATGAGGCAGGACGAACAACAAGGCGAACACGCACGCGCATGAAATCACCGCGTCCATCGTCTGGGAAGAAATTTTATCGATCGCGTTCATCGGACAACCGTTTCCTTATCATGATGACAGGTTTCATTGATAGCATCTTCAGGAATTTTACTACGTGAAATCGTGGAGAGATAGCAGTTTGATAAAACTCAGCGATGCAATCATTCCATCTCGATTTTATGTTCATAAATACTTATAATCCCCCTAGTAAAACAAACTGGGTGGCAATCATACGAAAGAGCAAGAGTCTAGCAAAGCGAGCGCATCATGATGACATCCTGTCCCATTTGCAAATACAAATTGGAGCCTGACAGAAGAAACGGAGCGAAAGCGGGAGGAAAATTTTTCCTCAATTGTCCGAACTGCGGTGAATATCTGTTGACAGACATCGCCTTTAAGGACTATGTGGAGAATGGCGAACTTAACCGACGAGAGAAACTCCGCCCTTTGTTTTCGTTTTATATAAGGAAATTGGATTCCCCTAGACTCGTAACATACGATTATTTGTTCGAGAAAGAAAACAGAACACTGCCAACTCTTAAAGAACAAGCCAATAATCTGCTTCGTTGGTTGGTAGAAAACTATCCGAACGGAGATGATGTAAATGTCGGGCCAAGCACGCATAGCGCAATCATCGGCTCGTCATCCGAAAATGGTTTTAGAGAGGTTGTCAAGTATTTGGAGAAAAAGGAATTCATCAACGCGATTGATTGCAGTTCACACGATTCATATGGCGATGCAATCATCAATGTCACGGTTTCTGGTCATGAATACACTGAAAAACTTCATCAAGCAGATCAACCAAGAGTAGAGACAAGAATAATGGATGACAAAAAAATCTTCGTGGTGCATGGTCACGATAATTCGCTTTTAACTGAAGTTAATCTCTTCTTACGCAAGTTAAACTTGGAGCCAGTTATTTTGCATGAACAAGCGAGTCGGGGAAGAACGATTATAGAAAAAATAGAACGGCATTCAAACGTGAAATTTGCGATTGTTTTGTTGACCGGCGACGATGTTGGCAAGAAAAACGATCCTGATGAAACTTTAAAACCACGTGCAAGGCAAAATGTTATATTGGAACTCGGGTATTTTATGGGCAAGTTGGGAAGGGAGAATATTGCTCTGCTTTGTTGTGAAAGCATTGAAATGCCCTCTGACTATCAAGGAGTCGTTTATACAGAATACGTCCATAGAAATAATTGGCAGAGCGGTCTCATTAAGGAATTAAGAGAAGCTGGGTTTGATGTAGATGCAAACAAGGTAATCTAAAAGCGCCCGACTCTATTACTTCATCCAGACGACGTAGGCGGTCATGGCGGGGGCGATCCAGAGCAGGCCGTCGAGAATATCGAGCCAGCCGCCGTGACCGGTGTTGCTGACGCCTGAATCTTTCACGCCCGCGTCGCGCTTGAGCGCCGATTCGAACAGGTCGCCCGCCTGACCGACGATCGACATCGCCGCCGCCGTCAGCGCCAGTTCGGCGTAGCGGTGGGGCCCCTTCAGCCAGAGGGTATAGCCCGTCCAGCGGCTGACCACCCAGCCCGATGCCAGAATAAACGCCAGCGAGAGAATCACGCCGCCCGCCGCGCCTTCCCAGGTTTTGTTGGGGCTGAGGTGAGGGGCCATCTTATGGCGACCGAAAAACTTTCCGCCGTAAAAACCGCCGACGTCGGTGATGCACCCCGCCGCCAGAATAAAAAACAGATAGGCCATGCCGTGTTCGAGGCTGCGCAGGTAGACGAAACACGCCAGCGGCCCCAATAGATAGATCAGCGAAAGGCCATGCACGGCGCATTCGCCGCGCGCGTTGACATACGTGCGGCGGATGGTGAGCAGACAACTGCCCCCGAAATACAACCCCGCCGAAATCATGACGAAAAACGGGTCGAGCAGCACGGAGAGCAGAAAAAACAGGCCGCAGGCGACCTGCCAGATGGTGATGTTGGGGCAGGAGCGGACGTCGTAAAGCGCGTATAGTTCGACTCGCGACGCGACGAAAAAAGCAAAGACCACCACGGCGGCGAACCAGGCGCCATAGGTCCAGAAAATGCCAACCAGAAACACCGGGACGAATAACATCCCGGTGACGATTCGGCGCATGTGCAGTGGCGAGGGCGACATCCCGAAACCAATCAATGAAAGCGTTGAGCGTTCGCCGTTCCGGCCGGCGCGCGCGAACCGCCATACGATACGCGGCGAGCGGGCGCGTTCGATCCGAACCGGAGACTGAAATTCAGCAACGACAGGCTTTTGGTGGGGAAATTACTTTGCTTAGAGCGCGCCGTCAATGTCAACGCCTCCAAACCGCCGCTGACGCCCCTGAAAGTCGCGCAAGGCCGCGAAAAACTCCTCCGAGCGAAAGTCGGGCCACAGCGTGGGGGTGATCCAGATTTCCGAATAGGCGATCTGCCAGAGCAGAAAATTCGACACCCGCATCTCGCCGCTGGTGCGGATCAGCAGGTCGGGGTCGGGCGTGCCGCCGGTGTCGAGCTCGGCGGCGAAGGTTTCGGGGGTGATATCGTCGACGCTGAGCGCGCCTTCTTCGACGCGCCGGGCGATCTTTTTGACGGCGTCGATGATCTCAAGCCGCCCGCCGTATGACAGCGCGAGGGTGAGCTGCATCTTGCCGCCGCCGGCGGTTTCGCGCATGGCTGAATCGAGCGAGCGCTGCACCGGTCCGGGCAGTTCATTGAGGCGTCCGATGGCGTTGAGGCGGATCTCGTTATCGAGCATCTCACGAATCTCGCGCCGCAGGAAGTTGCACAGCAGAATCATCAGTGCGTTGACTTCGGCGCCGGGGCGTTTCCAGTTTTCGGATGAAAAGGCGTAGAGCGTCAGGTTGGGAATCTCAAGCCGCCGGCACACCCGCACGATTTCGCGCACCGACTTGATGCCCGCGCGATGCCCCTCAATGCGGGGACGGTGCATTGACTTGGCCCAGCGGCCGTTGCCATCCATGATGATGGCCACGTGGCGGGGCAACCGCCGCAGGTCGACGCCGGAGGCCTCGGCCCGCCGCAGGGTCTCAACTTGATGAGCGGGGCGTGATTCAACGGTTAGAACGGATGTCACCGCGTGACTCCATACGAGTTGAAATAGAGTGATGAACCGGGCCGCGATTCAGGCGCGTTTGGCCTGGCGCGATCGATGAATATACTAAGCCGACGGCTCCACAAGGTCTCGTGGAGCGGTGCGCCGCGCGCGTCTCGCATTGACAGGATGAATCGGCTGCTCATGCAGAATACCAGCACTCCACCCCGCAATCAACACGAAACCCGCCGCCGGGCGCTTTTCCTCGCGCTGGCCGGGCCGACCGCCTCGGGCAAGACCGACCTCTCGCTGGCGCTGGCCGACGCGCTGGGCGCGGAGATTCTCTGCGTCGACGCCATGCAGGTCTACCAGGGGCTCGACGTGGGGTCGGCGAAGCCGGCGCCCGACGAACGCGCCCGCGTGGTTCATCACGGTCTCGACCTGGTCTCTCCGCTTGAAAACTACAGCGCCTCGCGATTCGCCGCCGAGATGGAACCGCTGCTCGAAGACGCCGTCCGGCGCGAGCGGCCGCTGATTCTCTGCGGCGGAACCGGGCTGTATTTCCGCGCCTTGCTCGAAGGTCTATTTGAAGCGCCAGACCCCGACCCGGGCCTGCGCGAGGCGCTGAAACGCCGTGCGCTCGCCGAGGGCGGCGCCGCGCTGTACGCCGAACTGGAGGCCCGCGACCCCGTCGCCGCCGCCGGGATTCACCCCAACGATGAGCGCCGCGTGATCCGCGCGCTGGAACTGATGGAGCAGACCGGTGAAACCGTCTCCGCCCTGCGCGCCCGGCAGAAACGAAAAACCTGGGCGGACCAGACCGTTTACTTCGGCCCCCGGCGCGACCCGGGCGACCTGGCCAACCGTATACAAATACGAACGCGATGGATGTTTGATAACGGCCTTGTCGATGAAACGCGCCGATTGATCGATATGGGTTGCGATGAGAGCCATACCTCGCTGCAGGCGCTGGGCTACAAGGAATGCCGTGACTTTCTGCTGGGGCGCATGACGCGGGAGGAGGCGGCCGAGGCGGTCGAACGCGGAACCCGCCAGTACGCCAAACGCCAGATGACATGGTTCCGCCGCCAGTTCGACGTGAATTGGATCGATTGGAAAAAAGAGGAATCTTTAGAAGAAAAGTGCAATATTTGCTTGAAACTCTGGATCAATCTACGATAGAATGTATGATGGAATTTCTTTACGTATATCCATGTGTGTTGCCCTAGCCGCAAAGGGGGTCTTGTAATGGCAGTCAAGAGCGTAATGAATATTCAGGACAGTTTTTTGAACCAGGCGCGGCGTGAACGAATTTCCTTGGACGTTCACCTAGTGGATGGGTTGGATTTGCATGGGAAAATCTCCGCATTCGACAGTTTTACCATCATTCTGCTGAATGACGAACGCGAAGAACAATACCTCATCTACAAACACGCCATCGCAACGGTTACGCCGGCGGGTCATAGCCGGGTCCGTTGGAACCAAATGGAGCGGCCGTCCGGAAACTGACCTTTCGGACGCACAACAGGAACGAATAGCCGGAACGGGCCTCGCGCCCGTCCGGCATCGCTCTGTCTGCAAGCCGGGGAACTTCCATCGTTAACAACTCCACCCCTTCCCGAAAGCAAGCCGGTCAAAAAGAAAAGGCCCTGCTGGTGTCGGCGTACACCTGTGACGTCGCGCCTCATCTCGCCCAGTACCGCGAAGAAGAGATGGAGCGCCTCGCCTCGACCGCCGGGGCGCGCGTCGTCGTGCGCAGCGGCCAGAACCTCAAGTCGGTCAACCCCGCCACCTACATCGGCGCGGGTAAGGTCGATGAAATCAAGGCCCTCATCGGCGAGAACGAGATCGACCTCGTGCTGTTCAGCAACGACCTTTCGCCGGTTCAACAGCGAAACCTCGAAAAAAAACTCTCGCGCCGCATCGTCGACCGCACCGAGCTGATACTCGACATCTTCGCTCAACACGCCCAGAGCCGCGACGGCAAGATTCAGGTTGAGCTGGCCCAGTTGCGCTACCTGAGACCCCGGCTCACCGGGCGGGGAGTCGACCTCTCGCGGCTGGGCGGCGGCATCGGCACGCGCGGCCCCGGCGAAACCAAACTGGAAATCGACCGGCGGCGTATCGACAACCGCATCGCCCGCCTGCGCGATGAATGGGAAAAAGTGCGCAACGCCCGCCGCCTGCAGCGCAAGTCGCGCGAGCGCGAAGGCCTGACCACCGCCGTGCTGGTGGGGTATACCAACGCGGGCAAGTCGACGCTGCTCAATCGCATGACCTCGGCCCAGGTGACGGCGCGCGACCAGCTGTTTTCAACCGTCGACACCACTACCCGGCGGCTGTTTCTGCCGGATGAACGCCGCGTACTGGTTTCGGATACGGTCGGGTTCATTTCCGATCTGCCCAAGGCGCTGCTGGCGGCGTTTCGCGCCACGCTGGAGGTGGTTGAAGAAGCGGGGCTGCTGCTGCACGTAGTCGACGCATCGTCGCCGTTTCTCGACGAACAGCTGCACGCCGTGAACGAAGTGCTGGTCAAGCTGGAATGCGATCAAAAACCGGTGCTGGTGGTGTTTAACAAGTTCGATCTGGTTGAAGATGACCACGGCCTGCGCGAGCTCGAACATCAGGTGGGCCGCAGCGTCCGGTGTTCGGCGCTGAAAGACCCCGACATGCTCGAACTGAAAACCGCCATGTCGCGCGCCCTGCTTGAAGCGGAAAAAGCGCCGCCTCCCCCGCCGCGTGAAATCTCCAACGAAAACTGGACGCCCCTCGACGACATCTCGTTTTGAAAGACGCGCTCATGGATCAGGAGCCCAAGCCGGTAAAAAGCCACATCTTCATCGAGCATCTGATCGACTTCATCAGCACATCGATCAAATTCGGCGCGGGTTTCGCGATCGGCTCGTTCATCTTCTGGCGAATATGCGGGCCCGATTACTACATCCCCCTCTTCAGCGGGACGATTACGGGAACCCTGGCGGTCGTCTTCGGAGACTCGTTTTATGAGTGGGTGTATAAGGCGATTATCAACAGCGATATGTCAATGTAATGAGTAAATTTCAAGCGGCTTCGCGGATCGGGTAATGCAAAAATTCCGTCATAGTGATTCACCCGTGACTATTGGAATCAGCGCGGCTTCGCCCGCGCCCAGCGCCCGCCAACAATCGCGGCGATTAACGCGATCAACGTAATCGTCAGCCCGACGATGAAACTCGCGGGGCGATACGCCATCTCGATGCGATGCGCGCCCGGCCCCACCTCCACGCCGCGAAAATAATAATTCACCCGCTGAATCGGTTCGGGCAGCCCGTCGACGTACGCCCGCCAGCCGGGGTAAAACAGCTCGCTCAACATCACCAGCCCGCCGTGCTCGGCCACGCCGGAGGCGCTGAGACGATTGGGGCCTTCATGCTCCATCATCCACGCGAGCGGCGGCGCGGGCGCCGTCTCACGGCTGACGTCATGCGCGCGTTTCAACACTTCTTCGACCGGATCGGATGGAATCACGATCTCGCGATTGTCGGTGAATTCGGCATGGGTCAGCGCGGGGCCTCCAGGATATCGAGTAAAAACGATCGAGTCGGCGCGCTGCATGAAGGTCTCCACGCATTTCGTGGTCCCTTTCACGAAAACGAAAGCGTGCGAGAGCCACTTGCGGTCGTCGGGGTTGCCGCGATAGACGAAACTCGAACCGTTCTCTTTTAACAGGTCGATCGTCTCGGGCAGCAGCAGGTCGGTGCCTTCTCCACGCAACGCGCCCAACACGATCGAACCGCCGGGCGCGTCTTCGATAAACTTGCGCATGGCGAGGTTTTGCGCGGGCGGATCATGCACGTAGGAGGGCGGACTTTCGGGCGCGTAATCCTTCATCAGGTCGAAGGAGCCTTGCGCGGTGACCTCTCGGCTGACGGGGTCGTACACCGCGAGGTTATACCCCACGTTGTTCGGGCTGTATTCAACCCCGCCGATGAGGATGCTGGCCTGCCCCACCCGCACCCCGCCGTCGAGCGAGGTGGTGGGTTCGATCGATGAAAAGACGGAAACCGGCTGCGCGATGGCGGGCGCGCCGGTCGGCTGTTCGATCTCCGCCGGAAAACTCCACGGCGTGAAGCGGTCATCAGCGATCGATTCAAAGAAGTTCTGCCATTCGCGTGCGAAGGTTCCGGTGGCGATCCATTCGGGTTGCGGGGGCCTGGCCACGCGGCCTTCGATATAGACTCGATTACGAGTCTGAACCACCAGCGCCTCGGTGGGCGACAGGATTTCAAGCGCGGAACCAACCGGCGCGCCTTTCACGCCCACGATCGCGTGCGCGAGGCGGAACTTCGTTCTCACGTCGATCGAAGCGCCGATGGCGCGCAACGCGCCCATGCCCTCGGGCATCAGCGAATCGGACGCATTATCGCGCGCGGCGGCGAACACCAGCCGCCCTTCGGGGATGGAGTCGATAAACGAAATCATGCGCGCGTGTTCGGGGTAGCCCGGCAGCGTGACGCCGTACATCGGGTTGAAGTACGCCGTCTTTTCGATCTCGCCGGTGGCGGGGTTGGCCACGGCGAAGTAATACCCCGCTTTGGAGTCTTCATCCGGCTCGATCTCTTCAAACACGTTTTCTCCGTCGACGATCAGAAACGCCCCATTCTTCACCGCCGCGGCCGAGGCGCTGGCGAACAGAAACGGCTTGGGGAACACCGCGCCCGGCGGCGCGGGGCCATCATCGTCCTCACGATCGGGGGCGACCAGCGCGACCTCGTTATACGGAAACGATTGCAGCGAAAGCACGCCGCGCTGCGCCTCGGGATCGACTTCGAGCGAATCGGGCAGCTCGCGGGCGTTCGGCGGCGGCGTGTTCAGCGTATAGAGCCGTTGCGTGCGGCGTTGAAACTCGAGCGGCAGATTCATCGCGTCGGAGAGCAGCGCGCCCACGCCGCAGAGTCTGAGCAGGGCGATGTTGGGTTTATCGGAATTAACCAGCGCGGTGTCTTCACGCAGATCGAGCTGAAGGCGCGGCGTCAGCGGCGAGTTGCCGTCGAGTTCATAAAAACCCTGCGCCGCGCCGTGATACACGTCGCGGATCCCTCCGCCGCCCAGAAACACCTTGGTGCGGTAGTTCCAGGTCAGTTCCCGCAACGCTTCGAGCGATGGATCGGATGGATACCCGCCCGGGCCGGGCGCGAGATCGAGCCCCCGATATTGCGTACCGAGATCGATCCAGGTCAGCGCGATCGCCAGCAGGGCGAAAGTTTTAACCGAACACTTGCCGGTCTGAGTCAGGCGCAGCATGAGAAAGAACGCGCCGCCGAACAACGCCGTCCACAAAGCGCTTACGAAAATCCGGCGCGGCGTTTCCGTGATCCACGCCGCACCGCCCGCGGCGGCGCGCAGGCTTTCACCCGCCGTAATAAAGACGATCAGCGTCAACGCGGTCAGCGCCAGTCCGCACAACCCCGCCACCGCGCGGTAAAACAGCCGCCATTCTTCCGGCTCGGCCATGCGCGACGGTTCGCGGATCATCCAGTCGATGGCGCGGCCCGCGAAGTACGCGATGGGCAGGCTGGCGAAGTAGATCCACCGGCTGGGGGCGCGCACCCACGCCACGCCGGGAATCAGGACGTAGCTGATGTCGTACAGAAAGAAATACTCGCCCATCGACAGCCCCACCGCCAACACCCCCGCCATGAGAAGAAAGCGGTCGACCGGCGTGAAGCCGCCCCGCATGACCGAGGCCATCGCCAGCAGGAGGGGAAACACGCCCCAGTAAAAAATCTCGACCTGCGACCAGTCGCGCAGCGCTTCAGGCAACACCGCGTCCATCAGTTCATACGGCGGCATGGAGAACTCGGTGCTGCGCGAAAACTGGCCCGCCTCGGCGCGTTCGCCCATTTTGATCATCTCGATGGTGGGCAGCCATTGTACGGCGGTAAGCGAAAAAGCCAGCGCGAACATCGCCGCGATGGGCGCGAGGCGCCTGAGCCAGGCGCCCAGGCGGCGCTCACCGGTTTCACCGGCGTGGTTCCACGCGCCGTACGCCATGCGCCCCGCCACCAGCAGGGTGATATACAGCGAGGCCTGGGGATGACCGGCCAGATACGCCAGCGCCAGAATCAGCGCGCCCTTCCAGGCGTCATGCCAGCGCGGGTTGCGCGCCCAGCGCTCGGCCACAGCCAGCGCCCAGGGCAGCCACACCAGCGTAAACAGCATGTTGGTGTGTTTTTTATGAGCGCAGTGAAACCCGCAGAAGGTGTACGCCGCCGCCGTCATGCCCGCGCCCCACGGCGAAAGGCCCAACAGCCGCGCGTAGCGGTACGCGCCCAGCCCGGCGATCAGCAGATGAAACATCACCAGAATCTGAGCGGCGAAATAGGCCGATTGGGTCGAGCCGATAAACGGCGCCATCAGCCAGTTGAACGGATAAAAAAAGCCCGCCTCGCAATTGGCGATTCCCGGCCAGCCGCCGAACTGGTAGGGGTCCCACAGAGGGAGATGGCCCGACAGCGCCAGCCTGAACAACCCCATGCGCGTGGCGAAATCCTTGATGAGGATGTCGTCGGTGAAGTGCATGCGGTCGGCGGCGAAGGGCGTCCAGATTCGCCACCAGAAAAGCGCGATGGCCGCCGCCAGCGTCAGAATGACGAGGCCATATTCTTTTTTCGACGCGGACAGCGTCCGCAGCCCGTTTTGAGGGTTTTGCATGTTTCGCGTTCCCGTTCGCCGCTGAATCAGGCGAGACCGGCTCCCCGCTGGATTCCCGATAACGTACCCATCATTTCATGCCGCCGAGCGGCGAGCCGGAAAACATCGTCCACAGCGTTTTGATATCTTCAGCGGGCAGGTGAAAATCCGCCTCCAGCCCGTGACCGGTCACGCTCGCCACCACCGACGCGCCCCGCATGGGAGCATCTTCAGGAATATGCACCATCGCCAGCAGGTTGAGCATCGGCATCTTGTCCGTCATCCGTTTTTTCATCCAGTTCACGACCTGGGCGAGGTTGACGTCGAGCTCAGCCAGTTCGCCCAGGGCTTGTTTATCGGGCCAGAAGGGTTCGGTATCGCCCAGCCGGAACTGCGTCCGGGCGCGCTCGAACGAGCCGGAGGTGACGATCAGCATATCGCTCGTCAAGCCATACTCCACAGTCGCATGGTATGGCTCCATCTCCCGGGCGTAGGGCGATTCGGGGTCTCTGGTACGGAGTCGAACCTCGACGGTCGAATACGCGTCGCCGTCCGCCTCGCCCGCGTTGGGCGTATTGACGATTTGGGCTTCGAACTCGGTCGGGCTCAGCGCGGCGTCCACCCAGCCCTTCCATTCGCCAACGAAGGTCTCGATGAACTTTTCGGCGGCGGCGCGTTCACGGATCGGAGCCGACGCGGTAAAGGTCAGCGCGCCGTCTTGAGCCACCTCGACCCACGTCGCGCGCCGCGCCTCGAACGCTTGGCCGATCATCGCCCATGTGTTGGCGAACGCGCCGCCGTCGACGGCCATCGAGGTCATATCGGCGGCGAGCCGGTCTTTGACCAGCTGAAAGAACTCGCCGGGGAAATTGACGTAGCCTTTCGCCAGCGGATGTTCACACAGCGCGGGGCGCGTATCGCTATCGGGGGCGGCCGTCCAGGAATCCACAAAGGTTCGCATCGGCGTATCGTCCGCGACGGCGGCGCGTCCGTGAATCCGAACGCCCTCGCTGGAGGCGAAGGCCTGAATCTCAATCTCGCGGGTCTGGCCGAGCAGGTCAAGCATCCAGCGCCATTTCATTTTCGTCAGCGGCGACGCGGCGAAAGGATGCGGATCCGGATCGGGATTTTCCGCCTGGTCTTTCCAATAATCGTCCAGTTCAATCTGGATGTTATTTTTCACTTCATCCGATTTCAGCCACAGCGTGGCGTCGCCCTCGGCCTTGAATTTCGCTAATGCCGCCGGAGCGCCGCTGGCGGTCCATTGCTGAATGGGTTCGACGGAATCCGAACGCGAAACGATGGCATAGCCGTCTATCACGTCGTAATTGATTTTTTTCTTCCTGATTTTTTCATCTTCCGCGGCTCTGGTTTCGGTTCCATGAAGAAAGCGCTCGCCGTCGATGACGGGAACCAGCGCCGCGAGAGTTACCTTGCCGCCGGTCTTGTGCGAAAGAATCCATAACGGGCGGACTCGATCGACGGCGTCCTTCGATTCCTGATTGAGTTCATCAAACAATACGCCTTCCACCATGCCGGGAAATTCCATCCCCAGCGAGGCCTGCAAAAAGCCGCCCACGCCGGCGTCAAGCCGATCGAGCGAGGCGATGCGCAGCATCGCGCCGACGCCTCCCGGCGCGATCTCGAATGGAGAAGCGGGCGAGGCGGGCGCGGCGGCGTCCTGTTGAGGGCGGCCGCACGACGCGAAAACCATCGCCAGACCAAGCAGGAAAACGAATGCTTTCGCGGGAGCGGAAACAGCGGGATGAATCGATGCCGGGCGCATGGATGCGTCTCCTTCGAATCGAGTAAGATCGGGTCGAGGTATTGTAGCAAAAAGGAGAGCGTCGCGGCGGGGCCCTGCGTAAAAATTCACGGGGCCGATCAGCCGTCGCGCATCTCGTACAGCGTCTCGATGCGGCGCAGACTGAGCTGATAAAAAATCACCGAGGCCAGCGTCATCCAACACAACTGGCAGAGAATCAGTTCGGGAAACATCAGATCGCGGTTCGACGGCCCGGCGACGAAAAACATGACGCTCAACCACGGCGAGATCGCGCTGATCAGAAACACCGACAGGTCGTCGGGGCCGCCGCGCGCCATGGTGGCCACGATCAATAGAGGAACCAGCGCGTACAGCGCCACCGCCGCGGCGAAACAGATTCCATAGGTTGAAATCGTCTTGCGGGTATAGGCCGACACGCACACGCTGAACCAGAGATAAAAAATCGCCGCCAGAACGCAGATGTAAATCGTCAGCCAGAATTCAGCGATGTGACCGGGATACATCATCGGACCAAACAGAAAAATCAGGGGAAGATAAAAACCGAAGCGCACCAGAAACAACCGGACGCCCGCTCTGATTTTGCCCCAGAGCACCTGCTCGGGCTTGAGCGTGGTGGTAAGCAGCAGGTCCCACGTGTCGCGGTCGCGCTCGCCTCGAATGGCGTTGCAACCGAAGGGAATCACCAGAAAGGGGACCAGCAGCGCCGCCAGCGGCAGGCCGAGCTCGGTGGTTACGTCCGCGACCTGCTGGGGGCTGCCCGAATGAGCGGTTGAGAAAAGCAGAACCACCACGTCCAACCCCAGCATCATCCCCGCCGCCCCGATGTGTGGAAACCAGTACCGCCCGCGAATCTGGCGGCGCTCTTTCAGCGCGATCAGGGCCGAACCGGTGGGCATGGCTCGAATTCGCCCCGGCTTCGCCTTGCGGCGAGAGCCGCCGAGCCGGGCCTTGAGCCAGCCCAGGGGATTATCGATCCATGAGATGGAGTCGCCGCGATGTTCTTTTTGCGATAACCATCTCGCCGTGAAGACGATCAGAAAGGCGGCGATCGCCGCGTTCAGCAGCCCGTGCGTCAGAAAAGGATGCTGGGTGACGAAAAAGTTCGAAGCGCCGAACGGACCACGCCCCCCTTCGACGAACATGCCGATGGGGTAAACCGGGCTGATGGCGAAGATCGTTGTGCAGAGTTCATCAAGCCCGCCGTTGATTTCATGCAGCAGAACCGCCAGCACGATCGTGCCAAAGATTAACAGAAACGCGAGAACGTAAGTGGCCGAGATCGAATGAAGCGTGCGGCGGCTGACCGCCGAACAGAACACTCCGAGCACTGAAACCATAAACGTGATTTCAAACACCATGCCGAACGCGAAAACGATTTCCTCCGGTCCGACGCCGCCCAGCGGAAACAACATGCCATACAGCGGCAGGGTGGTGACGGAGAGCAGAAAGATAAACGCGAACGCCGACAGCATCTTGCCGAGAATAATGCTGCCCAGTGAAAGATGAGTGGTGAGGAGCAGGTCCCAGCTCTCGCGCTCGCGTTCGAGACTGATCGCGCTGGCGCTGTGCAATGGAACCAGCAGCAGGGCCATGCTGGACAGCGTGAAATTCAGAATGAGAAACAATTCACGCGAGTCGTTTCCGTTCATGGCGCGGTTTTCCATCTGCTGGGTGACCGACTCCCAGAGAATGCAGAAGGCGACCGCGCTGACGGTGACGAATAACCCCATCTGCCAGAAAGACGAGCGCTGGCGCATGCGGCTGACCATCTCGCGCAGAATGACCGGGTTGTTGAACAGGCGCGGGCGCTCGCGCCAGGCGAAGCGCATCGCCCGGAGAATGGGGCTTGATTGAAGTGAATTCATCGCCATGCGCGCAAGACTCCCGCCGGGTGATACGCCTGAAGTGAATCCAATATGGAAGACTATACGGCATTCCGGGCGTTTCCATCAACAAGGACAGACATAAAAATACAGAAACCGCGATCAATTCATATCAAACCGGGATATGTATGATATGTCAGTTTTCAGGAGGGACGCCCTCTCCCGGCGGACGAGGGGCGGAGGGCTCGATCTCGGCGCGCTCAGGAAACGCGGCTCGAGCGAACACCACGCCCAGAATCACCGCCCCGCCCATCAGCGCGTACATGGAGGGCCGTTCACCCACGCCCAGATAGACCCAGACTGGATTCATCACTGGTTCGACCAGCGACAGAATCGCCACTTCGACGGCGGGCAGATGTTTCAACGCGGCTGAGTAAAGCAGGTAAGCCGCCGCCATCTGAAACACGCCGAGAAACAGCAACGCTCCGAGCGACGAGGGATTGACGATCGAGGCGAATACGCCGGGCCGCATCGCGATATAACCGGGCAACAGCAGCGCCGCCGTCAGCGCGTTGCCCCAGAAGACCACCCACGCCGCGCCGCCGTCGCGGAAGTGACGCAGCGATAACACCACTCCGGCGAAGAACACGCCCGCCGCGATGGCGATCACGTCGCCCAGCCGTTGTCCCGTCCCCACGTTGTCGAGAAAAAACAGCGTGAGCCCGCCCAGGCTGACGATCACCGAGACCACGCGCCCCCACGAGGCGCGCTCGCCGAGCCACAGCGCGCCAAAGATCAACACCCACGCGGGCATGGCGTATTGCAGAAATATGGCGTTGGCCGCCGTGGTGAGTTTATTGGCGGTGACGTAGGCGGTCACCATCGCGAAATAACAAACCACCGCGCCCCAGCCCACCCGGCCAAGGCCGGTCTTGAGCGGCTGGCGCTTATACAGCAACAGATACGCCGCCAGCGAAAGCGCCGCCACCAGCGAACGCGAACCCGAAAGCGCCAGCGGCGGCAGATCGATCAGTTTGATCGCCAGCCCGCCGGTTGAAAACAACAACACCGCCGCCAGCGCGGCCAGCCTCGCCCGAAACGTGTGTGTCGCGTCCATGAATTTGTTCTCTGAAACCGTCGTCTCGCTGATTCGATACAAGGGGCGGGTTTGAAACCCGCCCCGCGATGGCCTGCCGCGCCGTATGAACAACGCGTTTGAATTCATCCGTCAGTCCGATTCAGAGCCGGGACCACGAATATCCTGAAATCGCGTGCGGAGGATATCGAGTGAGAGACGGCGCGTCGCGCGGCCTCGTAAGCACGCGCCTATTCCGTCTCGTTCATTTTCTGCAAGAGATAGTGATCGGCGAGAACCAGCGCGGTCATGGCCTCGACGATGGGCACGGCGCGCGGCAAGACGCACGGGTCGTGGCGTCCGCGCGGCTTCAGCGTCACGCTTGCTCCCTCGGGCGAAACCGTCTTCTGCGGGCGCAGAATGGTGGCCGTCGGCTTGAACGCCACCCGGAAGACGATGTTCTCGCCGTTGCTGATTCCACCCTGTACGCCGCCGGAAAGATTCGAGCGGGTGCGGATTTTTCCTTTGGTTGCATAAAACTCGTCGTTGTGTTCAGAGCCTTTCATCTGCGCCGCCGCGAAGCCCGAGCCGATCTCGAACCCCTTGGTCGCGGGCAGCGAGAGCATCGCCTTGGCCAGATCGGCCTCCAGCCGGTCGAACACCGGGTCGCCCCAGCCGGGCGGAACCTTGCGCGCGACGCATTCGATGATCCCCCCCGCCGAATCGCCCTCGCGGCGCATCTGGTCGACGAATTCGTACATCGCCTCCGCCGCCTCGGGGTCGGGGCAGCGGACCGCGTTTTTCTCTACCTGCGAGGCGCGCACCTTGTTCGGGTTCACGTCGGCTTCGATGTGATGGATGCTGCGCACGTAGGCGACGATCTCAACGCCGCACCGGCCGGCGAGCAGTGTTTTCGCGATCGCGCCCGCCGCCACGCGCCCGATGGTTTCGCGCGCGCTGGTGCGCCCGCCGCCGCGATGATCGCGGAACCCGTACTTGGCGTCGTAGCTGTAATCGGCGTGCGAGGGGCGGTAAGCCTCAAGCATCTCGCTGTAGTCTTTGGAGCGGGCGTCTTTGTTGCGCACCAGCATGGCGATGGGCGTCCCCAGCGTCTTGCCTTCAAAAACGCCCGAGAGAATCTCGACCTCGTCGCCCTCACGGCGCTGGCTGGTGATGAGGCTCTGTCCCGGTTTGCGTCGGTCGAGATCTCGCTGAATCGCCTTCGGGTCGACTTCGACGCGGGGCGGGCAGCCGTCGATCACAACGCCCACCGCGCCGCCGTGCGATTCGCCCCAGGTGCTGATGCGAAATACGTGTCCAAAAATATCGCCCATGAGTTCTTTCTATTTTCCATCCGGCGGATTAAAAATCGGGTTCCGCCCGTTATTCAACCGGTTTTCCCGCGAGGATGAAGCCTTGCGCTCGCGATCACCCCATCGGGATATCGGTTTTCCTGATTTTTTCCAGATCGTCCTGACTATCCACCCATTCTTCTGAATAACCGCACGTCAAACACAGATACCGCGTGATCAGAACGCTCGTCACCCATCCGCCCAAGCCGGTGACGACATAGTTCCGATACCCCTGCATGGGGTTCCCGCCGGATATCCGTTTAACATCCTCCCCGCCGCATTTGGGGCATTGTCCCGAGTTTTTCATCGAAGCGCTCCTCGATGCCGGATGTGTGTTCTTCTGATGAATGATTACGTGAAAATGCGGTCAGGGCATTCAAAATCATCATCCCATATCACAAGCCTGATCGTAATCGATCAGCGACGTGATCGACGGATTTTCGCCGCAGACGGGGCAGTCTGCCGCACGCGGGATGGCGATCTTGCGAAAGTTCATCTCCAGCGCGTCAAAGGTCAGCATCTTGCCGATCAGCGGTTCGCCGAGGCCGAGTATCACCTTGATCGCCTCGGTGGCCTGAATGGTTCCCATCACGCCCGCGATACAGCCCAGCACGCCCGCCTCCTGGCAGCTCGGAACCATGCCGGGCGGCGGAGGCTCGGGAAACACGCAACGGTAACACGGCCCCGCGCCGGGGACGATGGTCATGGCCTGCCCCTCGAAGCGGAAGATTCCCGCGTGAATCAATGGCTTTTCCGCCATGACGCAGGCGTCGTTAATCAGAAAGCGGGCGGGGAAGTTGTCCGTCCCGTCGAGCACCACGTCGTATCCGGCGATGACATCCATGATATTGCCTGAATCGAGCCGAAGGCGGTGTTGAACGACCGTCACGTCTGGATTCAGCCGCGCGATTTTTTCAGCGGCGGATTGCGTCTTGGCGCGGCCCACGTCATCGCTGGCGTGGATGATCTGGCGTTGCAGGTTCGAGAGATCGGCGACGTCGTCGTCAACCACGCCCAGCGTTCCGACGCCGGCCGCCGCGAGGTAGTACAACGCGGGCGAGCCCAACCCCCCCGCGCCGATCACCAGCGCGCGCGCGGCGAGCAGCTTTTTCTGTCCCTTGCCGCCCACCTGGGGGAGGATGATGTGGCGGCTGTAGCGCTGAATCTGTTCTTCGGAAAATGACGTCATGCTGCGCCGTGCTCTAATACTCCGCGTTTTTTTGAACGATGAAGTGCGCCCGGCCGTCTTCGCCGGTGAAACGTTCGAGAATGGCCTGTCCATCCCGTTCGAGGCTTTGCGGCACGTTGCGCTCGGGCTCGCCGGCGTCGACGATGATCTCGACCACAACGCCCATGTCGGCCTCTTCAAGATAAAGCTTGGCCTTCACGTAATTATACGGGCAGGTCACCCCCCGGTAGTCAAGCACGGGGCGGTTGGAATCGGGTTGAGTCATGAGCCTGTCTCGAATCGGGATTGGCGCGGCGAACCTGGTGGATTGTTTATATCAGTATATCCGGATTCGATCAAATGAAACGCGAGGCGGAGATGTTATAGGGGTTTGTAAAAGAGAACGAGGATTTTGATTGTTACTTATAGGAATTTTTCAAATTCTTCCACACTTAATCCAGCATTTCGAATCAACGCTCTGATCGTCCCTATGGAAAGTTCAGAATGCTGCGGAATGGATAGATTCGCATGGTTTCCCTCTTTTGTCATGATAACATGACTACCTACCTGCCCTCGCACTACCCACCCATTCTTTTCAAATGCTTTTACAGCGCTTTTTCCTGATATATTGCCAAGACGTCCCATATCAAACAGACACCAGAATGGTTTGTTGACCGGGAGACGGTTTTTGAGACGCGATCACTTTCTGATCTTCAGCCCAGAGCCAGGCGACGATCGCCTCTTTTATATTATCAAGGGCTTCTTTTTCATCCTTCCCTTGCGAGACGCATCCGGGAAGACTGGGGCATTCGGCGACGAACCAGCCGTCTTCAGCCTGTTCCAACAGCACGTTGAACATCATGATCGGGCATCCCTTTCCTATCCACGTTTCATACAGTACGTGTGGCTATTATAACATTCGTTACTTAAACATGGCCCTGCTTCAATGTGAAGAATTTCACCATGATTAAAGCAATCAGGAGGGTCTTATTCGTCTTCTTTGCGGAAGATCATGCGGCTGCGGGGGGCGGAAGAGGATTCGCGCCGTTTAACTACGCCCGCGTCGGTCGAATCTCCATCCGATGCGGATTCGGCCTGATCCAGCCGGGTTTCCAGGTCCTGTTTGACCACGGAAAGCAGCAGGCGGCGTTCTTCAAATTGAAGCACCTGTTCGCGGAGCGATTTTAGTTCGGCGATGCCTTCTTCGAGAATTTTTTTCAGTTCCAGCGGATCGCTGGGCAGCGGACCGATATCGACCCGCTTCTGCAACTCGGTTTTGAAACCGGAGAGCAGCGAACGAACCTGATTGATGCTCGAATCGTCCTGAAGCTGAATCGCCACTTCGGTCAGCAGGTGACTCAGGCAGACCAGACGCTCCATCGCGACCTTGCGGCTGGCGTCGATGATCTCCTCCCAGCATTCGAGCATTTCGATACGCACGCGGAGAGCATCGCGCAGAAACGGCGAGAGTTCTTTGACGAACGAAACAATGTCGGCTGGAAAGTTCTGATCGCCTTCACGGGTCAGGATGCCGAGCAGCAGGCGGTTGTTGTCATCCACGCCGTGCGCCTGGAGCCCTGCCGCGAGGCGGCGGTATGAAAAGTTGGTTTTCTTGCGCTGTTCGAGCCGGTTGTCGCTGGTGGTGACTTTAAAGCGAAGCTCGCCCGCCAGTTTGAAATTCATCTGTACGCGCTTGAACCAGCGTTCCAGAAAATCGGAGGCGACATCCTGGCGGTCTCGCACGAGGTTTATATATTCAAGGCAGGAATTCGCTGACGACTGGATATAGTAATAGATGCGCGGCCCATCGCCGTTGATTACGAGTGAATCGACTTCTTCCGGCCATTCCGTCAACAGTTCCATTATGCGGCGCCCACCGACAGCATTTCGTGAATCAGGTTGAGCAGTTCTTCTTTTTTGAAGGGCTTCGGCATGAACGAAGTCGCCGGCCCCAGCGGAAATATTTTCTCCACAGTATCACGGTCGGTCAATGCGCTGTAAAAAAGCAATTTGGCCGCCGGTTTCCGCTCGCGAATTCGCATGCCGACGTCGAGCCCCGATGAACCGGGGACGAAGATATCGAGCAGAAACAGATCGAAGGTCTCCAGATCGAGCCGGGGCAGCGCATTCTCAAGGCTGGAGCCGCTCTTGTACGCATGAGCCTCAAAGCCCGAGTCTTCGAGCATATCGTGAATAAAGTCGCAAATCACTTCCTGATCTTCAAGCAGCAGGATGCGCGGCTTTTCGCCGTTTTCACTCACCAGCGCCACCGGCTTACCCGTCCGGGCGGCGACCGGCGACGCCGCGGGTTGAAAGGGAATCCACATCTGGATAGAAGGCGAGGCGCTGTTGAGATCGGCGATCACGTCGCCTCCCCACTTGGAAAGCAGAGCCCGGGCCGCGTCACACCGAACGTCGCGGCAGAACCCGCCGCTTCGCGCCGTCGCCACGGCGTCGCTCTCCGGCGTTTTGTCGTCCGCCGAGACGCATTGAACCGAAACATGCAGCCGGGGCGACGGGCCGCCAGCCGTTTCGCTCGCTCGAACCAGAATCGTCTGTCCACGACGCGCACGCTCGCGCACCGCCATGATCGCAAAAAACAGAATCTCCCGAACACCGTGCGGCGCCTGAATCCGGTGCGGAGCGTCGAGTTTCAGTTCAACCTGGTTATCCGTCTTGAATAAAAGATTAACGACTTCGGCCGCGTCACGCAACGACTCAACCGGGTTGGGATTCAGACTCCGGTCTGAAAAAAGGAAAACCGAATTGGTTAACTTCTGGGCGGTCTCACAGCACTGCATGATGCGGTCGAGGTATTCCTTTGCCTTCACAGGATTTTTGACGTGGCTCTGACTCAGCGAGACATAGCCAAAAATACCGGTCAACTGATTGTTGATTTCATGACCGATCTTGCGCGCGGTCGAGTTGGTGATCGCGCTTTTCAAAATTCCAATGAGTTCCTCATCCGAGGAAGGCAACTGGTACTGCATCATGCTCCAACCTGAAGGCAGACAATGATTCGTGCAATTTTTTATGCAACGCAACGCAACGAATTATAACGAAATATTATTTTAAAAGCCATGAGAAAATCGTAAATCCGGAGGTTTTGTCAACAGGAAGAATAGCGACTTGTCATAACTGATTTATAATCAGAGCCTTACAAGTCAGATCATTCTCTTATACGGGGCTTATTGTATAAAAAAAACATCAACATGACCATGAATCCACATAAGGAAACCACGCCGCCAGTCCAAAAAATTCCGTGGCTGAAATAAAAATCCACATGATGCCGCCCCGCCGGAACCCGGGCTGAAAGCCAGACGCCGTCATACGCGGCGGTATCCAGATCGTCGCCGTCGAGCCTCACCCGCCAACCGGGATACCAGGTTTGTTTTATGATGACAATATCATCAACCGGCGTTTCACATTCCAGAGAGATGGACTCAGGCGTACCGGCGGTTCGCGATATCGATTCAGCGGAGCCGGACGACGCAAAGCGATATAAATCAAACGGATGGCGCACCCGATACACATTGACTGAGGCGGAGCCATCATCCCACGCCGGTTCGAATCCCTCTCCAGGGTTGTGAGAAGACGCCACCGCATTAATCCCCATCGCCGATAACGCGTCACCAGGAGGGACCTCAGGAAAGAACAGAAGACCGCCTTGCGGCGCGTCGAGCGGTTTTCCGTAGATGCGGTTCACGTAGCGCGCGTAGCTTGTCAGGATCAGCGGATCGTATCCACGCGCGGTTTTTAACCCGTAACGCATGGGCCGGTTGGGCCGCAACTCGGGAAAGCGGTCTATACCCGGGTATCCGATGGCGTCGTCGAGTTCAAGCACGCGGCCTTCACCAGCGGCGGAGCGGGCCGCCTCAAGAATGGGGCTGGCGGGGTAAAACGTCTTCATCCAACCATCGGCGGGCCTGGTTTCAATGAAGCGGCATGAGAAAAAAAGCAGATCGACCATCAGCGCCGCCGCCGGCAACAAGCGCGCCCACCGCCAGCGCCTCGCCGCGCCCAGCGAGGCCCACCCCAGCGCCAGCCAGAGGCTCGCCAACCCCAGTGCGAACGCCATAAAAGAGTACCGCGCCGCGAACAACGACTCGGGCAGCCGGTCGCTGATGGCGTTGCGGTTGGCGGTCCAGAGCTGAAGTTCCATCACCGTGCGGTCGACTTCCATCTCGCGCAGCCATTGCGTCAGCGCGGGCTTTGACGACAACACGATCACCCACGCCAGCGGCAGCAGCAATGAACCCGCCGACGCCAGCTTGAGCGCGGCCGAGTCAGCCAGCGCGCGGCGGTCCGCGTCAAGCCAGCGCTTGAGTCCGATCGACGCGCAAACCGACGCTCCAATGATGAAAATCAGCGCCAGACGGCCCGGCACGCGAAAGTAACTCCATCCCGGAAGACCGTAATACAAAATCGGGTAGAGCGGGTTATACGCCCCCAGCGCGAAAAACAGCCCCCCCGCGCCCGCCAGCAGAAAGAACCAGTCTTCACGCCCGCTCCAATAGGGGCGGTTGCTTTCGGCGCGACCGTTTTGAGGCGCAAAAACCATCGCCGCCAGAATCAGCGTCAACACGCCCGCGTACCCGCAGATTTCGTGGTATCCGGTGCGCGACAACCAGTATTGCGACTCACGGGCCTTCGCGGTGGGATCGCCGTAAAACAGCGGCGCGATATACGCGGGCAGAAACGACGGCGGCAACGAATCGCTGGTGGCGAAGGCGTAGTCGGCGCCGCCCGCGCGGCCCGCCGTGTGTTTTGAGAGTTGCAGCAATGGAATCAGCACCACCGCCGACAACGCCAGCGAAAAGGCGAGGCCCGCCGCCGTCCATAGCGGCCCCTGCAACGCGCTCATCACGCGCCGCTCGGCCCTCCAGCGAAAGAACCCGAGCCACGCCGAGCGAAACAGGACAAGATAAAACACATAAAGCGGAATCTGGGTATGCCCCGCGAAGAACATCATCGCCAGACAAAGTGAAAACGACGCCAACCGGCGCGGCGTCCAGTCGCTCCCGCGCCCCTGCGCCAGCAACACGAGAGGAATCCACGCGTAGGCGCGCACGTGAATCAGGTGTCCGTCATGGGCGTGGGTAATGAGAAAACCCGACCAGGCGTAAGCGGCCGCGCCCAGCGCCGCGCCCGCCCGGCTCCGCGTCAGCGAATACAGAAACGCGTACATCGCCAGACCGGCGGCGAGATGATGAGCAGCCAGCGACAGTGAAAAGGTCCATTCCACCGAAAAAAGCAGATTCAACAGGTTGAAGGGGTAAAAAAGCGAAGTCTGAATGTTGGCGGCGAAAGGCGCGCCGCAAAATACGTAGGGGTTCCATCCGGGAAAGCGCCCCCGGGCGAGTTCATCCAGCGCGAAATGACGCCAGGGGACGAACTGGTTGATCAGGTCGCCGCCGCAGATCCATTCGCCCAACAGCCAGATTTTCCAGTGAAACGCCAGAATCGGCCCCGCGATCAGAAGTATCACGGGAGCGTGACGGCGAACTTCATCCTTTGTGAGACGAAAAAAAGTCATTGCTTTTGGATCTCATATCCACTCAAATCGAGCGGTCATCATCGTCCCGTCCGGCATGAACCTTGAGAACACGAATGGCAAAGAAAAGGGGAATCGTCATCGCATTCTACTTCAATCCATTCGCCAGTCTGACGGTGAATCAGCGGTCATGAACAAGGGCGGGGTCTCGCCCTCGGTCTTCAGAACCACGCGAAGTATAATACTATGTTTCAGGATGGACCGGGGCGCCATGCGTGGTCCGGTCCACGGTTTCCCGCCTCCATTGCTCGCCACGCGGCGGCGCGGAAACGGTCCAGCCTCAAAATGCGCCAAAGAAACGGCATGCGGCGCGCGTTGTCTATCAGCCGGTTGAATTTCGAAGTCTTTGGCTGGAACCACGTTTAAACAACGCAATCTTACACTCTCGGGTGACGCTATGAACTTAATGGACTTAATCTCTCCGCGATGCATCAAGGCTCCTCTGCAAAGCACGAACAAAAAAGACGTGCTGGCCGAACTGGTCGACCTGCTGGTCACCACCAAGCGGCTTCCGCATCGCGACTCGATTTACGACGCGCTGATCGAGCGCGAAGAAGTGGGCAGCACCGGCATCGGCCACGGCGTCGCGCTGCCCCACGCCAAGTGCGCTGAAGTGAAAGAAATCTACATCGCCTGCGGCGTATCGCCCCAGGGCATCGACTTTGAAGCGCTCGACAGCGAACCGGTTTATATCTTCTTTCTGATTCTGGCGCCGCGTTCCGCGCCCGGTCAGCACTTGAAGGTGATGTCGCTGTTGACGCGCTTTTTGAGCCGCGCCTCCGCTCGGGAAGAGCTGATGCAGGCGAAGGACGCCGACGAAATCTACGCGGTGCTCCACAAAATCAGCGAGAATCAAACGATCGGATCGAAATGAGCGACCGCGTATTGACCCCCAGCCCCATCCCGGTGCGCCGCATTCTCGAGCGCGCCGACCTCGAGCTCTCCGTCGCCGCCGGCGAAAGCGGGCTCGATCGCGTCATCATCCGCGCGGAAATCAACCGTCCCGCGCTCGAGCTGTCAGGCTTTTTCGACAAATGGCAGCCCGAGCGGGTGCAGATTCTCGGCTCGGGGGAAATCGCGTTCATCGAAACCCGGCTGGCGCAGGGCGACCGAAGCGTGATGAACAATCTCGACCGCATTTTCGGTTCGCATCCACCCTGCGTGGTGGTCACCAACGATGCGGAAATTCCGAAAGAAATTTTTGACCTGGCCGAACGCCACAAACTCTCCGTGTTCCGCACGAAACACCACTCGACCAGTTTCACCAAACGGCTGTGGGACCACCTCAACGTCGAACTGAGCCCCTACGTGGTGAAACGCGGCGTTCTGATGGACATCTTCAACGTCGGCGTGTTGATCACCGGCCCCAGCTCGATCGGCAAGAGCGAGTGCGCGCTCGATCTGCTGGCCAAAGGTCATACCTTCGTCGCCGACGATCTGATTCTGATTCGCGCCAGCCAGTTCTCTCACCTGCAGGGAACCGGCAAAGCGCCCGTTCCCTATCATATGGAGGTTCGCGGCATCGGCATCATCGACATCAGCCGCATGTACGGCCCCCGCGCCGTCCGGCTGTTTAAAAACGTCGACATGGTCGCCAACCTCGAAGACTGGGACGCGGGCAAGGAATACGAACGGCTGGGGATGGAAAGCAAGACCACGAAGATACTGGGCGTCGAGGTTCCCCTGTACAACCTGCCGGTCAAGCCGGGCCGCAACATCGGCACCATCGTCGAAGTCGCCGTGCTTGACAAAAAACTCAAGCAGACCGGCGTGTACATGGCGCGGGAATTCGATGAAAAACTGATACAGATTATGCGCAAAGCGGAAGGTCACTGATCGCATGTCGAAGCCCGGATTCAGCGAAGGCCGTTTCATCATCCAGAACGAACTGGGACTGCACGCGCGGCCCGCCATGCTGTTGGTGCAATCGATCAACCGGCTGCAATGCAACGTGCTGATCGAAAAAGAAGGGCTCGTCGCCGACGCCAAGAGCATCATGGGCGTCTTGACGCTGGCGGCCGAGCAGGGAAGCGAACTCATCGTCCGGGCCGACGGACCGGACGCCGAACAGGCGGTTGAGGCGATTGGAAAACTCATCAGCGAAAAATTCGGTGAGGATTGAACTCGAGGGCGTAGGCGTGTCGTCCGGCGTCGCCATCGGACGCGTGCGCCTGTTTCAGGTATCCAACCTCGACGTAGGCGAGTCGGTCGTCCTTGAAAACAACGTCGATAGCGAAGTCGAACGCTTCGCGGACGCCCTCGAACAGACGCGCGAACAGATCAAGGACCTCGGCCAGCGCGTCAAAGAGCGCGGCGAAGACAAATCGCTCTTCGAAGTGCTCAGCATGCACCTCATGCTGCTCGAAGACCGCATGATCGTCGAGCGCGTCAAGGAACTGATTCAGGAAAACCGGTACGGCGCCGAGTACGCCCTTTCGTGCGTGGTGAAAGAAGCCGAAGAACGCTACGCCGACCTGCCCGACCTGTTCCGCGAACGCTTCAAAGACGTCGAAGACATCTGCCGCCGGGTGATGAACAACCTGCGCGGCGTCCACACCCAGTCGCTGGAAAACCTCGACGAAGAGTCGGTGATCGTGGCGCGCGAGCTCGCCCCATCCGACACCGCCTCGATGCGCGCCGACACCGTGCTGGGCTTCGTCACCGAAGCGGGCGGCAAGACGTCTCATACCGCCATTCTGGCGCGCGCGAGAGAGATTCCCGCCGTGGTCGGCGTATCGGACGTCTCGCGTTTCGTGCAGGAAAACGAGCTCATCATCGTCGACGGTGAAACCGGCAAGGTCATTATTTCGCCCAATCAGGACGACCTGCGCGCCATGCACGCCAAGCAGGACAAACAGCGCGTGCGCCAGTCGCGCCTGCTCTCCATCCGCGATCTCGAGTCGGTTACGCTCGACGGCCACGTCATCGACCTCGCGGCCAACATCGAGTTCGCCAGCGAAGTAGAGACCATCGAAAAATACGGCGCGTCGGGCGTCGGGCTGTTCCGCACCGAGTTTCTCTTTCTCAACCGCGTCACCATCCCCACCGAAGAAGAACAGTTTCAGAGTTATAACCAGGTGGCCGAACGGCTGGCGCCCAAACCGGTCGTGATCCGCACGCTCGACATCGGCGGCGACAAGTTCGCCCATTCGCTCAACACGCCGCACGAGCTCAACCCCTACCTGGGCTGCCGCGCCATCCGTTTTTCATTTGAAAACCGTGAAATCTTCCGGACTCAGCTGCGGGCCATTCTGCGCGCCAGCGTTCATAAAAACATCAGCGTGATGTACCCGCTGATCTCAGGCATCGGCGAGCTGACGCTGGCCAACGAGGTTCTCGAATCGCTGAAAGACGAGCTTCGAAAAGAAGGCAAACCTTTTAATGAAGACATTCCCGTCGGCGCGATGATCGAGGTGCCTTCGGCGGTTCTGATCGCGCCCGACCTGGCCGAGATTCTCGATTTTTTCAGCGTCGGCACCAACGACCTGATTCAGTACACGCTCGCCGTCGATCGCGGCAATCAGAAGATCGCCCGGTTGTACGAGCCGCTTCACCCCGCCGTGTTGCGTATGATCGCGATGGTGGCCGACGCGGGCCGTCACGCCGCCATTCCGGTCGAGGTTTGCGGCGAGATGGCCAGCGACCCGCTGTGCGCGCTGGTTCTGCTGGCGCTGGGGGTCGAGCGCCTGTCGATGGCGCCGTACGCCATCCCCACCGTGAAAGAGATCGTTCGATCGATCAAGCTGGTTACTCTGCGTGAATTCGGCGTCAAAGTGCTTGAACAGCATCGCGGCGCTCACATCAAAACCATGCTGGTCGACGCGCTGCCCGAACTGCTCGAAGGCCGCGGTGACCTCATCCAGCAGATCCATGAGTCAAGCCTGCTTGCATGAACATAGTGAAGGCGTGGTGATTCACCTGCGCGTCACGCCGCGTGCGTCCCAGTCAAAAATACACGGCGTGGTGGGCGATGAACTCAAGGTATCGCTGCATGCGCCGCCCGCCGACGGTCAAGCCAACGCGGAATTGATCGCCCTGCTTTCAAAAACTCTCAACATCGCCCGGTCCAATATCGAAATCATTCGCGGCGAAACCGGACGCAACAAAAGCGTACTGATCCGGGGGGGCAGGATGGAACAAGTCAGACATTCGTTGCATATTCAGTCATGATCGCATTGGAAAGATGCAACCCGTTTTTTAATATTGCTCCCCTTCTATACAACCATGCGATTGGGCTCTCCAGACAGACACGCTGAATCACCGCCAATTTTACCTGCATACCGCCCGCCGATCGATTTTTGATTTTCAATATTGTAAGTTATGTCAAACAAATTCAGCCCATTGAATGGACTGTTTTTCACTCGCCGCTTTGCCTGCCTCCGCTTGCCGTAGATAAAAAGCTGGCCGCTTAGAATTGAATCCCGCCGTATGAGAGTTATACTCTGTTGCTGGCTGAAAACGCCATCCGCCGCGATATTTCTCGCGTTTTCGCTCCAACAGAGCGTTCAACCGGAAAGTAGACGCCGTTGAATCGCGATTCATCATCGACGCCGAAACCAGGTTTTCTTCTTTGAATCAGCATCGGTTTCTTTCTGCATCAACGACACTTCATCTCAACCAGTGAAACTCACACGCGGCGCCGCACTCTGACGTCTGCGGCCCGCTCAATCCCGATCCCCGCGAGGGTCAAAAGACAGGAGCGCCATAGTGACAATCAAAGCGCCAAGCGTCATCGAGCGATTCTCTCTGCCCAACGAGTTGAGAGAGTTACTGGAAAACGCCCCGAGTTTGGTGATCCCCACCGGACGCGACCACCTCATCGAATTGTCGATGGGCGGTAAGACCGACCTGTATGAAGTCGCATACGACACGCCCAATCAGGGTATGGTGACGGAAGCGGAAGTGGTCCGCTGCAAGAATGGAGTCGCCGTCAATTACACCGACCCCTATATGCGGCGCCGCGACCCCGACTGCATGGTGATCGCCGATCACGACCCCTCGGATAAAACGCGGTTTGAAGAACGCTTCGGCCGCCCGTTCGACCGCATGCGCGGCGAAGTGCTGGAATGGCTGAGCCAGCAGGATCTGATGCTGTTGCCCTTCAAGGCGGGCCATGACGATCTCGGCTACGAAGCGCTGCTGGTCGCGCCGGTTAACGCGGCGTTTTTCGCGACCGCGCTGGCCGACCTGCAGGGCATGATCGCCCCCGGCGACCTGCCCGAGACGTTCAAGCCGCGCGCCATCATCTACCTCGCGCCGCCCTTCCGTCATACGCACTGCGAAGGCCGCCAGGTGGTGGTTCACAATCGCGGCCACGAGATTCACGAAGTCTATTCACTCAACCTCTACCCCGGCCCCAGCGCCAAAAAAGGCGTGTACGGCATTCTGCTTTCCATCGGCGAGTCGGAAGGCTGGGTCACAGCGCACAGCTCCACCGTTCAGGTGGTGACGCCGTATGACAA
The DNA here is from genome assembly GCA_016125385.1 of bacterium. Classification (GTDB taxonomy): domain Bacteria; phylum Hinthialibacterota; class Hinthialibacteria; order Hinthialibacterales; family Hinthialibacteraceae; genus WGLV01. The sequence continues at coordinate 80,487 of WGLV01000019.1, forward strand.
CATCATTACCATCATGCACGAGGGCGCCAGCGGCAGCGGCAAGAGCGAGATGCTCGAACACGTCCACCGTGAAGCCGACGGCCGCCTCTTGCTGGGCTCGAACGTGGTGAGCGGAGAGCGCCGCCATCTCTCGATGGGCCAGACCTGCGCCCTCCACCCCGTCACCGACGACATGGCGCTGTGTCACCCCACCCTGCAGCACGGTCAGAAGCTGGTGGTCACCGACGCGGAGAACGGCTGGTTTCTTCGCATCAATCACATCGATAAGTACGGAACCGATCCCGATTACGAATCGCTCACCATTCATCCCAAACAGCCGGTGCTGTTTCTCAACATTCAAGCCGTGCCCGGCGCGACCTGCCTGATCTGGGAGCATACCGAAGACTCGCCCGGCGTACCTTGCCCCAACCCGCGCGTCATCATCTCGCGCAGTATGATTCCCAACGTCGTCGACGAGCCGGTTGAAGTGGACGTACGCAGTTTTGGAATCCGCACTCCGCCCTGCACCAAAAAATCGCCATCGTACGGCATCTTCGGCCTGCTGCATTACATTCCGCCGTCTCTGGCGTGGTTGTGGCGCATGGTGGCCCCGCGCGGGCACGCCAATCCCAGCATCACCGATTCGGAAGGCATGAGCAGCGAGGGCGTCGGCTCGTACTGGCCGTTCGCCACCGGCCGCCGCGTCGATCAGGCTAACCTGCTTCTCGAACAGATTCTCTCGACGCCCGACACGCGCTACACCATCACGCCCAACCAGCACGTCGGCGCGTGGAAGGTGGGCTTCATGCCGCAGTGGCTGGCGCGTGAATACATGGCCCGCCGCGGCGGCGCCCGCTTCCGCCCCGATCAGCTCAAGCCCGCGCGCTGCCCGCTGCTGGGCTGGACGCTCAGCTCGATGCAGATCGAAGGCACGCAGATCTCTCACTGGTTTTTGCAGGTCGAAACCCAGCCTGAAGTCGGCCTCAAAGGCTATGACGCCGGCGCGGCGAAGCTGGCTGAATTTTTCCGTCAGGAACTCGGCCCCTATCTGGAAGAACCTGACCTGCACCCCACAGGCCGCCAGATCATCGAATGCTTCATGCAGGGCGGCAAACTCAGCGATTACGCCGCGCTGATTCCGCAGGCGTAACGCCGTTTCACATACCTGAACTGAAAAACGGGGACCGCAGTGGTCCCCGTTTTTTTGTGTTGTAACGCCCTGAATCCGATTCATTCACTATATTCTGAAAAACTTATCTCGATCCCGCCCACGTCAGCGAGCAACGGGCGCGCTTTAATTTCTCCCACCGAAGATCGGGGGGAGTTAGAGGGGGGTTGAGCGCCTTGCGCGGCCATTGTGATTTTTTTCGCCAACCCCCTCCTCACCTCCCTCATCTTGGGGGAGGAATTGATGCTCAATCGCACCGTAGGAGCGGGTTTGAAACCCGCCCCTACAACCGGCCAATTCTGATTAATCAATTGGTTATGTGCTTCCACACGATTCTGAAATTTCAAAATTCCAAAACCGTTTCTTTATCAGATCGCATCAGCAACCGACGGGAGCGCTTTAATTTCTCCCACCGAAGATCGGGGGAATTAGAGGGGGGGTGAGCGCCTTGCGCAGACATCGCGATTTATCGGACAACCCCCTCCGTGAATGACCGGGAGCATGATGGACTGATCGCACCATAGGGGGCAGGTTTCAAACCTGCTCCTACATCCCGCTCGCTTCAGGGACCAACGGGAGCGTTAAACACGTACAGCCCAAAGACTCGGCAGCCGACCCTGTCGGCCTCCCCCGGCACACAAAACCAGTCAGCGCACGAAAAAAGGGGACAGGCGATTCGCCCGTCCCCTTTTTTATGATCGATTGATCCAGCGCAATCAGCGTTCGGATGAAACCATGCCCTCGGGGGTCAGAGTCGATTCACGGAGAATCAAACGCTGGGGAGCCGCGACGAGACGTTCGCCGTCTTCTTCACCGCGCAGTTCTTTGATCAGCGAGCGGATAATCAGATCGACGAATTCAGAATACGCCGGCGAAACCGTCGACAGCCGGGGGTGACAATAATGGCTGTATGGCGTGTCGCCATGCCCCACCACCGCGATCTCTTCGACGTTGTTCAGGTTGAGCGTACGCAGTTGCTTGATCGCTTCCAGCACGGTCGCGTCGTCAAAACCGATGATCGCCGTGGGAGCATGGTCGCCGCGGAAGATGGTTTCAACGCGATGGCGGTTTTCCTGCCAGTCGCGCAACATGGAGGGATGAAACACCAGGGTGTCGGGATCCCACATGTTGATTTCTTTCATTTTTTCCTTATACGCGGCCCAGCGTTCGGGAATCGGACCGAAGTCGCACTCGCCGCCGCGCGGACCAATGTACGCGATGCGCCGATGGCCGAGTTCAAGCAGGTGCTCGATCGCTTTTTGCGTTCCGTTGTAATGGTCGCTGTGTACGCAACGCCACGGGGCGGGAAACTGTTCGCTGACCCGCTCGCCGAAAACCACTGGCAGCTGGTTTTTGCCGAACAGCGAAGCCACGCTGACGTGGCGCTTGGGCGCGACGGGAAACCACACCATCGCCTGAACGCCCCGTTCGAGCAACAGGCGGCCCTGGTTGAGCTCTTTTTCCTGCTCGCTGGGGGCGAACATCGTGATGAATTCAATATTGTTCTGTTCGCCTTCATGAACCAGCTCGCTGACCAGTTCCTGCGCGCCGGGGTAATTGTGGGGAAGCAACAGCCCGACGACGGCGTTATCCTGCGGCGCGGGCGTCTGTTGTCCATTCGCTCGGGCCACAAAGGTTCCGCTGCCCTGCCGTGAAATCAGCCAGCCCTGACGCTCCAGTTCAGAGATCGCCCGGGTTACGGTGCTCAGGCTGAGCTCGTGTTCTTTCATTAACTTTTCGCGGGTCGGAAGGGGGTCGCCCGGTTTTAATACGCCCTGATCGATCTGATCGCGCAGGCGAACCATGAGTTGCACATATTTGGGTACTCGCAATGACTCAAAACTTTTCACAATAAAGTTACCTCAATCCAGAGATGGAATACCGCAGTAAGTGAATCGTTAGAAAAAAATGGTTGGCTAGAAATTTTTTTTCGGTAAATCGGAATGCTCAGGAGTGGTTCTATGGATGAAACTTTATTCCTCATGATGTATAGTCAAGAGATCGGCGGAATTGGTTCCCGATAAAAAAAGGTTTTTTAATAACTGGGCACAAAAAAACCGGCTGAGATTCAGAAAATCCACGACTTTCAGCTTATCTTTTATATAATATCAGTCAACGGCTCGATTTAATTATTTGATAAAACTGAATTTTCGCATGGTTTTCCAAAATAGTCGCTGTTTAAAGAGATATCACAATCATGTGCAAAGCGTCGAGAAAAAATTCGATTTTTCTTTAGTGATTGCGTATATGGTTCACAAGATCGGTTCAATATTGAATCTTGCGGCGCGCCCGCCCGAGCGAAATATCATTAATATTTACGCCCGATGAATCGGGATGGCGAGTTGGTTTGGGCTGGGAGGCCGAGTTACTGTCAGTTGAGCAGTTGGTACTGGGTGTTTCGCTTTCGGGGAGAAAAGCCCGCGTCTTCGACCAGGCGGCGGACCTCTTTTTCATTGCTGCAGTTGTGGATTCCCGTGGCGGCGACGACGTTTTCCTCCATCATGGTTCCGCCCATGTCGTTTGCGCCGAAAAACAGCGCCATCTGCCCGACCTGTTTGCCCTGGGTGATGAACGAGGCCTGCACGTTGGGCACGTTGTCCAGATAAATTCGCGCGATGGCCAGCGTTTTCAGATAGTCGATCGCGCCTGATTCGGGCACGCCTTCCATATCGGTGTGTTGACCCTGAAACGTCCAGGGGATGAACGCGGTAAAGCCGCCGGTGCGGTCTTGCAGCGCGCGGATGTGCTCGAAATGCTCGACGCGCTCCTCGATGGTTTCAATATGGCCGAACATCATGGTCGCGGTGGTCTTCATGCCCAGCTTATGGGCTTCTTCATGCACCGAGAGCCATTCTTTCGTCAGACACTTCCCCTTGGTGATCTCTTTGCGCACGCGATCGCTGAGAATCTCCGCGCCGCCGCCGGGAATCGAATCGAGTCCGGCCTCTTTGAGATGGGCGAGAATTTCGGCGATGGGGCGTTTGTATTTTTTATGGAAAAAGTAGATCTCGGGCGCGGAAAACGAGTGGAGATCGACCTGGGGAAAGCGATCTTTGATCGCCCGCAGCATATCCGTGTAATACTCGAACGGCAGCCTGGGATGAAGCCCGCCCTGCATCAGAACCTGCGTCCCGCCCGTATCGGCAAGTTCCTGAATTTTTTGCAGGATGGTTTCGATGGGCAATACGTAGCCCTCTTCGTCGCCGGCCTGGCGGTAAAACGCGCAGAAGTCGCAGGTGGCCGCACACACGTTGGAATAATTGATATTGCGATCGACCACGTAGGTCACCACGGCGGGGTCGTTGATCGAAAGCCGCATCTCGTGGGCGCGCTCGCCCAGTTCCATCAGGTCGGTGGAGCGGAACATCTCGACCGCCTGTTCGAATGTTATCCGTCGATCGGGTTGAATCATGGCGTTGGTTCGTTTACGTCGGGGGAGGCGGATCGAATAGCCAGATGCAGTTGAATCAATGCGTCCCGCGCTTCTTCTTTGTCCTGTTTGAATTGAGAATCGAGCCAGGCCAGCATAAGCCGGTTGGCGGCGTTTTTATAATCGCCTTCGCGCATCAACGCGCGCCCCACGCTCAGGTTGGCGTCACGATCCCACGGGCGGTATTGTAACAACTCGCGGCTCCAACGCAAATCCGCTTCCGTAACCCCGCAGATTCGCGCGGCTTTGGCGGCGCCGCCGATGGCGTCGAGGCAGTAGGGCCGCGCCTCGGCGATGCGTTCATACGCCGCCAGCGCCTGAGTGGGGCGTCCCGCGTCCAGATCGGCCCGGGCGGCGTCGAGCGCGGCTTTCGGGCCGCCGCCGCAAGACGCGCAAAGCCATAACGCGGCGAACATACAGAGCGCGGTTCTGTTCATGGTTTCGTTGAGCGGAACCGGGGCGCGAACGCCCCGCGAATCAGTAGGCGTTTTTAAACGAGACCAGCGTTTTCAGCATGATCTGGAGATCGAGCAGCAGCGACCAGTTCTTGACGTAATACAGATCGTGATTGGTGCGCTCGAGTACGGACGTGTCGCCGCGCCACCCATTCACCTGAGCCCAGCCGGTGATTCCGCTTTTGACCAGGTGGCGGCGCATGTATTGAGGGATTTCATTTTTGAACTTGTTGACGAAATATGGACGCTCGGGGCGGGGACCGACGACGCTCATGTCGCCGCGCAACACGTTATAAAACTGGGGAAGCTCGTCGAGGTTGTACTTGCGCAGAAAGCGCCCGACCACAGTGGTGCGGGGGTCGTTGGCGGTGGCCCAGATGGGGCCCGATTCTTTTTCGGCTTCATCGACCATCGAGCGGAACTTATAGATATAAAAGCGGCGCCCGTCGTTGCCCACGCGTTCCTGTACGTAGAAGACCGAGCCCTTGGTATCGAAGCGGATCAGCAGCGCGATGAAGGCCATGATGGGCGAAGCCACCAGCAGGGCGGCCATCGAAATCATGATATCCACCGAGCGCTTGGCGAACTCGCCCGCGCCCGCCAGCGGCGATTCACCGAACAGCAGGGTGGGCAGTTCTTCAAATTCATCGATCGGCACACGCTGGGCGAGCATGTCGTACAATTCCGGCGAGAGCCGGTAGGTCACGCCCAATCGGCGGCACTCATTCATCACGTTCAAAATCTCGCGATGGTCGCCCGAATCCATCGCCACCATCACGCAATCAATGGGATTTTCACGAAGAATCGATGAAAGCTGACCGCGCGCGCCCAGCAGGGTGACGCCGTCGCTTTCAGAGAAGGTTTCATTCAGCCGCGAGGGGGCGTCTTGAGTGGTGATATAGCCCAACACCTGAAACTGCGAGCCGTAATGGTCGCGCAGGCGTTGTTCGGCGTCGGCGCACAGGTTCAGCGGGCCGATGATCGCCGTCTTCTGAAAAACCACGCCGCGCTGAATCAGGTAAAACTGGGCCTGTTTGAGCAGGCCATGAACCACCACCACGCCGATCGCGGTGAGGGGAATCGCCATCGCGACCGTCAACCGCGAAAACGAATAGCCGCGGTAGTTGAACAGAATCGCCATGATGAAGATGTAATTCACCAGCGTCGCCAGAATCAGCGTCACCGTCCAGACCTTGCGGTCGAGCCCCACCCGGCGCGCATAGAGGCCGATGCGTTCAAAGACGACGAAACCCATCAGCGCGATGCACAACGCCAGCGTGACGTAGGGATGAATGGCGGGGATGGAATGGTCTGCCGGAACCAGACTCGCGAATGGCGAGTAATAACGAATCAGAAACGCCAACAGAAACATCCCGAAAAAGACGGCGAAATCCGCCGACGCCAGAATCAGCGCGGGGAGAAAGTAACGGTCTTGTGCCGCAACGGCTTGAGCGGGATTACGCTTACGCATTAAGGGTTTTTTCCACACGGAACCAATAGTTTACTGGCCGGCGCCGCCATCGATCGCGGCGAAGAACTCGGCGAACACAACTCCCCTTTCACCCAACGGGCGAATCAAGGGGAAGACCCAAATTCGCGGCGCTGCACGCGAATTATACTTTGTGTAATCTTGATTTGTCAAGAAAATATCTTGATTTTCTCAAGTTACCCATTCCGGGCTACAAAACGAAGCAAGCCAAGGGGCTTAGCGTTCGCATACCGGCGGATTTACTATATCTTCAGATGACGTAACTGTCACTAGCCGAACCGATTTTTTTATGCGCGTTCGTTCAGGTCGTCTGAAAAACGGCTCGCTTCCGCTCCAAAGTCAAAATATTCAGTGAACATCGCGCGTCCGCGACGATTGAGAGCCTCCACTTCGGCGGGGCTCAAATCGCGTCCGCGCACGTCCAGCTCCTGCGGTTGAAAATACCGCGATTGCGGCACGTACCGCGCCGGGAATTCATCCCCGATCGACAGGCCCTCCAGTTGAACGCCGTTTTCCAGAATCACGGTGGTCATGACTGAAAGGCTACGCTCGTCGATTACTATATCACGCTCGAAACGAATCGGCGTGGGTTTCGCGCCCAGCATGAGAATTTTTCGGATCAGGCCCTTCAGGTGATACGCGGGCCAGGCGTGCCAGCCCACCAGCAGCATCCCCACGCGGAAAATAATAAAAGTGAACGGATTGAATACCTTCGACGGGGCTTTGTGACAACGCCCCCGGATGACAATACGGTTTTCGTCGTGTTCGATCTCGTGTTTCGGGTCAATCCACTGGCTGGTGAATACCGCGCCCTCTCTGATCTTGCCGATCAGACCGCAGTTGTTGACGCGAAGTTTGCCGCAATTTACGTCGAAGTGTTTGACTACGCCGCCCTTGGCCGCGTTGACGAGGGTGTACGCCGGGCCGCGTTTGCCGGCCCAGACTTTCGCGCCCTCGAAATAGCGGCTTTCGCCCTCTCGCTCATACGGCAGAGGCGGGAGCTCAGCCGGGCGCTCGCCATAATCGATATACGAGAGCATCAGTTCGGGCATGCGGTAAACGAAATAGCGCTCTCCCTGAATCTCGGGGGGAACCAGCGCGCCGTCGCGCAGCCCCTCCAGCATGCGGTCGGCGACACGAGCCGCCAGGGGAATCTCGTTGGCGAGCAGTTCATACCCGTGCGGATAAAAATGAAGGGTCTGGCGGCTGCCCGCCGTGCCGGCGTAGTGGCCGTTGGGGTAGACGAAATAACTGCTGAACTCGACCCAGCGCTTGAAATGAGGCATAAAACGATCGTCTTCATAATGTCTGCGCAGTTTGGCCATGAAGCTGATGGTGGCTGACAGATAACCGGGGTCGGCGCCGTCATACTCCAGACACCAACCCTCTTCATGACAATATGAGAAAAACTCATCCAGCTTGACGATAAACGACCGCCTGATCGCCTCATCATGCACCAGCGTGTACGCCTCATACATCGGCAACAGCGCCATGGCGTGATGATTGGCCAGTACGCCCGATTCATCCGTCCCGGCGAGAAACAGCGCGGCGCGGTGGATGCTTTTCAGCAGGCGTTCTTTCAGATCGGCGGGAACCTCGTCCTTGATCCGGCGGTAGCTGTCGCACATGACATAAACCAGAAATCCAGTCGGGCCCGCCCAGCCGCGCTCGTTTGGATAGAACTCGTCAAAAGAGCCATCCCTGTGCTGTATGCGTGTCCAGTAGTCCATTCCCGCCAAAGTCCATTGCAATACTTTTGGATGGCGGCGATACGGATTGCCGGGCATGTCGTGCGCGTAAGCCAGCGCCAGCGCGTGTACGCCGAACTGCGCGATCGAGTTGGGGAAGTCGGTGCTTCGGCACAGCCAGTATTCACGATTCATACAGCCGTAGGTGGGCGAAAACTGGTTTCGATCTTGCGATGACAGCAGCCGTGGAACTTGAGAAAGCGCCTTTTGCGCGTACACGTCACGAAGATTGGGCATGATTGACTCTCATATTGCGAAACGTAAAAAATAATTTCGCATCTTTAAAAAAAAGAAGGTAGAATGGTGTTAACACAAAACTAACACTTTTTTCAAAATCGAGCGGCAAGAGGGTTTGTAGATATCTCATGATACACTAGAATCCAACGGTTCTATATATTTTGGGTTTCTTCCGCTCAAAACTGCAAGGAGTGCGAAGCTAGATATGAGTCCGATGAAAAAAAATGTGTCTGAAGCGGAAATGCGAATTCTCAACGTGTTGTGGGAACATGGTCCCGCAACGGCGCGCGAAGTGCGCGAACAATTGAAAGCCAAGGCGAATCTGGCTTATTCAACCGTGATTACGCTGTTGCAGCGGTTGGAAGTCAAGGGCGCGGTAACGCATACGAAAAGCGAGCGCGGCAAGGCGTTCGTCTTTCATCCCGTGACCAAGCCCGAACAGGTTCGCGAACGCGCGCTCGGTTCGTTGATCAAGAATTACTTTGACGACGATCCCGTGCCTCTCTTTTCAACGCTGGTGCGGTCAAAACCGCTAAGCGAAAAAGAGATCAAGCAACTGCGCTCCATCCTGGAAGAAGCTGAGGCGGATCAGTAAACCCGCCCCCGGCGCGTTGGAACCGGGAGTCATTTGACATCGAGCTTCTAATCGTCTGATAGAGCGACCAAACAAAAAAAGGGCCGTAACGGCCCTTTTTTTATATAATTAAGCAGAATCTCTATTCCATGCTTTTTGTGGTGACGCAGAAGACGGTCTCCTGTCAATTTTTTACACACTTTCATCCTGCTGGCTGATTACCCGCAAACCCGTCTTCTTCCATAGCCATCTCGCACTATATAGAAACGCATGCTTGAACCGATTCGGTCAGGTTTCTTGATAAATAACGCATTCCAGATGATTTTTTTATCACAAATTCACCGCTCCTCATATCATCTGATTCGTTTATCAGATTAGATACGGAATCCGTTCATTTTTCTTGTCGGGAGAGCCGGTCATGAATAAAAAACCATCTCTGCTTGTCATATTGATCGCCGCCGTTCTGTCGGCATCCTGCCAGACGGCCCAACAAAACGCATCGGCGGTACGCGAATCCGCCGATCCAGCGGCCGCGCTGCAAAAAAAGATTGGAGGGCCGGTTCAGGTCGCGAACCAACCGGTTTCATCCATTCTCCCGATTCTGGAAGGGGAGAGCGGCGTCGCGATGATGTTGAAGGGCGATTGCGACCCCAAGGCGGCTTTTTCGCTTGACGACCCCACGATTCAGCAGGTTCTGGACGCGCTCACGGCTTCCAGCAACACCCGCTACGAGATCACAGAATCGAACGGCAAGCCGCTCGTCGTTGTTTCGTGCGCGGAAAAAGCCCCCGTTGCGGAAAACTCCCCCGTCTCGCTGGCTGAAAAACGCTTACTCGCCAAACGCATCGATCCGGAATGGGTCGTTCTGAACGATCTGCCCGCGTTGCACACGGTTATGAAAGGGCCGATCCTGCTTGAGAATCAGGATATCCGAATCCTGTCGTTCCTGTTGTCGTCTGAAGCGCATCTGAACGTCAAGATCATGACTCCGCCTGGAAAAAAGACGTCGCTGAATCTATATGATCCGACGGTGCGCGAGGTTCTCGACGCCGCGTGCCTGTCCGCTGGATGTACGTACATGATCGTCCGCAAGGGCGAATATGAGTTTGTTGTTATTGTGTAATGGATTACAATCCTTACCGAATGTATTACTTTTGTCATTACATTGGACATGATATAGAATCATGACAAGAAGAATTTCCGGCTTTCAATGGGATCATGGGAATACGCAAAAGTGTCAAAAACACGGATTGTCTCCAGCGGAGATCGAGTCGCTTTTTACGGAATGTTCGGTGACGGTTTTCCCAGACCCTGCTTCGAACGAGCCCCGTTTAAGGGCAATCGGAAAGACTTTATCTGGACGCTATATATTTGTCGTCTACACACTGAGAGAAATCGGCGAGGAAATATTCATCCGCCCGATCAGCGCCAGATACATGCACCAGAAAGAGATCGAATACTATGAAAAAGAAACCGCTTCCGACGTTTCAGACGGATGAAGAATCTGCAGAATTCGTCGAAAACGCCGACCTGACGGAATACGACCTTTCGGGCGGCGTTCCCGTCCGGTACGAATTCAAAGTCAAAACAGCCAATATCAGCATGCGTGTTCCTCAGGAACTGTTAGACGCCGTCAAGGCGGAAGCGAAGCGCGAAGGGATGCCCTATCAGCGTTTCATCCGCCAGACTCTGGAAAACGCTCTGGCTGAAGCGCACCGCCGCGAATAGGGATTATGGGGCTGCGTCTTCTTCGGGGATGCGGATGATGACGTCGCGGAAATCGACCCGGCAGGCCGGGTGGTGACCCTGCAGCGCGATAAAGCCCCGCTTGAATTCAGGGTCGGTCGCGTCGACGATGGTCTCGCCGTTGACGAGAATATGCTGGCGCGCGCCCTGAGCGCGAATCTCCATGTGAAACCATTCGCCGTCACGCGCCGGCGATTCGCTCACGGATGCGCGATTGTACAGGCTGCCCGTCATGTTTTTGGGGTCGTGATTGTCGACCTGAGCCTCAAAGCCGACCGGCCAGGGGCGCAGCGTAAAACCGGGGTCATGCGCGCGGTAATACACGCCGCTGTTTCCATGCGGCGAGACGCGGATGTCGAGCGAGAGAATGAAATCGCTGAAGTCTTCGCAACGCGTCGCCAGGTACCCCAAGCCCCAGCGGACCGAGACCACGCCGTTCTTCACCGTCCAGCGGCCCAAGCCGTACCCTCGCCAGCCGGAAAGGTCTTTTCCATTGAACAACGCGAGGCTTGAACCCGGCTCGGCCCGGCGCGCGAATTCAGCGATACGGTCTTCAAAAGCCGGATTGCGCGGCGTGAAGGTACAACACCCCGCCGCGAGGACGATCGCCAGCGCGGCGCCTGCAAGCCCGGCGATCGTCAATATGGTTTTTCGATTCATCATATCCGGTAATCCCGCGAGCCATTTGAACATCGACAACGGGAGTCATGCGAATCCCGCTGTAATTTTTTTCCGTTTCCCCTGATAATACCAGCCTAACTCTGATGGTTTACCCTGTATATCCATGATGAATTCACATTGTTTCCGCTTCATTTGCCTGGCTTGCCTTGCGGCGTCGTTTTCGCCTTCATCGCTCGCGCGCGCGTTTTACGGACCATCCGGCGAGTTGCTGCTGGGGTCGTCGCCGTTTGAGACGATCGAGTTCTCCGCCGACGAAAGCCTCATGATCACCGCCAACGGCGCGTTTGGAGCCTACGTCTGGAGCATGCCCTCCGGCGAGATTCTGTACGAACTTCACGCCCATCGGGGCGACGTGAAAGACGCCGCCATCTCGCGCGACGGCAAGCGGGCGCTCACCGCCGGAAACGAAGGCTCCGCCTGGTTGTGGGATCTCACCACCGGCAAGACGTTGTATGAATTCACCAATGAAGGCTTCGCCAGCGGCGTTTCGTCGGTCGCGCTTTCTCCCGATGGGGCGCGCGCCGTGACGGCGACCGGCGACGGCGTGGTGATTTCGTGGAACGCTTCAAGCCATCAGCCTCAACAACTATATATCGGCCACGATCGCGGCGTGAACGATATCGCCTTTTCGCCGGATGGCAAAAAATTCGTCACTGGTTCCGACGACGGACTCTCACTGGTGTGGGATGTACAGAGCGCGAAGATACTGCTGACGCTGGACGCGAACCTGGGCTTCGTGGTTGATGTTGCTTTTTCGCCCGATGGTAAAAGCATCCTCACCGTCGCCGAAGACGGCGTTACGCTGTGGGACGCCGCCACCGGTGCGGTCAAGCAGACGTTATCTGGTCATGAAGGGGCCGTACTCGCCGGGGCGTTTTCACCGGATGGAACCCGCGTCATCACCAGCGGAGAAGACGGCCTCTCTATTCTGTGGGACGCCGCCACCGGCGAGCGCCAGCGCGCGTTTCGCGGGCACCCCAACGCGGTCACGTCGGTTCAGTTTTACGATCTGGGCCGTCAGGCCATCACCGGTGGAAACAGCGGCGCGCTGATCCGTTGGAGCGTGCAGAACATCCCCGTCCCGCAGGAGACGTATTACATCAGCAAAAACGGCGGCTACGGCGGAGTCAGCGCGGCTTCGTTTTCGCCCGATGGAACTCATGCGCTGCTGGCGCGTTACGACCACACCGCCACGCTGTGGGACCTCGCCCTGCCCGCCGTGACCAGCGTGTTTCGCGGCTCGGATGATGCCAGCGGCCATACAGGCGCGTTGAACGCCGCGTCATTCAACCGCGACGGAACGCTTGTCCTCACCGCCGGGCAGGACGGGCGCGCCATCGTCTGGGACGCTTTGACCGCCGAGGAACTCAATCGCTTTGACTGGCCCGCCGCCGTCAAAGCGGCCGCGTTTTCTCCAGCGGGCGACTTCGCCATGCTGGGCTATGGCGATAAACCCGGCACGTTACGCAAATGGCATCCCGCCACCCAGCGCCTGCTTTACACCGTGACGGCCCACACGCTTGAAGTCGCCGCCGTGGCGCTTTCGCCCGACGGCCAGCGCGTCATCACCGGGGGAATCGATAACACCGCCAAGGTATGGGACGCGCGCACCGGCGCGTTGCTGACCACGCTCAAAGGGCACACGCTGGCGGTTTCGGCGGTCGCGTTTTCACCCGCCGCCAATCTGGCGTTAACCGGCTCGTGGGACAAGTCGATCCGCCTGTGGGACCTCGCAACGGGGCAAACAGTGCGGACCTTCAACGGTCATGCCAGCCGGGTCTATGGCGTAGCCTTCGGGCCAGACGGCAAGACGCTGCTCTCCGGCTCGCAGGATAAAACCGCGATCTTATGGAACGTAGAAACCGGCGAGGCGCTGCGGACCTTCACGGGGCACGGCCACTGGGTGACCGGCGTAGGCTATTCGCCTGACGGAACGCGCGTCATCACCGCTTCGCTTGACGGCTCGGCGCGCGTGTGGGACATCTCGGACCTGGTGACGCCTTACACGCCGCCCGATGAACTCTCTGAATTGATCGATCGCGCCGACGCCAACCACGACGGCTCGATCGGGCCGCTCGATCTGTTTCAACTGATTCCCGCGTGGATGACCGGTTCGCCCGCGATGGACCTGAACGGCGACGGCTTGGTCAACGCGCGCGACGTATTCTCATTCAAGCGCGCCTGGTCGGCATCGCGCTGATATCGCGATTTATCAGACAATTCCCTCCTGAGCCTCCCCCAGACTTTGGGGGAGGAAACCTCGCTCGATCCCGCCCGCATCATCGACCAACGGAAGCGCTTGAAGCGCAGAACCCAAATACCGGGCGGCGGGCAGTGCCCGCCCAGCGGGCGCGCTAAACGAAAATCGCTCCCGCTGATCGTAGAGATCAACGGGAGCGATCAATTCATTCATTCAGAATGCCCGGCGGTAGTCACTCTTGAATGACCAGGCGCAGGCTCTACTCGCTCAGTGGAGTTCCCAATCGTCCACCGAAACCGGCTCGTTGATCGCCGTGATATCGGCAAGCCTGTCAACGCCTGCGTTGACGCCGACGGGACGAATCACCGCGTACCGCACCCGGCTGATATAAACCGCGCAAGCGTCGGAAAACCAGAAACGAGCCGCGCCCTGCGGGCTGACGTTCACGCCGGTGAAGTTCATGTCGTCGATGATCCACGCCACCGTGCGCCAGGTGTTGGTCCCTTCAAGGGTAAACCGCTGATCCGCCGGGAAGAAACGGAACTGGACAGTCCCCAGCACATCCGACTGATACACTTCCGGGCCGAAGGCTTCACCGGCAAGCGCTTCGTCGTCGAAGAAATCGACGGCGACCTTGATCTTCGCGTTGGGCTGGGCGTTGGGGCCGAAGCGTTCGTCGAGAATGGCGAAATTCATAAAGCGGTCAAACGGCGCGGCGCCCTGATCGAGCGCGGGCCTGACGGCGGTGCGCTTGTCGCCGGCGGGGCCGATGTTGTCGGTCTGAATCCACTGCTGATCGCCGCCGTTGTTGCCCATATCGAGGCCGTCTTTCAGACCGGAGTTAATATCGAGCTCGGCGTAGTTGCCGTATGGATCGGGGTCGAAGGGATACGCGTCGGGTATCGGATCGATATTTTCATAGACGCCCGATGTACGAATCACGCCCAAGCGCAACCGGCTGACATAAACCGGCCCGGTGAAGGTGAAACGCGCCGCCGCCTGAGTGGGGACGTTGACGCCTTTGAACTTGACGTCGGAGACGTACCACACCGCTTCCATCCATTTGCCCGAGCCCGCCAGCGTGGTGCGCTTGGCTTCGGGGAAGAAGGCGAGCGCGTCGCCCACGGTGACATACACTTCGGGGCCGAAGACCGTACCGGCCAGCGCGGGGTCGTCGTAATATTCAGCGACGACCTTCACCTTCGTGCTGGGCTGGCTGGTGGGGCCGAACCATTCGTCGAGAATTTGCCAATTGACGTAGATGTCTTTCGCGCCGCCGGTTCCATCGTCAAACGCGGGGCGAATCGCCTTGCGCTTGTCGCCGGCCGGGCCGATTCCGTCCGATTCGATGATTTCCTGATCGCCGCCCGCCTCGCGCAACACGTCGAGGCCGCTGGTGACGCCCTTGTTGATGTCCCATTCAGCCACGTTGGCGTAATCGTCGGGGTTGAATTCGACCGACCCCGTCGAGTTGATCTCTTCCGGTTCGCCAAAGATGCCTTCGGGGCCGAACGCGATGGCGCGGATGATCAGGCCGCTGGTCTGTTCAAGGCGAATGGTTCCACCGTTGACGCCGGCGAACTGGCTGCCCGCGACGGAGGGATCGACCTGATCGCCCGCCCAGCCGCCCGAGTTATCGACCCGGAACAGCCGCCACTGATATTGGTCGGTCACGCCTTCAAAGGGGAAGCCGCCGGCGCCGTGGGTGTTGCCCAACTGGCCCAGCAGGAACCCGATGTTTCGCGGCGATTCGGAGTTGGCGAAATACTGCACCAGCACGTCGATCACCGGATAATCGGGCCATACGAAAAACAGTTCATCCGCCACATTAAAATAAGGCGAAGCCGATTTTTTAGCGGCCAGACCGCCAACGGTGACGTCTTCGGTCACCTGGTCGCCGCCGGACAGGATCGTCAGACTGTCGACGACAAGCGAACTGGCGTTAGACGGCAGCGCTTCGGTCAGAAAACCATCCGCGCTCCAGTAATGGATTTCGTCCTGAAAATCCGTATTGGGGGGCCATTGGGTGGTATCGAGCGATTGCGCGGTTGCGAATGGAACCAGAACGATGAGCAATCCCAACAAATACAGTAACTTCTTCATCATCACATTCTCCTCTCCCGATAGGGTTGTTCAATAAACCGGTCAATCCATTTAAAACGATGCGCAACCATACCACAAATCGGTAAACCATGTAAATAAGTAAGTTACAAAATGAACGGGAAACGACGTGCTTGAAGGTTGGCGAAACAGGAGTAAAAAGCAGCGGCTTTCCCGGGCGGCGGCGGGGTGAATTTCGCGGATGTTCGAGTTTTGACCTTTTCTTGCTAGAATAAGTGGACGTTGAAATTCTGATTCCATTCTTACAAACCACGCGTTTCTCCGGTCCATGCGATCGTTTCCCGATCGGCGAGGGCGGTTGTCACTTCAACCTCGCCGCGTGTGAGACACATTCACCGGCGGTGACGGCGGCCGTAACCACCATGATTATTGACGGGCGCCGCAATCTCCCGCTTCACTCGCGAGAACGATAAGATTCATCAGGCGAAACGTTTACGATCGCGGCGCGCGAGGTGCGCGCTGACCGCCGATCCACATGAGAAGCGCAATTTCTGAAGGAGTTTTCGTATCCATGGTTGAACCGTTTATTGACGCCGTTTTCGACCGCGTACTATTGGCCGACGGCGGCATGAGCATGGAGATCTACCGGCGCGGTTTTTTCGTAAACCGCTGCTACGATCAGCTCAATCTCACCAATCCTGAAATTATTCAGGAGATTCACGCCTCGTACGTCTCGGCCGGCGCCGACCTGATCACCGCCAACACCTTTGGCGCGAATCCCATCCAGCTCAACTCGTTCGGGTTCGCCGACAAGCTGGAAGAGATCAACCGGCGCGGCGTCGAACTGGCGCGCGAAGCCGCTGGAGATTCGCTGTACGTGGCGGGCTCGATCGGCCCCATCCCCACGTCGGATGAAAAACCCGTGCCCGAAGATGAACGCCGCGCGGGTTATGTTGAACACGCGAAGGCGCTGATCGCGGCGGGCGTGGACGTGTTGATTCTCGACACGTTTCTGTCGCTCGACGAGCTCGAACTCGCCTGTGCGGCGGTCCGCGAGATCGCGGGCGATACGCCCATACTGCCGACGATTTCATTCGACGCCCTCGATCGCGCTCAATCCGGCTGGCACGCCGGGCTCGTGGATCGAGTCAAAGGCTGGGGAGTCAAACTGCTGGGGCTGCATGGCGGCGACGCGCAGGATATGGTCGACGCGGTCAGCCCGCTGGTGAAAGCCGCCGCGGGTTCGTTGAGGATATCCGTCATGCCCAGCGCGGGCCGGTGCCGCGAGGTCGAAGGCCGTCTGCTCTATCTGGCCTCGCCTGAATTCATGGCCGAATACGCCCGGCGTTTCGCGCAGCGCGGCGCGGGTATGATCGGCGGCAACGCGGGCGTCGACGCGCCGATGATCAAAGAGATGGCGTCGTTTCTGCGCTCGATTCAGCCGCGTTCGCGCGCGGTGGTGATCGAGCACCGCCGTATTGAAGAAGCCGACGAATCGATGACGCCCGTCCCGCTGAAAGAGCGCTCGAGGTTCGGCGCTCTGCTGGGTGAGAAATTCGGCGTCTCGGTTGAAATCGACCTGCCCAAGGGGCTGAATCCTGAAAAGTCGATTCAGGGCGCGAAGTTTCTGCACGAGCATGGCATCGACGCCATCAACATCGCCGACGGGCCGCGCGCGTCGGGCCGCATGTCGCCCACCGCGCTGGCGCTGCTCATCCGCGAACAGGTCGGCATCGAACCGATCGTCCACGTCTGCTGCCGCGACCGCAACCTGCTTGCCCTGCAGATGGACCTGATCAGCGCCAACTCGCTGGGGCTGCGCAACCTGATGCTCATCACCGGCGATCCGCCCAAAATGGGCATCTATCCCGACGCGACCGCCGTGTTCGATCTCGACGCCATCGGGTTGGTGCAGAACGTAAACCTGCTCAACCACGGCCTCGATTTCGCCAGACGGCCGCTGAAGGGGCAGTCGCGTTTCGTTCTGGGCGTGGGCTGCAATCCCGGCGCCGCCGACATCGACCTCGAGGTCAAACGGTATGCGATGAAGGTTGAAGCCGGCGCCGAGTACGTCTTTTCCCAGCCGGTGTACGACCCCGAGTTGTTGCGTAACTTCCTCAAGCGCATCGAACACGTCAAGCCGATTCCCTTCTTCGTCGGCATTCTTCCGCTGGCGAGTTACCGCAACGCCGAGTTTCTGCACACCCAGGTTCCGGGCATGCAGGTACCGGAAGAAATTCGCGAACGCATGCGCAAGTCGCCCACCAAAGAGAGCCAGCGCGAAGAAGGCATCGCCATCGCCGCCGAGGCGCTCGGCGAAGCGAAAACGTATCCCCAGATCAAAGGCGCGTACGTCTTTCCGCCCTTTGGCCGCTACGAGAGCATTCTCGACGTACTCGAAAAAGCGGGCATCACCGTATCGGCGTGACCCGCGCGGCGGCGAAAATTCGACGGTTTTGAGATTACGCAGGGGCGCCGGTGGTTCGGCGCCCTTGTTATGTTTTTAGCGATTGTCATCATCATGGTGGTTATTCTTCGGGGTAAAGCCGGTGGATCTGAACGGCGCCCTGGTGACAAATTCGTACATGATTGAGTCCTTATGAAACGCGACGCCATCGCAATCGTTTTCGTTCTCGCCGTGATCGCCCTGTTCGCTCATGAAACCTGGCTTCAGGGGCTGTCTCCCTTCAGCGGCGATATCGCGGTGCAGTTTTATCCGTGGAAATCGTTCACCCGCTCCATGCTGGCGCAGGGGACGCCGCCCTACTGGAACCCCTATACTCACGGAGGCGCGCCGCTTCTGGCCAACGTGCAGTCGGCGGTGTTTTATCCCTTCGACCTGCTGCTGTTCGCCTTTCCGATGGAGCGCTTTTACGGGTTGTCGCTGCTGCTTCATCTCTGGATCGCGGGCGTGGGGGCTTACGCATTCGCGCGGGTGGCGGGCGCGACCCAGCTCCCCGCCGTGCTCGCGGGCGTGGCGTATGGCCTGAACGGTTTCACCATGATTCACATCCCCTTTGGCAACCACCTGACCTACGTGGCGGCGGCTTGGGTTCCGTGGATGTTCTGGGCGGCGACGGGATATCTGTTTTCAGATGGAAACCGGCTGGCGTGGTGGCTGGCGGGAACGGCGATCGCGTTTCTTCACTTCAGCAGCGGACATCCCCAGTTGCTGTTTTATTCGCTGGTCTTCGTCCTCCTCTATACGCTGATTCTTCAGGGATGGCGCATGAGACGAGACGGCAATCTGAAGTTGCGCGTTCCGGCGTGGCTGACCATCGTCTGGGGGCTGGCACTGCTGCTGGGGATTCTGATGGCGTCGTACCAGTTGTTTTCAACGCTCGAGTACCTGGGTCACGCCAATCGCGCCGCCACGCTCGACGTCGGCGCGGCGACGGAGTTTTCATTCGCGCCGCACCGGCTGATCACGCTGTTCTTCCCTGAATACTTCGGCACTCACCTGGGCGGCAACCATTACGACGCGTTTTATTTCTGGTCGTGCGCGTATGCGGGCGTCATCGTTCCTTTTCTGGCACTGTCGCTGTTCAGGCCCGGAGTCAGACCGGTGGCGGCGGTCCCGCTGGCGGCGATGGCGCTGCTGGGGCTGTTTCTCGCCTGTGGACGCGGCAACCCGGTGTATACCCTGCTGCTGCATCTGCCCGGTTTCGGCCATTTCCGCGCGCCCGCCAAATTTTTGCCTTACTATCTCGCGCCGGTGTGCGTGTTGGCGTCGCTGGGGCTGGAGCGGCTTGCGCGCGAAGCCTACGCGAAGTACGGCCAGCCGAAACCCGAACAGGCTTTTCTGAAACTCCGCCTGATCGGGTTGGCTGCGCTGTCTCTGGTGGTGTTTTACATGGTTCCCCCGCTGCTGGCGGCGATGACCGATCATTTGCGCTCGTTGCCCGGCGACCAACCCGGCGGTATTCGCTTTTATTCCAGCGCGGTCGGTCTCAGCCTGTTGCTCTGCGCTTTGACGCTGTACCTGTACACCCGCAAGATTCCCGGCAAGACGCGGCTGGCGATGTCGCTTGCGATGACGCTGCTGCTCTGCGTCGATCTGTTCACCTATGGACGCGCCTATTACGGCGTCACGTTGTTGCCTCCCGCCTCGATCGCCCATATCAACGCCAAACCGGTCGAGATGAAATATATCGACACGCTTCCCGATCGTACGCCAGTGGATCGCGTGGCCACTTTGTATCGACCGGGGCGGCTTTATTCGCCCGATCGTTCGATTTTATGGAGAATCCCCGAACTGGCGGGCTACGATCCGATGAGCCTGCGCTCGTACAACCGGCTGATCGGCGAAATGGAAGGCTGGAAGGAGGGCGAGTATCACGACGACATCCGGCTCACCGTGTCCGACGCGCCCGAACTCGATCTGATGAACGTGCGGTTTATCCGTTCGGAGACCGAGTTGAACGATCCCGGCCTCAAGCCGCTGATCGCGGCGGATTCGGGCCGTCTGTACGAACGCCTCAGCCCGGGGCGGTCGTGGGCGATGATTTCGCCGCGAAACAGCAACGGCAATCCAGCTGAAAACGCGGTCTGGACGCCGGTGAAAACCAGCGTGACCGAGTATGAGCCGTTGCGCCTCTCGTTTGAGGCGAGCGTCGACGCGCCGGTATGGCTGCGCGTGGCCGAATGGGCCTTTCCGCACTGGACGGCGCGGGTGAGCCGGATTGGAGCGCCCCCCAAGCCGGTGCGCATCGCCGAAACCGCCGAAGGGTTGCGCGCCATTGCGCTTGAACCGGGCGGTTGGACGGTGGAGATGGCGTATCGCGAGCCGTGGGGCCGCTGGCTGCTCACCGCGCTGGCGTGGATCGCCTTCGCCAAATTGACCGTGCTGTGTTACCTGTTGCGCACCGGGCGGTTCTGGCCGCTGGCCCAGCGCGCCATGGGCTGGCACTATTGACGGTCTCCGCCCGCTACAAGATGTAGCGGGAGAGGTCGTTGTCGTCGGCGATGTCGCCCAGTTGTTCGCGCACGTACGCCTTGTCGATCGACACCGTCTGGCCGCGCATCTCCGGCGCGTTGAACGAAACTTCTTCCAACACGTTCTCCAGAATGGTGTGCAGCCGCCGCGCGCCGATGTTTTCCGTCTCTTCATTGATGCGCGCCGCCATGGACGCCATTTCATCGATGCCGTCGTCTTCGAACTCGATGGTCACGCCTTCGGTCTGCATCAGGTGTTGATACTGGCGCAGCAGCGAGTTTTGGGGCTCGGTGAGAATGCGTTTGAAGTCGTCTTCATCGAGATCGTCGAGTTCGACGCGGATCGGGAAGCGGCCCTGCAACTCGGGCATCAGGTCGCTGGGGCTGGTTCCATGAAACGCCCCGGCGGCGATGAAGAGAATGTGTTCGGTGTTGATCATGCCGTACTTGGTGTATACGTTGGAGCCTTCAACCAGCGGAAGAATGTCACGCTGTACGCCCGAGCGCGACACGTCCGGCCCCGAGCCCCCATCGCGTCCCACGACCTTATCGATCTCGTCGAGAAACACAATGCCCGATTGCTGCACGCGGTCGACGGCGTCCTGCGTGATCTGTTCCATATCGACAAGGCGGTCCGCCTCTTCCTGAACCAGAATGGGCCTCGCGTCGCTCACCTTCATCGATTTTCGTTTGCGCTTGGCCGGCATCATCTTGTCGACCATGTCGCGCAGGTCGATGCCCATTTCCTCCAGCCCCATGTTGGGCGGGATGCCCACCACCACGTTCTTTGAGCGGTCTTTAACTTCGATCTCGACCTCGCGTTCTTCCAGCTGCTTGTCGCGCAGCATTTCGCGGAAGCGCTCGCGGGTGGCGTGAAGCCGCGCCTGGCGCGCCTGGTGGTCTTCTTCCGTATCCGTTGAACCGCGCGGGAAATTTTGCGGGACCAGCAGATCGAGCAGCCGTTCTTCGGCGTTCTTTTCCGCCTGGGCGGTGCAGATTTCGAGCTGGCGCGCCCGTTCGGACGAGACCGCGATCTCGACCAGGTCGCGGATAATCGATTCGACGTCGCGGCCCACGTAGCCCACCTCGGTGAACTTGGTGGCTTCAATCTTGATGAAGGGCGCGTCTTCGAGCCGGGCCAGACGGCGGGCGATTTCGGTTTTGCCCACGCCGGTGGGGCCCATCATGATGATGTTTTTGGGGTGGATCTCTTCCTGAATATCGGGCGGAAGCACGCGGCGGCGGGCGCGGTTGCGCAGGGCGACGGCCACCGCTTTTTTGGCCTCTTCCTGGCCGATGATGTATTTGTCGAGTTCTTCAACGATCTGTTTCGGGGTCAATCCCGGCGCGAGCGGCGCACCGGTGGATACGACCGGGGGTTGAAAAGGTTCAGTCATGGGTTACTTGCTTTCGTTGTTGGATTGTGAGCCTTCGTCTTTGTTCTCATCGTCCTGGCTCAGGGTTTCGACGGTGATATGGCTGTTGGTGTAGATGCAGATATCGGAGGCGATGCGCATCGCTTCGAGCGCGATCTCTTTCGGCGGCATTTCGGTGAGCTGCAACAACGCCCGCGCCGCCGCCTGAGCGAAGGGCCCGCCCGAACCGATGGCGATGATGCCA
The DNA here is from genome assembly GCA_016125385.1 of bacterium. Lineage (GTDB taxonomy): Bacteria > Hinthialibacterota > Hinthialibacteria > Hinthialibacterales > Hinthialibacteraceae > WGLV01. The sequence continues at coordinate 102,810 of WGLV01000019.1, forward strand.
TCGTCGGGCTCGATCACGTCACCGGTACCCGAGATGACCAGGCTGCGGTCGGCGTCGCAGACGATGAGCAGCGCTTCGAGATGGCGCAGCATCTTGTCGGTGCGCCATTCCTTGGCGAGTTCGACCGCCGAGCGGGTGAGGTTACCTTTGAATTCGTCGAGTTTGGCCTCGAATTTTTCAAACAGCGTGAAGGCGTCGGCTGAAGCGCCGGCGAAACCGGCGAGAATGGCGCCATCGAACATGGTGCGCACCTTGCGCGCCGACTGTTTCATGATGGTGTCGCCCAGCGTGACCTGACCGTCTCCGGCGATGACGACGTCTTCGCCGCGCCGCACCGAGAGGATGGTGGTGGCGTGAAACCGGATCAGCCCGTCCGGGGCGTGATGGGGTTGATTCATTCAGATTGACTCCTGGCTGGATTCATGGCGGTTGATTCTCATTTAAATGGATACGATTCACGATGCGGGATGATTCATGCTCCGCCAAGTTTATTGTAACTCCACGCCTCTTATGCGGGCAGTGCGAGACTCACCGCGCGGACAGTGTCCGCCGCCCGGTCTTTGGATTCTGCGCACCAAGCGCGCCCGTTGGGCGGACAGTGTCCGCTGCCAAGACTTTGGGCTGTGCGAACAGTGCGCTCCCGTTGGTCGCTGACTTGATTGGTTGAAGAAACGCGGTGGTTATTTTTGAAAAATTAGCAATGCGGGGAATTTTCGATTGTTCTCTCCACGAAACAGGTCATGTTGCAGGGGCTCGTTTGTTTTTTTTCGTGTTATTCGTTCATTTCGTGTTTTCGTGATTCAACAAAGAAACGAATCCGTGCGATCGAGGAGCGGGTTTGAAACCCGCCCCTGCGGTGGAATCAAGCGAGGTTTCCCCCCAAAGATTGGGGGGACTAAGGAGGGGGTTGGCTGAAAAATCGCAATGGCTGCGTAATGCGCTCAATCGACGTTAAGTCCCTGCGGTCTTCAGGGAGAGAACCAAAAGTTCGCTCCATCCACAAGCGTTCCCCAATCGATCGTGCTATGCAACCTCTTGTAGTCCGGCCGGTTGCGCTGCATATCAATGATATTATCAACAATATAACCTCTACAAAATGCGGAACGCCCCCCGAACCATCGGGGGGCGTTTTCGGTGATTCGTACTTGAATGATCGAGAGGGGAGAAACGCGCTATTCCAGCCCACGGTTGCTCGACATGATGTCACCGCTTGACTGGATGCCGTTACTGGTGGAGTAAGTATACGTCCCTGTTTTACGGCCGATGGCGTCGTAATCGCCCTTCCAGTCGGCGTCCTGATCGGGCCCGACCGAGCGCATGACGTATCCCAGCGAATATTTTTTCATCGCGGGATTGGTGGTGACGCCGGTCATTGAGCCGTAATACTCATAATAACGCTCATTCTTGCCGAGTACGTTGGTCGCTTCATCCGAACGAATCCAGATATCGAGCGGGATGGTGGACATATAGGCGATCGGCGTCGTCAGTTGTTTATAGGTGTTTACTTCCGACCCGGCGTTACTCAATCCGATTCCGTCGAAATCAGGTGGATATGAATTGCGATCGAGATGATACTGCTCCATCGCATCAACCAGCGAGCGCATGTCGGACCAGGTGCGAGCGACCTTGGCTCGGATCTGGGCGTTCAGAAAATTGGGTACGGCGATGGCGGCGAGAATTCCAATAATCGCAACAACGATCAACAATTCAATCAGGGTAAAGCCTTTCATCCTTCGCATTCAACTTTCCTCCATCTTCTGTAATACAAGGGTGTTGGTTGGATTGTCATACACTTATATAAAATAGTATCTCAGCGTGGCGTGAATAAACACTTTCACTCGTAATAAATTGTAAAATCGTCAGGATTCTGGTTCGGTGTTGGGAGGAAGCACCACGGGTTGAGATTGCGTCATGGAGTTGACGGTGGAGGGAACGGAATATGCACACGGCTTCATCCACAGAATCTCCTCAGTGGTTTCAGCCTACTAACTTGAATATCTGTAAGAAGTTAAGCAAATCGCCTGTGATATTATCAACAATATAATATCAGATCTGCGGTACAACCTCTGCTGGTTATGGGGGTGTTTTCCGCCGAATCGCCGGTTATTCCAGCCCCCGATTGCTGGCGATGATGTCACCAGTCGAAGTCAGGCCGTTGCTGGGGTTGTAGGTGAAGCGGCCGGTTTTCGCACCGATGGCGTTATAGTCGCCCAGCCAGGTTTCAGTTTTGTCAGGGCCTACCGAGCGGATGACATACCCCAACCCATAGCGTTTCATCACCGCGTTGGTGGTGACGCCATAGCCCGACCCCCAGTATTCAAAATACTTTTCGGTCTTCCCGCGAAGGACGCTTCCCGACTCGTCCGAGCGAATCCAGACATCGAGCGGGATGCTGGAGAGGTAGGCGATGGGCGTAGTTAGTTGTTTATACGTGCTGATCTCAGAACCCACGCTGCTTTGTCCAATCCCATCAAAATCAGGGATATAAGAGTTCTTGTCGAGGTGATACTGCTCCATCGCGTTAACGATGGTGCGCAGGTCGGCCCAAGAACGCGCAACCTTGGCGCGGATCTGGGCGTTGAGAAAATTCGGCACGGCGATGGCCGCAAGTATCCCGATAATCGCGACCACGATCAGCAGTTCAATGAGCGTAAAGCCTTTCTTTCCAATCATTTTATTCCTCCAAAAAATCATGAATACAGCGTACGCAACCGGGAGGGTCAAGGTATTGGGTGGATTCCATTGTACCAAAAAGTTTTGTAACCAGACATAAAAAATCGATTAAATTATCAGGAGGCGTGACTGCGGGGAAAGAAAAATTCATTTTTTGAATTTTTTGAGTTGACGGATCGTTTGAACCGGGTTATTCTTTATTCATAATTTGAATTTAGCACAACAAACCGACGTGAAAGCGGAACGCGATGTTGAGCGCCAATCTTGATGAATACGCCATGCGATGGCCCAGCGGCCGGCCTCTTGAAGAGGACCTCGGCGCGTGGCGGGTGGCGTACCTCAAACCGCGAAACGAAAAGGCGCTCGCACGCGAATGTCAGCAGGCCGGCATCTCGTACTACCTGCCGCTCTACGTCAAACGCTCACGCCGCCGCGACAACAACAAACAGCGCAAAAGCGTCATGCCGCTGTTTCCCGGATATTTCCCCTTCGTCGATCGCGGCGATGAATCGCAACGGCTTCATCAGACCAACCGGGTGGTTCACATCCTCGACGTCAGCGATCAGGACGCCTTTGTGCGCGATCTGGCGATGGTGTGGCGAGCCGCCGAATCGGGCGCGAAGCTGGAAGTCACGCCCGGATTCGTCGAAGGCCAGCGCGTTAGAGTTCAGGATGGACCGTTACTCGGCATGACCGGAGTCGTTGAAAGCGTATACAGAGACAAGCCCCGGCTGATTATCAACGTCGAGGCGCTCAACCTGGCGGTCAAGGTTGAGATCGACGCCGAATCGGTTGAACCGGTTTCGGACTGAGCAGGATCCCAAAATCGAGAACAAGGACAAAGCCTTTAACCCAAGAGACTTTTCCTGTCACACGCATTGATCCAATCCCTCGTCCAAGGGAACAGGCGGGCTAACCCCCCGCCTTTTTTTTTGCCCGGCCAGCGGCGTCCGGTCAGGTGTGTACGATGCAACCTGTCGATCAGCCGAAGAGGGTCTGAATAATGGCGGGCGTTTCGGCGAAATGGGGAATGATAAAGTCGGCTCCCGCCTGGATCAGCCGGTTGCGCTTCCACTCCTCAATCTCGACGCGGCCCGCCTCGTCGGTGGCCACGCCCAGCGTCAATCCTCCGACTTCCTTGCAATTCTCGATCTCGACGTAGCCGTCGCCGATGGCCAGCAGGGCTTCGCCGGGCAATTGGTTTTCCTGAATGATGCGGTCGATCACCATCTTTTTCGAAAACTTTTTATAATCGTCGAGCGCGCCGTAGATGTGCGGCTCGAAGTATTTCGTCAGCCCCAGCGCCTCGGCCTCGTCGACGACGTACTGGTGATCGGTGCCGCTGGCGAGGTAGAGCGTCGCGCCCCGCGACTTGAGCGCGTCGAGAAACGCGTAACTTCCAGTGACGAGATACTCCTCGGGTTGAATCGAACCGGCTTTGAGTCCCTCGACGCGGTGATGAATTCGCTGCCACAGGCGGTCGAGATAGATGTGTTTATACTCCAGCGGTTCGCGCGCGGTTCCTCCGCGTTTTTCGATCTGCGCCTTGAGCTCGATCATCTGGTAGATGGTCTGTTTGCCGGTCAGCCGGGTCACGTATTCCTTCACCATCAGGGTGAGTTCATCGTCGCTTTCATCCGTGCCGGTCTCGCGCAGAAACTCGACCATCATCGGAACCATGACGTCCTGCCAGCCCTCGCGGATCAGCGAGAGGGTTCCATCAAAGTCGAAGAGGGCGTAACGGATTTCGCGGCGCGGCGCGTTCGTGACGATCTCGATACGGGTTCCGGGGACGAACGTGGCGGCTTGGGCCTGGGTCATGATTTTTAAATACCATCCATAGATTTAAGCGCGCGTGGCGGCGCTGATGTACAGAGTCGGTCGATCGAATCGGGAGACCTATTTAATGGCGAATCGCACAAAATCGCCAGCCCCGCCGCCCCAGCGGCCGGGTGGAAACCATCCGTCAACCCGCGCTCCGTCGGCGAACGCCCGAAATTTCCGTGACAACTTTTTACAAATAGGTTATTGTATTTTCATACCTGAAGGATGATAATCAGAGTCACACGGACGGTTCCGTAAGAGTTCATCCATCCCCTTATCTCTTTCGGATTCGGACGCGGCAGTCGATATAAACGATCGTCTCAAGATCAGCGTAAGGCTCCAGACGGGCGGTGTATTTTCCGGACTCATTCATTCATGAGTCATCGCCCGAACAGGGAGGCGGCCGCACGGTGGGCCCAAATCCGGCGGCCTCCTCCCGGTCGGAGCCAACCCCACTTACGGAGGTGCGTGATCATGAGACGATCCGCGTTTACCCTCATCGAGTTGTTGATCGTCGTAGCCATTATTGGCATCCTTGCGGCGATCGCCGTCCCCAATTTCATGAATGCCCAGATACGGGCCAAGGTTTCGCGAGCGCAGTCGGAGATGCGCAGCATCAGCACGGCGCTGGAGTCGTTTTTCATTGATAACAATGGATACCCTCCCGCCAACTGCGCCGACCGGCTGTTGATGCGCAGGCAGTACAACGGCGTCGACGATCAGACGAGCGGCATGGTCATTGATATCGCGCATATCATGATCGGTACGGGAGCCCGGGCGCGGCGGCTGTATCTCACTACGCCGGTGGCCTACATCACCTCGCTGCCGCAAGACCCCTTCCGGGGCGATGGCGCCGACGCGGGATACGGCTACGGGTCGAACGGACAGAGTTATTACATTCTCACCAGCTGGGCGCCCGACCAGCAGGACGGCCACGGCGAAAGCATCCAGGAGCTGGTTGAATGTCAGTACACCGGAGCGCGTTTCGGTGAATTCCGGCGCATCAGTCATCGCGACTCCAAATTCACCCTCGACGAGATGACGTACAATCCATCCAACGGAATCACGTCTTCGGGCGACATCGTCCGGGTTGGTCCCTAGGGAAACCCGCCGAATCGCGCGCATGGCTCCGGAACCGTGCGCGCTCACGCGTCGTTGAACCTGTTCATCATTCGGGCGGGGGGCTGAAGTCATCCAGCCCCCCGCTTTCTTTCACGGATGAAGTTCATTACAATTCAGGCGCGGCCACAGACCAACGCCTGGTGTGTCCTTTGGAAAACTCGGACAACAAAATTCTCCCACCGAGGACCGGAGGGAGTTAGAGGGGGGGGAGCGCTCGATGGAGATGCTCGCGTGATTTGACAACCCCCTCCCAACCTCCCCCAGACTTTGGGGGAGGAAACGGCGCTCGATCGCACCCGCCGTAGGGGCGGATTTCAAACCCGCCCCTGCATCCCGTTCGATCCAGCAACCAACGGGAGCGATCGGCTCCCGGTATTTAAAAGGACAAGCGATCCTCGCATGGATTTTCACCAGCTCAAACGCGCTTCGATCTTTGACCGCAAAAGCCTCGTCCGGCGTGATCGCGCCCCCGCGCCGCCCGCCGCACCCGCGTCGTTTCTTGATTTCTTCCATTCGCTGCCGGGTTATCTCAAAGCCGACGATTTGCGCGGCCTGACCGAACGCATGCTGGCCGCGAAACGCGCGGGCAAACCGATTCTGATGATGATGGGCGCCCACTCGATCAAGGTCGGCCTCAGCGGGTGGATCATCCGCGCCCTGCGTGAAGGTTATGTCACCGCGCTGGCGATGAACGGCGCCTGTATCGTGCATGATTTCGAGATGGCGCTGGCGGGTCAGACCTCTGAAGACGTCGCCGAGTCGCTTCAGGACGGCAGCTTCGGCATGACGCTCGAAACCGGCAAGACGATCAACGAATGGATCGTCGAAGCCGCCGCCGGCGATCGCGGTCTGGGTGAGTTTCTGGGTGAACGGCTGGCGAAATCGGGCTACGCATTCGCCTCGAACAGCATTCTCGCCGCCGCGCATCAGGCGGGCGTCCCGGTTACGGTTCACGTTGCGCTGGGCACGGACGTGCTTCATCATCATCCCGAGGCGTCGGGCGAAGCGATCGGAAAAACCAGCCTGACCGACTTCAAGCGGCTGTGCGAAATCGTCTCTCAACTGGGCGACGGCGGCGTGGCGCTCAACGTGGGGTCGAACGTGATTCTGCCCGAGGTGTTTCTCAAGGCGTTGACCACCGCGCGCAACCTGTGCGGCGAAATCGACCGTTTCACCACCGCCAACTTCGACATGATTCAGCATTACCGCCCCAACACCAACGTCGTGCGGCGGCCCACCCAAGGCGGCGGGACGGGGTATTCATTCACCGGTCATCACGAGATCATGCTGCCGCTGCTGTTTACCGCGCTCGCGGAGACCGACGCCGCATCAGGGGCGTAACTTTCGCGAGATCAATCGGTAACACGAATATTCATAACGTAATAATAGCGAAAGCACGCTTGACTCCAGCCAATTTGCCAACTATTTTGCTTATATAAGTCGGTTAAAGGGGGAACCCGCGCGAATCGCCGCGGGCTCATCTGGTCACGGCATCTCGCCGTATTCTTCCCGTTTTCATTTCGGCGGCTCACTCACCGTTCTTTTTACAACAGGTTTCTGGAAACGATTCGACCGGCTTTCCGGTTCGAAGCCACGGCTTCGCTCGAATTGGATATTTAGCCCCGCCCGAAACCGTCGGGTGGAAATCGATAATCAAAGCGTACTCACTCTCAAGGAGGAAAACACGTATGTCCCTCAACCCAATCGATGCGTTGAAAAAAGTCATGCCCGCCAGTCAGGAAGTCAGCGCCCACTGCGACGGCCCCTGCGGCGTGTACGACCCCTCATCGGCCCGTATCGCGGCGGAAGCCGCCCTCTCGATGACCAAAAAGATTCTGGCGCTTGAAGTCCCCGCCGCCAGCGACAAACAGGCTTACGTCGCCTATCACAACACCCTGTCGCGCTATATCGCCATCAAGGAAGAACAGGCTCACATCGCCAAAACCGAGCTGCTGGTATTGTGGACCGATTACTTCAAGCCCAATCATCTCGAACAGGTTCCTGATCTGCACGACAAATTCTGGAAAGCGGCGAAACTGTGCTCGGCGGTGAAGGTCGAGGTCAATCAGGAAAAAGCGGAAGCGCTGATGGCCGCGATCAAGGAAATCCACGAAATCTTCTGGAAAAGCAAAGACCGCAAGGTCGAGTGGTACACCGCGAGCTGACGCGATGAATCACGACGCGCCGTCCCGTCCACTATCTGACGCGCCCGGGCTGAAAGACCTGTTGCTCTGGCTTGCGGGACGGCGCGTGCGCCGCCGCGTCAATGGAAATTCGATGACGCCGGCGCTTGAGCACGGCGATGAAGTGCTGGCCGATCTCAACGCCTATCGCCGGCGCGAACCGCGTGAAGGCGATGTGGTGATCGCTCTTCATCCCTACCAGACCGGCGTCACGCTTATTAAACGCATCAGCCGCCTGACGCCCGATGGACGGTATCACCTCGCCAGCGACAACCCCGCCGAAGGGACCGACAGCGCCGCCTTCGGCCCGGTCGACCGGAAACGAATTCTTGGCCGGGTTTCATGCCGTTTTGGTGGAAAACCACGGCTTACCCAATTGGAGGAGAACAAACCATGCTGAACAAAAAAGTATTGCTGATCGCCATAATCGCCGCCGTCGCGCTCTGCGCCGGTTTTGTGACCCACACCAACACCCAGCGGCTCGCCTACGCCCACTGCCAGATTCCCTGCGGAATCTACGACGACCCCATGCGCTTTAACATGTTGAGCGAAAACATCACCACGCTCGAAAAAGCGGTCTCACAGATCAACAGCCTGTCGCCCGCCGAAGCCGCCGCCAACGCGAACCAGCTGGTGCGCTGGACGATCAACAAAGACGCCACCGCCGACGACTTCGCGCATATCGTGACCTATTACTTCCTGCAGCAGCGTATCAAACCGACTGAAAGCGCCAACGGGGCTGAATACAAAGCCTACCTGCACAAACTCGAACTGTGCCACCTCATGCTGGTCAACGCGATGAAGGTCAAACAGAACGTCGACACCCAGTACACCGACAAACTTCGCACCCTGCTTGAAGAATTCAAACAGTCCTACTTTACCAAAGAAGAATTGGAAAAGATGAATCAGGGTCATTAATAATCAGCATTTACTAAAAACTTTTCGTACGAATATTACGATTTTGTACTGATTTTCACCGCCCCATGTGCGATAGTGTAGCCATGGGGCGGTAATTTCATTTTTTCTGCGATCATTAATATCCCGAGATCATTACGTTTGAATCGAGATATACTAATGGTATATCCACTGCGAATTACGGAGTTTTCCGATGTCGATCTGGCATGAAGAAATCGCGGATTGTTTTGTTATTCACTTGGGTGGCAACGAGCTAGCCGAAGATTTGATCGATCAGGTTCGTCAGGTTTTAACCGTCGCTTTTCTGAACCGGCATTACAAGATCATTTTCGATCTCAACGGTTGTTCGATGATCGATTCCTTTTTCATAGGCCTCATTATTCAGACCTACCGCGAGTTGCGCGAGCTGGGCGGAAACCTGCGATGCGTGGGACCAAACCGGCATATCCGCCACGCGTTTGAAGTCATCCGCCTTAACCAGGTGGTTGATATCTGCGATACGATTGACGAAGCGGTCGAGGCTTTCAATGAAGAAGAAATCAAAATGAGACCGAGAGCCAGCGCCTGAGTCGCACTCCCATAAATCATGAACAAAAAAGACGGAATCTCCTCCGTCTTTTTTGTTTTGTATGCCCCTGAATTCGATTTGCAACGATAATCTGAAAAACCGATCTCAATCGCACCCGCGCCAGCGCCCAGCGGGCGCGGTAAACACGCACAACCCAAAGACTCGCCACGGTCGCTGGCCGTTCTCCCCTCGAAGATCGGGGGGAGTTAGAGGGGGGGAGCGCAGAAATAAAGATTTTGCGTGAATTGACAACCCCCTCCGTGCCTCCCCCAGACTTTGGGAGAGGAAATTTTTGTATAGACCGGTCAGGTCGTTTACAAATTAGACCGGGCGCATCGTTTACACTTTTTCCCCTTCAGCAGATGTCTTTTTGCTCCGTTTCTCACTTTCGAAAGCGTTGGCGCGGATCCTTCGCCTGTATTTTCCATTCTTACTTCCGGGAGAAGGATAAAAAGCGAAAGCGGAAACGTGTAAAATAAATTATCCGAACCAAACATATATGATTTATCGTATGTAATCAGGACGAGCGAAATGTCCTCTCCCATTGATTGGAAGAAAGTGGAATCATTGGAATCAACACGGATTCACGCGGGGAAGAACGAGGTGATCATCATGAACGTCAAAGCCGTGATCGTATACGTATTCTGGCTGCTGGCGGCGTTACTGGTATCGACGCTGTGCGCCGCCGCGAGCGGCTCCGGTCAACCCACGGTGTACTTCATCCCTTTTCATGGGGAGGTTGAGAACGCGCTCTACGGCTTTCTTCAACGCGGCTTTCATGAAGCCGAGGCTATGAAAGCCGATCAGATCGTCGTCGAAATGGATACCCCTGGCGGGCGCGTCGACGCGGCGCTGCACATCGCCGACATGATGATGGAATCCCCCGTGCCTGTGCTGATGTACGTCGCGGGCAATGCCACCTCGGCGGGCGCGATCATCAGCCTCGCCGCCGACCGCATCTTCATGCGCGACGGCGCCACCATCGGAACCGCCGCGCCCGTCATCATGGGTCAGGGCGGCGAAAGCGAGACCATGAACGACAAGGCGCTGTCGTATGTGCTCGCCCAGGTGCGCGCGATCTGCGAAAAGCAGAAGTTTAACGAACGCAAAACGCAACTCGCTCTCGCGATGGTCGATAAAGACGTTGAGATCCGTGATGAAGACGATTCCAGCAAGTTCATTTCAGAAAAGGGCAAGCTGCTCACCATGACCGCGAAAGAAGCCCTGCACGCCGGGTTCATCGACGAAATCATCGACGCGCCCGCGATCGATTCAGGCGGCAAAGAAGCGGGGCGGACGGCGGTGCTCATAGCGCTCGGCATGGAAGACGCGCAACGCCTCGTCCTGCGCGAAACCGCGTTCGACGCGCTGGCGCGGCTGCTTTCATCGATGACGGTATCGAGCCTGCTGCTCACCGTCGCGTTTCTCGGCGTGTTTATCGAGTTGCGCACGCCGGGCATCGGGCTTCCGGGGCTGATCGGCGCATTGGCGTTTCTGCTGTTTTTCTTCGGTCATTCGCTGACCGGCCTGGCGGGCTGGGAAGGCATGGTCTTTTTCATGGTGGGCATGATTCTGCTGGCGATCGAGGTTTTCATCATCCCCGGTTTTGGCTTCGTGGGAATCGCGGGCGTTATCTGCCTGCTGACCTCCGTGGTGGTGACGCTGATGGACGCGCCGCTCACCAGCCCCGATTTTCGTGGGACGTTTGAATGGGCCGACCTGACTCAACCACTGATGGTAACCACCATGGCGATGACCATCGGCGTAATTGGCGCGATCGCCTCGCCGCTGCTGATCCCCATCGCGGCGGAGAACCGCTGGTTTTCAAACTGGTTGCTGTTGAGCGAATCGGAAGAACGCGGCAAGGGGTATCAGTCGGCCGACGAACAGCTGGCGGCTCTGGTGGGGCTGCGCGGGGTGGCGCGGTCGGCGTTGCGTCCAGCGGGCGCGGCTGAAATCGAGGGCCAGCGCATCGACGTGGTCAGCGAAGGCGGCTTCATCCCGGTGCATACCGCGGTTGAAGTCGTGAAGGTCGAAGGCCGCCGCGTGGTCGTTCGCCCGTCCGGCGGCGCCGGCGCCTGACGGGAGAGTTCTTCTTCCATTACGCTTTTGCCGGGGCCTGCATCCGGTTGATCGAGAATCACAAGATCTCTATGAAGACCGAAAAAAAGGAACAATCGATGAACGCGAATTCGCACGATCGCAATTCCAGAGCGGTCTCGCTTGCGCCGATGTTGTCGGTGAGAAATGGCGCTCGCGCGGTGGAGTTTTATCAGGCCGCGTTCAATGCGAACGAAGTCTACCGTGTGGAAGACCCCTCCGGCGCGGTCGTTTCGCGTCTTTCCATTCAAGGCGCGGAGTTCTGGGTTAGCGATGAATCGCCCGAGCATGGAAACTTCAGCCCTGAAACCATTGGCGGTGGAACCGTCCGTATGATCCTGATTGTTCCTGACCCGGATGGAATGGTTGCGAAAGCCATTGAGGCGGGAGCAAGCGAAGTGTTCGCCGTGACGGAAGATTACGGCTGGAGATTGGGCCGCGTAGCGGATCCCTTCGGTCATCATTGGGAGATAGGGCATCCACTGTCCTGAGTGCGGTCTATATCAGGCGCTGGTTTGTAATAAATAAAGGCGAACGGCGTATGATATGAATAGATATAACAGACGCCTGAATTTTGAGGGCGTATTCATAATCAACGCACCGTTGCGGAGACGGCCATGTTAGGAACGATTATCTGTTTATTGTTGTTTGGCGTACTGTTGATGTTCGCGGAACTGTTCGTGCCCGGCGGCGTGCTCGGCTTGATCGGGACGGTGTTGATGGGCGTCGCGGTGTATCTCTGCTTTCAGGAGTACGGCAGCCAGATCGGCGTGGCGGTGTTGTTGTTTTCAATTCTGATCACCGTCACGGTGGTGATCTTCGCCTTCACCGTGATTCCCAAGACACGCTTTGGCAAGTTGCTGATTCTGGGCGACTCGGTTTCAAAGCAGACGGGGTATCATTCCGACGCGTATTATGACAGCGGTCTTGTGGGGAAGGAGGGCGTGACGGAAAGCGAATTGCGCCCGGTCGGCATCGCACTGATTGATGGCCGCCGCGTCGACGTGATGACTGACAGCGAGTTCGTCGAGCCCGGCGTCCGCGTGAAGGTGACTCGGATCGACGGAAACCGGATCGTCGTCATCCGCGCGTGACAAATGCCTCTGTTCTCATCCCGATGACCGGAAGGTTGAACGCATCACGCAATTATTGTGATTCATCGGACAATTGGGGGAGGAATTCTCGCTCGATTCCAACGTAGGGGCAGGTTTCAAACCTGCCCCTACAACCTGTCGATTCCTATGTATCAATCGGTTGTGTGTTTCCCGCGCTCCTGTTAAATCAAAATTCCGAAACCGTTTCTCCATCAGATCGCGTCAGCAACCAACGGGAGCGCTAAACGCGTACAGCCCAAAGACTCGGCAGCCGGCACTGCCGGCCTAGCGGTATTTGGGGCGATGGTTGGTGTAGAGCGTCGTCAGAATCTTGCGCAGATGCGTCGTGTTCAACTGCGTCCGGAACCACTTCAGCGTATAAAGCGTGGTGGGGTCGGGAAGCCCCTCGAACTTGATGGTTTTGAACGGCGCGATGAACTGATGCAGGTCGGGATGCATCGTGTCGACCACTTGCTGAGTGATGAGGATGTCTTCAGCGGTGGCGGACGACTGAGTCATCTTGCCGATGCGCATGTCTTTACTCTGCAACATCTCCTCGCCCTGAAAGATCATTTCGCCGACATGGACGCCGATCGCGGCCTGCACCTTCTGGTTGTCGCGCACGGTGAGGTTGCGCTTGAAAAGCCCCTGTAGAATCTGAATCGCCGCCACGGCGGCGCGGTCGATGTTGTCGAGTTCGAATCCAGCGACGATCTGGTCGCCCTCGCAATTGCGGAGAAAGCAACATCCCTGCGAGGTGAAGGTCTTGTTACATATTTTCTGATATTCCTCGATCAGGCGGGTGGCCTCCCGGTCGCCGTAACTCCAGAATTTTTTGGTGGAGCCGCAGACATCGATATAAACCATCGCCCAGTTATGCGTGCGTTTTTCGCCCGAAACCGCGCCCGCTCCAGCCTGTACCTTCGCCGCCAGATACGCGGGCAGCTTGGAGGCCGCCTTCTTCATCGGAGCGGGAAGTTTAGCCGGAAGCGCCTCGTAGAGGTCTTGCGGTTCGGGGATGTTTTTCAGTTCATAGGTTCCAACTTTTGAAAATTTGAAATCCTGACTTTTGGCGAGATCTTTTGCCAGTTCGCTCGACACCAGCACCTGGCCCGGTTTGGCTTTGCCCTTCACGCGCGCCGCCATGTTGGCGGAATTCGACTGCTGCAGTACGCCGTCGCGGTACACCACGTAGCCCTTGTGGAGGCCGATGGCGGGGACGAGAGGTTCTTCGCCCATGCGCGAAGCGTTCCACTCCAACATCGCGTCAAGCAGCGAATTGGCGGCCTTCAGCGCCTGTTCGACTTCTTCATAACAGCAGACGATCTGCGGACCGCCCGCCGGATCGACGAACGTGGGGCCATACAACATTAACTGTTCGCGCGCCACGTGTTGATATTCATCAAACAGGGCTTCCGCTTCCGCGGTGTCTTTTTTCCAGACCGCCTGCGCGGATGGCGACGCGTCAATGAACATGATCGCCCATAATTTCTGGTTTTGATCTCGAAACTGCTGTTCAACCCGATCGCGGGTTTCAAGCGCCTTGCGAAGTCGGTCTTCGAGATCGTTGGAAAGGTTCGACCCTTTGCCCGGGGAAAAGTCGCCTCTCATCATGAATTGAATCCTGTTCCTGTTTTGTGGCGTTCAACGAATGACGCCGTCGCGGCGCGTGATGAACATGACGGCGACGGTTCGAATTGAAAAGCCTGTTTTTCTACTACCGATTGTGGGCTATGCGTCTCAACGAGTTCATGCAAAAAAATGACCGTTAATGTGATCGTCATTGATAGGAACTAAGTCATTACGCGATATAACCATGCCGCGCAAGCGAGATTATACCATAAAACAAGATGAGATTTAGTAAAGATTTCTTATTATAATATAGAGAAGTACTTTGAAGCATCGCGGGTTAGACGGGTTGCATGAAAAAATTATCAAATTGAAAAAAATTCTGCCGGATTAAATCAGAAGCGGATGATTTTTCCGCCGCGTTCACCGCCGGTCATGAGTGGTTAATGTATCAAAAACACGCTGAAAGAAACCTGACAAACCACGAATCATGTAAAAAAATGAAATTAAAGGCCGATATGTATTATTATTTCTATGATTACGTCTCGAAATACAGTAATATAAGCCGTGTGCCTGTCTTTTAGCACAGTACTTGCGATATTATACATTACCACGCCGTTATGAGCGTGTGAGCAAAATGTGAAAAAGTATTACACCTTGGAATTATACCCTTATCGTGCCAGCCGGAGCCCCGGCAGCACGGGGTTATCACTTAACAATCGTGAGAGTGGCGCTTGAAAAACCCGTTCTCTCGCCAGGATGATCTGCCTTTCTCGCTGACCGGTAAACCCGACCGGATATCCCAAACTCTGTTCGGGAAGTACGGCGAGGAAAAACGCTGGGAGGCGCTCGACGCCATCTCCGCGCCGGGGCAATCGAAATGGCATCAGCGCCTGCTGTTGTGGATGCTGGCCAGCGAAAACCCCGACATGCGCGACCGGTGTTGGGAAATTCTCGATCATTCCAAGGTGGACTTTGAGATTCTGATGACCGAGCTTTCCTGCCCGATGTGGCAGGTGCGCGTCGGCGTCATTCGCCTGCTCGCCAAGAGCGGGCGGCTCGATATCGTTCGCTACCTGGTGGCGGGCATCGAAGACTACCATCAGAACGTGGTCGACGAGACCAAGGCCAGCCTGATCACGCTGGTTAAAAACGCCATCAACCGCCGCTCGCGCGGCGAGCTGCCCCGCGAAGAAGTCGAAGACGCGCTTACCGCGCTCTTTCAGCCGCTCTACGCTTCAAAGCGTTCTCCCAAATATCAGGCCATCCAGTTTCTGTTCAAAGTGGCTCCGCTTGATGAAGACCTCTTCTGGGAGATGTATCTCAACCTTGAGCTGCCCCAGTACACCGCGTTTCATGAAGAGCTGGTGCGCTATCAGGCCGAGGGTTCGCTCGACGTGCTGTATCACGGCCTGCTTCAGCAGAACGAGGCCATCGTTCAGCGCCTGACCGGTTTTCTGTCGATGGCGGTTCGCAACAGCGGCGACAACGTCACCCATCATCTCAACGCCATCCGCAAACTCAGCAAGGATGAGTTCGTCAAGATCGCGTTCGTGCTTCAGCATTACCGCATTCTGGTCGAGTTTCAGGGCCTGATCAAACACATGGCCCCCTCCGACCGCATCGTGCTGTTCGATCTGCTCGAGGCGGTCGGCGCTGAACAGAACCTCGCGTTTCTGCTGCGATGCCTTCAGCTTGACGACTCGCGCATCCGCATCCGCGTGCTCAAAATTCTTGGAGAGAGCGAGACGCTGGGCCTGCGGCACGAGGTGTTTGAATTTCTGACCGACACCGATGAACAGGTGTTGCTGGCCACACTGCGTTATCTGCAGAAAAAAGGCGACCTCTCCATACTCGAAAAAATTTCTCACCTCACGCGCAGCAAAAAGAAGAAAGTGCGCCAGGGCGTGGTCACGACGATGTTCAAGATTGTCAAAGACATGATGCTGAAAGATTTTGACAGCTTCGGCGATCAGAAGCGCAACAAGATTCTGCGCTGGCTGCTCAAGATGAAGCCCAACTTCTTTCAGGAGATGTCGTATCTGTCTGAATCGCCCGTCGAGCAGGACCGCATCCGCTATCTCAAGATGCTCGAAGCCGAAGACCTCAGCGGCGCGATGGCCGAGTATCGCCGCCTCTCCAAAGACAACAGCGCCAAGGTGCGCGCCACGTCAGTGAAAGGGTTTGGCCGGATGAAAGACCCCGACACCCGGTTCCGCCTCGCCAAAACCCACTTTAAAGACGCCGACCCCCGCGTGCGGGCCAACGCGGTCGAACTGTTGACCGACGAAAAACCTGAAGACCCTGAAATGATCGAGATGGCGAAAAGCGCCGCCAAATCGAAAGACCGGCGCGAGCGCGCCAACGCGCTGGCCAAGCTGCTCAACTGGGGATTCGCCGAGTATGAAGACTCGCTGATGAAGATGTTGAACAACGAAGACGAATGGGAAAAATCGAGCGGACTCTGGGTGGTGGGGGTCACGAAAAACACCAGCCACCTGACCGATTATCTTCGCGACGCCGCCAATGACAAGCGCTCGCATGTGCGTGAAATGGCGGTTCGCGGCATCGGCCTGAAGGGCTCTGAAGAAGACCTGCGCGCCCTGATGCCCTTCCTGCAGGATCCCGACCGCAATGTACGCGTCGCCGCCCAGAAGGCGCTGCGAAGCCGTCTCAACCTCTCGTTCGAAATCGCCTGACCGGGCCCGCCGCGCCCGGCGGATTCAAACCGCATGCGAAAACACGCCGTCGCCATCCAGTATCAACCTGAAGAAAACTCGGCTCCCGCCGTGGTGGCCAAGGGTAAAGGCGCGATCGCCGACCGTATTATCGAAATCGCCCAGGCGTATGGCGTGCCGCTGTATGAAGACCCCGACCTGGTTGAAGTGTTGGGCGCGATCGACCTGGGACGCGAAATTCCTCCCGAACTGTATAAGGCGATGGCTGAAGTGCTCGCCTTTATTTACCGCGTGAACGGGACGGCCAAAGACGCCGTCAATCGAGCGAATTGATAAATCCGGTTGACATCGCAGGATTTTACAGGGATCATAATATAAAGGCAGTGGTGGATCGGACGCGAATACTCTTGTTTTCAAATAACCCCTCCGTTTGACCGGCGCTGATGGAATCCGGCTTTATTTATTTAAATAAAGCGTCGTCAAGCGGAGACCCCTCACGGGGCCGCCCGCACACTTTCAAGTATCAGGAAAGGCAGGTAAAAGGGGATGATGAAAACAAAAGGGTTTACGCTGATCGAACTGTTGATCGTCGTCGCGATCATCGGGATCCTCGCGGCCATCGCGGTGCCGAACTTCATGAATGCTCAGGTTCGCGCCAAAGTGGCTCGCGCGGAGTCGGAAATGCGGAACATCCAGAACT
>WGLV01000042.1 GCA_016125385.1 bacterium
GCCTGGTAGCATATTTCGATTACGTCAGGCCCAACGAGGCCGGTCGGTTCAGAAGCGGCTGACGGACTTGCCCCGGGCGCTGCCCGCGCGACTTGGTCAATTGAAACCCAAGCCTGGTAGCATATTTCGATTACGTCAGGCCCAACGAGGCCGGTCGGTTCAGAAGCGGCTGACGGACTTGCCTCGGGCGCTGCCCGCGCGACTCGCAATCGGGCGCCGTGACGGCTAAGATGGGAAAATCGTTACAACATACGCTGGAACGACTCCCCAACAAAAGGATTTCCCGGTTTGGTCTGGTTAACCGTTGCTGTCATACTGATTTGCCTCTACTTATACTCTCTGCGATTTTTCGACGCGCCGATCTCCGCCCCGGTGCGCGCGTGTTTAACCGCCTTCCGGCTGGGCTTTCTCGTCTTTCTGCTCTTTCTGCTGACCATGCCCGAAACCAAAGAGACTTCCAGCATCGTCCTGCCGCCGACTCTCTACGTGGTCGCGGACGATTCGCTCAGCATGAACGCGTCCGTCGAGCCTGACGCTTCCGTCGGCGCACCTACCCGTTGGGATGAGGTCCAGAAGAGCCTGAACGGCGGCGAAATCGCGCGGGTTTTCGAGGATAATGGGTTTAACCTGCGCTACGCCACGCTGTCCGGTTTGCTTCAACATCGCTCCGGCGCGTGGAGCGCGTCGTTTCCCGCCGACGCTTCGCCCGCCGCGCCGTTCACCGACCTGTCGGCGGTGGTGCGGTCGTTTCAGCGCGCCGCGAGCAAGGATGAATCGGCCTGCCTGCTGATGTTCACCGACGGTCAGTGGAACCAGGGCGGAAAGCCGTTGCCTCCGGGGCGCGGCGCTGAAGACGGGGCCTCTTCCGGCTCCGCGCGCGGCGTGTATGCGTTCGGCGTGGGGCCGGTGGTCGAGATGTTCGACCTTCGCGTCGACCGCTTTGACGCGCCTTCGCGCTTGCGCGCCAACGAGACCGCTCCGTTGCGCGTGACTCTGTCGGTGCAGGGCGAAGCGCCGGGCGAACCCGTCGAGACCGTGCTGCGCGTGCTTGACGCCGATGGAAACGAGGTTTATTCCGATTCACGTTCGGCGGCGTTTCCCACCGGCGGCGCGTTCGTGACGCTCGATTTCACCTCGCCCGCCTTACCGAAGGGCGAGTATACCCTCCGGGTCGAAGCCGCTCCGGCGAAGGACGAAAGCGATACGGACAACAACCGGGCCGAGCGCCGCCTCACCGTGGCTGGCGCCAAAGAGCCCATTCTGCTGGTGACTTCCGCGCCCGATTGGGAATTCAAGTTTCTCAAGCGCGCGCTGGAAGAAAACGAGGCGCTCGACGTTCAAGCCTATCTCGAACATGACGAAGGCCTGTTGCGTCTGGGCGACCGCGCCTGGGTCGCGAACCAGGCGGGCGAAGAACCCGGCGGAGTTTCGTTCGCCAATTGGGATGAGCTGCTTCAGTCCAACACGCCCTGGTCGGTGGTGGTGGTTCATAATATGTACTGGTCGGCGCGTAACGAGGCGTTCGCCCAATGGCTGCGCGGCTATGTTGAAAACGGCGGCGGCGTGTTGAACCTCCCCGGCGCCAATAATCGGGTGCGGCCCGCGCCTTCGTTGCAAAAGATCCTGCCGCCGCCGCTGGTCACCGCCGATGAGTTGCAATCCGTTCTGGCGGTGATTTCTCCAGAGTCGGCGGGGCCCGAGGCATTACGGGCGGCGCTGAACCGGGGCGTTCAATCGCCTCTGCCGCCGGTTGGGCCGCTGTTGCTGCCCGAAGAACGCCCGGCGGGCGCGCGCAGCCTGCTCAAAGGCGGCGGTGCGTCGGGCGGCGAATCCGTCGACCTGATTCTGCAATACCGCTTCGGTCTCGGAACCATCGTAGCTTCACAATGCGCGGGGTTCTGGCGAATCAACCTGCTCAGCGGACCCGACGCCATGCACGCCTTCTGGACGGCGCTGTTGTATCAGTGCAATCCACGGCTGCGCGGCGAACAGGGAGAGATCGTCACCGATCAGTCCGTATACAACCTGTACGATCCGGTTCACATCGCCTATGCCGCGCCGGATGTCGTGCCCAGTGGAACGTCGAGCGGTCTGTTCGTCACCGTCAAAAGCCCTAGTCGATCCGAATCGGTCTGGCTGACGCCCGCCGCGGGTGACACCGCCAACTTTCAGGGGCAGTACACCGTGGTCGAGTCGGGCGATTACGAGATCGCAGATCCGGTTACCGGCGCCAGCACGGCGTTTCAGGTCGAAGCCTCCGCCGCCGAACTCTCATACCTGCGGCAGAACGTAGAGGGCCTTCGCACTCTCGCGGAAGAATCGGGCGGGGCTTACGCCAACCGGCCCGCCTGGAAAGAACTCGCCGAAAAAATCCCCAACGTCAGCCGCCGCATACAGCAGGAGCGCGCCTTCTTTCTGGGCGAAAAATGGTGGGCGGCGACGCTGCTCATCGCGCTGCTGGGCGTCGAGTGGTTCGTCCGCTGGCGTCAGGGCCTGCCATAATCTATTCCACTTCAGGGTGAACGAAATATCTCACTATCCGAAAGATCGATATGAACCCGTCTGTGCATTTGTGCTTTAGTGCTATGGTACAATCTTTGTAAGTTTTTTTAATTAAACCCTTTACAATGCAACCAATCGGGCTAAGATTGCAAAAAAATTGAGTTGTATTGTAATACTTTTTTTTAGTACAGGGTTGCGAGGGCTTTCTATTCAGGTTTGCTGGAGTCCTTGCTTATGTGCATCAGTGGTGAAACGCCCGCAGTCTTTCCCATGGGGATATTCCGTATCGATGTCCCCACCGCGCGGAATAAACTGAAAGAGATAATACAGTCCCGGTCTCTTTTGTTTACAACGCCCGAACGTCCGTTCGTGCTTTCCTCCGGTCAAACCTCCACTTTTTACGTCGATGGAAAGAAAGCCGTCACTTCGGCGGAGGGTCTTTATTGTCTTTCCCGCCTGATCTGGGAAGAAGTTCAGCTGCTCAAAGCAGATTCCGTGGGCGGCCCTACGTTGGGCGCCGATCCCATCGCGGCGGGGCTTTCCATGTTCAGCTATCTGGCGGGGCGCCCCATCGACTCATTCATCGTTCGGAAGGATAACAAAACCCACGGCGCGCGCCGCCGTATCGAAGGGGCGGACGTGCGCGGAAAGCGCGTCATTCTGGTCGAGGACGTGATTACCACCGGCGCGTCCGTGTTGAGCGCGATTCAGGCGGTTCGTGAAGAACGCGCCGAAATCGTTGAGATCATCGCGCTGATCGACCGCGAAGAAGGCGCGGCGGAAGTGTTTCGCAAAGGCCAGATGAAATACAAGTCGATTTTTAAAATATCCGAGCTGTTGGATGGCCGCCGCGAAGCGTCTCCCACGGCTTGATCCCGCCTGCCGCCGAGTCCCCCGCTATTTTCATTTCCCCACCCTCGGTTTACCATAGGCCGGGCCCTACTCCCGCGAGCGGGCCCTTCACAATTTCAGGGGAGCAAGCGATGCCGTTCGATATCCACATACGGGAAGTCCGAATTGAGTATGAAAATCACGCCTATCGCACGCCGCTCAAGTTCGGCGGAGTCGTAACCGATAAAGTCACTCTGCTCAATGTGATCGTGCGCGTTGGCGACGCCGCCGGGCGCGAGAGCCAAGGCTTCGGCTCCATGCCGCTGGGTAACGTCTGGTCGTTCCCCAGCCGGTCTCTGTCGTATGACGAAACTCTCGCGGCGATGAAACGGCTGGCTGAAAAATGCCTCGCCTTGACGGTTTCGTGCGGTGAGACGGGCCACCCCGTCGATCTCAACGTTGCGCTGGAGCCGCTTTATCTCGCCGCCGCGCGTGAAGTCGAAACCGAACTCGCCCTTGGCGAACCGATCCCCAAACTGTGTACGCTGGTGGTCGCCAGCCCATTCGACGCCGCCATCCATGACGCCTATGGCAAATTGCACGGCGTCAGCGCGTATGCGGCGTTGAGCCGAGACTTTATGCGGTATGATCTGGCGCATTATCTGGACGAGTCATTCTTGGACGAGTCGCTGCAACAGTATGTGTCTCCAACGCCCAAACATTTTATGCCGCTCTATCATCTTGTCGGCGCGGTCGATCCCCTCACTGAAGCCGACGTCGAAACCCGGCTGCATGACGGCCTTGCGCAGACGCTGCCTGAATGGATCGAGCAGGACGGTCTTACCCATCTCAAGATCAAACTGAATGGCGATAATCTCGATTGGGACGTCAATCGTGTGGCGCGCGTCGATCGCCTCGCTGAAGAAACCCAGCAAAGGCTGGGCGTCGATGAGTGGGTTTACTCGCTCGACTTCAATGAACGCTGTGAGAGCGCCGACTACCTGCTCGAATTTCTACGCCGCGTTCAACAGGCGGCTCCCCGCGCGCTTGACCGCGTGCAGTATATCGAGCAGCCTACCGCGCGCGACCTGAAAGCCCATCCCGAAAATAAAATGCACAAGGCCGCCGCCGTGAAACCGGTGGTGATCGACGAATCGCTGGTCGATTACGAAAGCCTGTTGCTGGCTCGCGAGCTGGGCTATACCGGCGTCGCGCTCAAGGCCTGCAAGGGCCAGTCGCAGGCCTTGTTGATGGCTGCCGCCGCTCAGAAATTCGGCATGTTTCTCTGCGTGCAGGACCTCACCTGCCCGGGCGCGTCGTTCGTGCATTCCGCCGGGCTGGCCGCGCACGTGCCGCCGGTCGCGGCCATCGAGGGCAACGGCCGCCAATATTGCCCCGCCGCGAACGTTGAATGGGAGAAGCGTTTCCCCTCATTGTTCAAAGTCGCGAACGGGCGGATCGATACCTCGGCGATCGACGGGCCGGGCCTTGGCGCCACGCCTGTCGCGGACTGATCCGGGAGCAAAACGAATGCCGGACGAATCGCCGGGTTTTTTTGAACGAAACTTGGAGGCTCTCGCCGAAATTTATCCCGGCGCGGCGAAACTGATTCGTTCCGTGCAATCGGAATCCGTTGAACTACATGAAATCCCCGACGGTTTCACCGAAGACGAAATCGAAGCGCACTGGCGCGACAGCGCCGAACTTCACTCCGTTTTCCGTTTCGCCGCCAGTCCGGTGGCGAAAAGCCTGTTCGATCGGGCGAACCTCGCTGAATTGACTCACGATCTCAACCGCCGATTGTTATTGATTGAAGACGATCCCTTGCGGTTTCGATCGGCGTTGGAACGAGAAGACTGGACGGCGATGCTGCGGTCGGAACGATGCCTTTTCGTCGTGACGGATGAACGGCTGACGGGCTTTCACCAACTGTTTCGGCGTTATCCTCAGATCGCTCAGGCCGCCTGCGCGGTATACGCGGGAGAGCCGGGCGTCTCTCAGGAAACGCTGGATGAATTGAGAGAACAAATCGCCCAGGTGCGCCGGACTTTGAATCTCAAACTGCTCGATCTGCTCGACCGCCTGGCGGCGCGCCCCCTGCCGCCTTATCCGCGCACCATCCGCTTTTTCGTTCCGGGCCACAACATGCTGCAGGAAGCCTGCGTGCAGGGATGCCGCGCGATGGGGTACGCTACGGAACGCCTGCGCTGGAAGAGCCCGCTCTATCGCTTCATCCGCTCTTCCGCCTGGATCAGCTGCGTTGAAAATGAACAGACCGACGCGGCCATCCTCTTCAACGCGACGCTGCCCACTTTTACCCGGTGGCGCGACGCCTGGCGCGTGCCGTTGCGCGCGGTGTCCTGGTTCGTTGACAACCCCCGGCGTTACGTCGCGGCTCCCGCCGATCTGGAAGGCGCCGCCGCCGTGGGCGTCTTTGATAAAACCTACATTCCTTTCGTTCGTGAACTGACTGACGCGCCGGTGGTGGAAGCCCGCACCGGGTATTGTATCGATCCCTCTCGCGCGGAACGCGATGAGGCGTTTGAAGAGATCGATCTCGCTTTCGTGGGTGAACTGGGGACGCGTGGGTTCACCGCCTATGAAGAGGCCTTTCAGCGTCTCGATCCCGAGTGGATGGCTGAAGTGCATGAATTTCTGCGCCAGCTCGACGTCACGCGCCCCATCGACGTTTGTGCGGCGGCGCTGGATTTTTTCGCCGGACGCGATCGTTCATACCGGGGCGCCTGGGTTGAATTTATTGAAAACAAGGCGACCACGTTGCGCCGGCGCTTTTTCCTGGAGGCGCTCGCCGATCGCGGCCTGCGCGTGTTCGGCGACGCCGAATGGGGCGCGCGCGAGTGGGCGGGCAAGGCGGCGGCCTGCTACGCCGGAAAGCGAATCGAGTATGAATACGAGCTGCCGCGCTTGTACGCGTCGGCGAAAATCAATATAAACATATTTCACGTCCAGTGCGTGGCGGCGCCAAACCCCCGCGTGTACGACGTACTCGCCTGCGGCGGGTTTCTGTTGTCGAACTATAACCCCGGTCTCGAGGACGAATTCAACATTGGCGAAGACCTCGACGTATTCCACACCCGTGACGAGCTGATTGAAAAAGTCGAGTACTATCTCGCTCGCCCCCACGAACGGCAGGCGATCGCCCGGCGAGGCCGGGCGCGGGCGTTGGCCAAGTGTGGGCGGCATGATAGAATCCAGACCTTGCTATACGCCCTCAGCCTGAATTCAGGAGATAGGCATGTCAATTTTTGCGGATAAATCGACCCGGTTGATCGTACAGGGCATCACCGGAAAAGAAGGCTCGTTTCACGCCGAACAGTGCATCGCGTACGGAACCAACGTGGTCGGCGGCGTTACCCCCGGCAAGGGCGGAACCGAACATCTGGGCGTCCCCGTGTTCAACACCGTCGCCGAAGCCGTGGAAAAAGCCGGCGCCAACGCGACCATGATCTTCGTTCCCCCCGCTTTCGCCGCCGACGCGGTGATGGAAGCCGCCGATGCGGGAATCGCGCTGATCGTGTGCATCACCGAGGGCATCCCCACCCTCGACATGGTGACCGCCAAGCGCTTCGTCGAAAAGAAAGGCGTTCGCCTCATCGGCCCCAACTGCCCCGGAATCATCTCGCCGGGCAAGTGCAAGATCGGCATCATGCCGGGCGCGATTCACATGGAAGGCTGCGTCGGCATCGTCTCGCGCAGCGGAACCCTCACCTACGAAGCCGTTCAACAGATTTCCGATGAGAAACTCGGCCAGTCGACCTGTATCGGCATCGGCGGAGACCCAGTGATCGGCACGACGTTTCTCGACGCGCTCAAGGCGTTTAATGAAGACGGCGAGACGCGCGGGGTGGTGATGATTGGCGAAATCGGCGGCAGCGCCGAAGAAGAAGCCGCCGCGTATATTAAAGAGAACATGAAAAAGCCGGTGGTGTCGTTCATCGCCGGCAAAACCGCGCCTCCCGGCCGCCGCATGGGCCACGCCGGCGCCATCATCGCGGGCGGCAAGGGAACCGCCGTCGAAAAAGAAGCCGCCTTGCGCGCGGCGGGCGCTTCAGTATGCGATAGTCCCGCCGAGCTCGGCGAACGCATGAAAGCCGCGCTGAAATAACCGCGTTTTTCGCTCTGTGCAAAATCAAACCGCCTCTCGGTATCCGGGAGGCGGTTTTTTTCATGGATAGGTGATTTTTTAACGCCGCGTCAGCCGCTGGCCGCCGGCCTGGCGAGTTCGGCTTTAAGAAAATCGATCGCCGGGATGGGCGTGGGATCTTCTTTATACAGCATGGAGAGGTAATAACTCACGTAATCGCCGTAATGGATGACCGAAAACATGCGAGCCAGCAGTTCCTCCCCCTCCGACTGAATCACGCTGACGCCGTGCGCGGCGGGATCGAGAATGCCCCGCATCACATCGAATCGCTTCAGGGTCTGCGGGTTATAGCCCGAGTCGAGCAGATAAACCACGTGCAGTTTTTTCAGAATGCTGGGTTTGGGGTTCTTCCAGCCGAGAATCTCATTGTGATTCATTTCAGGCACGACGGCGTTATGGGCGAAAGTCTTGGCGTTTTCATTGATCTGCGCCCGCCAGCGCGCCGCCACCGGTTCAAAGGCGTTCTGCCCGGCGTAGATGATGGGGATCGAGCCGTACAGTTCCTTGGCGGTCTGCTTGGCGGGGTTGTTTTCCGCCGGGGAATCGAAACAGTTCCGTTCTTTGGTTCGATTGAGTTGAGACAAGGTTTCTTCCAGCGGGGCCGACTGATCCTCGATCAGGCCCAGGCGTTCAAACAGCACCAGCAGCGGCATGAATGAATACCCCAACGCCGCGCGCGGCGAGTAGCCGCCGGGAGTAATGATGGCGGGTACGCCGTCGCGGGCGCATTGCTCGGCCAGCGTGCCGCCGGTGGTGATCGCGGCGATGGCCGCGCCCCGTTCCCGCGCCGCCGCGTATGTGGAAAGGGTTTCTTCCGTGTTGCCCGAGTACGAGCTGGCGACCACGAGCGTTTCGGGACCCGCGTATCGCGGCAGGTCGTATCCGCGCACCACTTCGATGGGCGCCAGCGCGCGGGCGCTGACGTAAGCGCGCAACAGGTCGCCGCCGATGGCTGAGCCGCCCATGCCGCAGACCACCGCGTTACGGATCATTCCGAAGGGGGGCAGTTCCGTGCGGCGGGCGATCTCGACGCCCTGCCGGCATTGGGCGTCGAAGGTTTCTATCCAGTTCAACATCCCCGTCGGGTCGATTTTTTCGGGAATGCTTCGATCGTCGAGAATACGGTCCATCCGGGGGGCTCCTTGGCGTTACGATCGCGGCCGCGTTCGGGCGCGTGGGTGATTACTCCCCAGTATAAAACCTCCGAGCGCCGAATCGTAGAACCGTTGTCTGTGCTCGCCGGAAATATCGCGATAAAAAGCGAACCGCCCGGTTAAAAAGCCCGGGCGGCTGCATGGATTCCGCGGCTTCTCAAAACATCAGCCGATTGGGTTGATATCCTGTCCTTCGGTTCCGGTAGTGGCGCCGTCAACGGCCGCCGGGTCGGTCCGTGGGTCCGGTTCGAGGCCCAGCTGGTTGTAGTGTTCGCGCCGGAATTCCTCAATGCGCTGTTTGACCTGTGCGTAGGTGCGCTCGATGTTCTTCGCGACCTCGCCCTGCCCGCTGGTATCGCCGAGGATGTCTTTCGCCTGGGCGAAGCCTTCATCGATGGCTTTCGACACCAGGTTGGTGAATCCATCGACGTTTTCCTTGCTGGAAGCGTCGCCGTGGTTCTTCTGATAGGCGTCAAAAAAGCCGGTGGCGAAACTGACGATGCGCGACGCCGTGTTCGAAGGGCTGAAAAAGTCCATCAACTGCTTCGCGGACGCGTTTTCCGGCGGATCGAACTCGCTGGCTTGTTCCGGGTCCTGTCCGGTCAGGCCGAAATAACGCTCCAACTGGCCTTTGACCTGGCTCTGCACCTCGGCGACGGATTGCTGCAGGGCGGACAGATCCCCCTGGAGATTGAAGGAAATCGACACCGCGTCGCTTTTCTTCACCAGGCTGTCCGTCGAGCGCGATTCGCTGGTTTTTTCGGCGGTCTTTTTGGATGATTCCTGAATGAGTTGCGCCGAAGCCGCCTTGACTGTGAACTGATTGCTGACTGGATCGATCAGGAGGATCACCCCCTCTCTCTATCTGGTATTTCTGAACTTCGGGTTCTACCCGTTATCCATTATCGGCGGGTTCATCTGCATCTTGAGCCAGTATAGCAAAAAAATACCCGATTTGTTCACGCAAATGCCTGAAACTTCCCGTTTTGAGAAAATGGGGGAAAGTTAGCGCGAAGCGGCGAATAACCGGCGCCCGCCAGTTTTCAGTCCATGGCGGGGGGGCGGGGAAGGAGTCTCTGTCAGCCCCGGCGGGGCGCGCCCTGTTGAGCCAGCTGGTCGATCTCACGATTAACTTCCCGCTCGATCCCGTCCAGTTTGGCTCGCAGGTCGATCCACACCGCCCGCTTGCGTTGCAGCGGGCCCTGAAAAACCTCGGCCGCCCAAGGGACGTAATCTTCATACCAGAGATCGCGCAATTCATCCTGCCCGATGCGCAATACCCGGCGCGTGCCGCGCGCATACAGCGCCATCAGCCATAAAAAGTAAAACAGCGCGAGAAAGATCAGGCTTTCAAGCAGCGCCCCCGCGCCCAATAATGAAATCACCATTCCGAACAGGTCGCCGATCTCGCCCATCGCCGTTCCGGCGGGTTCATCCGTCGAAAGATGAAACAGCATCGGCTGCACGAAGGGAAACCAGATCAGCGGCAGATAGATCAGCGTCTTCATCCCCGAACCGGGTGGTTTAACGCCGTCGGTGATGCGCTGTACGACCTGCTCTTCGTATCGGCGCAACATGGTTTCAAAGCGCCGTTCGGCGGCTTCGCCGAAGTTGCCGGGCGATTCGATCTGGCGCGTCACGCGGGGAAAGCGCTCTTCCAGATTCTGTTGAATGGCCAGCATACGGCCGCCCGCCGTCTGCCCCTGGTACCGCAACACGTCCTGCGGCGTCTCCACCCAGTCCGACGCGCGCGGCGTAAAACTGAACCTCCCCCCGATAAATGAAACCAGCCCCGAAAGGGGGTAAAACAGCGTGCGCAGAATGGGCCAGCCGTCGATGCGGTGATAAAACACGCCCGAGCTGATGCGCCGGTTGATGGGTTCCAGCGAAAGTACGCGTTGCTCGACGGCCTGGTAATAATCTTCGCTGAACGTCTCGCCGATGGCCTGTTGCAGGTAATCGAGCGCTTCGTCGATCTCGGCGATACGCCGGTCGAGCTCATAGTGTTTGTGCAGCCGGGCGAAGTTCTTCTCGAATTCCGACTTCAGGTTATTCGCTTTGGCGCGGGCGATCTCTTCCAGCGAATGCGCGCGGATCAGCCGCCGGTATAACTCCTTGAATTCATACTTGCCGGGATGCAGCGCCGAGGTCAGCCAGACGCGCCCCTGTCCGATGCGTGGAATCCCGGCGCGGTCGCAGCCGAAATCGAGCACCTGGCTCGCCTCGGCGCGAATCTCCTCCAGCGTGGCGCGTCCCTCGAGCTGATCGACCTTGTTCATCACCACGTACAGGTTTTCGTGGCTCTGCGCGACGGTTTCGAGCCGGTCGAGAAACTCGTGATCGGCGTATTTGCGCGGGCTGGTGATCCAGACGATACCCTGCAGATACGGCCCCAATTTTCTTACGTCTTCCAGGTGGGCGTCGAAACGGCTGTCGAAGTCGGGAAAGTCGATCAGCACCACGTGGCGCAGTTCGTTTCGCTGGTGAGATGCGTATTGAATCGCCGCGCCGGTTTCATCGGCGAGCCTTTGCCGCAGATGGGGCAGGTCGTCTTCATGGCAATACGCCGTGCAGACGTTGGTGCCTTCGTCGAGCAGATCGGTGTCGATTGAGATTCGCGCCCCGGCCAGCAGGTTGATCAGCGAGGTCTTGCCGACGTCCTTGCCGCCGAGGATGCCGTAAAGAAACAGCATGTCGGCCTGCGATTCGCCGGTTTGAAACGAAAACGCGGCGGGCTCGCGCCCGGTGAGCTGGGCGAGGCGCTCGTTAACGGCGTCGAGTTGAGAGCGGAGGGCGTCCAGTTTCATGATGCGTGCGCGCAATCGGCCAGCGCGTTCTCCAACGGGTCTGATTCGTCGAGCGTCAACCGCCCGCGCGCCTCGCGGACGGTTTGTACGGCGTAATGCAGTTCGTCGCGGATGATGTCATGCAACGACTGCTGAAAGCGCCGCTTCAGGTTTTCAAAACGTCCTACCGGAATATATTTCAACACGCTGGGAGTCAGGATGAAACTGCCGAAGCCGGGGATGGCGAACAGGTCGGCGCCCATCGCCAGTACGATGAGCACAGCCGACAGCGGCTCGTTCCGGAGCGTTTTCTGCAATTGATCCGATTCGAGAATGACGCGGCATTGTTGTTCGATCTCGTTCGCGGCTTCCGCGCATTTGCTTCGGATGCGGTCCCGGTTGAGTTCGGCTCCGCGCCGCAGTTCGGGCGCCAGCGCGGCGAGTTCCTCTTCATCGCGCAGCGGCTTCATGACGGCGTGCAGCTGGTCGAGTTGATCGTGGACGCGGCTCTCCACCTCGGCTTGCAGTTTGTCCACGTCGAAGCGCAGCAGTTCGCTCAGCGCTTTGTCGCGTTGCCCGCCGAAAGCCACATGAAAACTGTGTGAGACCGCGCCGGTGGCGGCGGTTTTTTTGAGAAAATGATAGATGTTGCTCACCGCGAACCGTTTCAGCCCGAGATGCTCCATCACCTGAATGACGTCGTCGTGAATGACGCGGCGCAGGGGGATGGGATTTTTCTTCTGCGCCGCTTCCTGTGTTTTCTCCTGAAGATTCTGTTCGAGCCGGCTGAGCCATTTGATGCGGCGGCGGTTTTCGCGCAGGATGCGGCCGGCGTGGGGCGCGGCCCGGCGGATCAGCGCGGCGCCGCCCGCCAGGTGCGGCGTTTTGAGAAGCGCCTCGCGAAACGCGATGAATTCGTCCTCCTGAGTGAAACGCGGGCCCTGTTTGATCTCGGGCAGAATATAGAGCCTTTCGGCGCCGAACAACTTCTGTACGCTGACGATATCGTGATGGCTTCGCTCGATGCGGTCGCGGCCCCGGTTATTGATGACGCAGAAACAATGCTGCCCCAGCGCGCGCGCCAGTTCGGCGGGCGCGGCGTAATCGCGGTGATAGAGCGTTTCTTCATCCACCAGAAAGATCGCGGCGTCCAGCCACGCCAACAGTTCGATCGCGATCAGTTTTTCATCGCGCGCCAGTGTTGTGTTGATGTCGGGCAGGTCGATCAGAGCGAGGTTTTTGAAACGCTCCGATTGAGCCGGCGCGATTTCCAGCGTGGTCCGCGAACCGGAGGCGTTTTGCGGTCCGCCTTCCGGCAGGGTCTGGCGTTCCAGCCGGGGAAACAACAGCGGTCCATCCGCCGCCTCGGCTTGACGAAGCCGTTCGATGAAATCGGTATGCGCGTGCAGAATGGGGCCGCGCGTGTTGTGAGCTTTCCAGCTGGTTTCGCTGATTTCCTGCTCGGCCAGGCTGTTGAACAGGGTCGACTTGCCGGTTCCAGTGCATCCGATCAGCCCGGCCAGCACGGGCCGGGCCCCGCCCATACGCTCCCTGAAAACCGCCGCTCCCGCCAGATTGGCGAGCGCCGAGACCGCCTCTTCGCTGAACCACATGTCGCGCATGCGCCCGCCGGAGCGGAGAATCGTTTTCATCGATGAATGGGGTTGAGTCGAGCGGGTCATACCGGTTCGGGCGGTCTGAAGTGTAATATAGTCTTCCGGCGGCGGAGTTTCGCCGCCGTCACTCTAGCAGGGTTCCGTCTGTTAAAGAATACGCATCAATGAATGGAATGATTCAAAATCGATCGATATCGAATGGATGGCCCGGTTCAGTTGATAAGATGCGCATGGCCGTGAAAGACGTTTTCTCCAAATTACCCTGTTTTCGCCTGGCGGTTCTTTCGTTCGCCGCGCTGGCCGCGGCGCGCGCGCTTGGGCACTGGGGATTGAACGATTTCGCCAACTCCGCCGATGAGTTCGCCTACCTGTTTCAGGCGCATACCTTCGCGCGGGGAGAGCCGAGCGTCGCGGCTCATTCGTTGCAGGAATACCTTTCGCCTTTTTTTATTCTCACCCGCGAGGGCCGGACCTTTTCACTGTTCCCTCCCGGATGGCCCGCCTTGTTGACGATCGGCGTCTGGGTGGGAGCGCCCTGGTGGGTGAATCCCTGTCTGGCGGCGTTGTCGGTTCCGGCCGCGTATCATCTGGCCCGTTGCTGGCTCGATCCAGGCGGCGCGTGGCGCGCGGCGTGGCTCATGGCGTTGTCTCCGTTTTTTCTTTTTAACGCGGCGTCGCTGTTCTCACACGCCGCCGCCATGACGGCGCTGGCGTGGATGCTGGTGTTTCTCATGGCGGGCATGGAGCGTGGAGGCTGGTTTCGCGCCGCGCTTGCGGGCGTGTGTTTCGGGTACGCGTTTACGGTACGCGAATATACGGCGGTGTTGATCGCCGCCCCGCCGCTGGGGCTGGCGCTTCTTCGCGCGCCCCGGCGAGTGGCTTTCGCCACTGCGTTTTGCACGGGCGCCGCGCCCTTCGCGCTGGCTTACGCCGCATACAATCACGCCCTGACCGGCGGGTGGCTCATGCCCGCGCGGTTTCTTTCGCCTTCAGAGCGTCTCGGTTTCGGCGAGCGTGTGATCCAGGTATTCGATTACAAAGAGACGCTCTATTTCGGTCCGCTGGATGGACTCGCCAACACCGCCCGCAACCTGGGACGCCTGTTTTTATGGACTCCGCCCGGATTACCGCTTCTGGCCGCGTGGGGCGTCTGGCGTCTTCGCGCGAACGCAATGGCGCTTGCGCTGGCCGCGTCGTGTGTTCTGTTATTTACGGGCTATGCGCTCTATCCATCGGATGGTGGAAACCAGTACGGGCCGCGGTTTTATTTCGAAGCGTTGCCTTTTCTGGCAATATTTGCTTCGGCGGGAATCGCCGATCTATACAATCGAATGAATATCGCATCCAAATCGCTCCAGCGGGGCATTGCGGCGGCGATGATCGTCCTGACCTTCGCGTTAGCCGGGTACTGGTGCGTCCAGCGGCATCATCAGATCGTGCGGCGTGAGACGCTCTTTCGCCTGGTGGAGAGCCGCCATTTACAGGATGCGCTGGTGTTTGTTTCCTCGCCCAGTGGAGATATGACCCAGGGCGACCTGATCCGCAACCTGCCCGGTTTTGAGAACGCCGACGTCGTCTACGCCTGGAACATGGGCGAACGCAACGCTGAAATCGCCCGGGCCTTCCCTGATCGGACCCCTTTTTTATACGGAATCGACCCCCGAAACGGCGCTCCATACCTGCAACGGATGAATTCCCGCCTTGGAGAATAACGGGCGATCATGTAGACTTCAGTACAGACGCATTTGAATCATGGGGCGCATCGTTTTTAAGTTAAATAATCGAAGCAAGTTGGCGCGCCGTTTCGGCGAAACCGGTTCCATCGGCTTCACCCATTGATTTTTCAGGAGGCGAGCGGTTGCTCATGTCGACGATTCCAGCCATATCGATCAACGGAGAACTTCGCGCGAAAGAAGACGCGACGGTTTCCATCTTCGACCACGGTTTTTTGTATGGAGACGGCGTTTTTGAGGGCATCCGCGTTTACAAAGGAATCATTTTTCGCGGTGAGCGTCACGTTCGCCGCCTGTTCCGCTCCGCCCGGGTGATCGCCTTGGATCCAGTCTGGCCGGCGGAAAAATATCTCGACGAAATCAGCCGTCTCGCGCGTCATTGGGGGGAACAGAACAAGACCGATCTGAAATCCGACCCCGATCCGCTTTATGTGCGCGTGGTGATCAGCCGGGGCGATGGCGATTTGGGCTTGAACCCGGTCAAATGCCCCAATCCCAACATCATCGTCATCGTCGACCGCATCAAAATGTATCCGCCTGAGTGGTATGAAAACGGGCTGACGCTGGTGACCACCGCGATCCGGCGCAACAGTTCCGACGCGACGCCGCCCCAGGTCAAATCGTTGAATTATCTGAACAACATCCTCGCCAAGCTCGACGCGAACCGGCAGGGCGCGGCGGAGGCGATTTTTCTCAATCAGCAGGGCTACGTGTCTGAAGCCACCGCCGACAACCTGTTCGTGGTGCGCGACGGCGCGCTCGTCACGCCGCCCGTCTCAGACGGCGCGTTGCCCGGAATCACCCGCGACGCGGTGATCGAGCTGGCCCGTCAGGAAGACTTTGACTGCCGCGAGGCGCACCTGACGCTGTACGATCTATTCAGCGCGGATGAATGCTTCGTGACCGGTACGGCCGCCCGCGTGGTGCCCGTTACCAAAATCGATGGACGCGTCATCGGCGGCGGCAAGCCCGGCGCCGTGACTCAGCGTCTGATGGAACGATTCGTACAACTATGCACCACTGATGGAGTGGACGTATTCGGCGAACCCGTGGCGGCGATGTAATGGGGGGACGGCCATGATCTGTGAAATCTGCAAGAAAAAACCGGCGAAATTGCACATAACGCAGATCAAGGACAACCAGAAGCTGTCCATTCATATCTGTCATGACTGCGCGCATGAAAACGGCGTGGCCGGGCCGTCGATCAACACGGCGTTTTCCATTGAAGACATCGTCGGCGGGGTGCTCAAACCGCAGGCCGACCTGGTTGAACAGAGCCGCGACGCCGAGTTGCACCAGACTTGCCCCGAATGCGGTTTGTCGTACAGCGCGTTCAAAGAGAGCGGCCGTCTGGGGTGCGCGTCCTGCTATGAAATCTTCACCGAGCGGCTGCGTCCGCTTTTACAGAAGGTTCAGAAAGACCTGGTTCACGTCGGCAAGGCGCCGCGTTCGGGCGATGAGGTTTCGGTGCTCAAGCGGGGCATCTCCGACCTGCGGCTTCAACTGAAAGAAGCCGTGCGGCAGGAACAATTTGAAATCGCCGCCCGCCTGCGGGATCAGATCCGCGATATGGAAAGCGATCTCTCGAACATCACCGGCTCGGCCAATTCGTAAACCAGGCGCTGGAGACCAACGGCATGGCTGATATTCCCAAGACGTATCTTGAAGGCTGCGGATGGATCAAACACGGCGATCCCTCCAATGATCTCGTGGTCAGCAGCCGCATCCGCCTTGCGCGTAATCTCGACGGAATCCCCTTTTCACAGTGGGCTTCGTCATCCGATCTGCGCCGCATCGCCAGTCAGACGCTTGAAGCGATTCAGGCTTGCGATCACATGCCGTCCGTTCAGGTTTTCAATCTGGAAGAGATGGAATCCGTCGATCGTTCGTTTCTCTCCGAACGCTATCTGATCAGCCGCGAATTTTCCAAAAGCGGAATCGAACGCTACGCCGCCGTGCATGAAAACGAAATCGCCAGCATCATGATCAATGAAGAAGATCATCTGCGCATGCACGCCCTGTTCTCCGGGTCGCAACTGCGCCGCGCCTGGAACCTGATCGACGCCGTCGATAGCGAGCTCGACTCGCGGCTCGACTTCGCGTTTTCGAACACTTACGGCTATCTCACCGCCTGTCCCACCAACGTGGGAACCGGCATCCGCTGTTCGGTGATGGTTCACCTGCCCGCGCTGGTGATTTCACGTAAAATTGAAAAAGTGTTGAACGCCGTCACCCAGATCGGGTTGACCGTGCGCGGCATGGGCGGAGAAGGCAGCGAAATCAGCGGTAATCTTTTTCAGATCTCCAACCAGTGGACGCTGGGAATCTCGGAAACGGAGACCATCGACAAGATCGAGCGTATTCTTCAACAGATCCTTCAACAGGAACGCGCCGAAGAAGAAGCGATGATCGAACGCGGCCGCACCGAACTGGAAGATAAAGTCTGGCGGGCCTACGCCGCGTTGCGCTACGCCCGCGTGATGAGTTCGTCCGAGGCGGTCGATCTGCTCTCGACCCTGCGTCTGGGCCGAACGCTGGGCGTGATCGACACGCCCGCGTTCGAGGGGATCAATGAAATGCTGATCATGATGCGCCCCGCCCATCTCCAGAAGCGCGCCGGCCGCGCGCTCAAAACGGCGGAACGCGATGAGTTTCGAGCGGAATATATACGAGAGTGGCTTGCAGGGGCCGGTACGCGCTGACCGTTCATCATCGCCGCGCCGCGCCATTGTTCCCGGTCGTCCCCTGTTTCGTGTGAAGAGAGTACACTATTGATAAACCCGCGCCTGACGTTGGTAAGCGCCGGGCGGGAGAGGCGTATCATCATCGCGCCGCTTGAAGAATTCCGTCATCCGGATGAATCCAGAAACCACACGGCAAATTTTTTGCCCAGGAGAATAGAATCATGATGTTCGACCGACTGACCGAACGAGCCCGGCTCGTCATGAAGCGCGCCAAAGAAGAAGCGGCCCGCATCGGCAGCAGCCACGCGTCCACCGAACACATCCTTTTGGGGCTGATCGCTGAAGGCGAAGGCGTGGCCGCCACAGCGATGCGCAATATGGGCCTCAATCTTGAATCGCTTCGCATGGAAATCCTCAAAAATATCAACCGCGACTCGGGCGGCGGCGTCGCCGACAGCACCATCTCGCTTTCGCCCAGCGCCAAACGCGCCATCGAGTTCGCTTATCAGGAGGCGCAGGCCTTCGGCGTGAACTTCATCGGCACCGAACACCTGCTGCTCGGCGTTATTCGTGAAAACGAGGGCCTCGCCGCCCGCGTGCTCGCCAGTCACGGCATCGATCTCATCAAGGCGCGCAGCGAAATCCTGCGCCTGATGGGCGGTGGTCCTCAGCAGGAAACCGTCGCCGCCGGCGGCAAGGGCGGTGGAAAAAGCAAGACGCCCGCCCTCGACGCTTTCGGCACTGACCTCACCGAGCTCGCCCGTCTCAGCAAACTCGATCCGGTGATCGGCCGTCAGGATGAGATCGAACGCGTCGTACAGATTCTCTGCCGGCGCACCAAGAACAACCCTGTGCTGATTGGCGAGGCCGGCGTCGGAAAAACCGCCATCGCCGAGGGGCTCGCCCAACAGATCGAGACGCGGCAGGTACCAGACCTGCTGCTCAATCGCCGTCTTATTACTCTCGATCTCGCCGGATTGGTGGCGGGAACCAAGTATCGCGGCCAGTTCGAAGAGCGCCTCAAGGCGGTGCTTGAAGAAATCCGCCGTTCCAACAACATCATTCTCTTTATCGATGAGCTCCACACCCTTGTCGGCGCCGGCGCGGCAGAGGGTTCGATGGACGCGTCCAACATGCTGAAGCCCGCGCTCGCTCGCGGCGAGTTGCAGTGCATCGGCGCCACCACGCTGGAGGAATACCGCAAGTACATCGAGAAAGACAGCGCGCTCGAACGCCGCTTCCAGACCGTCATGGTCGATCCGCCCACGGTGGAACAGACCATCCGCATTCTTGAGGGGCTGCGCGACAAATACGAAGCCCATCACCGCGTGCGATACACCGAAAGCGCCATCGTCGCGGCCGCCGAGTTTTCCGACCGCTACGTGACCGAGCGCTATCTGCCGGACAAGGCGATCGACCTGATCGACGAAGCCGGATCGCGCACCCGCCTTCAGGCCACCACCCGGCCCAAGGAGTTGCGTGAGATCGACGATCAGATCGAGCAGATCATGAAAGAGATCGAAGCTGCCACCGTCGCCGAAGAGTTCGAAAAATGCCTCGAACTCAAGCGCAAGCGGGAAGAACTGCGCGATCGCCAGGCTGAACTGACCCGCACCTGGGAGGAATCGCGCACCAAGGCCGGTCAGGAAGCCATCGTCGACGACGATCAGATCGCGTATGTGCTCTCCAAGTGGACGGGCATCCCCATGATGCGGCTTGAAGAGAAGGAATCCGAGCGCATGTTGCGCATCGAGGAAGAACTGCACAAGCGCGTCATCGGTCAGGAAGAGGCGCTCAAGATCATCGCCAAGGCTTTGCGCCGGTCGCGCGCCGGTCTGGCGAATCAGAAGCGCCCCATCGGTTCGTTTCTCTTCCTCGGCCCCACCGGAACCGGCAAAACTCACCTCGCCAAGACGCTCGCCGAGTTCATGTTCGGCGATGAAGACGCCCTGATCACCGTCGATATGTCTGAATATATGGAAAAATTCGCGGTGTCGCGCCTGGTGGGCGCCCCTCCGGGTTACATCGGCCATGACGAGGGCGGTCAGTTAACCGAAAAAGTGCGCCGCAAACCGTATTCGGTCATTTGCCTCGACGAGATCGAAAAAGCGCACCCGGACGTGTACAACATCCTGCTGCAGGTGCTGGAAGACGGCCGTCTGACCGATTCGACCGGACACAAGGTCGATTTTCGTCACACGATTCTGATCATGACCTCCAACATCGGCTCTCAGGAGATCACAAACCGGATTACGCTGGGCTTCTCCAAACAGACCGCCGACAACAGCTATTCGGCCATGAAAGACAAGGTCATGGGTGAACTCAAGCGCACCTTCCGGCCCGAGTTTATCAACCGCGTCGACGAGGTGGTTGTCTTCCATGAACTGGAACGCGAACACGTTCTGCATATCTGCGATATCATGCTCAAAGATGTTCAGTTGCGTCTCAAAGGCATGGGGATGAAGCTCATTCTGACCGACGCCGCCAAGTCGTTCCTGGTTGACAAAGGATACGATAAGTCGTATGGTGCTCGACCGTTAAAGCGCACGATTCAGCGCTTTGTCGAAGATCCCCTCTCAGAAGAAATTCTGTTGGGCAAGTTTAAAAACACGGCGGAAGTCGTTGTCGATATTCATGAAAATGAATCGGAGCTCGTCTTTAGGGAGGCGTCTCCGAAGGAGGTGGTGATCTGAGCGCTCATCATCGCATTCGGCTGCTTTTGGTCTGTCTCGGATTATGTTGGCTTGCAGCGGCCGCCTTCGCCGAACCCATCAAGGATATCCGCATTGAAGGCGTGCAATTTACCAACGAGCAGAACGTTCGGGAAGTGATCACGACCCGCGTGGGCGACGAATTGACGTCGCCCGCCGTGCGTTTAAGCATTCGTGACGACGTTCGAGCCATTTGGGCGCTGGGTAAATACTCCAATGTCGAGACGCGCACGGAACCGGTCGATTCCGGCGCCGCGCTGATTTTTTCACTTCAGGAAAAACCCCGCCTGGCGGATATCCGCTTTGAGGGCAACGACCGGCTTGGAAACAACCGGTTGCTCAAGGAACTTGGTTTCGACGAAAAACCGAAGCCGTTAGTGTTTTTTGACGACGCCGCCGCTGAATCGTATAAAACCAAACTCTCCGACTATTACACCAAACAATCCTTCCCCAATACGGAAATTACCTGGCGCGCCGAAGACGGCTCCGAGCCAAACACCAAAGTGTTAGTCTTCACCATCACCGAAGGCGAAAAACGTCCGGTAAAAGAAATCGTCTTTGAGGGTAATACCGTTTTGGGTGATAAAACCCTCAAAAAACGCATGCAAACCAAGGAGTCGTGGTGGTTTATTATCAAGCATGAGTTTAACGAGAGCGTCGCGTCTGATGACGCTCTTCGCATTGAACGCACCTATTGGGATTACGGATATCTTGACGCCGGCGCCGAACTGGTTGGCGCTGAACCGATGGATGGCGGCCTGCGAGTCAAATACAAAATCACCGAAGGCCAGCCCTACACGCTGGGCGGAATCAACGTTACCGGCAACACCATCTTTTCGGATGAAGAGTTGCTATCCAAATTCACCTCCAAGCCGGGCGATACCTTTGACGCTGCCAAGATTCAGCAGGATGAGATCGAGATGCTCAACCTGTATCGCGCTCAGGGCTATCTCGATGTGTCGGCTCCCGTGCTGCCCGATCAGGTCGTCAAAGACGAGGCCAACCACGTCGCCACTATCAACATGACGATTCGCGAGGCGCCGCGCAAATATCTCGGCAAAGTGGATATTCAGGGCGTCATCACCATGGACGATGGAACCGTCGTCCCCACGCAGGAAGGCGAGTTCAAAACCAAGGACTTCGTTATCACCCGTGAACTGGAACTGACCGAGGGCGAGCCGCTCGACTGGACGGCTGTGCTGGAGAGCGACCGCAATCTGGTCAACACCGGCTTCTTCAAGACGGTTCCCTATCGTCAGGCGGGGCAACTCAATCTGGCTCCGGGCTTCAAGCGTGAGAAGACAAACGATCCCAACGTTGAAAACCTGTTGCTTCAGCTGGAAGAGGAGCAGACCGGCTCCCTGTCGTTCGGCGGCGGCGTCAGCACGACGTATGGCCCATCGCTGTTCGCCTCCGTGGGCGAGCGCAACCTGTTCGGCTACGGCGTGAAGGGAACCATCACCGGCGAGTATGGCCAGTTCCGCCGCCGCGCGGTACTGAACATCTTCGAGCCGTACCTGCTTGGCTCCGATATCAGCGCCGACTGGGACATCTACTGGATCGACACGCAGGGCTTCGGCGGGCGTACCTTTGATGAAAATCGAGTCGGAACTTCCGTATTGTTCAGTAAAGACCTGACCGATGAGTGGGAACTTTTATTTGGTTTCAAGATCGAAGACACCGACCTGTCGCCCGAATCGGGCAGCCAGTTCGATCTCGATCCTCTCACGATTCCTCATCAGTTTAATCTTGGTAAAAACATGACCACCAGCATTACGGTGGGCTTCCAGTATGATACGCGCGATTTCCGCATGGATCCCACCGATGGAATCTATGCGCGCAGCACGCTGGAACTGGCGGGTCTGACCGATAACGAATTCATCAAAAACCGCAACGAATTCAACTATTACTACGAACTGTTCGACCGAATGGTTCTCGCTACTTCCACGGAACTTCAGCTGGCGTACGCCTATGGCAGCCCCGGTTACGTTCCCATGCAGGAACGCTACTTCGTGGGCGGTTCGCGCACCGTGCGCGGGTTCCGCGAAGGTGGAATCGGCGAGTCGGCGCGCCTCTGGTATAAAGACCCCGTCCTGGGCAGCTTCCATAGTTACTTGGGCGGTGAGGCGTCACACGTTACGAACGCCGAAATGCGCTATAGCTTTTCAGAAGTGGTTCAGGGCGTGGTGTTTATGGACGTGGGCGCCGTCTGGCCTGAAATCGGCGATATTAACCCGGTCGACTACCGCGTCAGCACGGGGCTTGGGCTTCGCATCAAAATACCCTTCGCTAACGCAATCATCCGGTTTGATTTCCCCTTCGTCATCCGCAAAATGGATGAAGACGAGACGGAACTGTTCCACTTCAGTTTTGGTCAGACGTTTTAACGCGCGGCTTAACCAGACGCCGGATCATTCGGCGACGCTCCTGCTTGCCTGACGGGCTGGAAAACGCCGTTCAAGCTATCCGTGTGATCTCACAAGGGTGGGGATTTACCCATCGCTCGGTTACAATAACTCCGGTTTTGTCAAAAATGGGAGGATTCGCAAATGTGTAAGCAGTTCAGCCGTATACTCATCGCCGTCGCCGTCTTCACTTTCGTGGGAGTGGTTCCCGCCGCTCACGCGCAGGGCGTCAAGATCGGCGTGATCGACATGCTGGAAATTTTCCAGAAAACCGACAAACTGCAGGCGATTTCAAAGCAATACAAGGAGTCGCTTGATAAGAAAAACAAAGAGCTCGCCGACAAAAAACAGGAGTTGAACGACAAAATCGAAAAACTTCAAGTTCAGCGCGAACTGATGCCGAAAGAAACCTACGAAAAACAGAAGGCCGATCTGCAGAGCCAGATTCAGAACTTCGGCGAATATTACCAGACGGAACAGAAGGCGCTCGACGATAAGAAAACCGAGTTGCTCAAGCCCGTGCTGGAAGAACTTCGCGGCGTCGTCGGTGAAGTCGCCAAGGCGAAGGGCTTTTCAATCATCATCAAAAAAGAATACGTCGCGTTTTCTGAAGACTCGCTTGATATCACCAGCGAAGTCGTTACGCGCATGAACGCGAAAAAGTAAGAAGGCGCATCGCTGGCGCGGACTTTTCTGGATGGAGCGGCGAATGCCGACGATCAGTCTGAAGGACCTGTCGAACGAATTGGGAGAGCCGTTTGAGGGCGACGGCTCGACCCTGTTGCAAGGCGTTGCTGAAATTACAACGGCGAAACAGGGCGATTTGTCGTTCGTTGCCAATCCCAAGTACGTTTCGAAAATTCCTCAAACGTCCGCGTCGGCTCTGATCGTCCCCAAAGACCTCGAAACCGCGTTTCGGCCTCTGATTCGCAGCGATAATCCTTATCTGACCTTTACCAAGGCGCTTCACTGGTTTCATAAACAGCAGCGGCCCACGTCGGGAGGCATTCACCCCGAGAGCCAGATCGCAACCACGGCCCGGCTGGGCGCCGACGTGACCATCATGGCCCACGCCATGATTGAAGACGGCGCGGTGTTGGGCGACCGGGTGGTGATATACCCCGGAGTCTTTGTTGGAGCGGGTGCGCGCATCGGCGATGACGTGACGCTGTACCCTCACGTGTCGGTCTACGCGGGGTGCGAGATCCAGAACCTCTCCATCATTCACGCGGGCGCGCGCATCGGCGCCGTGTCGGGCATGACGTATGAAGAAGGCAAGGCGCCGGTCTTCATCGGCGCTGACGTCGAACTGGGCGCCAATGTGGTGGTTTCAGGCGATCCGGTCCGAACCACGAGCATTGGGGAAGGCTCCAAAATCGACAATCTGGTTCAGGTCGGCCCGGGGTCATCCATCGGCCCTCACTGCATCATCGTCGCTCAGGTGAGTCTGGGCGCGGGGGTAGAGATCGGTGAACGCGTCACCATCGCCGGTCAGGTCGTCGTGTCTGAAAACGTGAAAATCGGCGCTCGGTCCCGCATCGGAGCGCAAAGCGTCGTCACCGGCGATGTCCCGCCCGATTCGGATTACTGGGGCGCGCCGGCTCAACCTCATTCACAGGAAAAACGGCAGAAGGTCAACCTCGCCAGGTTGCCCCGGCTGTTCGATAAACTGAAGGAAATCGAAGAAAAACTCTCTGGAAAATCATAATTATGGTGGAGTATCAAAAAACCATCGCGGGTGAAGTCAGTATCAGCGGCGTCGGTCTGCATACCGGCCAGGAAACCACGGTTACCTTCAAGCCGGCGGACGCCGACACCGGAATCGTATTCGTCCGGGGCGACATGCCCGGCAAACCGCGAATCGAAGCCCGGGCTGAAAACGCCATCCTCGAAGATTCATTGTATCTGACGGCGCTGGGCCGTAATGAACTGCAGATTCAGACGGTCGAACACGTTCTCGCCGCGTGCAGCGGGTTGGGAATCGATAATATCATTCTCGAACTCTCGTCCAGCGAACCTCCGATCGCTGACGGCAGCGCTCAGATATTCGTCGACGCCATCCGTAACACGGGCATCGTCACGCTCGACCGTCCTAAAAAGTTCATCGAGGTGAAAGAGCCCATCTGGCTGTTTGAAAACGGGCTTGAGATCGCAATCATCCCGTCGCACCGGCTCGAGATCACCTACAAGATCGATTACGATCATCCCGTGGTGGGCATCCGTTCCGCCTCGTTTTTAATTACCGAAGAAAACTTCGCCGAAAAGATCGCCCCGGCGCGCACCTTCTGCTTCCTGAAGGATGTGGACGTCCTTCGCCAGAATGGCAAGATCAAAGGGGGCAGCCTCGAAAACGCCATCGTGATCGGCGAGCATGACTTTCTTAACGAAGAACTGCGGTTTGAAGACGAAATCGTGCGCCATAAGATTCTCGATGTGATCGGCGACCTGACCCTGCTTGGCAGCCCGCTCAAAGGGCACGTGATCGCGGTTCGCTCGGGGCACGCGTTTAATATCCGCTTCGTCCGCAAAGTGCTCGAAACGCTGAACGGCAAGGTATCCAAAGCCAGCGACGATCTGACCGCGCTGCCCCTGCCGATTTCATCATCTCAAATTCGCCGGATATTACCGCATCGCTATCCGTTTCTGCTGATCGATCGGGTGATCGATCTCGATTATGAAGAGATGCGCGTGGTTGCGATAAAGAACGTTACCAGCAACGAAGAGTTTTTTACCGGTCATTTTCCGCAGGAACCCATCATGCCGGGCGTGCTGCTGATTGAGGCGATGGCCCAGACCGGCGGCGTTCTGCTATTGTCGTTGGAAGCAAACCGGGGTAAAGTCGCCTACCTGGCTGGTGTGAACAACACCAAGATTCGCCGGCGGATCATTCCGGGCGACCAGTTGCGGATCGAGACCCGTATCACCAAGCTGAAAAGCAAGGCGGGCCGGGTTGAAAGCAAGATTCACGTGGATGGCGATCTGGCGGCGGAGGCGGAAATCTTCTTCTCGATCGCCGATGCTCCCGAAAACTGGAACGCACGCCCCTGAAAATTTAGCCGCGTACAGGTGGAGCCGGCCGGAATAAAAACGTAAATGAAATAAAAATGGCATGTTCCTCGCGCAATTCGGGAAAAGTTCGATATAATGTACCCGTTTCCCGAGTACGCGGTGAAGCGAAACCATTCACAAGAAA
This sequence comes from bacterium, assembly GCA_016125385.1. Classification (GTDB taxonomy): domain Bacteria; phylum Hinthialibacterota; class Hinthialibacteria; order Hinthialibacterales; family Hinthialibacteraceae; genus WGLV01. The sequence continues at coordinate 25,781 of WGLV01000042.1, forward strand.
GAAGATCGATATATGCCTTCAGTATCTAATACGGCGATCGTTCATCCTAAAGCCGAATTGCACGATACCGTAGAAATCGGTCCATACGCCATCATTGGCGAACATGTGAAGCTGGATGAAGGCGCTGTTGTCGGTCCTCACGCGATTATCGAAGGCTGGACCCAACTGGGCAAAAACTGCAAGATCGGCGCGGGCGCCGTCATCGGCAGCGAGCCTCAGGACCTTAAGTATCGCGGCGGTGAAAGTTATGTCACCATCGGCGATAACACCGTCATTCGCGAATACGCCACCGTGAACCGGGGGACTTTTGAAGGCGAGTCGACCGTAATCGGTAACAACTGCTTTGTGATGTCGTATTGTCACATCGCTCACAACTGCATTTTGCAGGACCGCGTCATCATGTCGAGTTACGCGGGCCTCGCCGGGCATATTCTGATCGAAGAAAACGCCATCATCGGCGGGCTGGTGGGAATTCATCAGTTCGTGCGGGTGGGCCGCTGTTCCATCATTGGCGGCGGCGCCGCGGTTCGGCAGGATATCCTCCCCTATACCAAAGCGAGTGGAAACCCCTGTAAATCGCGCGGTCTCAATATCATCGGCCTCAAGCGTCTCAACTTCTCGCCCGAACGCCGTTCACTATTGAAAAAAGCCTATCGCACCATCTTCCGTTCTAACCTGACCGAAGAACGCGCCATTGAGTTGCTTGAAGAAGACATGGACGCTTCTATCGAGATCAGGCACATGGTCGAGTTCATGCGCGCGTCGCAACGCGGCCTGGCCCGGATGTAGCCAGACCCGCCGCGTTACGTTGCGCGTGTAATTTTCTCAATCAGTCGTTTCTGACCAGCCGGCAGAAAAACAGCCCCCCCGCCATGTTCCCCGGATGCGCCTGAAAACGCACCGTGATCGATTTTTTCCCATCCGTCAGCGCCTGGTCGATGGGGATGGTCTTGTCGAAAAACTCGCCCGGCGCATTGTTGTTCAGCGTGACCTCGTCCACCTTCTCTCCGTCGATCGTCACGTCAAAATGGCGAGCGCCCGAGTCGCCTCCCCAATAAGTGCAGATCAGGCTCTGTGACTGTTCGGGGTCGCACTTCATCGTGAACGAAAACCACCCGCCATCCACCGCGTGACGCCATTTCATCCCATTGAAGGCGCCAGTCTCTGTTTTTTCGCCTTTCAGGTTGTGATCGCGCTCTGGTTGCATCTCGCCGATACGCATTACGTCAACTGTGCGCGCTTCCAGTTCCCGCTCGCGTTTTTCTTTTTCACGAATCAAGGCCTCGCGCGCTTTCCATTGCTCCTGGGTTAACACATCCCAATAGACTTCGTATCGCCGGTGGTGCATCTGGTAAAACGGAACCAGTTCGACGTCGCCGGGGCGTCCCGCGCCGCGCGTTTTAAACCGCAACGGATCGGATGACGTGCGCCGGATCCATTGGCTAAGCGGTTTGTCATTTGTGATCAGCACAGGCGTAACGGCGTTTTCTTCTTCGGCTGGCCCGAGGTCGCCCGCCAGCAGAAGCGGCCCGTAAAACAGCGCCTCGAGTTGTGGATCGTCGGGCATGGCTTCCATGTGAAGCGACATGGGCAATTCAAACTCGACTTCATCGCCGTCGTTCCATTCGCGCGTGATCGTCAGATATCCGAAAAGCCGGGTGTCGATCGCGACCGGTTTGCCGTTGACGCGTAGATCGATCTCCGAAGCCGCCCAGCCGGGCTTGCGGATGTTCAGTGAAAACTCAGACGCCGCTTTGGTTTGAATCGTGATTTTGACTTTTCCGCCGGCAGGAAAACTGGTCTCCTGTGTGAGCGTGCAGCCTTGCTGCGGCCAGTCGAGGCGTGAGGCGATAAACAGATTGACGAAAAGGTCGTTATCGTGGTGGAAATAGATGCTTTCGCCGTAGCGCACGTGGTTTTCCATGCCGGAACCCGTGCAGCACCAGAATGAGTCATATGGCGTGGAGTAGGTTTTTAGCGCTCCCGATCGCAACGGGATGAAATAACACATCATGCCGTCGTCCGGGTTCTGCGAAGCGAGAATATGGTTGTAGAGGGCCCGCTCGATGTATTCGGCGTAGCGCGCCGCCCCGCTCCATTCAAAGAGATGGCGCGAGAGTTTGAGCATGTTGTAGGTGTTGCAGGTTTCAGACGTATTATCGCTCAGACGGTGGGAGAGGTGATCGGGTTGGCCGAGGTGCTCGTGGTCGCTGTTTCCGCCGTTGACGTAGGTGTGATGGTTGACCATGCGGTTCCAGAAAAATTCAGCGATGGAGCGGTCGCGTGGGTCGCCGGTCAACTCAAACCGCCGCGCGACGCCGATGATTTTGGGAATCTGCGTATTCGCGTGCAGCCCCGCCAGCCGGTCCTGGCCCGCCGCCAGAGGGTCGAGCACCGCCTGGTGATGAAAGCGCCGCGAGAGGTCGAGGTATTTCGTCTCGCCGGTGCGGGCGTACAGCTCAGCCAGGACCTCGTTCATGCCGCCGTGTTCACAGGCCAGCATCTTCTGAAACTGCTCGTGCGTCAGGCCTGAGGTGACTTGAATCGCCCAGTCGCCCAGTTTCTTCGCCACATCGAGCGCCTTGCCGTTCTGGCAATACTGGTTGGCGTCGAGCAGCCCCGCGAACTGCTTGTGCAGCGTATACCACGGAACCCAGCCGCCGTTCAGGTCGAAACCCGCCGAGCGGATTTCACCCCGCGCCACTTCGGCGAAGATGCGCTTGCCTTCCGGGATGGCGGCGACGTAACCGCTCTCGTCCTGACACCGCGACAGCTCATCGACGATGTACTGCACCCGTTCTTTAAACCGTTCGTCGCCGCTGGCGGCGTATGCCAGCGAACAGGCGGAGAGGTAGTGTCCCAGGCTGTGCCCCGCAATGCTCATGCTTTCCCATCCGCCGTACTTTTTGGCTTTGGGTTCCAGCCCGGCGTTCTCACGAAAGCCCGCCAGCAGACGGTCCGGCTCCAGATCGAGCAGATACTTCATGTCGCGATCCATCGCGTCTTTAAAGGGGCCGTCCAGCAGGCGCACCTGCTCCAGCGCGAAGGGCTCCGCCGCGAACGTGATGGAAGGCTGAACGGCTTCTCCCCGGGCGTTGAGCGCGTTTGTTGTCAGAGCGGCTGTGAATAAGGTGAGCAGAGCAATGCCGATGAATCGCGAGCGTTTCGCATTCATGAGTCGTTCTCCCGAAATAAGTTGGCGGGTTGCAATGAAAATAGCAGCGTATGCGCGGAAACGGCACAATCAGAGCCACTCCCGCGACGGAATAACGGATGAATTATACGGGATGGCTGAATCGAGGACTAGCTGTGAATACCGAGGCTTTCTTCCAGAAGCTGGCGGCGATGCATCTGCGCGTAAAGGCCGTCCGTCTCGATCAGTTCCTCATGCGTCCCCTGTTCGACGATCCGGCCTTCGTTGAAGACGAGAATCCGGTCGGCGTTTTTCACGGTTGAGATGCGGTGGCTGATGATGAGCGAAGTCGAACGTTGAATCGCGCCAGAAAGTCCGCGAAGAATCGCTTCCTCGGTCTGGGTGTCGACCGCTGAAAGGCAGTCGTCCAGAATCAGAATCGGCCGATTGAGGATCAACGCGCGTGCGATGCCGGTGCGCTGTTTCTGCCCGCCCGAGAGGGTGATGCCGCGCTCTCCCACCCGCGTCAGGTAGCCTTCCGGAAAACCGGCGACCTCCGAGGCGAGTTGCGCGCGTTCCGCCGCTTCCTCGATCTCCAGTTCGCTGATTTCGACCTCTTCGGGTATCCCGAACCGAATGTTATTGCGGATGGTGTCAGAAAAGAGAAATACGTCCTGCGAAACGTAGGCGATCGCATTTTTTAAGGTCTCGCGCGGGACGTCGTTGATGTCGATTCCATCGAAAAAGATATGACCGCGCGGCGCGGCGTAGAGATGAAGCAGCAGGTTGACCACAGTGCTTTTGCCGCAGCCCGTCGGCCCCACGATGGCCAGCGTCTGCCCCGGCTCGATCTGAAAACTCACGTCATGCAATACGGGAGGCAGGTCGTCGCCGTATGAAAACGTCAGGTTTTTGAGCTCGATGCGGCCGGTCAGCGCTGGTTGATCGTCCGCCGCTTCCGGATCGAGGACGTCGGGTTCGGTTTCAAATATCGACTTCATCCGCCGCCATGAAGCCACCCCGCGGTGAATCACGTTGATGATCCACCCCAGCGCGATAATGGGCCACATCAGCAGCTGGTAATAGAACGCGAACTGGATCAACTCGCCCAGCGTCATGCTTCCTTCGATAACGCGCACGCCGCCCAGCCATAAAATCAGCACCGTGCCCACGCCGCCCACCAGTTTCATGAAGGGGAACAGCTTGCCGCGCAATTGAATCTGCTGCACGTTGTTTTGCAGATAACGGTCGTTGATTTCGCGAAAACGTTTGTATTCCGCTTCTTCCTGACAGAACGCCTTCACCACGCGGATGCCCGCCAGGTTTTCCTGTACGCGCGCCGCCATGTCCGAGTAAATCTCCTGCCCCAGCCGGTAGACTTTATGCAACCGGCGGGTCAGCCAGTTGACGTAAATCAGAAGAATGGTAATGGGGATCAACACGGTCAGCGTCAATCCGACATTGGTGGTCATCATCGAATAAAACGCCAGCACCATGACCACGACGGTCTCACCGGGGTACATGATGCCAGGCCCAACCAGCAGCCTCACCTGTTCGATGTCGCTGGCGAAGCGCGTCATCAGATCGCCGGTTTTCATGTTATGGAAAAAACGCGGCGTCATGCGCATGACGTGCGCGAACAGGTCGTTGCGCAGGGCCATCTCGATCTGGCGCGAGGCGCCAATGATCAGCCAGCGCGCGAAAAACAGCGCCATCGCCGCGCTGAACGCCAGCCCTACGATGATGAGGCATTTGACCGTCAGCGCCTGCTGGGTGAGCGTGTGGTTCTGCCAGCCGTCGAAAATCTGCTTGATGACGGCCGGGATGGCGATGACGATCACGCCGTGGATGCAGAGCGCGGCTACGCCGGCGAGGTCTTGCAGCGCCACCGGACGAAGATAGCCGATCAGCGCCTGAAACAACGTAACGGATTTATCGGTGACGGATGTTTTCATGAATTCGTTTCGGGGATTGGTGGCTCTTTTCGATTATCGTTGCGTATTGTACCCGATCCGCCGCGCCGCGCCAGCGTACACGCTGGTTTACGCATGATCGCATGGCGGCTTGTATCGATCGGGTTATTCGTTTTCGTTTTCGCAGCCCATCATGCGCCGCAACGCTTCAAATTGTGAATGAAAGCCCAGCCCGACCAGCGTCACGCCGGAATGCAGCGGGTAATCCGAAGGCGGGTTGATGCGAATATGGCCGCTGGTGTCTTTGACGCCCATGATGGTGACGCCCGAAATCGACTTGATGTGCGTGTCTTTCAGCATGACGCCATCCAGCCGGCTGCCTTCCCGCACGGGGATCTCTTCCAGCAGCAGCGGCTCCTCGCCTTCAAAGGCGTGCATCGACTGGTCGAGAAACTCGACCACGGTGGGCCTCAGCGCCATCGCCGCCATGCGGCCGCCGCCCAGGTGGCTGGGCAGCACCACCCGGTTCGCTCCCGCCCTGATCAGCTTGTCGTGCGTGCTCTCAGACGAGCCGCGCGCGATGACGAACAACTCCGGGTTGATGCCTTTGGCGGTTAACACGGTGAAGACGTTATCGGCGTCGCTGGGAAAACAGGCGATCAGCCCGCGCGCGTGTTTGATGTTGGCTTTCAGCAAGATCTCGTCCTGGGTGGCGTCGCCCACCAGAAACAGTTCGTCATCGTTGATGATCGAGTCGATCATTTCCTGCGACTTGTCGATGACGACGTACCGCATTGAGTATTGGCGGAAATTGCGCAACACCTCCAGGCCCACGCGGCCCAGTCCGCAGAGGATGTAGTGATCTTTCAGCGAATCGATTTGTTTCATGATCTTCCTCATCCGCAACGATTGAGACAGGTGGCCTTCCACCATAAAGGCGACCGCGCTGGCGCCCGCCCAGGCCAGCGTGACCACGGCGATGATGATAAAGGTGATGCCGTAGACCTTGCCGTAATACGTCTTCGGCACGAAGTCGCCGTAACCGATGGTGGTGACGGTTTCAATGGCCCACCACAACGCGTCGATATAGGCGAGTCCTTCGGCGTGAGGCGAGTTGGAGAGTTCAACCCAATAAAACCCCGCCGCTCCCAACAGAACGATCACCACGATGACCGCGATCGAGAGTTGAAACTGGCGAAATGATGATTGAGCCGGATTGTTCCGCATAACTCGTCTCAAAACGCGTCGGTCGGCCAATAGAGAAAGCGCCCGTCCCGCGCGGCCTGCATCATCCGTTCCGCCCGGGTATGGCCGTTGGCGTCCCGCCACATCATATACCGGTTGACGTGCGTCTTGTCGATCAGGTCATGCCGCGTGACAAAGTCATACGGCGCGGCGAGCGGCTTGAAAGGCCCCCGCAGGCGATCGCAGCGCGCGTCCACCGCTTTTTCAGCCATCGCTGCGAATAATGCGCCATAGGTCTGATCGTTCGGCTCGCGGACGCCGTATTCTGAAAGGCTTAATGCCGGTTCCTCGGGATTGTATTGCGAACTCCAGAAATAGCCGTGAATCGCTCCATCGTTTTTTACGACGGTGGCGGGGTGGTTCATCCATGCGCCGCGCCGCCGCCAGAACGTCTCTGATCGAGTCAGCGTTCCGGAAGGCGGCTGGTTATGCGGGAGTACCGCCAGTTTCATGATCTCGGGCAGGTCTTCATCTCGCATCGGCCTGCGCTGATCGAAATGGATAGCCCCCCGTTTCAGGCGCTGAATGGGGATCTCCTGCTCGTACTGCTCGATCGTGCGCCAGCCAAGCTCTTCATAGAAGGGGTGAATTTTCGTAAACAACATCGACCCCGCCATACCCGTTTCGTCCATGACCTCGATGGCCCGTTTGAGCAATGCGCGGGCGTATCCGCGGCCGCGATGGCTGGGGCGCGTACCCACGCTGCCGATTCCTCCAAAACGGACGCGTTCCCCTTCGAACATCATCTCGCGGTCGAAAATCTGAACGAACGCCAATACGCGTTCGTCCTTCTCGGCCGCCAGGCTGAATTTCGGCGAATAGTTGGGGTCTTGCAAGGTAATGGCGTGAAAAAACGACCGGCGGACGTTGGGAAAAGCGGTTTCAAGGCAATCCAGCGCCAGCGAAAACCGCTCGGGTTCCATGACGGTCAGCTGAGCGCCGTCGGGCAGGGAAACGGGCGGCGTGACGTCATCGGCGTTCATGCGTGAAAGACGATGTGATCCTGGTAGTGGGGATTGGCGAGCAGCCCTCTGCCGCGTTCGACGGCGGGGGCCATCTCTTCGCTCATGCGCCGGGCATCATCGGCTGAAACCCCTTCAAAATACAGGTCCCACCAGACGCCGTGCTGCAGGCGGCTGGGGCGTTCGGTTCCGCCGAGTTGGCGCTGAAGCGCTTCCAGCGTGCCTTCGGCGCGGCCGTCTTCCCGGTCGCAGACCAGTACGGAAGCTTGCGCGCCGCGCATGGCCGGGTGTTCGGTTTCATCGTTCAGCGCGCGCCCGGCGTTTTCGATCTCCCAGCGGTGTTTATTCGGGTTGGCGAAGAACGCGGTTTTCCGCGTAAGCCGGTCCAGCGTTGAATGGGCCTGCTCTGGCGTGAGATCGGGAAACTCGATCTCCCAGAACTCGGAGCGCTTTAAATCCATCAACGATGAGTACCCCATCCGCCGGCGCAAGGCGGTCAGAGCGCTGCGAGCGACGTTATCGGGAACTTTCAGTGAAACGTAAAGGCGAATTATGCTCATAAGCGTTGAAAATTTCGTCCATTTTGAGAATGCGATGATATACTGTTGTCACGAAAGGCTTCAGGTAATTCGCCGGATTCGCTTTCGCTGACTGGCGCCGGGTTTCAAATCGCTAAGTGCTGATAAAACCGGTCTATCAGAGAAAAGCGGCCGGAATTAAACCTGAAAAACCCTGAAAAAAAGCCGATCCGGCGTCTCTCCCCCGCTTTGCCGGGGTTGACTCTCCGGTAGCGGTCATAATACTTCAGGTTAAACATGTTCTGAAGTGGGAATCGGAGAAGGCGGAAACGCTCAAAGGGATGAGGTAATTTATGAATCTTTCAATCTCTTCCTATACTTGGTTGCCAGGCTCATTTACGTCGCAGCTTGACGTATTGCAGTCACATGGCATTGAAGCGGTGGAAATCTTTTGCACCCCGCGTCATCTTGATATTCACGACCCCGAAAAAGTACAAAGCGCGGGCCTGGCTCTGCGCGATCTCGGTTTTCGCCAGATTTCGATGCACGCGCCCAGCGCCATCGGCGATCTGTCAGCGCCCGATGAAAACGAGCGCGAAGAAACCGTGCTCGCCTGCCAGCGCGCGCTGGACGCCGCCATGCTGATGGGCGCGCGTCAAATCACGTTTCACCCGTCGAGCATCGAAGGCGACGTCAGCCAGAGCGAAGACCGCTGGCCGGCGTTGTATGAAACTCTGCGCGAGATCAGCGGCTACGCGGAAGATCGCGACATTCGTATCGCGGTTGAAAATTTCCCCGCGCCGTTCTTCGGGTCGAACCCGACCGAGTTATACGACAATCTGACCGATCTGGGCATCCCCAACGTCGGCGTGTGTCTCGACATCGGCCATGCTTTCGTTGGCGGTCATCTGCCCGGCGCGCTGGAAAACTTTGGAGACAAGATCTTCTCGGTTCATGCCAGCGATAACCGGGGTACGGTGGATGAACACCTGCCGCCCGGTCAGGGGAATGTGCCGTGGGAGACGATCTTCCAGGGCCTGCATCAATTCGGCTACAACGGTCCTTTCGTCGTTGAAGTACGCGATGGACGCCGGTTTAAGGAAATCCTTCGCGACATTATTGATTTTTCCGAACAGACGGGGCTTTTCTCGTTCGGGCAACTTTCACATTGATACCGCCGCAAAAGGCCGTTGACGCCCAGATGATGAGCCGTGCGCTGTCGCTGGCGCGCCAAGGGCGTTTTATGGCCTCTCCCAACCCGCGTGTGGGGTGCGTTATCGTTCAAGCGCACCCCGGCGAACCCCCACGCATTATCGGTGAAGGATTCCACGAGCAGAGCGGCAAGCCGCACGCCGAACGCGTCGCGTTGTCTCATTGCAGCGAAAATCCCGCCGGCGCCACGATGTACGTCTCTCTCGAACCCTGTTGTCATCACGGCCGAACCCCTCCCTGTACCGACGCCATCGTCGAAGCGGGAATCGCACGCGTGGTCGCTGCGGTGGCTGACCCGTTTCCACAGGTCTCGGGCAAGGGCTTCGAAATTCTTCGCGAAAGCGGGATCGAGGTTGAAACCGGCGTGCTGGAAGAAGAAGCCGCCTATGAGAACCGGTTTTTCATGCACGCCCATCAACGCGGCCTGCCGTGGGTGATCCTCAAAACAGCCTGTTCGCTCGATGGAAAATCGGCGACCGCGTCCGGCCATTCGCAATGGATCACCAGCCCGCGTTCACGCGGCCATGTGCATGAGATGCGCGCCGAGGTTGACGCGATCCTCGCGGGCATCGGAACCATCAAGGCGGATGACCCCGGTCTGACCGCCCGGCCCCCCGATCTCCCGCCTGATTCATTTCGTCAACCGACCCGGGTGATCGTCGATCCGCTGCTGGAGACGCCGCTTTCATCGCGCTTGTTCGCGACCCGCGATCAGGCTCCGCTCTGGTTTTTCTGCGGCGAACCCTCTCCCGCGGAGCGAAAACGCCGCTTTGAAGAAAACGACGCCCGCGTTTCGGTGGTTTCACGCGACGGCGACCGGCTCAATCTGCTTGAAATTCTGACCGAGCTGGCTGCGGATTCGATCCAGAGCCTGTGGATCGAAGGCGGTCCCACGCTCCATACCGCATTTCTCGATTCTCAACTGGTGAATGAATTGTTTATCTATATCGCCCCGGTGTTGATCGGCGGCGCGGAGGCTCCCTCGTTTTATATGGGGCGCGGCGCGGCTACAATGGATGACGCCCTGCGTCTCGAACGGATCCGGCGCCGCCTCATCGGAGAAGATACCCTGGTAAGAGGGATCGTCCGCTGGCGCTTGTAACTGCGGACGACCGGCAGTATCGGCTGCCGGGTTTTTTGATTTCTGCGAGCCAGGCGCTCCCGTTGGTTGCTGAGACGGGCGGTATCAATTTACAATATCTCCTCCAGAGTCTGGGGAAGATAACAGGCAAGGGTTTGTAAAATCCGCCCGTTTTCCACTTGCAGCCACAAAATTCCAATCCGCGAATGAGACCATCATGTTTACCGGCGTTATTCTCGAAGTGGGGCGCTTGATCACCCTCCGCCGCGACGGCTCAACCGCCCGCGCGCGGTTTTCAGCGCCGCAAATCCGCCAGCAGGCCAACTTGGGCGACAGTATATGTTGCAATGGCGTTTGTCTGACCGTGGCCGCCCTGTATGACGATTCATTTGAAGCCGACCTGTCAGCAGAGACCTTGCGGCGATCGACCTATCAATTCGCCCGGCCCGGCGACGAGATCAATCTTGAACCCGCGTTACGGCCCATCGACCGGTTGGGCGGCCATGTTGTCGCGGGGCACGTCGACGGCGTCGGCGCCATCGAATCGCTGGTGCGGGAGGGCGAATTCTGGAACCTGGTTTTCCGCTTTCCGCCCGAACTGGCGCGCTATATCGCTGAAAAAGGCTCCATCGCCATCGATGGAATCAGCCTCACTGTGACCTTTGTCGAAGACGACCGCGCGGGCGCCGCATTGATTCCATTTACCGTGTCTCATACTTCGCTGCGATCGAAATCCGGCGGCGGCCCCGTCAATCTCGAAGCGGATCTGATGGCTCGCTACGTGGAGCGTTTGCTCCGGGTTGGACAAGAAGCCTATGGTTCCGGCCTGACGGTGGATAAACTGAAAGAAAGCGGATTTATTCCGTAAGACATCCTGGTAGGGACTCCTCGAATGATCATCTCGCCGGAAGAAGCCGTTGAACGCCTGAAAAATGGCGAAATGCTGATCGTGGTCGATGATGAAGACCGCGAAAACGAAGGCGATATCGTCGCCCCCGCTGAAACCATTACGCCTGATCGCGTCAACTTCATCATTAAAGAGGCGCGCGGTCTGCTGTGCGTCCCCATGCCGCAGGATTGGGCCGATCGGCTCGACCTGACGCCCATGGCGCGTGAAAACACCGCTCTGCATAACACCAACTTTTCAGTCAGCGTCGACGCCGTTCAAGACACGACAACCGGCATTTCGACACACGACCGGGCGGTCACCATCAAAAAACTCGCCGACCCGAACGCCCGTGCGGCCGATCTCGCGCGCCCGGGCCATATCTTTCCGCTGATCGCCAAGCCGGGTGGAGTATTACGACGTTCCGGTCATACCGAAGCGGTGGTCGACCTGATGCAGGCCGCCGGTTTCCAACCGGTGGGCGTGTTGTGTGAGATGCTCAACGACGACGGCACCATGTCGCGCCTTCCCAGCCTGATGGAATTCGCTCAGAAACACAATCTCGGCATCGTCACCATCGAAAGTATGATCGCGTGGCGCCGTAAATCCGAACGGCTGGTTGAAAAAGTATTGACCACGCGCATGCCAACCAAATACGGCATGTTCATGCTTCATCTGTTCTTGAGTCTTCCTGAAAAGAAAGAGCATCTCGTGCTGGTGCAGGGCGACGTCGCCACCGATGAACCCGTGCTGGTGCGCGTCCACAGCCAGTGTCTGACCGGTGACGTTCTCGGTTCGCTGCGTTGCGATTGCGGTAACCAGTTGCAATACGCCATGGAAAAGATTGGCGAAGAAAAACGCGGCGTCCTGCTCTATATGCCTCAGGAAGGGCGGGGAATCGGGCTGGTCAACAAGTTGAAGGCCTATGCTTTGCAGGATCAGGGGCTCGACACCGTCGAGGCCAATCTGCATCTCGGACTCAAGGCTGATGACCGCGATTACGGTATCGGGGCCTTGATTCTCGCCAATCTGGGCGTAAAAAAGATGCGGTTGATGACCAATAACCCCAAAAAGATCGTCGGTCTTTCCGCCTATGGACTTGAAATCGCCGAACAGATTCCGGTTCACGTCGGCGTGAATGAATATAATTATCAGTATCTCGAAACCAAGCGCCTGAAAATGGGCCACATGCTGCAAGGATTGGAATCATGGCGAACTACATCGAAGCCCAGCTGAACGCTCAGGGAAAACGGTTCGGACTGGCGGTAACCCGCTTTAACAGTTTTATCACCGAGCGCCTGCTCGAAGGCGCGCTTGATGCGCTTAAGCGTCACGGCGCCGCGGATGACGCCATCACCGTGGTGCGCATCCCCGGGTCGTACGAGTTGCCGCTGGTGGTGAAAAAGATGGCTCAGTCGGGCAAGTACGACGCCGTGATCGCCCTCGCCGCCGTGATTCGCGGCGAAACGCCTCACTTCGATTACGTGGCGGGCGAGGCCTCGCGCGGCGTCGCCGTCTCCAGCCTTGAGACCGGCGTCCCCATCGCCTTCGGCGTGTTGACCACCAATTCCATCGAACAGGCGGTCGAGCGCGCGGGAACCAAGGCGGGCAACAAAGGTTTCGACGCCGCCATGACGGCCATCGAAATGGCGAACCTGTGCGATCAGTTATGAATACCGCCGGCGCCCGCCGACACGCCCGTGAGTTCGCCCTACGCATCCTGTACGCCCGCGACCTGCTTGAAGCCGCCGGGGTCGAACCGCATACCGATTCACCCAACTGGTGGAGCTTGGACGATAATCTCTCCATCACCCATGAAGCCGAACAGTTCGCCTATCAGCTTGCCTCGGGCGTGGTGCATGAGCGCGAACGCGTGGATGAATTCATCCGCCGAGCCGCGATCCGCTGGCGCATCGAGCGCATGGGGCCTGTCGATCGCAACATCCTCCGCATCGGCGCCTATGAACTCCTCTATCAGAATGAAACGCCCCCCAGCGTGGTAATGAATGAAGCCATCGAGCTAGCCAAATGTTACGGCGACGCCGAATCGGATCGTTTTATCAACGGAATTCTCGATGCCATCGCTCGTGAAGCGGCGGGAGAATCCAGCGGTGAGAGCGTAAATCCAGACGAGGCGTAACGGGCGAAACTCGCGGGACCGTAAATCCATGAGCAAACCGCTTGTTTTTTTTGTTCTCGGAACCCGCCCCGAAGCGATCAAGTGCGCTCCGGTGATTCTGCGCGCCCGCCGCGATTCTGAAATCGAGGTCGAGGTCGTCGTCACCTCGCAGCATCGCGAGTTGCAGGACGAGGTTCTTGCCGCGTTTGGCGTCGAGCCTGATTTTGACCTCAACCTGATGAAGGAAAAATCAGACCTGACATCGCTGGTGGCGGGGGCGTGGACCGGTCTGTCGCGCCGTATGGAAGAGCGCAAGCCTGCGATGACGCTGGTGCAGGGCGATACCACCACCGCCTGCATCGCCGCGATGGCGGCCCATTACCAGCGCGTCGCGGTGGGGCATATCGAGGCGGGGCTTCGTACGTACAACAAGTTCCATCCGTTCCCTGAAGAGAGCAACCGGCGCATGATCTCCGCCATCGCCGATCTCAACTTCGCTCCCACCGCTCAGGCGCGTGAGAATCTGCTGCGTGAAAACATCCCGCCGGATACCATCCACGTCGTCGGCAATCCCGGAATCGACGCCCTGTTGTACATGGTCGAACGCGCGCGGACCTCGCGTTCGCGTCCAGCCGCCGCGCCTTCGGGCAGGCGATTGATTCTTGTTACCTGCCATCGCCGTGAAAACTGGGGAGAAAACCTGCAGAACATCTGCCTCGCCCTGAAAGACCTGAGCGAACGGACCCCCGATTGTCAGATCCTCTTCGCTGTTCATCCGAATCCGGTGGTGCGTGAGACAGCCGAGCGGGTGCTCGCCGGCGTGCCGGGCGTCGAACTGCGCGGCCCGGCGCCGTACCCTGAAATGGCGGCGTTGCTCGGCGAAGCCGCGCTGGTCTTAACCGATTCGGGGGGGATTCAGGAAGAAGCGCCCGTGCTGGGCAAGCCGGTGCTGGTGATGCGCGAGACTACGGAGCGTCCCGAGGGCGTGGCGGGCGAGACCGCCCGGCTGGTCGGCGCAGACCGCGCGCTGATCGTTGAGAGCGCGTTATCGCTGTTGAACGACGAATCCGAATACAGGCGCCGCGCGGTCAGGCGTTCGCCGTTCGGCGACGGCCGCGCCGCCGAACGCATCTGGCAAGGCGTCCGCCATTACTTCAACCTTGCCCCCGCCCCCGAACCCTTCCTGCCTGTTTGAAATTCATTAGGCCGAAAATAATACTTGACGCAATTTTTTTTTTTTTTGATATTCTTTCTGTATTCGTCATTGGAAAAGACAGAATGGAGAATGTAATGGAAAAGAGCGTCATACAATCTGAGAAAAGAGCTGCATTGGCGTCACTTGTGGTTTTGGCGTTTTCAAAAAAAAGTGTGGCCGATCAAAATTATGAATTCCATACGAATGGCTGGACTGAGGCCGATAATCAAGCCCCAATTCTGCCAATTCCGTTTCTACTGGGTGCGCACTATTCCGCGATCGTTAACTCTGAGCCCGTTTGCATGAATATTCATCTTGAGCTATGCTGACTCATCTGTTTTGATTTTTTCGGTTGAGGCAAACGGAATGCGGTACGAAAGCGATCTGACGGATCGGGAATGGGAAACGATTCGCCGCCATTTCGAATATGA
>WGLV01000058.1 GCA_016125385.1 bacterium
CAGCCCGAATGACTCCGTGACACGATTTGCCGGACTGGGTGTGGATGTATTTCTCGGTGCTGCCCGCTTCGTCGCCCCTGACGCCGTTGAGGTGGATGGCCAGCGTCTCCGCTTCAAGAAGGCGATCATCGCCACCGGCGCGCGTGCGGTCGAGCCGCCCATTGAGGGGCTGGCCGAGGCGGGTTACCTGACCAATGAAACTGTTTTCAGCCTCACTGAGCAGCCCGGCGAGTTTGTCGTCATCGGCGGCGGCCCGATCGGCTGTGAGTTGGCTCAAGCGTTTCATCGTCTGGGGTCGGCGGTCACGCTGATCGAGGCCTCCCCCCAGTTTCTGGGTCGCGAGGATTCGGACGCGGCGGAAATCCTGCTGCAACAGTTGAAGGACGAGGGTGTCCGGGTGCTGCTGGAGGCAAAAGTGGACAGCGTCAGTGTTGAGGATGGGATGAAGCAAATCCACATCAACCACGCCGGGCAGAAGTATGCCTTATCCGCCGATCAGATCCTGGTCGGTGTCGGCCGCGCTCCCAATGTGGAAGGCCTGAATCTCGAAGCGGCGGGTGTCGAGTATGAGCGCAAAGGGGTCAAGGTAAATGATGCTCTGCAAACCACCAATTCGAAAATCTATGCGGCGGGGGACATCTGTCTGCCTTACAAATTCACCCATACGGCGGATTTCGCCGCGCGCATTGCGGTTCAAAATGCGCTCTTTCCCTTCCTGCCCAAGAAGAAGTTCAGCAGTCTGGTGATCCCCTGGGCCACCTACACCGACCCCGAAATCGCCCACGTTGGCGCTTACGCGCGTCAACTCGATGAACAGGGGATCGAGTATGAAACGATCAAGATTGGACTCGACGATGTGGATCGAGCCTTGCTCGATGGAGAGCAGGAAGGCTTTTTGAAGGTACATGTGAACGCCAAGAACGGGCAAATCCTCGGGGCAACCATGGTCGCTCGCCATGCCGGCGAGATGATCAGCGAGGTGACGCTGGCAATGACGCAGAAGATCAAGCTGGGAAGCATCGGCAACGTGATTCACCCTTATCCGACGCAAGCCGAAATCATTCGCAAGTCGGCGGATCAATATAATCGCAAGCGGCTCACCCCCGGCCGCAAGAAAATATTGCAGTGGATTCTGAGAATCATGCGTTGAGCTGCGCACGTTTCACATGCTTCGATGGGGGTCTCCCTTTTGATGCAAGGAGTTTCCAATGATCATTCTCAAACAGAATCCAGCCTTCGGTTCGCCGGGTATGGAGCCGAAATGGACCCGGAGCGACAAGGATGCCGTCGGCTGCGCTTATGCCGCATCAAGCACGGCATGGTTCACGCTCTCAGCCGGGATTCTGAACGAGGTTTACTATCCCACGATCGATCGGCCGCAGATTCGCGACATGCAGTATCTGGTTACCGACGGAGAGACATTCTTTCATGACGAGCGGCGCCATCTGACCTCAACCGTTGAAGCGTTGGCCCCGCATGCGCTGGGTTATCGTCTCATCAACTCCGATCCCGGAGGGCGCTACCGGATTGTCAAGGAGATCATCGCCGATCCGCATTATCCCTGCATTCTGACCCGTACTCGTCTTGAAGGGGACGCCGATCAGCTCACCCGGCTTCGCCTGTTCGTGCTCCTGGCGCCGCATATTGAAGTCGGCGGCGGGCAGAATAACGGGAACGTCGTCGATCTGGCGGGTCGGCGCATCCTGACGGCGAATAAGAAGGGAACATGGCTGGCCCTTGGCGCATCGGTTCCTTTCAAGCGTTGTTCGTGCGGTTTTGTGGGGGCTTCGGACGGCTGGACCGATTTGGCCAACAATTATGAAATGGATTGGGAATTCGACAACGCGGAAAACGGCAATATCGCCTTGACTGGCGAGATTGATTTGAGCCTCGGGTATGAATTTACACTTGGCCTTTCGTTCGGCAATGGCCTCCACGGTGCGGTGACCACGCTATTCCAATCTCTCGATCTTCCCTTCGATCGGCATAGGGACCGCTTTATCGAGCAATGGCAGCGGATCTCCAACCGGTTGACTCCCTTGGTCAAGGCGTCGGGAGATAATGGCGCGCTCTATCACATGAGCACCAGCCTGCTGCTTGCTCATGAAGATAAATCCAATTCCGGAGCCATCATCGCGTCGATGAGCATTCCTTGGGGCGAGGCGCGCGGCGATGAGGATCTGGGTGGGTACCATCTGGTCTGGACTCGCGATATGGTCAATAGCGCTCTGGGATTGCTTGCCGCAGGCCATACTGAAACGCCTCTGCGCGCCTTGATCTATCTGGCCTGTGCGCAGCAACCCGATGGCGGATTTCATCAGAACTTTTGGATTCAGGGCATCCCCTACTGGACCGGCGTCCAGCTTGATGAAGTCGCATTTCCCATCATTCTTGCCTGGCGTTTGCATGCCGCCGGCGGATTACTCGACTTCGATCCCTACCCCATGGTGCTACGTGCCGCCGCATACCTGATCCGCAAGGGACCGGCCACCCCGCAGGAGCGATGGGAGGAAAACAGTGGCTACTCGCCATCGACCTTGGCTTCAAATATCGCCGCCCTGATCTGCGCGGCCTGCTTTTCCCTTGTGAACGGGGACAAGAAGACCGCACGGTTTCTTGAAGATTACGCCGACTTTCTGGAATGCCATATCGAGCAATGGACGGTCACGACGCAGGGAACCCTCGATCCATCAATCCCGCGTCATTATATCCGCATCCATCCGGCTGATCCGATGGATCAAATTCCGGATGAAGATCCCAATCATGGGACACTTTCCATACGCAATCGCCCTCCTGGCGAACCGTGGAAGTTTCCGGCCAAGGAGATCGTCGATGCCGGCTTTCTCGAACTGGTCCGGTACGGAATCCGCCGGCCGAACGATCCATTGATGGAGGATTCATTGCGGGTGGTCGATTCGGCGGTCAAAGTCAACACGCCGGCGGGGCCATGCTGGCGACGCTACAATCACGATGGATATGGGCAACGCGACGACGGCGGACCGTTCCAGGGTTGGGGCCGAGGCCGTGCCTGGCCGCTGTTGACCGGTGAGCGCGGTCATTACGAACTTGCCGCTGGCCGCAATGTTCAACCCTACATCCGCGCCATGGAAGGCTTTGCCACTACCACGGGATTGATTCCCGAACAAATCTGGGACGAAGCCGACCGCCCGGAAATCCACATGCGTCTGGCCAAGCCGACCGGTGCGGCCATGCCGCTGATGTGGGCGCACGCCGAGTATATCAAATTGCTGCGGTCGACGGTTGATGGCCGTGCATTCGACATCATTCCCGTGGTCGAAGAGCGATACCGGTCCCGTCGGGAGTGTACCCGTTTGGAAATCTGGAAGCCAAACCGCCAGGCGCAGACCGTCAATTCCGGGATGACGCTGCGCATTCAGCGACCCGGTTCGTTTGTATTGCGTTGGACCTCCGATGAATGGGTAACGCATACGGACTGTCCGGCCACGCCGACTGCTTTGGGGATTCGTTATGCGGACATTCCTGTCAAGAAACGACAAAAAGCGCCAATTCGCTTTACATTTCATTATCCCGAAGAACCCCGGTGGGAGGGGGTGGACTATTCCGTGAAGATTCGACATTAGAGGACTGTTGGAACAGACGGGCTTTGCCTCGATAGGGCAACACATCGGCAGCAAGCCTCGATTGTAGTAGTATAAAGGCTCCATGAATCGTCGAGAGGTTTGTGGGCCAGATACCGGAAGCCGGAAGATTGAAATTCAGGAGCAACAAACCCATGTCGTATCTCAGTTTTGCGTCCCGCCGAGGACTCACTTCCAGGGTTATTCGCCTGTTGGTCGTCGCTTCGATCTCAATCGCCGGAGTCGTCGTCTGCCCGGCGGCCAAGTCTCGCAGTCCGGAGGCGTCCATGATTTTCGATCGCGTTCGCGACCATGAGTTCAACCCGATCGAGAACGATGGCCAGTCCTTTACAATTGATCGTTCATTACAGAAACATGGCATTGTCGATCTCTCCGATACCGATTGGCGAGTCAGGCTCCTGGCCCTGCGCGATCTGGTCCGCCTCGGGATTGACGAGACTGAGGCCATCGCCGCCGGTCTGTAAGACGACGATCTTCACGTTCGATCCCTAAGTGCGATGGCGCTGGGCATCCGTAAAGCGCAGTCGGCCGCACCATCCCTGGAACGCCTGCTTCGCGAGGACCCGGAACCGATTGTGCGCGCATATGCCGCCATGGCACTGGGACAAATACTTTCCAAGGATTCGATAATCCTGTTGCGCGACCGCCTGACGAGCGATTCGCACCGAGACGTTCGCCATCAGTGCGAACTCGCGATTGGTCAAATCGAACGCGGATTGGGAGCGACGCCAGACTTGCGGCAGTCCTTTGTCGAATTGGATGAATCCACATTCGAAAGTCTGCGCGTTGGTAGCCCAGCGCCACCGTTTGTTCTTGACGACACTGAGGGACAATCTCGCTCGCTCGATGAACTACGCAACGGTCAATGGATCGTGCTGATCTGGGTATTTGCCGATTGGTGCCCCGTCTGCCATGGCGAGTTCCGGGAACTCATGGAATTGCGTGACGCCTACGAACAGGCCGGCGTTCGGGTGGCGACGGTCGAGACGCATGATACATGGCGAGGCCGTGTCATGGTGGGCAAGGAGATCGAGCCAGGATACTGGTTCGCCAAGGAAGCGTTCAAAGAGGCCTATACAAACAAAATCTGGTGGCCGCACCTGCTGGATCGCGCTGGCGCCGTTGGAGCAGCCTACGGCGTCGATCCGATGGCTTTCGCCGTTCACGGCGAGTTTATCAACCGCCCTACAACCGTCATCATCGACCCGGATGGAATCGTGCGTTTTGCCTATTATGGCACGTATTGGGGGGATCGCCCCTCGATTGAGCAGACACTGGAAATGATCAAGAGCAACACCTTTGACTTCGAACATCCCAGTCGCCTGAGCCCTGAGCCCGCCGGCCAGGAGGGGGACCAGCCCCGCCCATGACCGTCGCGCGCGCAAAAGATTGCTTGCTCGTTGTCTTTACGAAACTACCGAAGCCGGGATTCGCAAAGACGCGTCTGATTCCGGCCCTGGGGCCGGAAGGGGCAGCTGATTTACAACGTCGGATGACGATGCATACGATAAATCACGCTCTTCGCCTGAAGGACGATTCAGAACTTGGCCTGGAGGCGCATTATACCGGCGGCGACAGGGCGGATTTCGAATCTTGGCTTGGCCAGAATCTTCAGTATCAACCGCAAAGTGCCGGCGATCTCGGTGAAAGAATGTCGCATGCCTTTGTATCGGCGATTGGGCGTGGATTTCGATCGGTTGTCATTATCGGAACGGATTGTCCGCATCTCGACGCGGAAATCATTGGCCAGGCCTTCGCGGTGTTGGAAACCAATGACCTTGTGCTTGGTCCAGCCCACGATGGCGGATATTACTTGATCGGCCTGAGCCGGTGTTCTCCCGGATTGCTTCAGAAAGTAGATTGGGGCACGGAGTGCGTGCTGGATCAGACAATTTTCAACGCGAATCAGGACGGTCTCACCTGGCAACTGCTCGAAACCTTGAACGATATTGATCGACCTGAAGATCTGGCTCACTGGGAAGATTGCCAAGAAGCAGAATTGGCGACGGACCTCGGTCGGATCAGCATCATCATTCCCACACTGAATGAGGGAGAGCGAATCGGTGACCTTCTGAGCAGGCTGAAACACGTCTCCGGCGTCGAGATCATTGTCGCGGATGGTGGCAGTACCGACGAGACCAGAACCGTCTCCCGTCGGTATGGTGCGCTGGTCGTCACCTCGCCACTGGGACGAGGCCGGCAGATGAACGCTGGAGCAAATCGGGCGAGCGGAGACATCCTGCTGTTTCTCCACGCCGACACCCGGCTGCCGTCAGACTTTCCATCCCTGGTGCGCCAGGGCCTCGAACATCCGAACACGGTCGCTGGAGCGTTCCGCTTTCGTCTGGATGACAGATCTCCCATGCTCGCGGTCGTTGAATGGCTGACCAACCTTCGCTGCTTAGTGCAGTCTGAGCCCTATGGCGACCAGGCGCTCTTCATGTGCGCCGCGATATTTCATGAGATGGGTGGTTATCCGGATACTCCGATCCTCGAAGATGTCATCCTGGTGCGTCGGCTCAAGCGACGTGGACGTATCACGATTCTGAAGCAATATGCCGTGACGTCCTCCCGGCGGTGGAAGCGGCTCGGCATCATGACCACTTTTCTCTTCCACCGCATGGTCATGCTGGCTTATGCCCTGGGAGTTCAGCCGTCAACGATCGCTCGGTGGCTGAAGCGGCTGAACTACTATCGCACAACACAGCCAACGACGGACCTGCATCGGAATGAAGAATCCCGCTCCTGCATTCAGGGGAAATGAAAACGCTCGCTTTTTGTGAACACAGGAGGAATTCATGGACTTCAATCGTCGACTCTCCATATCGCTGTTTCTGCTGAGAATTGGCGTCTTCATCGTCATGCTGATGTGGACACTGGACAAGTTCATCAATCCGGGCCATGCCGCGGCCGTGGCGGAGGACTTCTACATGATGGAGGGCATGGGTCATGGCGTCTTTTATGTCATCGGCAGTGTCCAACTAATGATTGTGATCGCATTTGTGATCGGCCTGTTCCGGCGGATTTCGTATGGTTTGGTGCTCCTGCTACACGCGGTCTCCACGTTCAGTTCTTATCAACAGTATCTCGATCCATGGCAGAACCTGCTGTTTTTCGCGGCCTGGCCGATGCTGGCGGCCTCTGTGGCGCTCTACCTTCTGCGCGATTCGGATACCTTGCTTGCAGTTGATGCGATCCGTCAACGTCGTGCATTCTGATCTTCGATAAAGATAACCGGTGATGCCCGACTTTGTTCAGATCCGTCCCCTGATGTTCGCCGCAGTCATTGCGGCTCTCTGGCTGGCGGAGAGCCTCGCCCCGCATTTTGCCGCGTTTGTTCGTATCGCACGCGAGCGACGCGTCCATGGTCTGCGCAACGCAACGCTCGGATTGATCAATGGGCTTCTGGGTGTCTTGCTGCTGGGTTCAGTGATCGTCCTCTCGGTCCATTGGGCGCAGACGCACGAATTCGGCCTGCTCCGATGGCTGGCTTTGCCCGGCTGGGTCGAAGCACTGGCCGCTCTGTCCCTCTTTGATGCCTGGATGTATTGGTGGCATCGTCTCAACCACATGGTCCCGTTTCTATGGCGATTTCACCGGGTTCACCATTCCGACCCCCGGATGGATGTAACAACGGCACTGCGGTTCCATCCCGGCGAGATCATTCTCTCCACAGCCGCTCGGCTTTTCATTGTCGTTCTGATCGGCATGCAGTTGTGGCACCTGGCGCTTTACGAACTCATCCTGGCGCCGGTCATTGCCTTTCATCACAGCAACATCAACCTGCCTCGCAAGGTCGACGACGCCTTGCGATGGTTCATGGTGACGCCATGGATGCATTGGGTTCACCATTCCCGGTTGGTTCAGGAAACGAACTCAAATTACTCGAGCGTCTTATCGATATGGGATCGCGTCTTTGGAAGCTTTCGCTTTCGAGCGGACGCCGAAATGATACGCTTCGGCCTAAATGAATATCCGGATGATGATCCACATCAGGGCATCCCCGGCATGCTGCGAACACCGTTCGATTGATGAGTCCGTTTCCAGCAGTATCGCAATATGGATAACGAAAGACGTGACCCATGGAAGGAAACCAACCCCAAGTGTTGTTCTTCGACGTGAATGAAACGCTGCTGGATATTCGCCCGCTGAAGGCATCGGTAGGACGGGCCTTGGATGGCCGAGACGATCTCGCGGCTCTCTGGTTCTCGACTATGCTGCACTATTCACTGGTGGCGACCGTGGCGGATCGATATCGAGATTTTCTCGATATCGGCGTGGCGGCGCTTCGGATGGTGGCCGCAAAACAGGCCATCGCGCTGACCGAGCAGGATGCCTATCGCACCATCGAATCGATCCAGTCTCTGCCTGCGCACCCTGACGTCTTACCCGCGCTCACCAGATTGAAGGCGGCCGGGTATCGCATGTATGCGTTGAGCAATTCTTCAAGTGACGGTTTGGCTGCACAACTGCGCAATACCGGTCTGGATGCGATGTTCGATGAACTGCTTTCAGTTGAAACCATCGGCATCTACAAACCGCATGGTCATGTCTACCGCTGGGCCGCTGGGCGTGCCACAGCCAATGTCAAAGATTGCATGATGATCGCCGCGCATGGCTGGGATGTCGCCGGGGCGATATGGGTGGGGATGCAGGCCGCGTTTGTGGCTCGTCCGACACAGCAACTATATCCTCATGCCCCTTCGCCGACGATTGTCGAGCCTAATCTGGAACGAATCGCGGACAAGCTGCTGCCCCGTTGACCTTGGGAACGGCTTTCGTGCATTTTATACCGAATCATGAGGCCCCGGTTTATTGCGCCGCTGAACCGACGGGCACGGCACGCTGCCGTACGAGCAGAACACGCAACAATCGCCTGCATGCGGCTTGAGCTTCGTCTTGCAGTGGGCGCATTCGTAGAAGTATCGGCAACTTTCGGTCGGCATGATTTCTTCCCTGGACACACCGCATACGGGACACGTGATGACTGATTGAAGCTGAATCGGGATCATGGGTTCTTCTCCACGGATGGGGCAGGTTGCCCGGCACGGTATCCAGTTTGAATGTTGATCGCCTGCACGAGGTCTGCTACCGAGACCGTTTCGGGATTATAGGTCACTTGTACGTTTCTGGCAGTTGTGCTCGCCTCCGCGTCAAGCACGCCCGAGAGATCCTTGAGGACTTTCTCAACATGCAACTCGCACGAGAAACAAGTCATCCCCTCTACAGGGATGATGACGAGGCGTTGATCGCCGGAGGACTCGGCAATCGGGCGGTCGCCTGCATGTGCAATGAGTGGCGCCAGGGAGTTGATGGCAAACGCGGCAACGACCGCGGTTGCGAGTGCCATGCTGGTCAGGGTCAAGGCACGATTGCGCATCCGGCATTCGTTGCGGGAACATGCCTTCCGCTCGCGAAAGTAGAGCCAATAGGAGAGTGTGAGCATTCCGATCCCCGCGCCAAGGAACCACCAATGGTAACGGGCGAGGGTAGCACCCAAGGTCACGCTGCCGACGCTGAATGCGAGCAAGACCAGAGCCGGCAGACAGCAAGCGCTCGTGGTCAGGATTGTTAACAGCGCAGTGTTTTTGGCGTTGAGGAGTTTCATCAAGATGACCTCGCTCCGGAATCCGAACATATTGTTCCAAGGCGTTTTCGTGGCAGTTTGCCCGGGTCGTTCCTGACGTAACGGACAAACGTCCAGAGAATTCTGGTCCCGGCCCTCAAGACGCCCATCAGCGTGCCACTGATTTTGGATTTCCCGGCCGTTCGAGGCAGCCACGACACGCTGATTTCACGGAACCGAATGCGATAGAGGATGATCTTGATCTGCATTTCGATCGTCCATCCCCAAGTTTGGTCGGCCATGCCCAACCGGTCGTAAGCCTGTTTACGAATTGCCCGGAATGGACCAAGGTCCCTGTATCGAATGCCCCAGCGCCAGGCGATGAGGGAGACCGCCAGCCGTCCGCCCAGAATCTGAGGCCATGTCATGGTTTTCAGGGATGGACGGCGCCTGCCAATGACCGCATCGGCTTCCGTGCTCCGAATGGGCGCAAGAAGCCGTTCCATTTCCTCGGGCCGTGACGATCCATCCGCGTCGATGAAGACAAGCGCCTCCGGCCACTCCCCCAAAACCTCGAGGGCTCGCAGGCAGGCAGTGCCATAACCCCTTTTGACCTCATGGATCACTTCCGCCCCATGCCGGCGGGCAATATCGGCCGTGCCATCCGATGAGCCGTTGTCGCAAACCACGACTCTCATCTGGTCGCTTGCGTGACGTTGCGAAAGACACCTGGTGATGACCGCGCCCACTGATCCGGCTTCATTCAGAGCCGGTATGACTACGCCGATTCGCATGGCAATGATCCTCCCGTCCAAGGTCGCAGCGCCAGCACCCAGCCCAATCCCAGAGTCGACCAGACGGCACCGTGTTCGACCGCCCGCACCCAATAGGACCAACTCTGCGAAAGGTCGTGATAAAGAATATGAAAGCGGACGTAATAGAGGGCGAATGCGATACTCAGGACAAAAACCCAGAAGCGGGGCCGCATCGCGCTAACCGCCAACAGCGACGTTGCATACCATGGAAATGCGGCCGGCAGAAAAAGAAACCAAGCCAGAAGCGTCCCCTGAGTCGCGAAAATCAAAGCATCACCTCTCTTGTCTTTCGCAGCCACAAAGACCCGCCAGGCCAATCCGAGTGCCACGAGCGCCGGAACCGCCAGACTGATCGTCCTGCCCCAAGACGTCATTGCCGACAACACGGAATACGCACCGGCATTGACCTCCCATGTTCGAGCGTAAACACCAAGGCTTTGCGTGAACCGATCCCAGCCGACATCCAGAAATATGGCCACGCATGCGGCGATCGTCAAAGCCGCGGCTCCGCCGAATGCAAGGATTGAATGGAATGGACGAGGAGAGCGCGCCAGAACCGCCAGCGCGATCGGCGCGAGAGTCAAGGGAAAGATCTTTGCCAGCACGGCCGCGGCGAAACACAATCCCGCCGCCGCGGCGAAACGCGAACTCGGCCGCGCCGCATGGAGAGCCAGCAAGGCCGTCAATCCCACGATCGGCAGCGCTACCAGACTTTCCAGATGCGCCGAATTGGCGATCTCCTTCAGAACGAGCGGATTCCAGGCATAAACCGCCGCCCACGCCACCGGCTTGCCGAGTCGGCGCAGTGCGAATAGCAGCAATACGATCACACCAATATCCAGACCCGTAAAGACCCATCGCTGCCCACGCCAGTCCCAGGGAGTCAGTGCCGCACCCAGCGCGAACGCGCTCTGAGCCAGCGGCGGATAGATGGTCGGCAGTTCCGGATAGCTGACGCGTGCGATCACCAGGCGCGCGGCAGACGTGTCAAGTGAAGCTCCCATCTGGTCTCGTGCGTCGAATCGAATGCGGTCTGGAGAATACCTGTATGGATTGACCCCATTTAGCGTCGCCATGCCATCAAGCACATATCGATAGCCATCCGATTCCTGGATCAGATTGGAAGAAAGCAGCGCCCCGCGCGAGAGCAACGCGATACCGAGCAATAACCACAACGGTATGCGCCATCTGCGCCAGAGGCTCAATCCGACCGAGACGAGAAAGCCCAGCCCCATGACGCCCATCACGAGAACGACGGTCAGGATCGGCCGCTCGGCATGTCCGACGCCCCATTCGAAACGCCGGCTGAGTATTGTCAGCCAGATCGATCCGCCGACGAGACATAGACTCCCGAAGACCCAAACGAACCAAACCATCGCCCCCGGAAGGCTGGCTTCCGAAGGCGATGATGGTTGGAGGTCCGCTTGGGCCTCAAGGACGATGGACTGGTTGGCCGCCGATACCATTTCCCCTTGCTCAGGAACCTTCCGGCGGCTGGGGGGCGGAACCTTCTGGCTTCGCGGGGGCTGAACCCTCTGCCGGGCTTTGCACGGCATTCCTGGCCGCTCCCGAGGATGCGCCGCTGGCCGTGCGTATCGCCTGTTCCATCTGGGCGGCCGTCATCTCCGAGGTCAAGGTCTTTGTCACGTTGCCCGATTTCGAGTCAATGAGCAGGAGAACGCCCGTTTTGCCGCTATTCTCACTGTAAACCTTGCTCAGTCCCAAGGCGCTCATGAGAAGCTGACTTTGCCGCTTCGTGGCGTCGTTCGTCAGGTCGACCTTGACGAGCAACGCCTCGGAATCCTTGCCCAGCCGTTGCGTCAGATCCTCGAGAATGGGTCCCAAGGCCTGACACTTCGTGCACCAGTCGGCATGCAATTTCACTGCGATCACCGCTGGTTTGACATTGGCCACTTCCGCGGATTCCTCCTGCTGGGCACCCACCGTCAGACCCGGTGCCGCAGTACCACTGCCTTCGTGGGCGACGGCCAGCGAGCCGACCATCAGCGCAGCTATCAGAAGCAAGCTCATTGCCCCTGTCGCCATCATTTTCTTCGACACTATCATTTGCGTTTCCTCCGTCTTTGGGAGTCAGGGATGCGCGGCATGGTCAGGATGGCCATGCTCGCAGTTTGGCGCTATACGCGTCCTTCGTGTTTAGTATCTTGATCGCCTTGACCCTGACAGAGAAATGAGAGGTAATTCCGGATTCGGAATAAAGATATGAGGATTCCCGAATCCTATTATGTGCGTTTTTTGAAGACGCAGCATTCGCGGAAAGGATGTGGGAGCATTCGATCTACTTGGTGCTAATCCCAGTTTGGATTCGGTTCGATTCCTAAATCCTCAACCACATTCCAAGATGGTGGGCCAATGTACGAGCCGTCAATCTTCCGGCACCTTCCACTTAACATTGAGTTCGCGGCAAAGGAAATCCGAGTCAATTCCGCTTCCTCTCTCGCCTCTGGAGAGAAGTATTTGGGGCGTCCTCCAAGCCCTTGAGATGGAACGATTTAGCCCATATTTTTGCCAGAGATTCCTAGTCGATCCAGTGCTCCCGGTCCTCCACCATTTTCAGAAATGCAACCACGCTCTCTCGGGCAACCGGCCCGAGGGGGCGTTTTGCATTCTGGCCCTTTTCTGGCGGGCCTTTGCCCGGTTTCCAGCCCCCTCGGCCAGTGGACTTGCCAACCTGCGTTTCCTGCCGATTCGGCCACATTTCTCCCCGATTCTCTCTGTTCTCTCCAATACCTGTGGACTCAGTCCGAGGAGGCAATTTCGCATAACACCAGCCATTTCAAGGCGTTGCGGCCTTCGTTGGTTTCCGTGTTTTGTGACTGGCCATCGAAAGGCCTGTCCGAAAACCGGCCCCAAAAGCCGTTTATCGAACCGCGAGTCCACAGCCGTTTCACGAAACCCGCATAAACAAAGGCCAAAGCGCGATCCGCCTGCCTCTGCTGACCTGGGTCATGTTCCTCAAGTTCCTCGACGACATGGAGCAGATCGAAGGGTCGCGGGCCAAGATGCGCCGCGCGAAATTCCGCCCCACCATCGACGCCCCGTACCGTTGGCGCGACTGGGCCGCCCAGGAAAACGGCGTCACCGGCCCCGAACTGATCGCCTTTATCACCCAGGAAGAAGCCGTCCGCCCCGACGGGACGAAGGGCGCGGGATTGTTCGCCTATCTGCGCAACCTCCACAACGGCCCCGGCAGCCGCAAGCAGGTGGTCGCCACGGTCTTCAGCGGCCAGACCTGCCGCATGCAGTCGGGCTACCTCCTGCGCGACGTGATCAACCAGGTCAGCGCCATCCACTTCGAATCGCAGGACGAACTCTTCACCCTCGGCCACCTCTACGAATCCATGCTGCGCGAAATGCGCGACGCCGCCGGCGACTCGGGCGAGTTCTACACACCCCGTCCCGTCGTTCGCTTCATGGTTGAAGCCGTCGATCCCCGCCTCGGCGAGGTCTTGCTCGATCCTGCCTGCGGAACGGGCGGCTTCCTCGTCGAAGCCTTCAACCACCTGGGCAAGCAGGTCAAGACCGTCGAGGATCGCAAACGCCTGCAAGAGCAAACCATCTTCGGCGGCGAGGCCAAGCCCCTTCCTTTCCTGCTCTGCCAGATGAACCTGCTGCTCCACGGCCTCGAAGCCCCACGGATCGATCCCGAGAACAGCCTGCGATTTCCCCTCAACGAGATCGGCGACCGCGATCGCGTGGACGTGATCCTCACCAATCCACCTTTTGGCGGCGAGGAGGAGCGCGGCATCCTCAGCAACTTCGCCGAAGACAAGCAGACCACTGAAACGGCCCTGCTCTTCCTGCAACTCATCATGCGCAAACTTCGCCGCGCGCCCAATCCGGGCCGCGCCGCCGTGGTCGTCCCCAACGGGATGCTCTTCGGCGACGGCGTCTGCGGCCGCATCAAGGAAGAACTGCTGACAGCCTTTAACCTGCACACCATCGTGCGCCTGCCCCAGGGCGTGTTCGAGCCCTACACCGCCATCCCGACAAACCTGCTTTTCTTCGACCGCTCCGGCCCGACCGATGCCGTCTGGTACTACGAACTGCCCTTGCCCGAGGGACGCAAGAAATACACGAAGACCAACCCGCTGCAAGTCGAGGAGTTCGCCGACCTGCTCAAATGGTTCCGCTCCGCGCGCCGCCGCGAGAACGCCCACGCCTGGAAGGTGAAAGCCAAGGACGTGCTGGCGGGCGGCTGCAATCTCGACATCAAGAATCCGCGCGGAGCCGAAGCCCTCGAACATCTGCCGCCCGAACAACTCGCCGACAGTATCGCCGGGAAGAACCGGCGCGTCGGCGAGATCATGGCTGAAATCAGGGCCATCCTCGCGGAACCAGCCGCCACAGGAGGAAAGACACGATGACCTCCAACGGCTGGCAGAAAGTTTCGATTGGCGAAGTGGCTCCGCCTATTCAGCGCCCAGAAACCCCGGTCCCAGGGAAGGAGTATCGGCAGGTTGGTGTGAGGCTTTGGGGACAAGGTGCCTACGAACGCGAAGTACTGGACGGCGCTGCAACTCAATACAATTCCCTTCATCGGGTTGAAGTCGGCGACATCATCGTCAACAAGATTTGGGCACGTAACGGTAGCGTGAGTGTGATTCAGAAAGACCTCTCCGGCTGTTATTGCTCCAGTGAATTCCCACTCTTTCACCCAAATTCCAGTGCGTTGTCTGATCGCTGGTTCTACTGGATGACAAAGACGCGGTGGTTCTGGGCCGAGTGCGATATGGCCTCACGAGGCACCACAAGCAAGAGCCGGATTCGCCCGGAGGCGTTTGCTTCCATTTCGATCCCCCTCCCGAACCGCAAGGAGCAGGACCGGATCGTGGCAAAACTCGACGCCCTGTCCGCCCGCATCGACGAAGCCCGCGAATGCTACCGCCAGATCGAACAAGAAGCCGACGCGTTGTGCCGTTCGCTTATCCATTCAGCAACGTCTGCGACACCTGTGGAGATGTCCGGCCTCGTTCAGCTAAGACCGCCGGATGTTGAGGTCCAACCCGATGTCGCATACGAGTTCGCCGGGGTCTATTGCTTCGGACGAGGCGTGTTCAAAGGCCCTACCAAGACAGGCATGGAATTCTCCTACCCAAGACTCACACGCCTGAGAGAAGGCGATTTCGTCTATCCGAAGCTCATGGCTTGGGAAGGGGCGCTGGCCGTTGTCCCGCCCGAGTGCGATGGGCTGGTCGTCTCGACGGAGTTCCCAGTATTCGAAATAGACACAAACAAGGTCCTGCCCGAAGTCCTCGATGTTTACTTTCGGTCGCCGGAGGTTTGGCCCCAACTGTCAGGGACAAGCACGGGCACAAACGTTCGCCGCCGTCGTCTGAAGCCAGCCGACTTCCTGCAGTTCCGCATTCCGCTCCCATCGCGGCAGATTCAGTTCCAGCTCCGTGAGATCAAAACGCGAATGGCGGCCATGCGAAAAGACGCAGAATCCATCATGACCGAACTCGACGCCCTGCTGCCCTCGGCATTGGACAAAGCCTTCAAGGGGGAGTTGTAGATCGTGCGCGGCGGAAACATCCCTGCATTATGCGTGCCAGGGGTATGGCGGCAGGGAATCGATTACTTATCCTGATCCTTCAGCGTCCGCGCGATGCGGTCCTGGTCGATCGGGTAGTCGCGTCCGATTTGGGCGAGTTGTTCGTTGGAAAGAGTCGAGGTTTTGTGAAACAAGTCGTGCAACCAGTCGATCTGGCGCGCAAAGCGGCGGCAGAAGGGGCACATCATGAGGTGCATGAAAAAGTTTACCCGCTCCCAGAGTGTTAGGCGGCGCTCAAATCGGTCGCTGGCCAGTCGTGTTGTTTCTTTGCAGTTCAGCATGGGTTCACTACTTCCTGGGCGAGCCAAAACCATGTTTCTCCAGGCAGCGGCGCAGCCGCACACGAGCCCGGTGGATCATCTGCCAGAGGTTGGTCGCGCTGACGCCGAGGGCCTGACAGATTTCGTCCCCTTCGACCTCTTCCATCTCGCGCAAGGTGAAGGCCTCAGCCAGTCGCGCCGGGAGTGTTTTCAGACAACGCTCCAGGTGCTCGACGATCTCCCTGATTTCCAGTGTGCGACGTGGATCGGCCCAAGCCTGCGGCCTCTCGTCCTTCCACATCCCCTTTTCGTCGAACATCTGGTCCATGAGCCGGTCGCCGTCCGCGTCGGCGCTCAAGGCAGTAGCCGGCTGTTCTCGCCATCGCCGACGATAGAAGTCGAAGATTCGGCGCTTGAGTATGCCGACAAGCCAGGTGCGCTCCTCACCTCGGCCTTCAAACCGATCACGTCCCTTCCATGCAGCCAGCAAGGTTTCCTGCACAAGATCCTCCGCAACGTCGCGGTCGCGCACACGAAGCATGGCGTAACCCATGAGCACATCGCCATGGCGCTCCACCCAGCTGCGCGGGTCAAGGCCATGCTCGGGCTTTTCGTAAGCCGAATCTTTTGCGGAATCTTGCGTCATTTCAGACCTCACCGTCCTGGAGACCATTCTAATTGGAAATTATCTGTCAGGGTCGCGTGGTTCAGACCGGTTCCTGGCCCTCGGCTTTGGGGCTGTCGAGGAGTTGAAGGAACTGCTCGGGCTTCAGATAGCCCATGGCGCCGGTGATCGGTTTCCCATCGGCCGCGAGAACCGCCGTGGTCGGGAGGGACGTGATGCCATATTGCGCGGCGAGATCCCGCTGCCGGTCGACGTCGACTTTCAGCGGAATGAAGCCGGCCATGCGTTCGCGGACACGCTCGTCTGTGAACGTGTTTTGCTCCATCAGCTTGCAGGGGCCGCACCATGTCGCGTAGAAATCGACGACGACCAGCTTGTTCTGCTCTTTGGCCGCGGCCAAGGCGGCTTCATAGTTCGTCCCCCACTGGATCTCATTGGATTCCGTGGCGCGCAGATTGACTCGATTCTCCGCCGCCGGCCGGGAGGAGGCGGAAGCTGCAATTTCCGAGGCGCCGGCCGCCGGCGATGCCGAGACGCCGGGAGCGTTATCCGGCTCCGGGGGCCTGGTGGCGAGCCAGGCCCCCGCCCCGATGACGGGCAATGCGATGGTCAGCGCGACGATGGCGCGGAAGCGATGTTTCATGGTAATTCTCCTCTTGGCGTGCGTATCTTCTTATCCCCTTGGTTCAGTCGTGACTATCGGGCGCTCCTGACACCGAAATTCGCGCCCTCCGCCGGCACCTCCGACTGGATCAGCTCCAGCATTTTGTCGATATCGGTCGTCGGCAGGTTGCAGGCGAAATTGCGGCAGACATAGGCCGTGGCCTTGCCATTGATGGCCACCTGGTTCTCGGTGTAAGGGGCAATGCGCTTGATGGGGGCATCGTCGCCGGACGGTCTAAGCAGCACGACCTTGTTGGGGAGAAAGGGCCGGCGCAAATGTTCAAGCATGGTCTGAGTATCCGGCGCGGCCAGGTCCCCGGCAATTACGATCTCGTTGCTTGGACCCACAGCGAAATCGAGCGCAAGCATGAACTGGGTGTGAGCCGAAGGCGCTTGCCCGACCTGGGACGCGAAACTGTTCATCAACTTCCACGCCGTCTCCTCGTAGGCCATGTCGCCAGTCATGCGTGCCAGGCGCAGCAGGTCGAGCGCCGCGACGGAATTGCCGGAGGGAATCGCGCCGTCATAAATCTCACGCGTGCGCATGAACAGGTCTTCCCCATCATCGGGAGCCAGGAAATAGCCTCCTTCGGGGGCGGAAAAGTGTTCGCGCATCAAGTTGGCAAGTTCAATGGCTTGCCGAAGGCGATCCGGATCGAAGGTCGTCTCGTAGAGATCGAGAAGCCCCCCTATGAAGAACGCATAATCTTCGAGGGTGGCATAATGCCCGGCGTGACCGTTCCGCCAACGCTTGAGGAGCCGGCCATCCTCCGTTCGCATGTGCTTCAGCACGAAATCGGCGGCTCGACTGGCCGTTTTGGCGTATTCCGAATTGTCGAAAGCCTGAGCGGCCCGAGCATAGGCAGAGATCATCAAGCCATTCCAATCGGTCAGCACATTGTCATCGCGCAACGGGCGAATGCGTCTGGACCGGGCGGCCAATAGTTTTTCTCGCAGTGAATCAAGTCGGGATCGCAGAGCTTGTTCGGTCATGCCCATTTGCTCGGCGGTCTCAGCCAGAGGCTTGTCGAGGTGAAGGATGTTGCGGGGACTGCGTTCTCCCGTGGCTTCGTCGCGAAAATTACCGCCGGGATTGACGTTGTAAATACTGGCCCAGAGTTCACCGTCTTTCTTGCCGAGAACCGCTTTGATTTCGTCTGAGGACCACAGATAGAACAAACCTTCCTCGCCCTCGCTGTCGGCGTCCTCGGCGCTGTAGAATCCGGCCTCGGGCGCGGTCATATCGCGGGTGACATATTGTAGGATTTCTTCGGCTGTCTGCCGGTATTCACCCTTGCCCGTAGCCTGCCATGCTTCGGTGTAGGCCATGGTGAGCAAGGCCTGATCGTAGAGCATTTTCTCGAAATGCGGAACGAGCCATAGCGCATCCGTTGAATAGCGGTGGAAACCAAATCCCACATGATCGTAAATGCCGCCCTCGCGCATCTCGCGCAGGGTGATTTCGGCCATTTCGAGCGCTTTCGTGTCGCCGGTGCGCGCGTGGTGGCGCAGCAGAAATCTGATGTTGTGCGGGACGGGAAATTTGGGCCGTTGACTGAATCCCCCGTTCTGTGGATCGAATCGCGATGCAAGTTGGGTGGACGCGGTCTCCAGAGTTTGCTCATTCAGCGCGCCGCCCTGGACGGCGGCCTGTTTCGATTGGGATTGCATTGCCGCGACGATCTGATTAGCTGATTCCAGCACTTTTTCGCGGTCTTCCCGCCAAGCCTTGTCCAGGGCAGGAATCAACTGCATCATTCCGGGACGGCCATAGCCGCCTTCCTTTGGAAAGTAGGTCCCGGCAAAGAACGGTTTTTTGTCCGGCGTCAGAACGACGGTCATGGGCCAACCACCCGAGCCGGTCATGGCCTGCGTCACGGCCATGTAAGCGGCGTCGATGTCGGGGCGCTCCTCTCGGTCCACTTTGATGCTGACGAAGGTTTCGTTCATCAGAGCGGCCACTTCAGGATTCTCGAAGGACTCGCGCTCCATGACATGGCACCAATGACATGTGGCATAGCCGATGCTGAGAAAGACGGGCACGTTGCGGCGCCGGGCTTCCTCGAAGGCCGCCTCGCCCCACGGCCACCAATCGACCGGATTGGCGGCGTGCTGAAGCAGATAGGGACTGTGCTCGAAAACCAGCCGGTTCCACTCGGCGCCGCCGTCGCGGGGAAGCCTGGCGAGTTCTTCCGCGGGCGGAACCGCCGGTCGCTCGTGCGCCGAAGCCTCCTTTTGCGGGGACGGCTCCTCCTGCGCGAGAAGCGCCTGCCAAAGCGATACTCCAGCCAGCACTGACAAGACAAGAGCCGCCGCCACTCCATATTTCCTCGTTCGCCGTGATGCCATCGAAACATTCCTCATTGGGTGTGCATCTGGGAGTTATCGGAGGGCGCTTGTGAGCGACGCCGTCATATCCTTCAGGGTGTGATCGCTTGTCAGCGTCGTTATGGCTTTCCGATTGTCAATCTCAACGAGGTAAATCTTGCCCGTTGATCCGCCATTGGATTTCCATAGATCCGAGAGGCCCAGCGCCGCGGCGTGCATCTCCGCCTGATTCTTCGAGGTCTGATTGGTCAGGTCGAATGTGACGAAGAGCGCTGGCTGTCCATCGAACTTGTTCTGTAAATCAGTCATCACCGGACCCATTGCCTTACAGAATCCGCACCAATCGGCATGGAACTTCACCGCGATAACCTTCGGGGTCTTGATGGATTCCGATTCCTGCGACTGCGCCGTCGTGGCCGGAGCGGTTGTTCCGGAACCTTCCTGTTGGCTTTGCGCCATGCGCGGCACGGCGATGACGATTCCGGCAATGGAGACCAACATGGCCAGTGTGCCCAGGAATCTCTTGGTTGTTGATATGCGCTTCATATTCTTTCTCCTTGATCGAAATGATCCTCGCGTTTGAGGACATGGATGGGGATATCTAATCCAGGCGATTGAACATATTGGTTGCCGAGGCTGGAGCAACCAAGACGTATTCGAGGCCGTCTTTCTGCCAACAGGCCGCGGCATAACCTCTTTCGACGGCAATATGTGGTGACTGCGGTGATGCCGTCTCGCTCATTCCATGCCTCACTGATGGATGAATAAAGAGCGAGGCATCGAGGTCATTCATGGCGAGTTGGACAAATGCCACGCGCTCTCCACGGATGGCGCAAAGCCTGGCACTCTTCCACTGTGCCCATGGCCAAGGGGGAATGTTTGGAATGAAACCGAGACGCTCGGATAACCACGCTTCCATGGCCTTGGGATCGTCGGAAAGAAAACCCTTGTGATCCTGTGTGGCCACGATTCCAATGTGGTCATCGAAATAGTCCCGAAGCATACTGTCATGCGAGGCAGGTCGAAGAGCCACCCAGACTCCAACAAGAAGCAGGATTACAACGGAGGCCGCCGCGAGAATCGAACGATTGCCTTGATGGAAGTGGCGTTTCTGCAAAATGCCCATTTCCAGCCGGTTCTGGCAATCGGAGAGATCCGGGGGCGGCAATTGGCGCAGTCTCTCGCCAAGCGCTTGATGATTGGCCAAACGCCGGCGGCAGAGGGGGCATTCTTCCACGTGAGCCTCCAAGGCCGGCGAGTCCATTAATTCGCCATCACTATAGGCGGACAATCGCTCTTCCCACTCGCGACACGAATTATTTTGCATCATGAGGTTTTCCTTTCTCGCGAAGAAGGGCGATCTTTCCCGTAACCTCTAGCGCTTCCGTATTCCGCCAGCCGTTCCGCCATCAAACGACGAGCGCGTGCCAGGCGAGATCGGACTGTGCCAACCGGAACACCTTGGATTTGCGCTATTTCGTCATAGGTAAAGCCCTCCACTTCTCGCAACCACAAGGCGCCGCGAAATTCCATTGACAGATCTTCCAAGGCTTTTTCGACTTCGTCATCCAGCGAGTTCAGGATGAATCGGCTGGAGGCTTCCGTGTCAGGTTGCACCGCCCCGATTTCGGAGTCCATATCGGCTACCGAGACTATTTTCGGCATTCGCGCTTGAGAACGTCCCCGGTCCCTCGCGAGATTGAATAGGGTTTTGAATGCGTATCCCTTCGGATTCGGGTGCGAGATGAA
This sequence comes from bacterium, assembly GCA_016125385.1. Classification (GTDB taxonomy): domain Bacteria; phylum Hinthialibacterota; class Hinthialibacteria; order Hinthialibacterales; family Hinthialibacteraceae; genus WGLV01. The sequence continues at coordinate 21,202 of WGLV01000058.1, forward strand.
GGAGCGGCGCTTTCCCAAGATACGGGCACATGTCTCCTGTACCAGGTCTTCGGCTTCCTCTGGGCTCTTCGTCAATCGAGCCGCCATGCGAAGCAAGGCGTCGAGTGAATCGATCAGGAGAGTTTCTGGATCAGAGCGAATCACATCGCCTCCCTCTTGTGGCCTCTACTCTAGAAAACGGCCTTGGAGGGCGAAAAGTTCCCGGCGATCGATACGATTGTCGCAATCGTCCGGGAGAAGGAGCGAGGCAATGTGTTTGGGAGAACTGTTCTATTGCCGGTCCTGATCGCGCAGCGCCCGCGCCAATCGCTCCCGATCCAGAGGAAGTTTCTGGCCGATGGCCGCAAGCTGGTCGTCGGGGAGGGTCGAGGCTTTGTGAAAAAGGTCGTGCAGCCAGCCAATCTGGCGGGAGAAACGACGACAGAAGGGGCACATCATGATGTGCATGAGAAAATTCATTCGCTCCGTCAGGGTAAGACGGCGTTCAAAGCGGTCGCTGGCCAGTTGGGTGGTTTCTTTGCAATTCAACATCGGTGTCATTCCTTCCCCAGCGAGCCGAAGCCGTTTTTCTCAAGGCAGCGGCGTAATCCTGCCCGGGCTCGGTGGATCATTTGCCAGAGGTTCGTAGCGCTGATCCCGAGAGCCTGACAAATTTCATTTCCATCCACTTCTTCCATTTCGCGCAGCGTAAAGGCCTCGGCAAGCCGCGCGGGCAATTTCTTCAGGCAAAGTTCGAGATACTCCATGAATTCCTTGCCATCCAGTGCGCGACGTGGATCGGCCCAGACTTGGGGTTTTTCGTCCTTCCACATGCCCTTCTCATCGAACATCCGATCCATCATCTGATCTCCGTCTGCATCGGCACTCAAGGCCGTGGCGGGCTGCTCGCGCCAACGGCGGCGGTAAAAATCAAAGATCCGTCGCTTGAGGATGCCGACGAGCCAGGTGCGCTCCTTGCCGCGTCCTTCAAATCTGTCACGCGCATTCCAGGCGGCCACGAGCGTCTCCTGAACCAGATCCTCGGCCAGATCACGGTCGCGAACGCGGAGCATGGCATAACCCATCAGGACATCGCCGTGGATTTCCACCCAGCGCTGCGGGTCGAGTTCGTGTTGTTGGCCGGACCTATCAGGTTGAATCATATGGTTTTACCGCCGCCTTCGGACCTCAATGCTCACGGTCAAGGTTACGCCGAAAATAGACTGTAAGGCAAGCATGGGTTCAGCGACCTAACCGAGGCGTGGGGGAGAAACGCCAATTGCCCGGAGGTTAAGTCGTCATGGAAGCTCGCAGTTTGGGCGTGGAAAAGCCGGAGGCTCGGTCAACGCAAGCGACAATCACCATTGCGGTCCTCGTGCTTGTCATCATCGGCGCGGCAGGGACATTTGGATTCCGATCATACCGGTATCTGCAAGCTACCGGAGGGATTGGCGGCGGCCCCGAAGTCAGTACCGTTCTCGCCAGGTCATCGACTCCATTCGAAATCACCACCTGCCTTATCGATCGCGCGGAAATCTTCTCGGGAGGACCGCCAAAGGATGGTATTCCAGCCCTGACCGCGCCCAAGGTCGTGCCGGTGGCCGGAGCCAAATACCCGGAGGCGACGGGACTGGTGGTCGGCGTGACAATCGACGGCGAAGCGCGGGCTTACCCCATCGGGATTCTGGACTGGCACGAGGCGATCAACGATACGCTGGGCGGCGTTCCGATCGTGGTGACGCACTGCCCTCTGTGCCGGTCGTCTCTGGTCTTCCGGCGGGATGTGGGAGGGCATGTGCGCGAGTTTGGCATCAGCGGTCTTCTCTATCAGTCCAATGTGCTGCTCTACGACCGGCAGACCGATCCGAAAGAGGAGAGCCTCTGGAGCCAGGCCCTGATGAAGGCTGTTTGCGGTCCGGCCGCGCAGGAAAGCCTCGAACTCGAAGTTGTCGATTCAACGCTGACAACTTTTGCTGATTGGAAGCAGCTCCATCCGGATTCGACGGTTCTCTCTCTGGAAACAGGCCACGACCGCCCTTACCGGCAGCAGGCCTATTCGAGCTATTTCGGTTCGGATCAACTGATGTTCCCTGTCAAGGATCGCACAAACCGCCGGCCTGATCTGGGAAGTAAAGATATGGCCCTGGTGCTGCTCGTGGGTGATCAGATGAAAGCTTATCCGTATGCCGACCTCAGGGCCGACGCGGATCATCGAATTGAAGACCGAATCTGTGACGTGGAATTGAGCCTTGAATACGAGCCGGATACCGGTCGCGTGGATGTGACGGCGAAGGATTCGACCGGCGAGCAGGTCGGAATCAGGAAAACCTATATGTTCTGGTTCACCTATGATTCCAACTATCCAAACGGCGCACTGTACAACCCTCAAGCGAAGCCAGAGGGCCAGTAAATAGGGGATCACTTTTGCTCTCAAGCCCCTCACAAGCAAGACCACATGAAGGAAGGTCCGATATCCATGAGTCAATCGCAGAATACAACACATATATCCAATGGAAAGTATGACGTCGAAAAGACGGTGCGAGACCGTTATGCCGCCGGCGCACGTCAAGCCGAGGCGCAACTTTGTTGTCCCGTGGATTATGATCGTCGCTACCTTGAAATCCTCCCGCCCGAAATCATCGAGCGGGACTACGGTTGCGGCGATCCATCGCGCTGGGTGGGCGAGGGTGAGACGGCTTTGGATCTGGGTTCGGGAGCCGGCAAGATCTGTTACATCCTGGCGCAGAAAGTCGGCCCCCATGGAAAAGTCATCGGCATTGACTTCAATGACGCAATGCTCGCGCTGGCGCGCAAGTATCAGCCGGACATTGGCAATAAGCTGGGCTATGAGAATACCCGGTTTGTCAAAGGCCGCATTCAGGATCTGGGGCTGGATCTGAATGCGGCCGAGTCCTGGCTGCATGCGCATCCTGTCACCTCTATCGAGGATTGGGGGGCTTTCGAAGCGGAATGCAGCCGACTGCGCGTCGAATCACCTCTGATCGGGGATGACAGCGTGGACGTGGTGGTGTCCAACTGCGTGCTGAACCTGGTGCGCCAGGAGGAAAAAGAGAGGCTGTTCGACGAGATCTTCCGTGTGCTGCGCCGGGGCGGCCGCGCCGTTATTTCCGATATCGTCTGCGATGAGGACCCGACGCCGGCGATCATGGCCGATCCTGATTTATGGAGCGGATGTATTTCCGGGGCGTTTCGAGAAGATACCTTCCTCAAGATGTTCGAGCGGGCAGGCTTTCACGGAATTGAGATCGTCGCCCGGCAGTCCGAGCCCTGGCGTGTGATCGACGGCATCGAGTTCCTCTCGCTGACCGTGCGCGCCTTCAAGGGCAAACAGGGACCGTGTCTGGAACGCAACCAGGCGGTCGTCTATCGCGGCCCCTGGAGTTGCGTCGTGGACGATGATGGCCATCGGTTCGTGCGCGGCGATCGCACGGCCGTCTGCGACAAGACATATGACATTATGACGGATTCAGGAGGACCCTATGCAGGCGAGTTTTTTGGGGTCGAACCTCGTAAGTCCGTGCCGCTGGAGGATGCCAAGCCCATGGATTGCGCCCGGGCGCGAGTCCGCCATCCACGTGAAACCAAGGGGCTTGAATACCATGAGACGCGTGATGGGGACCAGCAGTCGTGTTGCGGCCCTGATGAATGCTGCTGAAAAATTTCAAAACTCCCAAAGAAACAAGAGACTATGAAGCGATTCAAACTCTCCGCATTAGTCATTATATCAATCATGAGCGCAGGACTTCTTTCCGCGTGCAACCAGTCCACAGCGGACACCTCCGCTGATAACGACTCATCCGCAGTTACGGGCAAGCTGGTCCTGGCCGGTTCCAGCACGGTTGCCCCGTTGGCCCAGGAGATCGGCCAAAGGTTCGAGCAGGAACATCCGAACGTGCGTGTGGATGTGCAGACCGGCGGTTCTTCGCGTGGTATTTCCGACGCTCGCAGTGGACTGGCCGATATCGGCATGGCGTCTCGCGCCTTAAAAGAAGATGAGCGCGACTTGACGGCACACACCATCGCGCTCGACGGCATCTGCGTGATCCTGCATGCGGACAATCCTGTCGAATCGCTCAGTGACGATCAGGTGCGTGCGATCTATCGCGGCCAGCTTACGAACTGGAACGAAGTTGGCGGGCAGGACGCCCCCATCACCGTGGTCAACAAGGCGGAAGGGCGCTCCACCTTGGAGTTGTTCTTGCACTACTACGGCATGGAAAGCACCGAAGTCGAGGCTTCGGTTGTCATCGGCGACAACGAACAGGGGATTAAAACCGTCTCGACGAATCCCGCATCCATCGGCTACGTCAGCATCGGCGCCGCGGAGTTCGCCGCCGAAGACGGTGTCTCAATCAAGCTGCTTCCCATGGACGGCGTCGCGCCGACCACTCAAAACGTCCGGAACGGATCGTTTCCGCTTTCCCGGCCGCTCAATCTGATCACCCAAGGTGACGTCGACGGCCTCAGCAGGACGTTTATCGATTACGCCCAATCGTCTGAAGTCAACGACCTCATCACGGGCCTCTACTTCGTCCCGACCCAGTAACACAGGAACATCTGACGCGCAGAGTGTGACTCCCTTATGAATACTACTTGGAAAGATCGCCTCCTGCTGAGCGCCCTTCGCCTGTCCGCCGCGATCAGCGGCGTCATCATCGTTCTGATCGCGGGGCTTCTGGTCTATGAATCGCTGCCGGCCCTGAGGGCGGTGGGACTCGGTTTCCTGACGGACTCTTCCTGGCATCCGGCTGCGCAGGCCGAGGAGGGGGCTTTTAATCTGCTACCCATGGTGGCTGGCACGTTGGCCCTGACCCTTGGCGCGATGCTGTTGGCCGGACCGCTCGGCCTGCTGTCCGCAATCTTCTGCCAGACCTATGCGCCTCTCTGGCTTGCGGGTCTCTATCGGCGCGTCATCGAACTGATGGCGGGCGTGCCTTCGGTCGTTTACGGCCTGTGGGGTTTGATGGTCCTCGCCCCGATTATCCTGAAGTGGCAGGCGCCGGGGGTAAGCCTGCTGGCGGGCATTCTTATCCTCGCCTTGATGGTTCTGCCAACCATGGCCCTCCTGTCCGACGCCGCGCTGGCCAAAGTGCCGCTGGAATACAAACGCGGAGCCATGGCGCTCGGGATGAGCCGGGCTCGAACACTCTGGTGCGTGTCCGTTCCCGCCGCTCGTTCGGGCATCATCACCGGCTTCATTCTGGCGACCGGCCGCGCCCTGGGCGAAACCATGGCCGTGCTGATGGTGACCGGTAATGTGGTGCAATACCCTTCGTCGCTGTTCGATCCCATACGAGCTCTCACCTCCAACATCGCCTTGGAAATGGCCTACGCGATGAACGACCACCGCTCCGCGTTGTTCGTCAGCGGGCTGATGCTCACACTTGTGGTGAGCATTCTGATTGGTCTGGCTGAATTCATCACGAAAGGCAGGACTCATGCTTGAGGGTCAGGTTACGATCGCCTCCATCCATGAGCGGCCGCGAGCCGGCTTGCTCGACTTTCTGACGGCCCTGGGCGGCTGGACTGCTTCTCTCACGGTCGCCGGCGCGATTGGCTGGATTCTTTTCGATGTCTTCGCCCAAGGGTTGTCGAACCTTGACTGGCGCTTCCTGATTGAACCGGTTCAGCGTTCGGGGCGTGCGGGCGGGATTGGCCCCCTTATCGTTTCGACTGGCCTGATCCTGCTTGTTTGTCTTGCGGCTTCCGTGCCGATCGGGCTCCTGTCCGCGATTCTGCTTGCCGAGTTCTCGGCTCAGGGCAACCGCTTCGTCGCCTGGGTGCGGCGCGCACTCGATGTGCTGGCGGGCGTCCCCTCCATCGTCTTCGGGCTGTTTGGCAACGCACTGTTCTGCATCTACCTGGGCATGGGATTCTCCATTCTCTCGGGCGGGCTGACGCTTGCATGCATGGTCTTGCCGTTGTTCATCCGAAGCGCCGAGGAAGGTTTCCGGTCGGTCCCTGGCGAGTATCGTCTGGCCGGCTTCGCCCTGGGCATGTCGCGCGCACGGCTGCTCTTCAGAATTCAGTTGCCCGAGGCCGCGCCCGGCCTTGCCGTCGGCCTTATCCTCAGCGTGGGGCGCGCCTTGGCCGAGACCGCCGCTTTGATTTTCACCAGTGGCTATGTGACGCGGATGCCTTCATCGCTGGCCGATTCCGGTCGCTCGCTTTCGGTCCACATCTATGACCTGGCTATGAACGTGCCCGGCGGCGGCCCCAACGCTTACAAGACGGCGCTGGTTCTTGTGGTCCTGCTGGTATTCATCAACTTTGTCACCACCTGGATCGCCAAGCATGGATTACACAAAAGGATTCTATCCCTATGAGCGATAACGTGATCACCGATATCAACGGAGCGTCGAGCGCCCCTGCGGAGAATAATGCGTGCTGTCATCCGCAGCACGCGCATATCGAACGCGCTCGTCCTTCGGGTCCGACCAAAATGGCGGTCGAGTCATTAAGCATTCATTACGGCAGCGTCGCGGCCGTGCGCGATATCACTCTGCAACTCCCCAAGGGCGAGATTACCGCCATTATCGGCCCCTCGGGAAGTGGCAAGAGCAGTTTCCTGGGCGCCCTGAACCGTATGGTGGAGTTGGCCCCCCGTTCACGAGTCACAGGACGCGTCGCCATGGATGGGAATGACATCTATGCTCCCGGCGTCAACGTCACCGCGCTTCGCCGGCGAATCGGCATGATCTTTCAGAAACCGAATCCTTTCCCCCTCAGCATCCGCCGTAACATTACGCTCGCGCTTGCCGAGCAGGGCGTGCGCCGCAAGGCTGATCAGGAAAGGATTCTCGAAACGGTCCTGCACGACGTTGGCCTGTGGGATGAGACCAGGGACCGCCTGGATAAATCCGCACTCGAACTGAGCGGTGGTCAGCAGCAGCGTCTCTGCATCGCCCGTGCCCTGGCTCTGAATCCCGAGGTTCTCTTGCTCGACGAACCCTGCAGTGCCCTCGACCCCATCTCCACCGAAATCATCGAGGAACTCATCGTCCGCCTGCGCGATCAGCTGACGCTCGTCATCGTCACCCATAACCTCGGTCAAGCTTGCCGCCTGGCCGACACGGTCGCGCTCTTCTGGGTGCAGGATGGGGCGGGGCGACTTATCGAGCACGGCGTCTGCGAGCAAATATTCAATCAGCCTTGCGAGGACCTGACCGCCAGTTATATTCGCGGCCGCAAAGGCTAATAAAACGACCGATTGTCCTGATCTCGGTTGGGATGCAATGAGACTGAAGGAGAGACTCCACATGCACAATCATCACACCAGAAACAGCTTTGACGAATACGTCGAAGAAAACCTCTCACAGCCGCTTTCCGCGCTGGATATCGACACGATCCAAGTAAACATTGGCTTGCTGTGCAATATGACCTGCGCACATTGCCACGTCGCGGCCGGTCCCAGGCGGCGAGAACAAATGAGCTGGGAGACGATGGAAGCGGTGATCGAAGCCGCGCGCCGGGTGAACTGCGAGTCCATCGACATCACCGGCGGGGCGCCTGAAATGAATCCGCAGTTCCGGCGATTCATTGAAGCTCTTAGTGCCCGAGGATTCAGCGTCCAGGTGCGGACCAACCTGACGATCCTGCTGGAACCCGGCTATGAAGACATGGCCCGATTCATGGCGGATCATCATGTCAAGCTGGTCGCATCTCTTCCCTGTTATCTCGGAGAGAATGTCGATGCTCAACGTGGCATGGGCACCTATGACCGGAGCATTAAAGCACTCCAAAATCTCAATGATCTCGGGTATGGCTGTACCGATGCGCTGCCTCTCGATTTGATCTATAACCCGCTGGGACCAGTTTTGCCCCCCTCCCAGGAACAGCTGGAAGAGGATTACCGACGTGAACTGAACCGCCGATTCGGCATCCAGTTCACGCGGCTTCATGTGATTACCAACATGCCCATAGGCCGGTTCTGGGCGGATCTGCGCCAGAAAAAGAGCGATCAAGAATACCTGACGCTCCTGCAGCAGAACTTCAATTCGCGCACGCTGCCCGGGCTGATGTGCCGACACCAGATCAGCGTCGACTGGAACGGCACGATTCACGATTGCGACTTTAACCTGGCACTCCGCATGCCGGTCAATCATGGCACGCCGGACAACATTCATGATTTCGATCCGGAAGCGGTGCTGCGCCGGCGGATAGCCACTGGAGGACATTGCTTTGGTTGCACCGCGGGGTGTGGCTCCTCGTGTGGTGGAGCATTGGATAAGCAAACGACAACCCCCCTTGTAACAGGAGAATCGAAATGAAACCGTTATTTCTCATGCAATTCGCCAGACTGTCGGCCACGCATCTCAAATCAAGCCCGGTTCTTTCGTTGATTCTGACGTTGGCCCTCTTGCTGACATCGGCTTGCGGAAATGCGCAGCAACCTCGGCAATCCGCACAGGAGCCCCAGCCGGACGAAGTTTCGGCCAACGTCGCTACGGACGATTATGCGATGGCTCTTACCCAGTTTGTTGACAAGGACGGCATGGTCAACTATCGCGGCCTCAAGGCGGACCGGGCGGCTCTTGACCGCTTTGTGGCATCCTTGGGCAGCCTCGATGCGGCGGTTTACGAATCATGGAGCGATGATTTCAAGATCGCCTTCTGGATCAATGCTTACAATGCATTGACGCTGCGCGTGATCATCGACCACTATCCAATCAAAGGCGGTGGGTTGCTCAGTGG